>JAKLFY010000049.1 GCA_022710935.1 Verrucomicrobiota bacterium
GGGATGGGGCGCGTCCGCTGCGTGGATTGGGCGCGCTGGGGGAGTTGGCGACGATGCGGGATTTGCAGGTCAATGTCGTGGGGTGAGAGAGCGGCGGTCCTGAATTGGATGTTGCCCAATCGTAACCGCGCAGCCGCCTGGTCGGCACACAGCAGGGGGATTCTCATGTGCGTCTTGAAGCCCGCCAAAACGGCGGAGCTGAACGGGCAACAACTCATCCGGACGCATCATGAGACGCACAAACCTCTGCACCCAGTTGTTGGGAATCGGCGTGGCGATCGCGGGCCTGAGCCTGCCGGCCGCTCGAACCCAATCATCCGACGCGCTGATCGACAAACTGGTCGAGAAGGGAATCCTGACGGTCAAGGAAGGCAACGAACTTCGCGAGGAGGCGGACAAGGGATTCGGTCAGGCCTACGCGGTCAAGAGCGGCATGCCTGAGTGGGTCACGGCGCTGAAGATCAACGGCGATTTTCGGGGGCGTTTCGAGGGTTTCTACGGGGACAATCCCGATTTTGTCGATCGCAACCGCTGGCGGTATCGCCTCCGGTTGGGTGTTGCGGCCAACCTGATCGAGAACCTCGAAGTCGGGGTGCGGTTGGGATCGGGTGACCTGGACAACGCGTCCGGGCTGACTTCGGGCTCCGACCCGATCTCGAACAACCAGAGCCTGCAGAACAACGCCTCGAAGAAGGGGATCTTCCTCGATCTGGCGTACGCGCGGTGGGCGGCGATCAATCGTCCGGATTGGACAGGCGTGCTGACGATCGGCAAGATGGAGAATCCGTTCGTGCTGTCGGATATGCTCTTCGACAACGACTATACGCCGGAAGGCGCGGCGCAGCAGATCAGTTACACATTGAACGACAGGCACGCGCTGAAGTTGAATCTGGGCGAATTCGTCCTCGACGAAATCGGGTCCACGAGCTCCGATCCGTTTCTGCTCGGGAGCCAACTCCGCCTCGAATCGGTTTGGACCCCGAAGGTCGGCACCAGTGCCGGGATCGGCTTTTTGACGATCCAGAACGAGGAAAACCTCCCGAGCAGCGCGGTGCCGGACATCAATGCGGGAAACCGCCGGCATGTGCGCTACACGGGGAATTCGGAGACATACGCGGGGCTCGACGAGCCCGAGTCTGGCTACGACACGCTGGTTGTGGACGCGGCGTTCACTTACACACTCGGGGCCTTTCCCTTCTATGCGGGTCCGTTCCCGATCAGGGTGTTTGGGGAGTATCTCTACAACAGCGGCGCGGATGACATGAACCGGGGCTATCAGGCCGGCGTGACTTTCGGCAAGGCAGGCAAACGGCGGACTTGGGAGCTGACCTACCGCTACAAGGTGCTCGAAGGCGACGCCTGGTGGGAGGAGTTGACGGATTCTGATTTCGGGGCCTACTACGCCAATTCGCCAGCGGTCACCGCCCCTGAGTATGCCCGGGCTCGCAGCGCCGGGTACTGGGCCGGCACCAACGCTCGAGGCCATGTGGTCAAGGCCAGTTATTCGCCGCTCGATCCCTTGACTTTGAGCATGACCTGGTTTGGCGTCGATCTGATCGAAGAATACCTGCCTGGCAGCGACAGCCACATGCACCGGCTCCAGGTGGACGCGGTTCTGAAGTTTTAACCTGACTGTCACACAATTGACACCCGCCGGCCATCCGCCTGCTGGAAGTTTCAAGGAAAAGGAAAACAAATGACGCAAACGAATCGCAGGTCCATCGCGCTCGCACTCGCGCTCGCACTGCTTGTCGGTGTCGGCCCGGCTCTGGCCGGGAATCTCACGGTCAAGGGCTCCGACACCCTGGTGATTCTGGCCCAGAAATGGGCTGAGATGTACATGCAGCAGAATTCGAACACCAAGATCCAGGTGACCGGCGGGGGCACCGGCACCGGATTTGCCGCCCTGCAGAATCAGACGACCGATCTCTGCAACGCCTCGCGCAAGATCCGCGCCAAGGAGATCGAAGCCTGTGTGAAGGCCTTTGGCAAGCGGCCCACCGAGTACAAAGTCGCGCTCGATGGCCTGTCGGTCTACGTCCACGAGAGCAACCCGATCGCGCAACTCAGCATCGAGGAACTTGAGGGGATCTTTACGGCCAAGATCCGGAACTGGAAGGAGATCGGCGGCAAAGACCAGCCGATCGTGCTGTACAGCCGCGAGAACAGCTCCGGCACCTACGAGTTTTTCAAAGAGCACGTGCTCAAGGGCAAGGACTTTGCTTCGAGCGCGCAGACCCTGCAGGGCACGGCGCAGGTTCTCCAGGCCGTGGCCGGCGAGCCCAAGGGCATCGGCTACGGCGGGGCCGCCTACGGGGCGGGGGCCAAACACATCAAAGTCAGCAAGGAGAAAGGCGGGGCGGCCGTTGAACCGAGCGAAGAGACCGTGGTCGCGGGCACCTATCCCATCTGGCGCTATCTTTACATCTATGTGAACCCGGCCCTCGACAAGGGTGAGGTCGCCGCCTACCTGAACTGGATTCGCAGCGATGCGGGACAGAACGTGGTTAAGGACATTGGGTATTTTCCCTTGCCGAAGCAGTTGCGCCAGTGAGACTGGGGGGCGATGCCACACCGTCAGCAACTGGGACGGCGGAGCGAAGGCTGGATGGGCCTTGAGCGGGGCTATCGGGCCCGGCCCGGCGAGTGGATCGCGGAGAAGCTCATCTTTCTGGTGTCGCTGACGGCGATGGTGATGATCTTCCTGATCTTCGTATTCGTCACCCGCGAGGCGCTCCCGATTCTCCTGGGCCGGATGTCCAGCGCCGCTACGCTCGAGACCGCGGTGATTCCTCCCAGCCAGATGGACTCCCTGAGTTCCGAAGCGCTGCGGCAGTATCTGGGACTGACGCCCGCCGAGTTTGCGGGCAAGGATCGGGAGACGCTCGAACTCCTGATGGAGCTGAAGCAGGAAATCGCCGCGGAAGCACCGGAGGACAAGGATGCGACCGTGAACACGGCCGCCTGGCGCTACTTGCTGTTTCCGTACCAATGGACGGGATACGACCACCCCGTCTACATCTGGCAGCCCGTCTCCGCGATCCACAAGTACAACATCGTCCCGCTGATTGTTGGGAGCCTAAAGACCACCCTGGTCGCGCTGCTCTTTGCCGTGCCTTTGGCCCTGGCGGCGGCCCTCTACGTATCGCAGCTCGCCTCGCCGCGGCTCAAAGAGTGGATCAAGCCCGCCATCGAGCTGCTGGCCGGCATTCCGTCGGTTGTTCTTGGCTTTTTCGGCCTGATCGTGATGGCCACATTCCTGCAAAACGTGTTCGGCTACGCCTCACGGCTGAATGCCCTTGTGGCCGGGATTGCCTTGGGCCTGGCCGCGTTGCCGGTGATCTTCTCGATCGCCGAGGACGCCCTGACCAGCGTGCCGCGCACGTACACCGAGGCCGCCCTGGCGCTGGGGTCTTCGCGGTGGCAGGCGGCCTGGCAGATCGTGCTGCCTGCCGCGGTGCCCGGCGTGTTCGCCGCGGTCGCGCTCGGCTTCGGCCGCGCGATCGGGGAGACGATGGTGGTGTTGATGGCGAGCGGCAACGCCAGCATCCTCTCCTGGAGTTTGTTCGATTCGACCCGCACCATCACGGCCACCATTGCGGCCGAACTGGCCGAGACAGTTTTTGGCGGACATCACTACCGCATTCTGTTCCTGCTGGGGGCTGTGCTTTTCGCCGTGACGTTCCTTGCGAACCTCGCCGGCGACCTGGTCATCCAGCGGCTCAAGAAGCGGCTGGAAGGCAAACGTTCGTGAGGCGCGGCGCGGCCATTTCAAATTCAGAGCACACATCGCAGAATTGAACTCGAGAGCCCATGACGAGCGATCCGACTTTACGGTGAAGTCGTTCGACTGGGTGTCGTTTTTCTGCACGGGGCTGACCGGGCTGGCGACACTGTTGATTCTGGCGATCCTGGCGGTGATCCTGGGCAACATTGCCATGCACGGCTGGCCGGCCATCTCCTGGCGCTTCGTCAGCGGGGGCACGGAGTCGGACATGTTCGACGTCACCAAGGCCGGAATATTCCCGATGATCTTCGGCACTTCGGCGCGGGTGATTCTGATGACCATCTTCGTGATTCCGGTGGGCGTCGTCACGGCGGTTTACCTGACCGAATACGCGCACACCACCTCGCCGATCACGCGCGTCATCCGCGGCGCGGTCAACAACCTGGCCGGCGTGCCCTCGATTGTGTTTGGGCTGTTTGGACTGGGATTTTTCATCGGCTTTGTGGGCGGCGGCATGGACGCGCTTTTCTATCCGGACAATCCCAGACCGCTATGGGGGAAGGCGGCCCTGATCTGGGCGTCGATGACTCTGGCCGTGATGACCCTGCCAGTGGTCATCGTGGCCACTGAAGAGGCTTTGCGGGCCATCCCGTTGGGGCTGCGCGAAGCCAGCCTGGCGCTCGGGGCCACCAAACTGCAGACAATCGTCAAGATCGTTCTCCCCAACGCCCTGCCGGGCATCATGACGGGCGGCATTCTTGCCGTGAGCCGCGCCGCCGGCGAAGTGGCGCCGATTCTCTTCACTGGCGCGGCGTATTTCATGGCCGATTTGCCGAAGTCGCTGACCGACCAGTTCATGGACCTCGGTTACCATGTCTTCGTCCTCTCGACACAGTCTCCCAACATCGACAAGACCCGGCCGATCCTCTATGGAACCGTGCTCGTGCTCGTGGCCTTGACCTTCGCGCTCAACTTCGTGGCGATCCTGATCCGCGCCCGCATTCGGCGTCATTTGCGGGCGGTGCACGGCTGACCCCTCCTGCCTATGGCGGAACACCTCACCCCAACAATCCGCGTCGCGGCGGGCCTCCGCCAGGGCGGCGACGCCGCGTCGGCGGCCGCCACGCCGCTCATCCGCATCGAGAATCTCAGCTTGTACTATGGCCGCGCCAAGGCCCTCAGCAACATCACGCTGAGCATTCCGGAGCGGTTGGTCACGGCCTTCATCGGGCCGTCCGGGTGCGGCAAGTCGACGCTGCTTCGTTGTCTGAACCGGATGAACGATCTGATCGACAACGTGCGCATCGAAGGGCGCGTGGCCATTCACGGGCACGATCTCTATGACGCGAAGACCGACGTGATCGAGTTGCGAAAGCGGGTTGGGATGGTTTTCCAGAAATCCAATCCATTCCCGAAAAGCATTTACGAGAACATCGCCTACGGCCTGCGGCTGCGCGGGATGCGCGACCGCCGGATGCTTGATGAGACGGTCGAGCGCAGCCTGCGCCAAGCGGCCCTCTGGGACGAAGTGAAAGACCGCCTCCACGCCAGCGCGCTCGGCCTGTCCGGAGGCCAGCAGCAGCGCGTCTGCATCGCCCGCGCCATCGCCATCCAGCCGGAGATCCTCCTCATGGACGAGCCGGCGTCCGCCCTCGATCCGCTTGCCACCGCGCGAATCGAGGACCTGATTCTGGATTTGAAGAAGGAGTTCACGATCGTTATCGTCACGCACAACATGCAGCAGGCGGCCCGCATCTCGGATTCCACCGCATTCTTCTACCTGGGGGAGCTGATCGAGTTTGACGCGACCCGCCGCCTGTTCACCAACCCTGCCAGGAAACAGACTGAAGATTACGTCACCGGCCGTTTCGGCTAGAATCCTCTTGTATGGAACATTTCGAACACGAGCTGTCGGTGCTCAAACAGCGGCTCCTTGTCATGGCGAGCTACGCGGAAAACGCGGTCAACCGGGCGGTCGAGGCCTTGCGGAACCGCGACGACGCCCTCGCCCAGAAGGTGAAGGAAGACGACACCGTTCTGGACGAGTTGGAGATGGAGTTGGACGAGCTGGCGATCGGCCTTCTGGCCCAGGCCCCATTGGCTTCGGATCTCCGCCTCATCACGGTGGCGATGAAGATCACACAGAACCTCGAACGGGTGGGGGATGAGGCCACTAAGATCGCCAAACGCACCCGCGAGTTGAACCAGGAACCGCCCCTGAAGGCCGCGTCGGCCCTCCCTCAGCTCGCCGAACGCGCCGTCCGGATGCTCCGCAACGCGCTCGACGCCTTTGTCTCGGGCAACACCGCCGCGGCCCGGGCCTTGGTCGCCGAGGACAAGGAGGTCGACGCCCTCAACAGGCAAATCCTGGCCGAGCTCGAAGCCGTCATGGCCGAGAGCCCGCAGAACATCAAGCGCTGTCTGAACCTGATGGTGGTCTCGCGCAGCCTCGAGCGGGTTGCCGACCACGCCAAGAACGTCGCGGAGGAAGCCGTCTACTTGCGCGAAGCCGTCGATATCCGGCATTCCCACCCGTCCGCTGCACCGCCCGCGTGACACGTCCGATGAAAGCCAGGATTCTCGTCGTCGATGACGAGCCCGATGCTCTCGAGCTTGTCGAGTTCAACCTGCGCCAGGCCGGCCACGAGGTCACGGGCGCCGAGGACGGAGCGGAGGCGCTCGAGAAGGCCCGGGCCTCGATGCCCGACTTGATTGTGCTCGATGTCATGCTTCCCGAGATGAGCGGCATCGAGGTCTGCAAGGTTCTTCGACGTGATCCCGCGACCGCCGGCATCCCGATCATCATGCTGACGGCGAAGGCGAGCGAGATTGACCGGGTGCTGGGGCTCGAACTGGGCGCCGATGATTACGTCACCAAGCCGTTCAGCCCGCGCGAACTGGTCCTGCGCGTCAAGAATGTCCTCCAGCGCCATCAACAGAAGGTCTCCCGGCCCGAGCGCTTCGCCTTCGGCGACCTGGTCATCGACCGTCCCAGGCACGAAGTCCTCTGGAAGGGCAAGGCGATCGAGCTGACCGCGACGGAGTTTCGTCTGTTGACCGTTCTTGCCGAACGGGCCGGGCGGGTGCAATCCCGCGATCAACTTCTCCAGGATGTCTGGCACTACGAGAGCCTGATCGACACGCGCACCGTCGATACGCACATGCGTCGGCTGCGGGAAAAGCTCGGCCCGGCGGCCAAGCACCTCGACACCGTTCGCGGTGTCGGATATCGGTTTGTCGAATGACAAACCGCGCGTTTCTGCCGCGGGACGCCCAAGCGGGCCTGCTTTGCCCGGGCCCGGGCCTTTGTGTCCTCGACCCGGCATGGGATTTCCGGGCTGGGCATGGCGCATGGGCCTGACATGACCTGAGCATCCGGTGCTATGGAAATGCCGCTGATCCTCCTTCTGACCGCGGCGCTGATTGCGACGCAGGTGTATTGGCATCGCAGGCTCGCGCGTCAGGAAGCCTGCTCGCGCGGCGAGGGCGACGCCCTGCGCCAACGCCTGGGGGAGACGGAGACGCGCGCGCGGGCCGAGCAACACGCCCTTCTGAACAGCATGGTCGACGGGGTTCTCTGGCTTGATGCGAAGGGGTGCATCCGACTCGCCAACGACGCGTGCGCCGGTCTCCTTGGCCTCGGCGGCGAGTTCGCCGGGCGCCCGTTGATCGAGGCCGTCCGCTCGCACGAGCTGGCGTCGCTGGTCGAGCGTCTGGCCCGCGAGCCTGTCGTGCGCGGCTTCGAGCTGAAGCTGCCGGGCGCCGAGGAGCGGTGGATCGCGGTCAACGCCGCCGCCCTGCGGGATGGCGACGAGGAATCGGGCGGTTTGATTCTTGTCTTTCATGACCTGACGCGTCTCAAGCAGCTCGAGCGGACCCGCCAGGAATTCGTGGCCAACGTCAGCCACGAGCTGCGCACCCCGCTCTCGTTGATCCAGGGGTTTGCGGAATCGCTGCTCGGAGGCGCCAAGGACGATCCCGCGCTGAACGAGAAGTTTCTGCGCATCATCGACCGCAACGCGCAGCGTCTGGCCCTGCTGACTGAGGATCTGCTCACCATTTCCGAGCTCGAGGCCGGTCGCTCGCAACTGAAGATCGAGCCGGTGGATCTCCGATCCCTGGTGGGCGAGGTGTTCGAGGAATTCCAACCCCAAGCCGCCGCCAAACAGGTCGAGCTCGAGAGCGATTTGGCGCCGGTTGTCGTTTCGGCCGACCGCGGACGGCTTCACCAAGTGCTGTCGAATCTGATCGACAATGGGATCAAGTACGGGCGGGTCGGCGGGGTTGTCCGCGTGGGGGCCGATTCGGCGGCCGCGGACGAACTCGAAGTGCGTGTCGCCGACGACGGCCCCGGGCTGCCGCCCGAGGCATTGAACCGTGTCTTCGAGAGGTTCTACCGGGTCGACAAGGCGCGTTCGCGCGAGGAAGGGGGAACCGGGCTGGGGCTGTCGATTGTCAAGCACATCGTCCAGGCCCACGGCGGGCGTGTCTGGGTCGAGAGCGCTCCAGGTCGGGGCGCGACCTTCAAGTTTCTTCTACCGCGCGCGCCGATGCCGGCAGGCGGACCGGGTTGAGTTCCCGGGCCCCGATCTCACCGCAGGTCCTGCAACAAGAGCCGCGCGCTGATGCGGGCGGATTCGAAGATGACCGGCAACCCGCTGCCCGGATGGGTTCCGCCGCCGACCAGGTACATGCGCTCGAATTCCTCGAACCGATTGCGCGGGCGCAGGTGGAGCATCTGGCCCAAGTTGTGGGCCAGGTTGAAAGTCGCCCCACGATAGACGCCGACATTCTGCTCCCAGTCGACTGGGGTCAGGATGCGCTCGAACCGGATGCGCTTCTCGATGTCAGGAAGCCCGAGCTTGGCCAGTTGCCGCAAGGCCACCCGACGATACCGGTCGCGCTCCCTGGTCCAGTCCAGGTTCGGGTGCTGATGGCTGACGGGCACGAGCAGGTAGAGCGCGCTGTGACCGGGCGGCGCCATGGTGTCGTCGATGCCGGACGGGTTCTCGACATAGAACGACGGATCGTCTGTCAGGACATGGCGCCGTTCGATGTCCTCGAGATTCTGGCGGTAGTTCTCCGCGATGTAGATGTTGTGGTGCTCGAGTTGGTCGCATCGGCCCTCGATGCCCAGGTAGAGCATGAACGTCGAGCATGAGAACCGCTTGCGCGCGATGGTCGCGTCGGTCCATCGCCGACGCAGCCGGTTCGGGACCAGCGTGGTCATTGCATGCGCGAAGTCGGCGTTCACAACGACGGCATCGGCGCGATGCTCGCCTTGGGCCGTGCGCGCGCCGATCGCCCGCCGGCCCTCGAAGAGAATCTCCTGGACCGGCTCGCCCAGCCGGATGCGCGCGCCCAGTTCCTTGGCGACCCGCGCCATGCCGCGCGTGAGTTCGCTGCAGCCGCCGGTCGGATGCCAGATGCCGTGCTCGTATTCGAGATAGGAGAGAATCGAGAACAGGCTGGGACACTGGAAGGGGGACATGCCCAGGTACTTGGACTGAAAGGTGAAGGCCAGTTGCAGGCGCGGATCGGCGAAGTAGCCGGCCAGTTCGGCATGCAGCGACTTCAACGGCTTGAGGTAGGGCAGCACCGCGAGGAGGCGGGTCTGCAGGAGATCGGTCCAGCTCAGGAAAGGCGACTGCAGGCACGGGGCAAACTTCTCGAGCTTCAACCGGTTGTCGTTCATGAACCGGCGGAACTGGGGGCCGTCCGCCGGCGCCAGCTTGGCAATGGCGGCGACCATGCGCTCGACATCCGACGTGCAGACCAGTTCCCCGCCGGCGCCGAAGATGAGACGGTACTGGGGATCGAGCTTCCGCATCGGCACCTCGCGCTTCAGGTCGCGTCCGACTTCGGCGAAAATCTCCTCGAGGATCTGCGGGTAGAGGAAGAAGGTTGGGCCCAGGTCGAATCGGTACCCCTGACCTTCGATCGGCGAGGTGCGTCCCCCAACGCGCGGCTCCTTCTCGAGGATCGTGACTTCCACCCCGGCCTTGGCCAGCAGCATGGCGGTGGCGAGACCCCCCGGACCGGCTCCGACGATCAATACGCGTTGCGGCATGGGCAGGTGCATAGCTGAAAAGGGCGCGCCTGACAATCCCAACCGGTAACCCGCTTGTTTGCGTCCCGTCCGTGCACGGGGGCGATGAGATTTCGCACGATGTCTGCCATGCGGGTTAGAATCCGCTTGGAGAACGGACTGTGGCGACGTACAAGTCGGTCCGTCCTATGCCGCGTTCGATGCCACTGATGATGCTGTGTGCTGCCCTGTTGGCGCAGGCGGATGAGCGCGCGAATCGACTGGTTGGCGCGGGGGTTGCGGAGTTCAACGCCGCCTATCAGGCCTGGGACGGCGCCCGTTTCGCGGCGGCATCCGAACTCTTTCGCCAGGCCGTCAGCCATGCGCCGGCGTCCGGCGCTGCCTTGTACTGGCTGGGGACGACCGAGTTCCATCGCATGCTGCGCCTCGAGACCGAGGTTTCGACGCGCGCCCGGAAGTCCGAAGTCGACGCCGCGCGCGAGGCAGCCCTGAGCGCGCTGACGCGGGCGGTCCAACTGGACGAACGCCATGCGGAGAGCCATGCATTGCTCGGGACGCTGTATGGCATGAAGATCGGCGGCAGCCTGTTGCGCGCCGCGCAATACGGGCCACGGGTCCAGAAGCACTGCAAGAAGGCTCTCGAACTGGGCGCGGACAATCCGCGCGTGCGCTACCTGATCGGCACCTGTCAGTTTCACGTCGCGAGGAGGCCCGCGGCGCGGCGCGAGGCGCTGGCGACGTTTCTGGAGGCCGAGAAGCTTTTTGTCCTCGAAGCGCGGCGGCCTGTGGGGCCGCTCGAGCCGCGGTGGGGGCGGAGCAGTTGCCTCACGTTCATCGGGCGGACCTATGAAGCACTCGGCGAGCGGGCGGAGGCTGCGGATGCCTTCCGCCGGGCGCTTGCGGAGCATCCGGCCGATCACTGGGCCAAGGAAGGTTTGGAACGCGTCACCGCCAACCCATGAAAGAACCTATGAGCAGGAAGCACGTCGCGGTCATCGGCTCCGGACTGGGGGGATTGTCGGCCGCCATTTCGCTGGCCCAGGCAGGGTACGCGGTCACCATCCACGAAAAGAACGGTCGGATTGGGGGGAAGCTCAACGTGCTCAGGGAGCGGGGCTACAGCTTCGACCTGGGCCCGTCGATTCTCACCTTGCCGCACATCTTCGAGCGGCTCTTCGAGGGCTCGGGTCGGAAGATGAGCGATTACATCCCCATCCGCCCGCTGCGCCCGCACTGGCGCAACTTCTTCGAGGACGGCACGGTGGTGGATCTGGTTCCCGAGCCGGAAGGGATGGCGGCGGAGGCCCGCAAGGTCGGCGAGGATCCGGCCAACGTGCAGCGGTTCCTGAAGTACTCGGCTGATCTCTACGATCTCGTCAACAAGGGCTACTTCGAGCAGGGGCTCGACACATCGAAGGACTTCGCCCGGTTTTACGGGTTCTGGACGTTCGCGCAGTTCGATCTGTTGCGGACCATGCACGGCGGCGTCAAGCGGTTCCTCAAGACCCGCCATATGCAGGATGTGTTCGACTACTTCATCAAATACGTCGGGTCGTCTGCGTACCACGCGCCGGCGTTCATGAATTGCCTGCCCACCATCCAGTTTCGTTACGACCTCTGGTACGTGGACGGCGGTCTCTATGGCATCGCGCTCGGTCTCCAGCGGCTCATGGACGAGTTGGGCGTTGTCGTTCGCCTCAACAGCGAGGTGACCGAGATCCGCGTCGGATCTGCGCCGCCGGGCGGCGCCGGACCTGCCCGGGGCGACGGACGCGCGCCGATGCGCGGCGACCGGGTCGCCGGCATTGTCACCCGGGACGGCGCCTTTCATCCGGCGGACATTGTGGTGTCGAACATGGAAGTGATCCCGGCCTACGAGACGTTGCTGCGCGAGGACGCGGCTTTTCTGCGGAGTCTCGAACGGCTCGAGCCGGCGTGCTCGGGGCTGGTGCTCGAACTCGGCCTCGACTGTCAGTACCCGCAACTCGCGCACCACAACTTCTTTTACTCCGAACATCAGCGCGCGCATTTCCACACCGTGTTCCGCAGACGGCAGTTGCCGCCCGATCCGACGATCTACCTCGTCGCAGCGTCGAAGACCGATCCGACCGTCGCGCCGCCCGGCTGCGATTGTCTCAAGATCCTGCCGCACATTCCTTACATGGACGATGCGCATCCGCTGACGCGCGAGGACTATCTGGCCTTCAAGGAGCGGGTCGTGGACAAGCTCGAGCGGATGGGCCTGCGCGATCTGAGGAAGCATGTCGTCTTCGAGCATTGCTGGACGCCGCTCGATATCCGGGCCCAGTACTACTCGAACAAAGGATCGATCTACGGGGTGGTGAGCGATCGGTTCAAGAACCTCGCCTTCAAGGCCCCCAAGCAGAGCAGCCGTTATCCCAACCTGTTCTTCGTCGGCGGCTCGGTCAATCCCGGCGGCGGCATGCCGATGGTCGTGCTCTGCGGACAGAACGTGGCGAAACAGGTGGCGGCGTGGGATCGATCCAGCGCGTAGGTGCGTTCCGGCAGAGGCGCCGAGACGTGGCGGAGTCTCTGCCGTTTGCACGACTGATCGCCGGAACCTGAATCGATAAACATGGAAACAGGCATCCTGGTCGCCACCGTCCTGCTCTGGGCCCTCGGCTTTCTCCTGTTGCCGCGCCTGCGTCGACCTGTCGCGACAGGCGCGCCCGCCACAACCCAGCCGGTCAGCGTCATCGTCCCGGCCCGGAACGAGGAGCGGAACCTCCCGACACTGTTGCGGTCGCTTGCGGGGCAATCAGCAAGACCGCGGGAGATCGTTGTGGTGGACGATGGCTCGACGGACCGCACCGCGGAAATCGCGCGCCAATGGGGCGCGACGGTGATCGCTTCGCAACCGTTGCCCGACGGTTGGCGTGGCAAGACATGGGCGTGCCACCAGGGCGCCCAGGCCGCGGCGGGTCCGCTCCTTCTGTTCGTGGATGCGGACACCTGGTTCGAGCCGAACGGGCTGTCCCGGGTGCTGAGCAATTACAGCGGCGGCGCCTTGTCGGTCGGGCCGTTTCATGCCGTCCAGAAGCCCTGGGAAGACTTTTCGCTGTTCTTCAACTTCAACATGACTGTCGGGACGGTGCCCGATGGGCTTTTCGGCCAGATGCTCCTGGCGGATCTCGAGAGCTACCGGCGGGTCGGCGGACACGAGGCTGTGAAGGGGCGGATTCTCGAGAACTTCTGGCTGGCGGGGCGGTTTCGCGCCGCGGGCATTGCGGTGCGAAGCGCGACCGGGCGTGGCGCGTTTTCGTTTCGGATGTACCCGGACGGATTGGGTGAACTGATCGAAGGCTGGACCAAGGGGTTCGCGTCGGGAGCCGGGCAGACGCCACGCGGGGTGCTGTTCCTGGTAGTCGCCTGGATGATCGGTCTGGTTTTTGCGCCGATCGGCTGGGCGGCGATGGACCACGGGTTGTGGTGGGGGTCGGCCTACCTCGCTTGCGCGGCGCAGGTGGCTTGGTTCAGCCGTCACATCGGCTCGTTTCGCCGGCTGACCGCGCTGCTCTACCCGTTGCCGCTGCTCTTCTTCTTCGTTGTCTTTGCCCGGTCCGCACTGCGCTCGGGCAAACAGGTCAGTTGGAAAGGACGCCAGATCCGTGCCGATTGAACTGCCCATCGGTTGGGTGATCGTGCTGAACGTGGCCGGTTGGCCCGCGATTCAGGTCGGGCTCGCCTGGGCCTTCACCCGCATGCCCGCGGCCTGGTTCAAACCTCGAGAGGCGCACGGATGGGAGCGGGGCGGGCGCGTCTACGAACGGGTCTTTGCCGTCAAACGCTGGAAAGACCGGTTGCCGGACGGGGCGCGCTGGTTCGGCGGCGGCTTCGCCAAGGGCACACTGCGCAGCGCCGACATCGGTCATTTGCGGCGTTTTGTGCGCGAAACATGGCGGGGAGAACTCTGTCACTGGGCGGCGCTGGCCTTCGTGCCGCTGTTCTTCCTGTGGAATCCGTGGTGGGCGGATCTCGTGATTGTGGCGTATGCCGCGGCGGCCAACCTGCCGTGCATTCTCGCGCAGCGCTACAACCGAGCCCGCTTTCAGCGAGCGCTGGCCCGGAAACCGCATGCCGGGCCGTGAACTCAATCAAGGCATCGCCCGAGGCGTGTCTTCAACCCGCTTTTCTCTCTTTGAGAATCATGAAGAACGTGTTGGCTTCTTCGTCCTGGGGATTGACCAGGAGGCGCTGTCTCATGCGCAGCTTCTCGATCTCGGTCACGTCCTCCTGCTCGGCCACATAGTAGATCGGTTTGCCGCGCTCGCCGTAGATGGCGTAGGAATACCAGTTCATGACGAAGGGCTCGCCATTCTTGCGGTAGTTCCAGGTCTGTCCGTGAAACACCTGGCGGTTGAGCAGCTTCTGCTTCAGCCCGGCCAGCACGGTGCGATCCGTGCGTCTGCCCTGCAGCATGCGCGGCGTCTTGCCGCTCAACTCCTCCCGCCCGTAGCCGGTCATCTTCAGCCAGGCCCGGTTGACATAGATGATGCGGGGGCCGGAGGGGGGCTCGAGTTCGGCGTCCGTGACCATGATGCCGCGCCGCAGGTTTTCGAGAACGATCAGCCAGTCGAATTTCAGTTGCATAGGAGGTGATTGCTGCACATGCAAAGGCCAGTCTGGCCCACGCATCGGCGATGGCAAGCGCGAAGCGCGCGGTGCGTCTGGTTGTTGTCGGTGTTCTGTCGCCCGGTGAGGGCACCGGGCCTAAAACGGATGGAGATGGCCGGTGTAGGCCGCGTGCCCCCACGCGGCGCATACTCGATTCCCGCCGACAACCTCCAGATGCACTGCGAAGCGCTCTTCGAAGCCGGCCCCAGAGAGTCCTGCTCCCCCCGGTGTCATTCGAAGGTCGGGACATTCTCGACCTGGCGGACGCGCCAGCGCCCTTCCAACTTTGCCAGGGTAAAGCGGATCTCGACCACGTACAGTTCCGGATCACCCGACACCTGCGCCTGCGCCGTCGCTTCGATCACCGCGGAGGCCGGCCCGAGTTCGACGGTCTGAGGATCCAGAAATCGAACGTTCACCTGGCGGGTCCGGCCTTTCGCTGCCGCGATCGTCTGAATCAGTTCCGCGCGATCGCTGACGGCGACGTCCGGAGCGCCCGGAACGGTCACCTGGATCCGGAATCCGGGTGCGAAGTGGTCAGCGACCCGATTGGCCGCCGCAAGGTCCGCGAGGGTCCTGCCCTGCGCGGGGGCGCTTACGTCCTCGGCCAGGCTTGTCAGAAGCCGGAGAATCCGCTTCTGGTCGGACGGCAGGCAGCCGCGCAGGCCGGCGAACGCGGCGCCGCCCAGTGCCAGCACGAGGAGAAGCTTGCGCCATTTCATGACTCGGTTACCAGAGGGTGCTCCCGACGATGCGGCTCCGTTTGATTGCGCCACCCCAGTGCAGTTCTTTTGGCATCGTGCGATTGTCCCCCATCACGAAGTAATCCTCGGGACCCAAAGTGCGCCGCTCGATTTCCCAAGGTTCGGCCTCCCTCAGATACGGCTCATCGAGCAACTGTCCGTTGATCCAGACCTGTCCACGCTGGACTTCGACCGACTCGCCTGGCAAGGCGATGATGCGTTTCAAGTACATGATGCTCGTGCCGGTTGTTCGGATCGCGACGATCTCGCCGCGGCGCGGCTCGCGCCACAGGTACGGAACCCGGTTGACGAGGTTGACCGAGCCGTTGCGCAGGGTCGGTTCCATGCTGATCCCATTGACCCGGACCGGGAGGAGCACGTGCCGGAAGACCAGCCAGCATCCCACGCCCAGGAGCAGCGCGCGCACCAGGGTGACCTTGGGATTCTTTCCCACGAGCATCCGCTGCCACAGGGGGACGGAAGCGACTGGACCGGACGCCGGATCGCGCATCGCGCCTATCATACCAGAAGCCGTTCGATGAAGGCGAACCACGAATCACGAATGACACGAATCCGAGGGGAAAGAGGATTCGTGCGATTCGTGTGATTCGATGCGCTGCCTGACTTTCGGCTTGCGAAGAGGCCGTGCAAATGGCTAGGCTTTGCCACTTTTATGGCAGCCATTGGCCGATTTCAGAAGGGCGACGAGGTGTTTTATGCCAAGGTCGTCGACGGCGAGTTGTACCGACTGCTCGGCGACGTTTTCGGGTCTCCGTCCTTCGAGAAGAAACCGGTATCGCCCAAAGGGGTGAAGACGCTGGTGCCGGTTGTTCCCTCGAAAGTGATCGCGGTGGGGCTGAACTATGCCGATCATGCGCGGGAGAGCGGCAAGCCGCTGCCCAAGGAGCCGCTGTTCTGGCTCAAGGCTCCGACCTCGCTCATTGCGGATGGCGCCAAGATCGAGATTCCGTTTCCGTCGCATCGGGTCGATTTCGAGGCGGAGCTGGCGATTGTGATCGGCCGGCGTGTGCGCAACGTCACGCCCGCGGCGGCGGCCCGGTACATCTTCGGCTACACGGCGGCGCAGGACATCAGCGATCGGACGATTCAGAACGCGGAAAGCCAGTGGGCGCGCTGCAAGTCGTTCGACACCTTCACTCCGGTCGGCCCGTATGTGGAAACGAAGATCGATCCGCACGATCTGACCATTCAGCTCTTTCAGAACGGGCAGTTACGGCAGAACTCGAACACCAGCCAGCTCCTCTTCAACTGCTACCGGCTCGTCAGCTTTATCTCAACCAACCTGACCCTGCTCCCTGGGGACTTGATCCTGACCGGCACGCCCAGCGGCGTGGGCCCGATCGAGTCGGGCGACCGGCTCGAGGTCCGCATCCAAGGCCTGGCCCCGCTGGTCAACACCGTCAAGTGAGCAGGGCCATGCGCTGGACGTCCACCTTCATCCCCACCCTCAAGGAGAATCCGGCTGACGCGGAGATTGTCTCCCATCAGTTGCTGGTTCGCGCCGGGCTGGTGCGCAAGCTCACGGGGGGGCTCTACACGTTCCTGCCGATGGGCTTGCGGGCGCTGCGCAAGATCGAGCGGATCGTGCGCGAAGAGATGAACCGGGCGGGGGCCATCGAGGTGCTCATGCCCGCGCTGCAGCCCCCGGACATCTGGCAGCAGAGCGGACGCTACGTCTCGGCGCGCGAGGTTCTTTACAAGGTGCGGGACCGGGCCAACAAGGAATGGCTGCTCGGCCCCACGCACGAGGAGGTGATCACCACCCTTGTCGCCGGCGAGATCAGCTCCTACCGCCAACTGCCGCGCAACTTCTACCAGATTCAAACCAAGTTCCGCGATGAAATCCGCCCGCGCTTCGGCCTGATGCGCGCCAAGGAGTTCATCATGAAGGACGCCTACAGCTTCGACGTCAGCGACGAAGCCGCGCAGGCCAGTTACCAGAAGATGTACGACGCCTACGCGCGCATTTTCCACCGCTGCGGCCTCCGGGCCATGCCGGTCGAGGCCGATACCGGGGTGATTGGAGGCAAATTCTCGCACGAGTTCATGGTCCCGGCCGAATCGGGCGAAAACGAGGTCGTCTACTGCGAATCGGGCGGGTACGCCGCGAACATCGAAAAGGCGGCCAGCCGCGGACCGCTGGTCCCAACGCCCCAAAGCAACAGCGGACCGGCGCTCGAGAAGTTCCCGACGCCGGGCGTGGTCACGATCGAGGCGCTGAGCCGGGCGCCGCACCGCGTGGCGCCCCACCAGCAGATCAAGACCCTGGTCTATGTGGTCGAGAGCAAGCTGACGCTTGTGCTTCTGCGCGGAGACGATCAGCTCAACGAGGCCAAGCTCGCCGGCGCGCTCGGCACCAACCAGCTCCGCCCGGCAACCGCCGACGAGATCGCGCCCGTGCTGGGGGCGCATCCGGGCAGCCTGGGCGCGATCGCGGACACCCTCAAAGCCGAGGCCGCCTCCCTGCCTGTGTATGCGGACGAGGCGTTGCGGGGCGCGGGGGGCATGACCACCGGCGCGAACGAGGACGGTTACCATTTTCGCCACGTCCAGATCGAGCGCGATATCCGGGTGACCCGCTGGGCGGACCTGCGCACCGTCCAGGCGGGCGAGCTGTGCGTCGCGAGCGGCCAGCCGCTCAAGGTCCGGCGCGCCATCGAGGTGGGCCACGTTTTCAAACTGGGCACCAAGTACAGCGAGAAACTCAACGCCCTGTACCTGGACGAATCGGGGACGCAACACCCGTGCGTGATGGGCTGTTACGGCATCGGCGTCACGCGCACCCTCCAGGCGGTCATCGAACAATCCCACGATAAAGACGGCATCATCTGGCCGCTCTCCGTCGCCCCGTTCGAGGTTTGCATCACCCCGCTCAGCGTCGCGCCCGACAGCCCGGTCATGCAGTGCGCGGAGCGCATCTATGCAGCCCTCATCGAGGCCGGGATCGAGGTGATTCTTGACGACCGCGACGATCGTCCGGGGGTGAAATTCAAAGACGCCGATCTGGTGGGTTTTCCGCTCCGGGTGGCTGTGGGCGAGAAATCCCTGGCGCGGGGCGAAATCGAGCTCAAACCGCGCGGCGGCGCCGTCGCGCCGGTCAAGACCGAGTTCGCGGTTGAAGCCGTCCGGACGTGGCTCGAGACCGCGCGGGCTGACTTCAGAATCTCAAATCTCAAATCTCAGATTTGAAATTTGAGATTTGAGATTTAAGGCCGTCGGTTCACGGGAGGGCGCTGTGCGAGGAGACGCACAGTTGCCAGGGGCGATCCGGGTCAACTAGTGTTTGACAGAAAACCGGGCTCGGTTTAGCAAGAAGCAACGTCGCCCAGAGCAATGACCAGAAGCCTTATGAAAACACGATGCAACCCGCGTGGCGGTTTTACGCTCATCGAACTGCTGGTGGTGATCGCGATTATCGCCATCTTGGCGGGGATGCTGCTGCCGGCCTTGTCCAAGGCCAAGACCAAGTCCCAGGGCATCTTTTGCATGAACAACGGCAAGCAGATGATGTTGTCGATCGCGCTGTACTCGCAGGACTACGACGACCTGTTGCCGCCGAACCCGGACGATGGGAACACGACCCCCGGCTACGCGTGGGTGGGCGGACAGGCGGGCAGGGGCGGCGCTCAGGAATTCAACACGGACATTCTGCGTGACCCGACGCGCTCGCTGCTTGTGCCTTACAATGGCGGATCGGTCACGCTGTACAAGTGCCCAGCCGACAAGCGAATTGGGACCTACCAGGGCAACGATGCCACTCAGCGCGGCAAGAAGGTGCCCGCGGCCCGGACGTTCGCGATGAACCAGGCGGTTGGCACGTATCCTTACGAGGCCGGATGCAGAATGTCCGTCCACGGCCCATGGCTGAACTCGACGTCCGGGGGCCATTCGCGCGGCCAACGCTGGTTCACGTATGGAAAGAACTCGGACTTTATCAATCCGGGGGCGGCCAACACGTGGGTTCTCATCGATGAGGATGCTGACAGTTTGAATGACGCCGCGTTCGCCGTGGGCTGCCTGACACCGCGATGGATCGATTGGGTGGGCACCTACCACAACATGGCTTGCGGCTTCGCATTCGCTGACAGGCATTCCGAGATCCACCGATGGCGGCAGCCGGACACCAAGGTTTACAGGGGCAACACCGCCCAGATCACGCCCAAGAATTCGTCCGATTGGCAATGGATCGCCGAACGGACCTCCGCCAGAATCCCGGGCAAGTAACCCGACTTCCGGACAATCGCTTCCAAAGCACGCCGGACGGTCCGCGGACCGCCCGGCGTTGTATTTTTGGCGAGGCTTCGCCAGACCGAAGCGGCGGGTGAACAACGCGTCTGGCAAAACCGCCTAAACACTATGGACCTCAGTGATTTGCACAAGCAGGAGAACGCAACTAAGTCGATAAGCGTGTGCTTGGTTTGGAAGGTGCCGTCCTCGCGTAAGTCCTTCCCTCGCAGGGCGGTTTTGCTTTGCTAGCGCGCATGAGTGCACCTTTCGATGACATCGGCTCCGCGTTCTTCATAAGTCGGTGAGAAACGCGCGCTAGCCGTGCTGAAAGCTTGTGACGAACGCCGTTTTCGGGCTTGATCGGCCCGTGTTTGAGCTCGTCCAGACCGATCCCGCTTCGAAGGCGAGGCTCGGGCGTTTGACCACCGCCCGCGGGGTGATCGACACGCCGGTGTTCATGCCGGTCGGCACCCAGGCCAGCGTGAAGGCGCTCGATCCGCGCGAACTGCGCGAGATGGGCACCCAGATCATCCTCGGCAACACCTACCACCTCAGCATCCGGCCCGGACTCGAAATCATCGAGGCCGCCGGCGGCCTGCATCGGTTCATGGCTTGGGACGGACCGATCCTGACCGACAGCGGCGGTTTCCAGGTGTTCAGCCTGGCCAAGATCCGCAAGGTCAAGGCCCATGGCGTCGAGTTCCGCTCGCATCTCGACGGCTCGCCGCTGTTCCTCGGGCCGAAGGAGGCGATGGCGATCCAGCGCGCGCTCGGCTCGGACATCGCAATGGTCTTCGACGAATGCCCGCCGCACGACGCGCCGGCCAAGGAACAACGCCTCGCTGTCGAGCGCACCATTCGCTGGGCGCGCGAGTGCCGCGAGCAGCCGCGGTCCCCCGGGCAACTGGTCTTTGGCATCGTCCAGGGAGGCGCCAACGCGGCTTTGCGCGAGGAATGCGCCCGCGCAATCACAGCCCTGGATTTCGACGGCTACGCCATCGGCGGGGTCAGCGTGGGCGAACCCGAGCCGGAGATGCTGCGGGCCATCGAGTTCGCCGAGCCTTTTCTTCCTTCCGGGAAGGCGCGCTACGCGATGGGCCTGGGCACCCCGGCGCAGATGGTCGAGTTGGTCGCGCGCGGTGTGGACATGTTCGACTGCGTGTTGCCGACGCGGGTGGCCCGCAACGGCACCGCGTTCACGCGCGAAGGCACGTTCGCGATCAAGGGCGGCGCCTGCAAGGCGGAGGTGCGCCCGATTGACGAGCGCTGCGGTTGTTTCGCCTGCAGGCATTTCAGCCGGGCCTACGTCCGACATCTGCTCAACGTGAACGAGATCCTCGGTCTGCGGCTGGTCAGCATCCACAATTCGCACTTCTATCTCCACGTGATGCGCGAGATCCGCGCCCACCTGGCCGCCGGAACGTTCGGCGATTACCGGCGCGACTTCCTCGCCCACTACGTCCCGACCCGGCGCGTGCTCGCTGCCCGCCAGACGGAGGGCTGACCGCTCTATGCTGCCCCGCCAAGACTGGAAACTGGAGTCGGTCCTCCGCCTGCTCATGATCCTGTTTCTCGGGCTGGCCACGGTGGGGTTGGTGAGCAACCTCGCGGACCGGCTGGCCGGAGGGGAACCCGACGAGGCGCGTCAGGCCCTGGTCGGGCTGATCGGGACGATGGTGTTTCAGGTCGTGGCGCTGGGCGCCGTGGGATGGTTTGTGCGGGAGAACCGGACCACCTGGGGCGCGGCATTCGGTCTGGGGGATGGCCGGTTGGCCTGGCTGGCCCTGGTGGCCGTCGCCGCCACTGTGGCCGTGTTCCCGATCAGTTTGGCGCTGATGTGGGTGTCGCAGAAGGTGATGACGTTGCTGTCGCTCGAGGTTGTGGCGCAACCCACCGTGCAGGCACTCGAGGCCGTAACCTCGATCGGGCAGAAGCTTCTGTTTGGGGCGATGGCGGTCGTGCTGGCCCCGGTGGTCGAGGAAGTGGTGTTCCGCGGCATTCTCTATCCGACCATCAAGGAACTTGGATACCCGCGCGCGGCTCTCTGGCTGACGGCGTTCGTCTTTGCCTTGACTCACGCCAACGCGGTGACGTTTCTGTCGTTGATGTTTTTTGCCGTGCTGTTGACGCTCTTGTACGAGCAGACCGGCTCGCTCTGGGCGCCGATTGGCGCCCATGGCCTGTTTAATCTCGCCAATTTCACGTGGCTGCTTGCCGGAGGATGAACGAGTTCGAATTGATCAGGCGCCTGACGCGCGACCTGCCGCGTCCCCCTCGAGTGGTGGTCGGCGCGGGCGATGACTGCGCGGTTCTCGACCTCGGGTTGCCGGACCGCTGGGTCCTGTTCAAGACCGACGCGGTGGTGGAGGGCGTCCACTTCGACGCGGACGCCCTGCCCGAGCAGATCGGGCACAAGGCCCTGGCCCGGTGTTTGAGCGACGTGGCTGCCATGGGCGGCGAAGCGTCGAGCGCGCTGATCACCCTTGGGCTGCCGACGGCATTCGATGTCGCCCGCATCGAAGGGGTTTACCGGGGGCTGAACGCCCTGGCCGCGCGGCATGGCGTGGCGATTGTGGGGGGTGAAACCACCACCAACCCCGATCGGCTCCTGCTCTCGGTCTCCCTGCTGGGCACGGTCGAGAAGACCCGCTGCGTCACTCGAGCCGGTGCCAAGCCCGGCGACGCCTTGTTCGTAAGCGGTGTGTTGGGCGGTTCGTTGCGGGGCCGGCACCTCTGCTTCGAGCCGCGTCTGGCCGAGGCACGCTGGCTGACCGGGCACTTCTCGGTGCATGCGATGATCGACCTGAGCGATGGGCTGGCGGGAGACTTGCGCCATCTGCTCGAATCGAGCCAGGTCGGCGCCGAGCTGCTGGCCGCGGCGATCCCAATCAGCCGCGAGGCGAAACGCGCCGCGCGCGAACGTCCCGACGCCAAGTCCGCCTTGTCAGCCGCGCTGACCGACGGCGAGGATTTCGAGCTGCTTTTCAGCGTTCCGAGCCGTGACGCCGTGCCGCTGCTCGATGCCTGGAAAGCGCGTTTCCCCGATCTGGGGCTGGCGTGCGTCGGGAAGATCCTTGCGGAGCGCGGAGTGCGGTTGCGGGATCAACGCGGGGTGCGGCCTTTGGAAGCTCATGGCTACGTTCACTTCGCATAGCGCGGTCGAGACCGTCAGCCTGGGGGAGGCGTGGGGACGCGAGGCGCGCCGGGGTTGGGTGATCGGGTTGTCGGGCGAACTGGGGGCGGGCAAGACTCAATTGGTGAAAGGCCTCGCGCGGGGGCTTGGCGCGATCGAGCGGGTGCATTCGCCGACGTTCACGCTCGTCAACGAGTACGACAGCGGGCGGCTGGCCTTGTTCCACCTGGATTTGTATCGGCTCGAGACGTGGGCGCAGTTCGAAAGCGCCGGTCTGGATGAATACCTTTACCAGCCGCCCGGCGTCGCCGTGATCGAGTGGGTCGATAGATGCGATGCCTGGACCGCATCGGGTCTTCTGGCGGCGCCAGGGCCGTCTTTCAGGCGTGTCTGGATCGAGACGGTTGACGATGCAAGCCGGCGGATACGTTATGAAGATACTGGCGCTTGAGTTCTCGACCGGCCATCGCACGGTGGCGGCCCTCGACACGGAGGCCCTGGACACCGCGCATGTGCCCGCCATCGAGATCGAGGAGGTCCAAGGCCGATCCGTTCGCGCCTGCGCCATGATCGAGTCCGCGCTGCGCAAGGCCGGTCTTGCGCGCGAATCCGTCGATACCGTGGCGGTTGGACTCGGGCCGGGCAGTTATGCGGGGATTCGATCCGCCATTGCATTCGCTCTCGGGTGGCACGTGGCGCGCGCCGTTCGCCTGGTCGGCATTTCGAGTGTCGAGTGTCTGGCCGCGGGGCTCGGGGCGAAGGGCGAGTCAGGGTCCGTTTTGGCCGCGGTCGACGCGCAGCGCGGCGAGTTCTACCTTGCGGGCTACGAACTCGGGCCGACGGGGTGGCGCGAGGTCGAGCCGCTGCATTTGGCCAGTGGCGAGGAACTCGAGCGGCGGGTTCGCGCAGGCGCCCGCGTTGTCGGCCCGGACATCCCGTCCGGCATCCGCGGCGTGCGGAGGGTCTATCCGGACGCGGGGATCCTTGCGCGGCTGGCGGTTGACCGCGTGGGGCTTGAGACTGGGGCGCGCCTCGAACCGATTCATTTGCGCCCGGCTCGTTTCGTCAAGGCGCCGCCGCCGCGGGCTGTGTGAAGCGCGGGTGAGCGGTTCGAAGCGCAGTGTATCTGGAGGTTGTCGGTGGGAATCGAGTTTGCGCCGCGTGGGGGCACGCGGCCTACAGCGGGAGTCTCCATCCTTTGTAGGCCCGGTGCCCTCACCGGGCGACGGAACACCGCCAACAACCCGATGCACCGTCGAAACGACAGGCGGAAAATGTGTTGCGCGGCATGTCAAAGACCGGTATGTCTGCCGCCAACATTTAACCAATATCCTTATGGCTCAACCTGTTTTTCATCCCAGCGTGGAAGGCGCCCAGCACGGCGCGAAGACCTTGGCCCAGTTCCTCGATTATGCGAAGGCATCCGGCGCGGCGGGCGCGCAGCCGTCCAACTACATGCTCGAGGACGGCAAGAAGTTCAAGTCGGCCAAGGAGATCAAGGACACCTTTGCGTCGCGCGGGATGTCGTTGGACGGGATCTCGTGCCATTGTCCCATCTGGGTGCACACGACGGCCTGGACCGGCAGCCCGACCGTGCGACCGTTCATACCTGCCGATGTTGCCAAGCTGGCACCGGAGAAGATCGAGAAGTGGGCGGAGGATTACCTGTTGCGTTTCTTCGATTTGGCGTCGGAACTGAAGGTCAAGATCCTGCCGATGTTCTGGGGTGTGGCCTTTGGGTGGGAGCTGGCGACTGGCTATCCGTGGGGTTTCTGGAAGGGCGGCGACTACGACCTGCTCGAAGCGGGGAAGGAGCGATTCGTCAAGAAGACGGCGAAGATCCGCAAGAAGGCCAATGACCTCGGGCTTTATCTGGCCCATGAGATCCACCCGGGCACGGCCGCGATGTGCGCCGACGATTTCAATCTGCTTGTGTCGATCTGCGACGGCGACAAGTGTCTCACGGTGAATGCGGATCCGTCCCATTGCTGGGAGGGCGAGAGCTGGGAAACCCGCTTCCGCAAGGTGGCCAGCCGCGTTTACGCCTGCCACGTCAAGAACTACACCATTCGCCCGAATGTCCCGCTGCGCTACATGGCGCCGAACTGGCCCGACCGCGCGATGCAGTTTGTCGACATCCCCTCCGGCGATCTGAACATGGTCCGCTACGTCGAGATGCTGATCAACATCGGCTACGCGGCGCGCTACTGCGAGATCATGGGCAAGAAGACCGCGCCGCTGATTGTCGAGGCGGAGAGCGCCTATCGCGACATCGATGCGACCAGCGCCAACGGCATCGCCTACGTCCGGGACAACCTCTGCTTCCCGATCGCCGCCGGATCGTTCGAGGACGGCATGGGGGCTTGATCGCAAGACGTTCCAACACGCGTGCCGCAGTCAGCGCCCCCGCTTTCGACACGAACGCGGGGGCTTGCTGTGTTTGGGGATGGTCCGCGCGCCCGTGTCCGCTCGTAAAGCCTGGTCCGCATATCTGACGGAGTTGTGACAACATCCTCGACCGACAGCCTGCCCGAGCCCGCCCCGCCGAAGCTTGGGCGGGTCTTCTGGACCCTGAACACCATCGAGATGTGGGAACGGCTGGCGTTCTACAACCTGCGCGTGATGGCCCCGATCTACATCATGCAGGCGGACAATCCCGGCGGCCTGCACCTGACGGCCGGGGACAAGGGGATCATTTACGCGTGGTGGGCGGTGTTTCAATCGTTGCTGCCAGTCGTCACCGGCGGCCTGGCTGACCGGTTCGGGTACAAGCGCACGCTGGCCTTCGCAATCAGCTTGATGCTGATCGGCTACCTGATGATGGCCGGTCTGCGCGACATCGCGTCGCTGGATCAATTGGCCGCAATGCTCTCGGGCATCGGCCGGAGCATTGCGGACTGGAGTTTTGGCGCCTCTCTGCCAGGCCGGATGCTCGATGGCTTGACCGATTTCGTGGGCGGCGGCTTGATCGGCTCGGGGAACTACTGGGGGTTTTTCCTGAGCATCCTGACCCTGGCGACAGGAACGGCGTTCTTTAAGCCGGGGATCCAGGCCTCACTGGCGCATCAGTTGACCCGGGAGAACTCCTCGATCGGCTGGGGCATCTTCTATTGGGTCGTGAATGTCGGGGCGTTTGTGGGCCATTTCCTGCCCTCGCTGTTCCTGCTCAAAGGCCTGTTCGGGGCGGGCGTGAACAGCCCGGAAGCCTGGCGCAACCTGTTCCTGGCTTCGGCGTTCTTTACCTCGTTCAATCTCTTGTTGCTCCTGACCTTCAAGGACGTCCCGTCCGGCGCGTCCAAGACGGAGACTGTCGGCCAGGTGCTCAAGAGGACCCTGGTCAACATCACCGAGCCGCGTTTGCTGGCGTGGATGGCGATCATGTCGTGCTTTTGGCTGATGATGTATCAGCTTTGGGATCTTCAGCCGAACTTCATCGCCGACTGGGTGGACAGCGGTCCGGTGGCCGCGGCGCTGGGTTGGCTGCCGGAGGGCTTGCGCAGGGTGGTGGTGGAACAGACGCCGCGGGGCCCGATGATCCCGCAGCAGGTGATTTTGAGCTGCAACGCCTTGTTCATCATCCTGGGCGTGGTCGGGGTCGCCTGGCTGACGCGGCGGATGCGGACGTTGTCCGCGATGTTGCTGGGCATGATCATGGCCACGCTGGGCGTGCTCATCGCGGGCTGGACGCAGAGCGCGTGGATTCTCGTGGCCGGAATTCTCTGCTTCTCGATCGGCGAGATGATGACCGGACCCAAGAAGAGCGAATACCTCGGTCTGATCGCGCCGCCTGGCAAGAAGGGGCTTTACCTTGGCTACGTCAACATCCCGGTGGGTGTTGGCGTGTTCGCCGGCTCATGGATTGCCGGGTGGGTGTACGGGCGCTGGGGTGAAAAGGCCGTGCTCGCCCTGCGCTACCTGGCCGAGAACACACCGTTCGGCGCCGGGAAGAACTGGGATGGGCGCATCGATCTGTTGGAACGGACGCTGGGTGTGCCGCGCACCGAAGCGATGGCCAAGCTCCAGGAGGTTACAGGCCTCGATGCGGTCGGCGCCACCCAGTTGCTTTGGACCACCTACGACCCCCACATCATCTGGATCCCGTTCGCATGCGTCGGCGTCGCCGCGGCCGTGGCGCTCTTCATCTTCGGGCGCATGGCCCGGCGCTGGAGTGACATGAACGCTTAGCGAGGCGTGTTGCCTGTCCGAGCGATTGGGGTCCCATCCGGCCCTATCGCGACTGCCGCACGCGGACGGTGTAGCGCTTGGCCTGATCGTTCATCGAGGTGAAACGCACCGTCTCCTGACCATTCTCGGTCAGGATCAGGGTCTGCCACGGGGTCGAGTCGACGACATAGCCCTGGTCGTCTTTGAACTCGCAGTTCACCTGGACATCGAGGCGGCGGTTCTCCCGATTGCGGACCTGGGCGGCCACTTCCAGCCGGCCGTCGGGGAGCGTGGTCTGCTGAATCCCCGAGCATGTGACCGACCGCTGGGCGCCTTTGTCCATGAGGACGAAATTGGATCTGTTCTCGGTGTCGAATTTCGTCGTGTTGAGCGGAGGGAGCGCGCCGGTCTCGGTCTTGCAGCCGCTCAGCGCGGCGGTCAGGGCGATCAGTGCGATGGCTTTGAGCAAGCAGGGTTTCATAGGGTCTGTGGGTGTGTGGATTTGTCGCTCACGTACAGGACGGTGTCCCGCGAATCGGACGCGACGGTGAACGTGATGGTCTTGGTCAGGCCCGCGATCGGGCGGCGCTCGGCATCCAGGAAATCAACCGTCGCCGTGTGCCGTCCGGGGGCGAGCTGAAACGTGGCCAAGCTCAGGTAGAGCGGCAGGCTTTCCCATGTCCGGGTGTCCGCGCGCGGCGTCGTTGCGGCGGACACCACCTTGCTGAGCACACCGGCGATCATCAAGCCGGCGCCCACCTCGTTGGCCGAGCCGCGTCCGCCCCCGGCGCCGGCGACCATGGCCCCGCTGACGATGGCGGCGTTTCCGACGGCGTCGGTGCCGGCCTTGAACACGGCTTTGTTGCCGAGGATATGGTCCATGACCCGCCCGCCCCGCGTGGTAGCCTGGAAATTGAGATCGTCGTAGGCGCCCACATGCGCCGTGTGCGCGCCGATGCGGATCATCGCTTCGCGGGCCTGGGAATAGCCGGGCTGGAACTTGAGCTGCTCGCCGTATTGACCCGCGGCGATCTTGGCCGGCCCCTGCCCGTACTCGACAAACACCAGCACGTTGTGCGCCGGATTCGCGTCGGGCGGGATGGCGAGCCGGCAAAACGAACGGGCGCGCGCGAGGGCATCCGAACCGTCGCCGTTCAGCTTCATCGTGGCCAACCCATCGAGGTACTCGAGCAGCACGTAATCGCTCGCGTAACTCCGCTCCTCCGCGTCGGCATCCTGGAACTGGGCCGATCGAAAGCAGGCCCGGGCATTGTCTGGCTCGCCGTCCATCCAGTAGAGAATGCCGCGGTAATAGTAGGCCATCACCCGTTCGTACGGTTCGCCCAGGAATGTCTTCTTGGCCTCGGCAGTGAAATACCCCCGGGCGCGACGCGACGCGGCGTCGGCGTCGAAGATCGACCCGATGCGGGCCAGGGCCTCATCAAGCTGCTGTCGGGCTTCGGGGAATTGGGCGCGGCGCATGGCCGCGGAGGCCATGCGGTACTGCCAGAGAACGCGGTCTTGGGCCGGCCCGCTCGCGAGCGCCTTCGGGCCGTCCACCGAAAGGTCGCCGGTTGGCCGGAACGCCGGTTGGGGCGACGAACATCCGGCGGCCAGGACCAGGGCTGGCCAGATCCAGAGCCCGCGAGACCAGACCGCGCGACCCTGGATTGGTCGAAGGCGCGCCGCGCAGCGGCGCCGCTTGGCGAGGCGTCGATTGTCCACTGTCATGACCAAAGCCTGGCGCAAACGAACTGGTGACATGCCTCGTTGGTCTGAGGCGGAGCCTCGCTAACGATACACCGCGTCTTCGAGTCCTTGACGCTTGATCTCATGGTCGCCAGCCCAGACGATCGCGGTGGTGCGCGCATCGATGAGCTGGAAGCTGTAGAGGACATAGTCACTCGTGCCCTTCGATGTCCGCGTCGACAGGCCCTGGAGCTTGCCGGTCAGGAAATAGTCGGCGCCTCGGAACTCCTGGATGTTCGGATCCGACGAAGCTGTGACCTGTCCTTGCCGCTTCAAATCCCGCTCCTTCTGGAGCGCTTCCATCCGTTCCCGGGCCAGGAAGACCACCTTCCCGCCCGAGCGCGACGTCAACTGGGTCATCATGCGGGTCAGGAAGATGTCCTTGTTGATGGGGAACCGCGTCTCGTTGATCACCGGGTCCAACACGACGTAAGGCGGCGTTGGCGCCTGGTTCATCTGGGGCAGTGCCATCATGCCCCGCGCCATTGTGTCGGCCACCGTGACGATGTCCTGCGACTCGATCCCGGTGCCCACGACAAATCCGCGCTCGTCGGCCCGCATCTCGGTGACGCCGACGCCCTTCGGGTTCTGGACGCCCGAGGAGGCGCACCCGGCGGCCAGGACGATGAGGAGGGCCGCGACCGAAGCTGTCTCAAAGTGTCTGATCAGGTTCATACCAGCGCAATGCTCCATTGGCCAGCCCCGCGCCACCACGGTCGCCGAGCTGGGCCGAACGGATGCTATAGTGGACGCACCGGGCTCGGAATGCAACACGGACAATCGGCACACGGACAATCGGCCGCTCGAAGGCTTGACCGCCGATGGACTTCCTGAAAGGAATGCGCCCATGCAAAACTTCGAATTCAAGAATCCGACCGAGATCCTGTTCGGTCGCGGTATGATCGCCAAACTCGAGAGCCGGGTGCCCACCGGAGTGCCCGTGTTGCTCCTCTACGGCGGCGGCTCGATCAAACGCAACGGCGTCTATGACCAGGTCAAGGCCGCGCTCAAGAACCGCCAGGTCGTCGAGTTCGGCGGCATCGAAGCCAATCCCCTCTACGAAACCTGCCTCGAGGCGGTGAAGGCGATCCGATCCAGCCAGGTCGGTTTCATCCTCGCGGTGGGCGGCGGCTCCGTGCTCGACGCGGCCAAATTCATCGCGGTCGCCGCGCGCTATGAAGGGGCCGATCCCTGGGAGATTCTGCGCACGCACGGCCAGGTGATCCAGGCGGCCCTGCCTCTGGGCGCGGTCCTGACCCTCCCGGCCACGGGCTCGGAGTCCAACGGCAACGCCGTGATCTCCCGCAAAGCCACGACCGAAAAGCTCGCTTTCGCCTCGATCCTGGCCTTCCCGGTCTTCTCCGTGCTCGATCCCGAGACGACCTATAGCCTCCCCCGCAAACAGGTGCGCAACGGCATCGTGGATGCGTTCATGCACGTCATGGAGCAGTACATGACCTATCCGTCCGCCGCCCCGCTCCAGGACCGCTTTGCCGAGGCGATCCTCGAGACGCTCATCGAGGCCGGGCCGGTGACCCTGGCCGAGCCGGAGAATTACGACGCGCGCGCGGCGTTCATGTGGAGCGCGACAATGGCCCTCAACACACTCATCGGCTGCGGCGTGCCCCAGGACTGGTCGACCCACATGGTCGGCCACGAGTTGACTGCGTTTTACGGATTGGACCACGCGGAGACGCTGGCCATTGTCTTACCGGGGGTCTGGAAGCACCAGTTCGATCGCAAGAAAGCCAAGCTCGAACAGTACGGGCAGCGCGTCTGGAAGGTCAAAACCGCCGAGGACGCGATGGCCAGGACCGAGGACTTCCTCCATGCGCTGGGCATGCCCACCCGCCTGGGCGATTACAGGATCGACGCCGGCGCAGCCGCGGAGAAGGTGCGGACGCGGTTTGCCGAGCGCAAGACCAGGCTGGGCGAACACGGCGACATCGGGCCCGACGCGGCGGCTGAGATCCTGCGGTCGCGCGCCTGACGGTCTGTCTGCGATCGGGTTTGAAACCCGGAAATCTCACCCACGGACCGTCAGGAATGCCGCGACCGCCCCACTGGTGAGATTTCCGGGTGAGCGTCACTTCAGGTTCTCCTCGGTGTAGAGCGACAGTTCGATGAGGCGTTCGAGGATGTCGGCGGGGGGCAGCCCGGCGAAATTCTTGGCAACGAGTTCCTTGGCGAAGAGCCGGCAGATATAGCGGAGCTTCAGCGCCTTGTTGCGGGAGGCGAAGACGAAATCCCGGTGCCCGTTGTTGATCACCACCACGTTCTGGTCAGGCTGGTACCGGGAACGCCAGAGCTCGCCGGGCGCCTTCTGAAACGTGTAGCTCGGGATGCCTTGTTTGGTGGCGTCCCTGGATTGATTCTCCGGAAGAAGCGAGTCGGTGACCGTGATCAAGCCCTCAGCCGAGCATTCGATGTCCGCCTGCTTCACGGTCAGGCCCAGCCGGACCAGCCCAGGGTCCGAGGGGGCCTTGAAACTCACAATCTCGCCATCGGCGTTTTCCAGGGCACCCTCGCCTTCAACAATGACCCACCGAAACGCAAGGTCGCGCTCGACCAAACGATTCGAGCGGTCTCTGGCAATCGCGCGAAGCCTCTTGGCGCCACCCACGGGAATGACACTCGATGCCGGTGAAATCCGGACCGAGAACAGGGGCCCCGCGTAGTCGAAGAAGTCTTTTTGGACCGGTTCGGGCTCCTCGCCCGTCAGCCCTTGAACACCGTCGTTCAACTCGATCGAGTCTCCGTCGCCTCCCGCGGGGGTTCCCGCCGCGGCCTTGGATCGCCTGGCGCCGGCCTGGCGAAGATCGAACCAGTCGTATTCCTCGGCCGGGAGGATCAGCAGGGCTTCTCGGAGCGCTTTATGGACGGAGCGCAGAACCTCGCGGCTGGTCTGTTCCTCCTCGGCCCGCTTTTGCTCCTCGATGAGGCGGAGCAGCTCGGTCTCGATCGGCCCCAGTTCCTCCGTCAACCGATGGTAGGCCTCGTCCTGGATGATGCCGCTCCGGGTTCCGGGAGTGAGGCTCAGATGCGGCGCATCGAGAATCCCCTGGAGATAACCGCTGGTCCAGGGGGGCCGGGCAAACTCGGGCAAGGCCGAGAGACTTTCGATCACCCGCGTACCCCGGCGGTACAGCCCGACTGCGTTGGCCGGGTCCGGACGGGCCAGGTAGACCTCGACGTAAAGATCGCTCTGGGGCAGCCGGCTGACTTCGTGAAGCAGGCGCCCTTCGAATTGACGGGGTTCGACCTTGAACTCGGCCCGCGCGGTGCGGTCGAGCACGCGGATTTCGACGCCGGAGTTTCGGATGCGGTCCCGCAGTTCCGAGGCCAGATACCACTGGATCTTCTCGCCACTGAATTGCTTGATGCCTGACAGGATGTTTCTGATCAGGAGCTCCGTGCCCGGCTCCGGCAGCAGCAGGCGCTTCTGCGTGATGCGGTAGCCGGGATCGCCCTTCTTCATGCGCATCTGGTAGGTCCTGCCATCGGCACCGGCCGAAGTGAGGACCAGTTCCTCTCCCACCGTCCAGAAGCTCAGAAGCCCGATGCCGAACTCGCCTTGAATCCCCGGTGCGCCCTCGGCCTTGAGGCGTTTCTTGATCGAATCGCAGATGTGCGTCGCGACGTACTCGAAATCGGGCAGACCCCGATCGTTGCGCCGGATGCCTTCGCCGTCGTCTTTGATGCGCAGAAAATGGACTCCGTGTTCCTTGCCGCGAACCAGCGTGATGTGTTTGGCCCGGGCGTCGATGCTGTTTTCGACGAATTCCGCGACGGCTTTCAGCGGATTGCTCTGGGACAGTGCGATGATCCGGATCGCATTCCAGTTGTCGCCAATCCGCAGTTTGCCGGAATCGTGGTCTTTCATCGCGCCCTGTTTGGCAAAAGGCCGCTCATGGTCGCGAGACGGTCTGCAGGAACTGTCCGGCGTTCGTCCGGGTCACGAGTTGAAAGGGAATAAACACTTCCTTCGCGCACGTCTCCTGCCGCGCCAGCCGGACGGCGGCCTCGACGGCTCCGCCTCCCTGGCCCTTGGCATCCTGGAACACCGTCGCGTCCAGGCGCCCGTCCTGGACGGCCTGCAACGCGTCGGCAATGGCATCGACACTCGCCACGATCACCTTGGACTTCAGCCGCGCCTGTTCGAGGGCGATGACGGCGCCCATGCCCATTTCGTCGTTGTGAGCGAACACGGCCTCCAGCTTCTCGCCGTATGCCTGAATCCAGTTCTCCATCAGGCTCATCGCCTTGGCGCGGTCCCACTCGGCGGTCTGATCGGCCAGGAGTTTGATGTCCGGATGCCGGGCCAGCACTTCGCGCGCGCCGCGGTCGCGTTTGATCTGGGCCGCCTGGCCCATGAAGCCGTGCATCATGACGATGTTGCCCCGACCGCCCAACCGCTGAACGATGTACTCCATCGCGAGACGCGCGGATTCCTCGTCGCGCGACCCGATGAAAGCCGTGGGCGGCGTTCGTGTTTCGGAGTTGACGTTGACGATCGGGATGCCGGCGGCCAGCGCCTTCTCGACCGCCGGCGCGCTCGCTTCGACCTCGCACGGATTGAGGATGATCGCGTCCACCCGCTGCGCGATGAAGCTCTCGACCTGCTGGACCTGCCGCTCGGCGCTGCGCTGGGCGTCCGTGACGATCAGCGCGACGCCGAGTTCCCCGGCCCTGGCCAGCATGGCCTGGTGGAGCATCACGATGAACTCGTTCGAAAGATTCATCAGCGAGACGCCGATGGTCAACCGTTGAGCCGGCGCCGCACCCGCCTCCGCCGTCTTGGTGCCGGTCGGGCGACCGCATCCGGGCGCCACTGCCACGGCGACAGCCCACCCGAGAGCCAGCAGTGTCCCGCTGATCTTCGATCGCGGTTTCATTTCGTGCTGCGTTTGTCCAGCCATACCGCCCCCACAATGATGAGCCCCTTCACGATCTGCTGGTAATAGGACGAGACGTTCAGCAGGTCGAGACCATTGTTGATCACCCCCATCAGGAGCGCGCCCAGCAGGGTGCCGCCCACTCCGCCGACACCGCCAGACAAGCTCGTCCCGCCGATGACGACCGCGGCGATGGCGTCGAGTTCGTACGCCAGACCCGCGTTCGGTTGCCCGGTCGTGATCCGCGACGCCAGGACCACACCCGCCAACCCCGCGCAGGCGCCGCACACGGTGTAGGCAAAAAGCTTCACCCCGACCACGTTGATGCCGGAGGCGCGGGCGGCGAATTCGTTGCCCCCCACGGCATAGACGTAACGGCCCACCCGGAGATGCCTCAGACACAGATGCGACGCCAGGGCAACCGCGGCCAGAATGAGCGCCGGCACCGGAATGCCCAGCAGATCCGCACTGCCCAGCGTGGTGAACGCGCGGCTGAGATTCGAGACCGGTCTGCCCCCGCTGATCACCAGAGCCAGGCCGCGCGCCACGGTCATCATCCCGAGCGTCACGATGAACGGCGCGACGCGTCCCCACGTGATCACGGCGCCGTTGGCCGCGCCGCACAGGGCGCCGGCCAGCACGCCGATCAGCACCGGCACCACCACGGGATACTCGCCGGGATGGGCCCAACAGGCAGCCGCCACTCCGCTCAGCGCGACCAGTGACCCGAGCGAAAGGTCCACCCCGCCCGTGAGCAGAACATACGTCACCCCAACCGCCAGAATCCCGTTGATGGAAATCTGGCGGATGACGTTGATCAGGTTGGACACGGTCAGAAAGCCGGGCTTGGCCAGGGACAAGGCCAGGCTGATCCCGACCAGAGCCAGCAGCAGGCCGTAGCGCGCCAGCCAGGGACGGATGTTTCGCGGGTGCATAAGTCTACTCGGGCATGGCCCAGTGCAGGATCTCGGCAGGCGTCGCGCGCCGCGGGTCCAATGCGGCGCTGAGCCGTCCCTGCCGCATCACGAGAATACGGTCGCTCAGCGCCAGCACCTCGGGCAATTCGGACGAATTGAGCAGGATGGCCTTGCCCGATTGGGCCAAGCGCCGGATCAACCCGTAGATTTCGGCTTTCGCCCCGACGTCAATGCCGCGCGTCGGTTCGTCGAGGATCACGATGTCGGGGTCGGGCAGCAGCGCTTTGCCCAGGGCCACCTTCTGCTGGTTGCCCCCGCTCAGCGTGCCGGTCGATTGCTCCCGATGCGCGATCCTGACCCCAAAGTCCGCAATCAGGGCGTCCGCCACAGCCTCTTCCCGGCGACCGTTGATCCACCCGCCACGACTGCAACGGTCCAGGCCGGACAGGGTCAGATTGTGCATGACGGACATCGTGAGGACCAGGCCGTCGCGCTTGCGATCTTCCGTGAGCAGGGCGATTCCATGATCGATGGCCTGGCGAGGCGAGCGAAGGCGTACTGCAACGCCGTGCACACGCACCTCTCCGGCCTCGGCTTCGACCAATCCGAACAACGCCTGCGCCAGCTCGGTCCGGCCCGCTCCGACAAGGCCCGTCAACCCGACGATCTCGCCGCGATGCACGGCGAAGGACACGTCTGCAAATGCTCCGGCGCGGCTCAAGCCGCGGACGACCAAAGCGGCTGCATCCTCGGCAGGCCTGGCGTTGGCGGCGCGGTCAGGCTCTCCGGCGGCGCGGCCGTGTCCGCCGAAGACGCCCGCAATCCGGGGTCTGGGTTCTGCAATCTGAGGTTTCGGGGGGCCGACCATCGACTCGATCAGGCTTTGGCGGGAAAACGCTGTCACCGGACCGGTGACCACATGCCGTCCATCGCGCAGCACCGTCACGGTGTCGGCCAACTCGAAGACCTCTTCGAGGCGATGCGAGATGTAGATGATGGCCCCCCCCTGCCGACGCAGGTCGCCCATCACCCGGAACAGCGCGCGGGTCTCGCGTTCCGAGAGTGCGGACGTCGGTTCGTCCATGATCATCACCTCCGCGCGGCAGCCGATGGCCCGGGCAATCTCGACCGCCTGCATCTCGGCCACCCCGAGTTCGCGCATCCGGCAGTCGGGAGAGACAGGGACATCCAATTGCCGCAGCAGCCGTTGCGCCTCCCGTCGCTGGGCCGCGCGGTCCACCCAGCCGAACGGACCGCGCGTCCGCTCGCGTCCCATCAGGATGTTCTCGGCAACCGTCAGATCGAGAAACGGCATCAGTTCCTGATGGATCATCGCCACCCCCAGTTGCCGCGCCGCGTGCGGATGCCGCAATCGGACCGGGCGCCCTCGAAAGCGGATCTCGCCGTCGTCCGGCGTCTCGAGACCCGCCAGCAAGCGCATGAAGGTGGACTTGCCCGCCCCGTTCTCGCCCACCACCGCGTGCACCTCGCCGCGGCGGAGCCGGAAAAAGACCCCGGCAAGGGCCTGCACGCCCGGGAAGGATTTCCCGAGATTTGCGACTTCCAACACAACGTCCGCTGATTCGAGCACACCCATGCTTTGTCCGTCCACGTCCCGTCGGCGGGGGGCGCAGCGGAGTGTGTCAGAAGCCGCGGAGGAAGGGAAGGCGGGGGACGAGACTGTCGGAACAACAACTCCAGCAGCCGCAGAAAACCCGCCCGCTTTTCCAGCCGGAACAGCTCCTGAACATCGCCCGCGAAGCAGGAATCCAGCCACTCGCCGAAAAACTCCGGGTCGGCGCCGGCCGCCAGTCCGGCGGCCCATGCCGTCAAGAGAAGAGACGCCGATTGGGAGATCCGGGGCTGAGAGCAGCGCTTCGATCTCGGGGCGAATCAGGAAGTCGAGCAGCGGACGGGTCTGCCGTTTGCGCGGAATGGCCAGCACGCACTCGATGAGCGCCGCCTGTTCGGGCGCCTCCAGCGCGGCGTAATGGAAGAAGGAACGGATCGCTCTCTGCAGCGCTTGGCGACTCAGAAGGCTGATGGCCCAGGAGGGCCTGAAACCCACGTGGGGCGCAATGGAACGTACAAATACATGGCGGCAAGCACAGGCTGCTTGCCCCTGCCGCAGGTAACACGGGAGGGCCTTCCCCACGTCCGCGGGTAGTGGCAGACGCGCCCAACCGCGGCCCTTCCAGGGGGCTGGAAGCCAAATGCCTAACGGCTCGGAATCCATTGGATGGTGTAGTCATGGCTGCCCATGATGAGCAGCCCCGAATTATGCCGCATCTTCAACAAGGTGCGCCGAGCAAATACAGGGGGATCAAGAGTCGATGCGGCATAATTCGGCATGCGGCATTACTCGCGAAGCGTGTGAAATAGCCGGATGAGCCCGCATTTCAGGTGAAATGTCACGGTCACCGGTCAGATGACATCAAATGTTGGTGAGAAATGCGGGCTAAGACCCCTCGATTGCCAATTCCCGCTTGGCAAGGCCGGTCTTTTCGTCATGCTGTCGCCATGAAATCGATCATTCTTGCCCTGGTTGCGACCGCGACATTCACCGCCGGCGTTCTTGCCGCCGACTCGGAAGAAGGCTTTGTTTCCCTGATGGATGGCAAGACCTTCAACGGCTGGAAAAAGGCGGTCGAGAATCCCGACACCTGGAAGGTCCAGGACGGCGCGTTCGTCGCCGCCGGGCCGCGCTGCCATCTGTTCTACGTCGGGGACGAGAAACCGTTCGTGAATTTCCACTTGAAAGCCGAGGTGATGACCGAGCCGGGCTCGAACGGCGGCATCTACTTCCACACGCAATACCAGGAACAAGATTGGCCCCGGGCCGGATTCGAGTCGCAGGTCAACGCGACCCACAGCGATTGGATCAAGACGGGCAGCCTGTACGGACTGGTGAACATCGGGCGGGCGGCGGCTCCCGACAGGCAATGGTGGACGCAGGAGATCATCGTCAAAGGGAAGTCGATCACTCTGCTGGTCAATGGCGAACGCGTCTTCGAGTACAACGAACCCGCCGGGGCGCAGGCCGGCCAGCCTTTCACCCGCAAACTGGACAAGGGCACCTTCGCCCTCCAGGCCCACGACCCGAAAAGCATCATCCGCTATCGCAACATCCGGGTGAAGCGGCTGGATTGAGCCCCGCCCATGACCAGGCGAGAGACCCTGACGCCTCGAGAGCGGGTTCTCAAGGCGTTGAATCACGAGATCCCGGATCGCGTGCCGATCGATCTCGGGGGCAATCAGACCGGCATCCATCGGGACGCGTACCGCAACCTGATCGCCCACCTGGGGATCCAGGATGAGGTGCGCCTGATGGACGCCGTCCAGCAACTGGCGCAACCGTGCGAGGCCCTGCTCACCCGGTTGCGCGTCGACACGCGCTACATCGCCGCCGGGGCGGCCTCGAGCTGGAAGGGCGGCATCGTCGAGAACGAGCGCGACGGGAAGCGCTGGGCGGATCTGACAGATGAGTTCGGCGTCCGGTGGTCGATGCCCGAGGATGCGCCCTACTACATGGACATCACGCTGCATCCGCTCGCGCAGGCCACAATCAAGGATCTGCCCGGATACCCCTGGCCCAAAGGGGACGACCCGACGCGGTTTGCCGGGTTGCGCGACCGCGCGTTGGCATTGCGGCGCGACACCCCCTACGCGGTCGTGAGCGGCATCTCGGGCGTGGTCTACGAGACGTGCTGGTACCTGCGCGGACTCGAACAGTGGTTCTGCGACCTGATGACGAACACGGAGTTCTGCGCGGCCCTCATCGATCAGACGCTCCGGTTCTGGCTCGATTGGTTCCGCCTCTTCCTCGATGAAGTCGGCGATCTGGTCGATGTGATCATGATCGGGGACGACCTGGCCGGACAAAACGGCCCCCTGTTCAGCCCGGCCCTCTATCGCCGCCTCGTGAAACCGCGCCAGAAACAGCTCGTCCAGTACATCCGCTCGCGCACAAACGCCAGGATCTGGTATCACACCTGCGGCGCCTGCACCGAGTTCATTCCGGATATCATCGACAACGGCGCCCACATCCTGAATCCGGTCCAGATCAGCGCGCGCGGCATGGATCCGGCCGGCCTCAAACGGCGGTTTGGCGACCGGATCGTGTTTTGGGGCGGTGGGGTCGACGCGCAGCGGATCCTGCCGCGCGGGACGCCCGACGAGGTTGTGGCCGATGTCCGCCGGAATCTGGAAGCCTTCATGCCTGGAGGCGGCTACGTCTTCAACAACGTGCACAACATCCAGGGCGAAGTGCCGCCCGAGAACGTGCTCGCGCTCTTCGACACCGCTTACGAATTCGGTTTCTACGGGTGAACGGACTGGCGACCCGCGCGCCGCACTCCACCCTCCTGATGACCCAGCGGGATCAAGGCCTGATCCCGGTCAGCTTCGACCGCAACTTCGCTCGCGCACCACGTCGGGATGTTCACGCGGGAAGGCGCCGGCAGCCTTGCCCCAGTCTTCCGCAGGAAGGTCGAAGTCCTGGCGCTGGCGGAATTGGTAAACGCGCGGTGAGGCTTGGAGTCCTGCCTCCGGAAGAGAAACAAATGGTTGTCTCTCTCGCCATCGCGGTTTAGAACATGTGCCGGATAGAGCAGATCAAAGACCAGAAATCCCTAACTCATAATCATTTAGCGTAGCTTCGGCTACGGTTCCTGTCGGAAAACCTGCGAATCTTTCGGGAGGGAACAAGACCAACGAGGCACGCGCCCAATCGGGCGCGGCTCGGCGCGTCTTGTTCCCAGGCCCTTCGCAGGTGCCTCCGACAGGGGTGCGTTGAGTTCGCGCCCCTTGTGTTCTGTGGCTGAGGGTTCGCTGAGAAGACGCCATGAGAAATCCAGATCAGGTTCCCACCGCTTCGCATCCCTGCATACTCGCAAACCTGCGCGCCTGGATGCTGTCCTTCAGTGCTCAGCACAACACACGATCTTCACCGCACTCGGTGTCCGAGGAGCGGCGACAGCGGTTCATGCTCGACTGGATGAGTCGGCAGGTGTGCGTGTTTCTGGCTGCCTCGGCGCTGGCCCTCCCCCGGACGGTGCGAGCCGTCGACATCATCGGGGGCCCGGTCACCAACGCCGCCAGCGGGCACATCTATTACCTTTTGGCCGAAAGCACATGGCTGGAGGCGGAGGAAGAGGCGGTCCGGCTCGGAGGCCACCTCGCCTCGATCAACAGCCAGGCCGAGCAGGATTGGATCATTCAGACGTTTAACAGCCTTGGCGGAAACACGAATCGAAACTTCCTGATCGGGCTAAACGACAGGCAAACAGAGGGCCAGTTTGTGTGGGCGAGCGGAGAACCCGTATCGTACACGAACTGGCGGCCAGGAGAACCGAATGACGCCGGAGGAGATGAGGATTGCACTGAGATTATTCTCGCGAATGCGGACGAGCTTGGGCAATGGAATGACCTTCGTGACGCTGTCTTTCAGCAGGGCGGCGGGCAAGTAACTGAACACGGGGTGGTTGAAGTCCTCCCGCGTCACGAATGGATCAAGTGGCTGGCGTCCGCGGGCGGAAACGACCACTTCTATGCGCTGACGACAACCGTCTACACCAACTGGTTCGACGCGGAGGCAGAGGCGAGTCTCTTTGGTGGGCACTTGGTCAGCATCAGCAGCGCCGAGGAGCAGCGGTTCATTGAAGACACATTCTTCGGCGGCACAACCGCAAGCAACGTTTTCTACATCGGATTGAACGATCTCGTGAGCGAGGGGGTGTATGTCTGGTCGAGCGGCGAGAGCTTGACGTACACCAACTGGAACAGCGGCGAGCCCAACAACGTTGGAGACGAGGATGCTGTCGTCATCAACTACCATTACAAACTGGGGCACGGCCCGCGGGGCTCGTGGAACGACACCAGCGCGTACGGCGCGTGGTATCGTGGAATAATCGAAGCGCCGACAGTGGCTAGCGTGTTCACGAAGGTCACGGCTGGTGACATCGTAAGTGACGGCTCTGATCTCTATACACGCAGCGGAACCGCCTGGGCAGACATCAACTCCGATGGTCATCTCGATCTGTTTGTCTCTGTTTACGGTGGAAACAACCTGCTGTATCGGAACAACGGGGATGGCACGTTCACGAGGATTGTGGAAGGCAACGCAGCGAACGATTTCGCCACCAGTCTGAGTGGTGTCTGGGGGGATTACGACAACGACGGTCGGTTGGACCTCTTCATCACGAACTTGGAGGAGAATCAGCCGAACGCGCTCTACCAGGGTGATGACACCGGCGTTTTCACGAGACAGGATGTCTGGCCCTTCAACCAGGACAAACAGCGCTCGGGTTCAGGCGCGTGGGCGGACTACGACAACGACGGCTACCTTGACATCTTTGTCTGCAACAACCAGATCGACCAGATGAACTTCCTTTACCGCAATCGCACGGACGGCACGTTTGGGAAGGTGCTCGACGATGTGATCGTCATGGAGGTCACTCGGTCTGCATGCGCCAGTTGGTCGGACTACGACAACGACGGAGACCCAGACTTGTTTGCCAGCAGCGAAGGTGAGGGGCCGAATCGGCTGTACCGGAACAATGGCAACGGAACCTTCACCAAGATTACGAGCGCACCCCCGGCGATGGAAGGGGGAGCCTCAGCAGGTTGCGCGTGGGCGGACTACAATAACGACGGTCTTTCAGATTTGTTCGTGGCCAAGTTGTATGGCGAACAGAACCTGCTCTACCAGAACACTGGTCATGGAACGTTTGGCAAGATCCTCGACGGGTCAGTGGTGGCAGATTCGTGTTACTCAGTTGGCTGTGCTTGGGGTGACTACGATAATGATGGGTTTGTGGACCTGTTCGTCGCCAACTGGAGCGGGCAGGACAACTGCCTTTATCGCAACAACGGGGACGGCAGCTTCAGCAAGGTCACTTCAGGCAGTGTCTCGAACGACGGTGCCAGTTCGCGAGGTTGTGCTTGGGGGGATTGCAGCAACGATGGTTTCCTGGACCTGTTCGTCACCAACGAAGTGGGCGAGGATAATCTCTTCTATCGAGGCAACGCGAACGGGAACCGTTGGCTGAAACTGACTCTGGTTGGAACTCTGTCGAACCGTTCTGCAATCGGGGCGAAGGTTCGCCTCAGGGCACTGATAAAGGGAAAGCCTCTGTGGCAGCTGAGGGAAATATCGGGTGGGACAGGATACGGGAGCCAGGACGGTTTGCTCGCTCACTTCGGCCTCGGGGACGCAACATCGGTGGACGTCCTCCGCATCGAGTGGCCCAGCGGGATGGTTCAGGAGTTTCTTGATGTGCGGGCAAACCAGACGCTCATTATTTACGAACCACCGCGGCTCGAAATCAGAGTGATCCAGCCGTTTCGTTCTGTAGAGATGATCCTCACCAGCCGGGGCGGATTCGACTACGCCATCGAGGCCACGGAAGACTTCAGGCAATGGGCACGAATCGGCACCCTGACCAGGGTGAACGGGTCGGTGCAGTTCGTCGACCAGTCAGCGGGCCTGCATCGGCAGCGGTTTTACCGTGCCGCGATGGTGCCGTAAGCTTCGCTGGTTTCGCGGGGTCAGATCTCTGGATTCTGGATGCAACTAGGGGTCACATCTTCACATTTGACAATTGGCTGCGCGTTGCGCCAATCCGGTCCTGGCGGACTCTGTTCCGTGAAATCCCGGACGATGGCAACTCGATGCTCTGGACCATCCTCAGCACACATGTCACATATGAAGATGTGACCCCGTGGAACACGCTTCCATACATTAGGCTGCACAAATGTCAAATATGAAGATGTGACCCCATAACACTTCAGTTGTTTGCGCGCCGCCTCGGTCTGAGGCGGAGCCTCGCTAACGATACTTCTCGGCGTTGAACCCACGGGCCAGCGCCAAGGCGTGCTGATCGCCATCGGCAGTGACGAACAGATCGGGCAGGATTTGGTCCAGCAGCGCGACGTGCAGTGTGTCGGCCGACCGCATCCTTTGCCGGACGCTGAATGCCGCGCTGAGTTCCTGGCAGGCGGCCATCGTCGCCAACCAATCCACCGAACGGCGCACAAACGGACCAGCCCGGAACAGATGCCGCCAATAGCGTCGCACCGCCTCCACCCGGCTGGGTGACGGTCCGTTGGGCTCGCGGCACATTTGGCGCAGGGCGTTGAGAGTCTCGAATTCCGCCCACGGCGTGACAAGCCATTCCTCGGCGATGTGAGCCTTGAACCAGGAGATGGCCAGGCCGTGGTGCGTCTCCCATCCCGCCAGGAACGAAACCAGGAACGAAGTGTCCGGGTAGATCGTCACGACCGCAGGTCCTCCAGGAGCGCGTCCGCATCCATCGGCGCGATGCCTTGGGCCAGGGCGGCGAGGTCCCGTTCGATCTGTCGCGCCGAAAGCCGCGGCAGTTTTTGCCGCGTGAGGACGAGGGGTGTCGGGGAGTCCTCCAACTGGACGCTTTCCCCGGGCTGCAATTGCGAGGCGAGCGCCGGACGTTTGACCAAAGATCGTTTGGTTAACTTACGCATGTGTACAAACGTGTCCTACGCTGCTGGATTCGTCAACGTCCGTGTCCCTGAGGCATGGCGCGCGTGGTCCCAGTCGGCAGCATGCGACCGGGCCAGATGCTGGGCCCTAGCGCGCATTTCTGACCAACTTCTGAAGAACGCGGAGCCGATGTCATCGAAAGGTGCACTCATGCGCGCTAACCAAGCAAAACCGCGCCGGGGAGGGAGTGTATCCGCCGCGATACTCGACCGACCGAGGAACGAAGCAGATTGCCCGGTGCCGCCCCGCCCCGCAGGGCTGGGGGGCTTTGGCTCGCTGGTCCCGCGGCCGCGCATACGCGTCAAGCTAAGGGCGGCTGAGATGCGGACGTCGCACGAAAGTTGCTTGGGCACGGGCGCGTTCGACAGCGCGAAGCGTCTGGAGTGCGTGTGCTTGAGCACCGCTTTGCGTGGGACGTGACCGACCACCGTGCTCGAAAAGCGGCGGTAAACCGCCGCACTCTCCCGCAGGCGCGGGACTGCGCGACTTCACCGCCGATTCGACCAAGACTGCTCCCTCTGCAAGCCACGGCTTTTCAACGCCTTGGATCATTGTTGGCCCAAGGCGATCTCGAAGGCGTTCTCCTGCCACGCCAACTCGTCCCCGCCCGCCTTAAGCCGCCGCACCAGGCTCCAACGCGTGCCCGTGTGCGCGCCGGTCGGCTTCGGCTTGGGATCGGTCGATGACATGAGCCTTCTGTGGGATGCGCCAGGGCAAAAGACGAGTTCTTTCAGGCCGGGTGAGATTCTTGAAAGACGGTGTCCGTAGAGGCTGTGCGTCCAGGCAGTACCATGCGGAAGAGAACAAACCGCAGGACACCACTAACCACAGGCACTTGCCATGAACGAATCGACACCCAATCAATTCACGAGCTGTTTTCGGCCACGCCCGCATCCCAGGACCGAAAGGCTGCTCCTTTGTCTTGCTTTTGTCGCCAGCCTGGTTCCTGCAACTCAAGCACAAGTGATGATCGGGCCAGGGTTTAATCCCGTGTACACGTCGTCCTCCTCAGGATTGAATGCTCTATGGGGTCAGAGCTTCACCGTTCCCGCAACAGCGGCAACGTTGGATGACTTCACGATCTGGATGTACGATACTTGGGGAACCTCACCCAGATCGCTCAATCTGGACGTGAAAGACTGGGACGGTTCCGCTCCAGCGGGTCCCGCGCTTTACTCGGGAGTTCTCACCACTTCTGGCGCACTTGGGTGGAGTGAACTCGCCTACGACACCGGGCGGCTTCCAGTCACGCCAGGCGCGCAGTATGTGGCAGTCTGGGGCCCAGTGCCTTGGGATTGGGGCACGAGTCGCGGCTTGTATACGAGCGGTTGGGTTGCCGACACTTATCCGGGCGGCGGATTGGGGTCAGACTACTACACGGGCGGCTGGAGTTACACCCCCAAAGATTTCTCGTTCACGGCCCGCTTCAGCATACCGGAGCCGGGCGCCTTCGCGATTATCGCCGGCTTGGGCTTGGCGGCTTTCGGCCCTGTGCCGCCGCGTTCGTGGTTGACCGACGAGACAGGTCTGAGCCGCGCCTCGCTAGCGGTACCTCTCGGCGTTGAACCCGCGGGCTAGCGCCAAGGCGCATGCGAAGTCTGACCGTCCTGTGCACAGACGGGGTGTGAATGCGGGTTATAGCCCCGCGACCGGGGGGTGGGCCAGCAACCGCGGCGATCGAGCGAAGAACGCCTCGGCCCGTTCACGGGCCTGTTCGAGATTCGGCGCGTTGGCAATCTCCACCCGGAATCGGTGGCCGAAGGCGAAGTTGGCCGCAAAGTACTTCGTGAACATCTGGACCCGGCGCAGAGCCACCGCCGGAGGAAAATCCTCGGCCGCATAATCGCACAGCCTGCCCCACACGGCCGCATGGTCGACCTCTCGGGGCGCGCCATCCCAGGAGGCAAACAGCCACGGGCAGGCAATCGCCATGCGACCGATCATGATCCCGCACGCGGACTCGAGGCGGGGCAAGTGCGCGGCAACGGATTCGACACCGGTCAGGTCGCCGTTGGCGATCAAGGGGAGGCGCGTCAGTGTGGCCACCCACGGCAGCAGTTCGAGCCGGGCGCGCCGGCGGAACTTGTCTTCGAAGAACCGCGGATGGACGGTCAGCGCGTCAAAGCCAGCGTCTTCGAGCAGGCGCAGGCGCTCGGCGAAGCCGCTTTCCCAATCGGGGCGCCGGCGGCCCAGCCGGACCTTGGCGGTGAGCAGGCCGGGCCAGTGCCGGCGGCACTCGCGCGCCACATGGGCCAGCGCGGCGAGGTCCTCGAAAAGGCCGCTGCCGGCTTCGCAGGCGCGGATCGAGAAGGCGTCACAGGCGAGGTTCAAGTCCACCGCTTCGACCCTGTGGTCTGCGAGAACACCCAGCACCCGGTCCAGCGGGTCGCCTGCCCGCACCATGAGTTGGTAGAAGGTGAAGCCGTCCGACGGACGCCGCTTGACCCACGGCGACTCCCGGAAGTCTTCGGCGATGACCTGGCGCGCAGCCAGCATCTCCGTCCAGAGCGCGCCGCAGCCGCCCAACTCGCCCAGCAAACGGCGAAAGGCGCTGTGGGTGTAACCGGCCATGGGCGCCAGGAAACGCGCCGGCGCGAATTGCACGCCGCGGATGGTGCATTGCTCGAACATGGAGAATCCTCCGGCATTCCCTGGTCAGCACGGCCTCAAGACGGACGCAAACCGGCGCTCTGATCGCGGGATATCCGGCGCTGTGCAGGACGGGGGGCTGACGCCCGGCGCAGGCGGTCGGCGATGCCCTCCCACGGCGGGTCATTCGGCACCGCCTCGATCACAATGCCCGCCCCGCCCTGCTGGTCGCATCGGTGGAGTTCCGTGTAGAGCGCCTGGGCGCAGCCCTCGGGGTGGCGGGGAATCACGCCCACGCCCCCCCAGCCGGCGCGCCCGGGGATGTTCGTGTGCGCGAGGATCTGGACCGCGCGCCAAGCCCAGCCGAGCCGCCTGACCTGTCGGCGCAGATCCGCCTCATCGTTCCACTCGAGCACGGCGAGCGGCGTACGCGGCGCGTAATGGCGCGCCAATTGCCCCGGGCTGCGGCGCGGCGCGCGGGCGACCGGTTCTCCGCCCTCGGTTTGATCGACGCGGATCTCGGCTCCGGCAATCCCCAGGACCGCCATCAAGGCGTCGCGATGGATCATTCCCGACCGCAGCACCCGAGGCGGCTGAACAGTCAGATCGACAACCGTCGACTCGATTCCCACCTGGGCCGGCCCGCCATCCACAATCAGCGGGATCCGGCCTCCCAGGCTCGCCAGGACGTGCTCGGCACGAGTCGGCGAAAGCGCGGTCGACCGATTCGCGCTGGGAGCCGCCAGAGGAAAACCGCACTTGAGGATTACCGACCGGATGAGGGTGTGCCGAGGACAACGGACGCCGACGGTCACGCCTCCTCCCGTGACAATATCCGGGATGGTGCGGGCCTTGGGCAGGACGAGAGTCAGAGGTCCGGGCCAGAATGCCCGGGCCAGGCGCTGGGCCGCGCGCGGCCAGGAGGCCACACACCGCCGCGCCATCGCCACATTGGCCACGTGCACTATGATGGGATTGTGCGCCGGGCGGCCTTTGGCCGCAAAGAGACGGGCCACGGCCTGTGTATCGCGGGCGTTCGCGGCCAAGCCGTAAACGGTCTCGGTCGGCAAGGCGACGATCTCGCCGGCGCGAAGCAGGGCGCAAGCGCGATCAACCGCAACCGCGGACGACTCGGCGGTGTGCGCCGCAAGGATCTCGGTGTCGAAACGCAGCGCCCGGCGTCTGACGGATCGC
>JAKLFY010000005.1 GCA_022710935.1 Verrucomicrobiota bacterium
GCCTGGGCGCGTCGTCAACCCCGGAAGCGGGATCGAACCTGTCCGACCTTCCTGGCGAAGATGAGTCGCCGCCCGGGACAGGTCATTCGCCTACTCACCCGTCCCGTCCGACTTTAGAGCAGCCCTGTTCTCGCGGGCCTGGCCCTCTAGAATCCTTGAACTCCGAAACATGGTGCGATCAAGTCCAGTTTGCCCCTCACCCCTATCTCCTCCGTTTCGCAAGGATTCCAGGGAGCGAGGCGCGGGAGGAGAGAGCCGGGAAGGCATTGGGATCGCCTTTGAGGCCGAGGATTGGGATTGGTCTGAGGCGCGCCTCGCTAGCCCGCATATTCCACCCCGTCAGTGCACGGGCGATCAGGTTCTGCATGATGTCTGCCATGCGGGCTAGTCGGTCTTTTGCGTTGCTAGGGCGGGATGTCTTTCTCTACCTTCGCGCCAGCAGGTTCCCTGCTGCTTCAGCTTCGATGAGACGCTATGAAACCGCGAAGAAAAACCGCCTCGACGCGAATCGCCGAGGCTGAACAGGCCTCGAGGGCAGGCAAGAACCGGCCCGCCACGGCCAGTCGGCCTGCACGGCGCGCTCGGCCTCGAGCGGTATTGACGAAGCCGAAAGGCCCCGTCGAGGCCGTGCGGCCCACAGCAGCCGCGAAGAAGACAGCGGACGCGCCCCCAGACCAGCCTCGGACTGTTGCCGCAAAACCGAAACGTCCGGCCAAGGCCGCGCGGCCCACGGCGCCCGCAGAGAAGACCGAAGGCACAGCCCGTGTCCGGCCTCGACCCGCTGCGGCAAGACCGAAGGGTGCGTCGAAACCCGTGCGACCCAAGACAGCGGCAAAGAAGACAGTCGTGAAGCAGCCGGCCGTGAAGAAAGCGGCCACAAGGAAGAGGTCCGGCACGGCGCCAGACAGGCTCCGAACTGTTGCGGCAAAATCGAAACGCGCGGTCAGGACGGCGCGGCCCAAGACCGCCGTGCGGAGGATCATCCGCGCAGCACAACCGAAAGAGGCGGCTGTGCCGGTTGTCGGACCGACGGGTCCAGCGACACAGGCAAGCCCCCCGATGCCGAGGCCACGGCGCATCCCGCCGATCCTTCTCGAAGGTGACGAGATGCCGACGCCGCTCGTCAGCGGTCCCGGACGCCGTTTCGCGCTGGGGCCGACGCCGCCGATGCCGCCGACGCAGCCAATGCCGGCATCGCCGGCATTGGCGCTGGGGGCCGCCGCGGAGCGGCTTCCTGCCGCGTATGGGACGCGGCGGCTGTGGCTGGCGGCGCGCGATCCCCACTGGCTTTATGCAAATTGGGATCTCAGTGCCGAGGAGATGGAGGAACGCGAGGGGAGCGCGGTGTCGGGGCACCTGACCCTGCGGATCCACGAGAATGCGGTGGGCCCTGCGCCGGTGCTCGAGATCCCTCTGGCGAGAGGCGCGCGCTCCTGGTTTGTGCGCGTCGGGCGGGGCGGAGTGCAGTACATTGCGGAACTGGGGTGTGCGGAGCCTGGCCTTGGCTGGCAAACCCTCCTCACATCGAACCCCGTCACGGCCCCGCCCGACGGCCCCGCGATGGCGGCCGAGACGGAGTTTGCGACGATCCCGATCGATGTTCCGTTCGCGGCGGTCGTCGAGCAGGCGGTCGAGGCCGCGCGCCAGGAGGAGTCGCTGGCGCAGGCTCTGGACGCGCTGCGGGACCAGGGCTTTGCCGATCTTCCGAGTGCCAGGGAGGTGCGCGCACCCGTCTGGACTGAGGCCCAGGAACGGGCTTTGGCGGAAGTCCTGCGCGTGGATGCGCATCGGCGCGTGTGGGTGAGTTCCCTGGACGTGACCGGTCTGATTGCGGAGCGGTTGGGTCCGGCGGCGGAGAAGGAGCGTGGCGGCGAGGTCGAGCAGCCAAGTTCCCCGGCCGGGGGCTTCGCGGCGGGCGAAGCGGGCGGGATTTCGAGTCCGTCCGGCGAGGGGCGAGCGCTCGAGCGGGAGCGGGGTTTCTGGTTCAACGTGAATGCGGAGCTGGTTATTTACGGAGCCACCGAGCCCGATGCGCAGGTCACGATTGCGGGTCGGGCGATCAAGCTGCGGCCCGACGGCAGTTTCAGCCTGCGGTTCGCCCTGCCGGACGGCGAGTATGAGCTGCCGGTGGTGGCGCGGTCGAGAACTGGCGATGATGGGCGGAGCGCGGAGCTGCAGTTCCGGCGCCACACCGAGTACCGCGGGGCCGTCGGGGCCCATCCGCAGGATCCCCGGCTGGCTCCTCCGCATCCCGAGAGCATCACGTCGGCCGGGGCGGGTCAGCCCGGCTGACCGCTGGCCGCTTTCTCACCATGCCTGGCTATCTCGCGCTCATCCTGCATGCCCATCTGCCGTTCGTTCGGCATCCGGAGCACGAACGCTTTCTCGAAGAGAGCTGGCTCTACGAGGCGATCACCGAGACCTACCTGCCGCTGGCGGATCTGATCGAGCGCTGGCGCGAAGACCGGCTCAACGCGCGCCTGACGCTGACGCTGACGCCGACGCTCTGTTCGATGCTGGGCGATCCGCTGCTGCAATCCCGGTACGAACGGCGTTTGTCGGCGCTGATCGAGCTGGCCGAGAAGGAAGTTCATCGGACGTGCTGGGACGCCGGGTGTCGTCGTTTGGCCGAGGCCTATGTCGATCGGTTCACCCGCCTGCGAGCCCGGTGGCACGCATGCGACCGGAATCTGCTCGGGGTGTTTCGCGCGCTGCAGGACCAGAATCGCATCGAGATCGTCACCAGCGCGGCGACCCATGCGGTGCTGCCGCTCCTCAGGGATCAACCCGCGGCGATGCGCGGACAGATCCTCACGGCCAGGGATCATTATCGAGCCTGTTTCGGACGGGATGCGGTCGGATTTTGGCTGCCGGAATGCGCTTATGCGCCCGGGGTCGAGGAGTTTTTGCGGGAGGCGAACCTGCGGTGGTTTGTGGTGGACACCCATGGGCTGACGAATGCGACGCCGCGGCCGCGCTACGGAACCTATGCCCCGGTGTTCACCCCGGAGGGGCTCGCCGTTTTCGGGCGCGACATCGAGTCGGCGCGCCAGGTCTGGAGCCGCAACGAGGGGTACCCGGGCGACCCGCGGTATCGTGACTTCTATCGCGACATCGGTTTCGACCTCGATTTCGACTATGTGCGGCCTTACCTGCCTTCGCCGGATCATCGCGGTTTCACCGGGATCAAGTATCAGAGCATCACAGGAGGGAAAGGCGGGAAACGCTGCTACAACCCGGCCGACGCCCAGAGGGCCGTGACCGCCCAGGCCGCCCACTTCCTCGAGGCGCGCGAGCGTCAACTGGCGCGTCTGGCGGAGGTCATGGATCAGCCGCCGATTCTGATGGCCCCCTACGATGCCGAGTTGTTCGGGCATTGGTGGCACGAGGGTCTGGCCTTTCTCGATGCCGTCGTGCGAGGCGCATCGGACCGGGCCTTGGACTTCACGTTTGTGACGCCGACGGATTACCTGCGTCGACACGCGACCCATCAGGTGGCGCGGCCGAGCCCCTCGACCTGGGGCGAGGGCGGCCACTTGCGTGTCTGGCTGAACGAGGAGAACGAGTGGATCCAGCCGCATCTGCGCGTGGCGGAGCAGCGACTGACCGCCCTGGTCCGGCGTTATCCCGAGCCGGGCGAATTGGTCGATCGCGCCTTGCGGCAGGCGGCCCGCGAGCTGGTGCTGGCGCAGGCGAGCGATTGGCCTTTCATTTTGCATGCTGGCACGAGCCCGGAGTACGCGCAGCGGCGCGTGACCGGGCATCTGGGTCGGTTTCAGGAGCTGTATGACATGCTGATGGCGGGGGCCGTCAACGAGGCCGGCTTGAGGGAGATGGAGGCGGTTGACAACCTCTTTCCCAATCTGGACTGGCGGCACTGGCGGTGAGACGAGGCCCGGCCGGCGCAGGAGGCGCGCCGGCTGCGCCGCCGGTGAAACACTTTGACCGCAGTCGCGGCGCCGATTAATGATACTCAGACAACGAACGGGTGAATGAAGGTTTAATCGGATGAATCTGGCGTGGGTGGTATTTGCCAAATCGGAAGTCAATCTGGCGTATGTCTGGGAGAAGGCGTCGATCGAGGCTCGGGTCATCATCATCATCTTGTTGATCTTCTCGATTTTCGCCTGGTCCATCATGGCGACCAAGGCCGTCGAAATGCGGCGTGCCCGGCGGTTGAATCAGTATTTCGACGCCGAGTTCCAGGCGCAGAAGACGGTTTTCGCCATCTATGACCGGCGCGTTCAGGTGGATGGATGTCCGCTCTTTTCCGTCTATCAGGCGGGATGTCAGGAGTTGGACGCGCGCCTGCGGGGCGCCGAGGGGAGGCCCCGGGGGGAGCGGATCTCGCTGACGACGATGGAACATATCAAGAGGACCCTCGAACGCGCGGTGGCGCAGCAGGCGCTGCGGCTTGAATCGGGCCTGATCCTGCTGGCGATCGCGGTCAGCGGGTCGCCGTTCCTGGGCCTGCTCGGGACGGTGTGGGGGGTGATGGGCGCGTTTGGCGGCATCGCGCAGGCCGCGGCCACGGGCGGGGATGCCGGCCTGACGGCGATGGCGCCGGGCGTTGCAGGGGCGCTGGTGACGACTGTCGCGGGGTTGCTCGTTGCGATCCCGTCCATGTTCGGCTATAACTGGCTCGTGCACAATCTGAGGGTCTTGACCGTCGAATTGGACAACTTTGCGCAGCATCTGGTGTCGAACATGGAGATCGAATACTTGAGTGACAATGACCTCCGATGAATCCAGCGAGCTGACGCAGCAGGCCATTGACCCCGGCAAGAACCAGCCGGGCGTGCTCTGCGGGCATTGCGACCACGTCAATCACGGGGCGCTCACCGAGTGTGAAGTCTGCGGTTCACAGCTCTACACCAAGTGCTCGCACTGCGGACTGCAAGCCCCGCGCGTCTACACCCGCTGCCCCAAGTGCCGGCATCGGCTCAGGGGCCACATCGGCCTCTCAAGACGGTCCAGGGACAAGTTGCGGCGGACCCCCTCTTCGTCCGACAAAGCGAACCGACAGCTCATCTGGGCGGCTGCGGCGGTGTTGGTTCTGATCGTGATCGCGACGTTCTTTGTGATGCGTTACAAGGGGTGAGGATGTCAGGAGGCGCGTGATATGCGGCGGTTTTCCCAACGCAATACGCTGGTGACGCTCAGTGACATTAACATCACGCCCTTGCTGGACCTCGCGTTCGTGTTGCTGATCATCTTCATGATCACCACCCCCCTGCTCGTCCGCGAGCACAGCATGAACATCCGGCTGCCCGACGGCGGGGGGGCGAGCGCCCGCGTCGAGCGGAAGGATCTCAGGACGGTGGAGATCAGCCGGGACGGCCGCTACATGCTCGACGCGCGGGAGATTGCTTTGGACGACATCGAGAGACAGTTGGTGGCCACATTCGCCACCAATCGCCAGATGGTGGTCAACATCCGGGCCGATGAGGAAGCCATGACCAAGCATCTCTATCCCGTCATCGACCGCTGCACGCGCAACGGAATCACGCGCTTGAGCCTGCGCACGCAGGCGGCGGGACGACCATGAATCGACTCCGATACCAGTGCTTCTGCGCGTCGACGGCCATGCACGGCCTGCTGCTGGTGCTCTTCGTGGCCGGATCCGGTTTCCAGGCGATGCACCGCGAGCCGGAATCGGTGGTGCTGCCGCTCCTGGACTTCGTCCCGATGCGGCTTGTGGACGCGGCTGTCGTCGGGGGCGGCGACCCGAGGGGCGGGGCGGCGCCCGAACGCCAGCCTGTGCAGACGCCCCCGTCACGCCCAGACCCCCCGAAGCCGCAGCCCGCGGCGGCTCCGAAAGAGGAGGAGGTCGTCAAGCCCGCTCCTGTGGTCAAGAAATCGGAACCCAAACCGGCGAAGGTCGAGACGCAGAAGCCGCCCGAGCCCGATCCGGAGGATTTCAGCGAGAAGGCGGCGACCAAGCCGGCCCCCAAACCAAAACGCAAGATCGAGGTGAGCAAGAGCCTCGTGACGCGCAGGCCGCAGGATGACGCCGCCGCGCGCAAGAGAGCAGCCGAGCAGGCGGAAGCCGAGGCGGAGGCGGAGGCCGCCCGACAGGCCGAACGCGCCCGGCAGGCCCGGAGCGGACAGGTCAGGGGCGTACTCTCCAAGCTGCAAGGCAATCTCTCCGGTCGCAGCGTGGTTGCGGTTCCGTATGGTCCGGGGGGCGGGGGCGAGACATACGCGGGCTACGGGCTGTACGTGCGCATGGTTTACGAGCGCGCCTGGCGTCCGCCGGTGGAGGTGCCCGAGCGCCGCAGCGTGGTGACGGCCCGCGTCGTGATCGCCCGTGACGGGAGCGTGGTGTCCGCCGAGATTGTGGAACGATCCAAGGTGCCGGCGCTGGACCAATCGGTGACGACCGCGCTGGGCCGGGTGACGACGATCGGGCGTCCATTCCCCGAGGGCTCGACGGACGAGCGGAAGACCTTTGTGATTGAGTTCGATTTGAAGGCAAGACAAGGCACGGGATGATCAAAAGCATATATTCCTTAGGGTTTGCGTTGGTGCTGGTCGGATGGTGCGCCGGAGTCGGGACTCGGGCCGGCGAGGCCGAGCGGATCCGGATCTCCGCGGAGGCGTGGTCGACCACGCCGCCCATTCCGATCGCGATGAGCGGGTACTCGGGCGAAGTCGATCGCGTGCTGCGGTTCGATCTGGAGATTGCGGGCTTCAAGTTCGTCGGCGAGAGCGATTCGAGCTGCCAATACGTTCTGAAGGGCGGCAACTCGGGCCAGGTCGAGGGGCGGCTCACGGACGCCCTGAAACGGGCGACCTTGTTTGCCAAGGCCTACAGCGGAGGCAGCGTGCGCAGTCAGGCGCACGCCCTGGCGGACGATGTGGTGCTTGCCGTGACGGGCAAGCCGGGCATCGCCCGCACGAAGATCGCCTTCAAGGTCAGCCACGGCCAGACCAGCGAGATCTACGTGGCGGACTATGACGGCCACGGCGCGGTGCCGGCCACGCAGGACAAGAGCATCGCGGCGGCGCCGACCTGGCGTCCGGGCCACCGCACGCTCGTCTACACCACCTACAAGCTGAACAATCCCGACATTGTCTCGCACGACCTGGACTCGCAGGAGCGGCGGGTGGTGGCCCGGTACTCGGGCTCGAACATCAGCCCGGCGGTGTCGCCCGACGGGCGGCGGGTGGCAATGGTTTTGAGCAAGGCGGGCAGCCCGGATGTGTACGTGGCCAACATCGACGGGACGGGGCTCAAGCAACTGACCCGGACCCGCGAGGACGAATCCTCCCCGTGTTGGTCGCCCGACGGGCGGACGATTTGTTTCGCCACGCGCATCGACGGCCGGCGCACGCTGGCGCAGGTGCCGTCGGATGGAGGCGCGATCCAGCGGATTGCGACCTCGGGGGTTGTGAACCCGACTGAACCGGACTGGTCGCCGGACGGAAAGTACATCGCGTTCACGGCACAAATGGGGGCATTCGAGATTTGCCTGGTCAAGGCCGGTGGCGGCGAGGCCAAGCTGCTGACATCGGGCGAGGATCCCTGCTGGGCGGCCAATTCCCGGACGCTGATTTTCACCAAGCGCGGCAGTGGGGGAAAGCGGTTCTTATCTTTGCTTGACGTCCCCACCAAACAGTCCAAGGATGTCCTTCAAAATATCGGTGTTTCCTCCCAGCCAAGCTGGGCCAGGTAGAGATGATCTGTCGGTCTAACGCATTTATGAAACGCTCGGCTTTCCTGAATCTGCTCCTGATCGGTTTTTTTGTGGCGGCTGGTGGTGTCGGCTGCAAGAAGACCAAGAAACCGGTGACGCCTCTGGCATCGATGGGATCGCAGGTACCCGGGAGCGGCGCCGAACGGCGCGGCCCGATCACGCCACCGACCGTGCCGGAGGGGGCCAATGTGGGGGGGGCGGAGCCGACGGTTGCCACGCCGCTCACCGATCCTTCGACCGGCTTCACGCCGCAGGCGGACATCGAGACGATCGAAGGGATGATCCCGGACACCGCCCACTTCGCCGGGCAGACGATCTACTTCGAGTTCGACAGCTCGGTCGTGCGAACCTCGCAGCATTCCCAATGCAATGCGGTCGGGGACGATCTCAAGACGAAGCCCGAGGCCAAGCTCATGATTGACGGCCACTGCGACGAGCGTGGCACCGAGGAGTACAACCGCGCGTTGGGTGAACGGCGCGCCCTGGCCACACGCGAGTACCTGATCGGTTACGGGATCGCTCCCGAACGCGTCTTCACGCGCAGTTTCGGCGAAGACCGTCCGGCGGATCCGGGCCATACCGAGGCGGCCTGGACCGCAAACCGGCGGGCTGAGTTCATTCTGCTGCTTCCGCCCAAGTAACCGACTCGGGCTCGGCGCTCCGCGCGGGGGGGGAAGCGGTTTTCGGCGCTTTACACGCCGGGGGGCGTGGATTAGCTTCTTCCAGCGGATTGACGCATATGAATAGCATTCTGGCAGTGTGGGGATTGAGCGGTGGCGAGATCGTTTTGTTGCTCGTCGTCGTCCTCATCCTGTTCGGTGCGAAGAAGATTCCCGAATTCGCCAAGGGCCTGGGGGAGGGGATCAAGGAGTTCAGGAAGACTTCCAAAGACACACCCGACACGAAAGCATGACTTTTATGGTTCCTTTTCTCGCAGCATTTGGATTGGGCGGCACCGAGCTGATCCTGATTGTCCTGGCGGTGCTCATCCTCTTTGGGGCGAAGAAGATTCCCGACTTCGCCAAGGGTTTGGGCCAGGGCATCAAGGAATTCAAGAAAGCGTCGCGCGAAGTGCAGGAGGAAATCGAGCGTGCAGGCGAAGAGTTGAATCCCCCGCCCCCGCCCCGGCCTCCGCTTGCCTCGAGTTACACACCGCCCGCCGAGTCCGTTCAACCTGCCGAACCCGTAGCCTCTTCTTCCGGTTCGACGCCCTCTGCGCCTTCGTCCAATCCCTGACTGAGGGCGGCACTGTTGTTGTCTCCTCATGGCCGACCCGATTGAAGAGCCGCGTCTTGAGGAAGACGAAGACGGCGGCGGTCCGGTGAAGTCGTTCCTCGAACATCTCGAGGATCTGCGCTGGGTGCTGATCAAGAGCGGTTCCGCCGTGCTGATTTGCATGGTGGTCTGCCTGCTCGCCGTCAACCAGTTGGTGACTGTTCTCAAGTGGCCGCTCGAACGCTCCCGCAAGCTCAACCGGCCCGCCAAACAGCAGATCGAGCTCTATCTCGGAACCAACCGGTGGGCGACATTGCCCGCAACAGGTTCCCTCTTCGATGGGTTGCCGCTGGCGTCCAACCGGGTCACCCGATTTGAAATCGGCCCGGTCACCGTGGGTGAACAGTGGGTGCTGGCGCTCCGCCCGATGACGAACGCCTCGATGAGCGATGTGGGCCGGGGCCCGGGGCTGATCTTCCTCGACCCGATGGCGCCCTTCTTCTCGTCGCTGTACATCGCCTTCTTTGGCGGCATGGTGATCTCCGCACCGCTTATCGTCTATTATGTGGGGCAGTTCATCGTGCCGGCACTCAAGCGCAAAGAGAAGAGGTACGGCTTCCGCGCGTTCGGAATCGGCGCCGGCCTTTTCGTCGCGGGGGTCTGCTTCTGCTATTTCGTGCTCCTGCCGCTGGCGCTCCGGGCGGCGGAGGCCTACTCGCTCTGGATGGGGGTTCAGATGCCCGACTGGCGGGCCGAGGCCTACTTCAGCATGGCCACCAAGTTCATGCTCGGCATGGGACTCGGCTTCGAGATGCCGGTGATTCTGCTCGCCCTCGTCAAGATCGGCGTTCTCGACTACGCCAAGCTGGCAGGGATGCGCCGCTACATGATCGTCATCAACCTGGTGCTCGGAGCCTTGCTGACGACTCCGGAGGTCCTCACCCAGGTGCTCATGGCGATCCCGCTCCAGTTCCTCTACGAGTGTTCGGTCTGGATTGCCTGGTACTGGGAACGGAAGGCGAAGCGGGCCCAGGCCGCCGCCGCAGGCTAGGAAGCCAGCTCGTTCATGGTCTTGACCGGAATGTCCCGGGCCTGGGGATCGACCAGCGCAGGCTGGCGCGCCGCGTCGAAGCGATAGCCGTCCTCGGGCACAAGCGGCCACACGATGGGCGCGAGGCAAAGGACAGCGGCCTGGAATCCCTGCACGGTTGCGCCCAGATTGCCGGTGTGGGCCGAGTTGTCGGCCTCGTTCTCGATCACGAACGGGTTCTCAAAGCCGCGCTGCATCAGGGTCTGGAGGAAACCGCGCCAATCCATGCTGTCGTTGCCGCCAAACCCCGGCAGCATCGGCTCGTAGTGATGCCGGTCCCAGTCGTGTGCGGGGATGGGCACGCCGGCTTTCTTCGCGCGCGCCGGATCGACGGTCTGCATGGGATAAAGCGCTCCCCAATGGACCCGCGCCGGGCTGCGCAGGTTGCGCGTGCCCTTGATGTGGACGCGGTGGATGCGGCTCATGTCCGACGCGTTGATGACGTCGATGGGATCGATGTTCTGCCAGACGTCGTGGGACGGGTCGTAGGTCTCGCCGTGGGCGCGGCTCGGGACGAGGGCGTACATGAGCTTGCGCGCCGCGAGGGTGCCCGGAAGATTGTTGTACGTCGTGGGACTGCTGGCCGGACGCCACCCTTCCATCGGACAGTTCTCGTAGAGGAGCGTGACGCCCAGGCTCTCGGCGTAGCGCACGATCGGACTGAAGACGCGCACGAACTCATCGAGGTTCTTCTCGAAGCCGCGGTCCTGGACGCCCAGATCGTAGTTGTACCCGACAAACGTGCCCACCTTCACGTTGTTCCGATCGCCGCCGCACAGATGGGCGATGCGGATGAGTTTGAGCAGGTGGTTCTGGTTCGCCAGCCTCTGCGCGGGGTCGCCGCCGATGAGGTTCTCGTACGCGCCGACCGAGAAACGCATCCCTTCGCGCTGGCACGTCTCGATGAGGCGCTGGGCGTCGTCGGGTCCGAACGTCTCGTAGTCGAGGTGCGTCGCCACGTGGTCGGTGCGCGTGCCACCGCGCCGGAACACGCACAGTTCCATGCCCTGCGCGCCAATGCGCTTTGTTTGTGCGAGAACCTGATCGAACGTCAAGGCCTTGAAGGCCGAGGTCATGACCCAGATGGGATTATTCATGGGGATAGGAATTCCATAACCGCGCCTCGCCGGCAAGCACAGCTTCGCCGAATCGCACGGATCGACGGCTGACCCGCATGCTTAGACCCCGTCAGTGCGCAGGGCGATCGGACTTGGCAGGAGGACTGCTATGGGGGGTAGCCCGGTTACGGTGCCTCGCGAAGCGTGTGAAATAACCGGGTTAAGGCTTGCTGGTGATGCGCCCCCACTCGATGCCCTGTGCGGCGGCGTACTTGGCGAGGGCCTTCTCATGCATGATCAGGACCGCGCGCACGATGCTCGAGTCGTCCGCGCGCCCTGTCTCGTTGAGATAGTCGGGAATGATATCCACCTTCTTGTGCGCGTACGTGAGTGCGAACACCGCGGCAGCCAGGGCGCTGTACGGCAGATCCTTGTAGACGCCCTCGGCGAAATCCTCGATCGCGTTGGCGAGGAACTCGAGTTGATCGACCAGGTGCGGATACCCGGGAGCAGCAATTTGCGCGAACTCGGCTTTCCAAAGCGGCAGCCTCCGCAGCACATTCTCGACAACCGCCGGGGTGATCAGCCGCGCTCCGTGAATCACATAGTCTGCAATCTCAGGCATGCGCCCCAGCCTAGCAGGGCCTCCCGCCAAGTAAACCGGAAAGAAGGCGTGTCCAACGCGCAGACCCGCAGACCTCCACGGTCTCGTGAGGGGCTGCACTGGAAACCGTGATCGCGGATGCGGAATTGGCAAAGACCCCCGAGGACTCCGACCCCCTTTGGGTTGAGGCCGTCACGCCCCGCTCCATCGCCAGCGATTCCAGAAACGACCGCACTGACACGCACACGGTGCATCTCGAGGTTGTTGGTGAAGTCCGACCGTTGGCCGACGGAGCGCGACGGCTCGTCCGCAGCACGCACCGCTGGAGCGCGACGGTCAGCGGAACGAAGCGGTGGACCGCACCGCCTGCGGGCGGGGTCGCCCGCGCTCCGGTACCGACAAACTCGAGATGCACGGACATGGAGGATCGGAGGGCAGACATTGTTCGTGGACTGCCAAAAGACGCAATTGACCGGAGCGGGCAAGGACTGCATGCGCTCTTCTGGGTTACGAACACCAGCACGAACCGCTTCATTCGGTTCGAGACCGCAGGCGTTGAGCGGCGCAATGAGGGAGTTGTGGATTCATCAACGCCGCGCGAGGATTCCGCCATGACGAGAGAACAAGTCGAGTCGGCGGTGGCAAGTGGGGTCCCGTTTGCCTTGCTCATGGCCGACGGGAAGGAATACTTGGTCCCTCATCGCGATTACATCTCATTGCCGCCTAAGGCATCTTACGTAATCGTCTACGACGATAACGGGCATTTCACGGTTTTACCGCTCCTCGCCATGACGGGACTTCAGTCCAGCATTGCCGGTGCCAGCGCCAAAGAGGAATAGGCTTGCCGCGAAGCCGGAGGTCTTGGCGTGAGGTCATGGCCTGTGTCGAGCAGACGGCCGCAACCCACCTCCGCGTTGCCCTGGATTCGCGTCATTCGTGGTTCATTTCTGGCTTGTTCGTCGACCACCGATTCCACGGGTGGGCGAGGCACCGGGGTTTGTGGGCTGGAAAGGGTGAACCGGACGATGGGTGCTCCAGAGGTCTTCGCGTTGTTCTTCGGCTGGGCATTCGCCCGGCTAAAGGTCGAGGGACTTGGCTTCGAGGCGGCGGAGTTCGTTTTCCCAGGCCCGGCGCTGCTCCTCGGTCACATTCGGATCGGGCAGAAGGCTGCGTCGAGTGCAATTGACCAGGGCCTGGAGGGTCTGGTAGCGCCGCGTCTCCTCGATGGCCGGCGGCAGGTTGTCCGCCACGCGTTCGAGGATTTCCTTGAACTTGAGCGGCCGGCCCAATTGCCGGGTGCGGGCCTTGAGTTCCGAGCGAAGCGAGGCGAACGCGGCGGCGGAGTAACCGCGCGTGACCGTCTCGAGTTCCGCCATTTGCGGCTTGGTCAGATCGGTATCGAGCGCCGGTTTCACGGTCCAGCGGAGGAATTCCTCGCGGTCGGGGCCTTCCGGATCGAGAGTGGGGATGATGAGGTCGCCGACGCGTCCGGGCCGGCGCAGATCGGGCGAGAGGAGGTGGATGCGGGCGGTGACCAGGAGCCAGATGACGCGTCCGCGCAACTGGGGATCGGACATCATGGCCTGGATTTTGCCGGTCAGACGCCGTTCGGTCTCGTGGGTGTGCGCGCCGACGCCGCCAAACTGGGTGTCGGCCTCATCGATGAAGATGAGCACTTTCGACAGGGCGTTGAGGACGCGGCGGAGGCGTTCGAAGATGACGTCGGTCTGGCCGAACCACTGGCTGCGGATGTTCTTGAGCACCAGCACGACGATATCGAGCTCGGCGGCGACGGCTTCGAAGATGAAGGTCTTGCCGCCGCCGATCGGGCCGCAGACCGCGGCGCCGGCAAGGGCCTCGGGTCCGGAGAGAGCCAGGCGCGGGATCAGATCGTTGGCGAGGAATTCCTTGAGGCGGCGGAATCCGACCACATCGTCGAGCCGGTGGGCCGGCTTCTTGAACTCGACGATGTCCTCGCCCAACTGGCTTTGAATGAAGGACTCGACCTTGGCGACGACGTCGGTCTGGGTCAGGGGGCGTTCTTCGTGCGACGCCCCTTTGAGCAACTGCATGACCGCTTGCAGCGAGAGCCCGGCCGTCCACTGGGCCAGGTCGGCCTCGGCGGTCCCGAGCTTGACGCGGGCCTGTTCGGGCAGGGCCGCTTCGAACCACGCGATGAAATGGGCGCGCACGGAGGCGTCGGGGGCGGGGACCTCGACTTCGAGCAGTTGGGGCAGGCGCGCGATCCGGTGATGGAGCAGGCTGCGCGACTCGGCGATCAGCACCACGGAATCGCCGCCGGTGAGGAAACCCGGATCGCTGAACCAGTCATGACAGATGCCGATGCGCTGGCGGTCGACGTCGGAGAGGCTGGCAATGGGCGCGTCGGGCATCAGGAGATCGGCGCCCTCGATGAGGATGAGGAGGTTTTCGGCCAGGAGGCGTTTGCCGCCGAGGACGGTGCGCGAGCAGAGGCACATCTGGCGCAGGAACTCGAGAGCCAGGGTCGGGTTGTTGACGGCGCGCCGGAGGGTGTCGTCGTAGGTCTGAAGGATCAGGTCGAAGTCGCTCGCGGCCTTGCCCTTGGCCAGCATGCGCTGAATAGCCAGGGCGTTGCTGTCGTACCCGCTGCGCCAGCGCAGCCAGGCGTCGCGGATCTTCTCGCCATCGCCCTCGCGATGGAACCGGATGGGCCCGTTCAACTCGTATGTGATGACGATCAGGCCGGGAAGATCCCACTGGGCGGTGAGAAAGGGAATCAGCGGCACGTAGGCATCCGGACCTTCGTCCGCCCTACAGAACAGATCGTAGATGTTCCCGGTGAGCACCACAGACCGGGCTTGCCCGGAATTGAGAATGCGCCCGGCCTGCCGCAGGAAATCATGAGGGGGGGCGTTCATGAAAGGGAGTGGGGATGGGAGTCGGTCGGAGGCGGATTTCACCGGGCGGTCTGTTCGCGCCAGTAGACCACATGCTGATGTCGGTCGCATGGCGGGGCCGGTTCGAAGACCACGCGACGGATTTCCTCGCGTTGGGCCGTGAAGCGCTCGAAGTTGCGGGCGGTCTTGGTATCGAAGACGGGGGTCGGTTTGTCATAGACCACCGTCGCCCCCGGAGCGGCGGCGTGGCCTTCCTTGCGCCAGTCCCAGAACTGCGAGAGCCCGACGAGGCGGTCGCCGACGTAGATCGCCTCGTTCAATTCGTGAGTGACGATGATGAGGGTGTACGGAGGGCGGTTGCCTTGCCGCACCGCCTTCTGATTCTCCTCGTAGAGGCTCAGCAGCATGTACTGGAGATCCTCGCGCGTGGCTTCGTCGAGCGCTCCAAAAGGCTCGTCGAGGAGGATGATCTCCGGTTTCATGATCATGGCCTGGGCCAACGCGACCCGCTGGCGCATGCCGCCGGACATCTCGTGCGGATAGAGGTTCATCGCATCCGCCAGCTTCACCTTCTCGAGCATGTCGCCGGCGGCACGCCACTGTTCGCGCCGCAGTTGGCGCCAGCGCAGCCGGCGCAAGCAGCGGAACGCGAGGCTCGTCTGGTCGAGCATCGGGCCGATGGCCACGTTCTCCCGGGCGGTCAGGAAAGGGAACAGCGAGTATTGCTGGTAAACGATGCCCCGATCGCGTCCGGGGGCATCGATCACCTTGCCTTCGTCCCCGCTCTCGGCGGAGAAGAGCCGCAGTTCGCCCGCGCGGGGCGGGTGGGTGCCGACGATGGCGCGCAGGAAGGTCGATTTGCCGCATCCGCTCGGCCCGACCAGCGAGAGGAACTGGCCGCGGCGCAGCTTGAGATTGACGTCGAAGAGGACGGCTTTGGCGCCGAAGCCATGGCCCACGCCGCGGCTTTCGAGGGCGATGTCGCCGGCTGCGGGACTGGCATCACCTTCGGGGTTCATACCAGGGGCACAGCTTGCGTTGGAGCAGGCGCAGCAGCGAGTCCATGCCAAACCCGAATGCGGCGAGGATGGCGAGGTAGGGATAGACGACGCTCATGTTGAGGAGCTTGGACTGGAGGCGGATCCGATAGCCGAAGCCGACATCGCCCACGACCATTTCCGCGGCGATGAGGTAGACCATGGCCGGGCCGATCGAGAGCCGGAAGGCGTCGATGAACCTGGGCAGCACCTGGCGGAAGATGATGGTCCAGACCACCTCCATGTGGGAGGCGCCCAGGGTATAGGCTTTGTAGAGAAGTTCGTCCGGGAACTCCTTGACCGCCAGATTCACCGTGAGTGTCATGGTGGGCAAAACGCCGAATGCGATCATTGCCACGTACATGTTGTTGCCGGTTCCCACCAGGACAAAGAACACGGCCAGCGCGGCGGTGGGAGGCACCTTGGCAAGCAGGGAGAGCGGCGGGTGCAGAAAGGCCTCGATGGGAGTGAAACAGCCCATAGCCAGACCCAGCAGAAGCGACGCCGCCACGCCGCCGGCCAGACCCAGGAAGAGGCGTTGTCCGCTCGCGACGGCGTCGACCACCAGCCAGCGGTCCTCGCTGCGCCGATTGACCTCGATGGCGCTTTGCAGGCCTTTGTGCAATTGGCTCCAGCGCGGAATGGTCGTGTCGTCCGGGTTCCTCTGGTACTGCCGGTGGGCCAGAAACGTGTAGCCGCCGAGCAGGAGGAGGACCGACAGCACGCCCAGGAATGCCGCAGTCGAAGACTTGATGGGGCGACGAATCATGGCGTGGGGTTGCCGCAATCCGGGCGGGGGGGGCCCAGTCCGCTCGCGCCGGCGCTGTTGGCGCCGATGCGGTTGGTCACGCGATTGGCCAGGGCCAGACGGACGTCGTTGGCCAGAGACACGGTGCGCACGGCGTCACTTCTTCTCGGCCACGGCGCGGATGAAGGCCGGATCGAAGCGCAGGGCCACGGCGCCCGCCTCGGCCTGGCTGCCGTAGCCGATCTTCGGCGCCGAGGAAACGATCTCCTGTTTCACGCAGAAATCGACCACGCGCCCGGTGACGGCCTTGAGTTCCGCGCCGGTGAAGAGGTCGAGGGCGGCCTTGGGCGTCGCGTAGAAGCGCGTCTGCTCGACCACCTTTTTCATCGACGCCAGATCGAGGTGGCTGAACTTCTCGCCCAGGGCGATCAAGGTGTCGTCGCGCGTGGCGGGCTCGGCGAGGCGTTGATTGATCTGATAGAACGCGTCAACGACCGCGCAGGCGAATTGCCTGCCGCCCGGTTTGTCGAGCGAGGCCTGGGCCATGACAACCGAGTCGATGATTTCGTTGGGAATCGTGGTCGAGTCGAAAAGCACATGGACGTCCTTGCGCTTGTTGAGCGTCTCGAGCACGAAGGGGTTCCAGACGATGATCGCCTCGATCTCCCGCTGTTTTTGCTGGAGCGCCACGGCGGCGGCGCCGGGATCCATGTTGCTGTACTTGTAGTCCTCGGGCCGTTCGCCCAGCAGCTCGAGGTTGCGGTTGAAGCAGTACTCGGAAACGCTTTTGGCCAGACCGTAGACCTTCCGGCCTCGCAGTTGTTTGATGTTCGTAATCGTCTTCGGAACGATCAGGGCATCGGCCCCGGCGCTGGTCGAGGTCGGCACAATCACGACAGAAGGGCGTCCCAGGGCGGGGTTCAACGCATCGAGTGTCGTCATGCACACGGCGTCGCATTGGCCCGAGCCGTACATCGTCAGACACGGATCGTACTCGGCCTCCTTCAGGACGATGTCGACACCCCATTTGTCCTCGACCGGACCGGTCTGCCCCTCGCGTCCATCAATGAGTTTGAACACGTGCGCGACGCCGAACGCGCTCCAGGAGGGATACTCGCTCCAGGCGAGCGAGAAGGCGGGCGCGGGCAAGGCGGACGGGGCGCAGGTCATGAGGGCCGCGCCCAGAAGCCAGGCGGCTGGGGCGAGGGCGAATCGATTGCTTTTCATGGGAATCGGAGTGGTTCGAGTGGGGGGGGTGAATGCGAGGTTCATTCGGGCAGTGCCGATGACTTTTCGGCGGCGGGCGGCGCGGCGTCTTTCTTCTCTTCGATGCCGAGCAGGGCGTCGAACTCGTTGCTGGCGGCGGTCCGGCGGGCGTAATCGAGGAACTCCGCCTCCTGCGCCTTGACGTCGGTGCCGGCCATCTCCTTCGAGACCCGGGCCTCGGCCCGGAGTTCCTGGCGCATCTGGCGCAAGCGCTGCAGCTCCTCGGCCGACCCGTCCTTGGCGATGCCGGCGAGGGTGTCGGCCAGGTCGCGCTCCTGCTTGGCGGTGATGATGTCGGCCACGGCGTCCGAGGCCTCGGCTTTGACCTTCTCGACATCGCGCAGGAGTTGCTGCAACTGGACCTTATGCTCGCCGATGGTCTTGCGGTATCCTTCGACGTCGCGCTCGTTCTCGGCGATGCGCTCCTGCTTTTCGCCGAGGGTCGACGAGAAGTCGTTGTAGGCGGCCAGACATTTCTTGTAGTCCTCGTCGGTGTGAATCTCCTCCTTGGATTTGCCCGAGGCCTGGAGGCGCTCGACAGTCTGCTTGGCCTTGGCGAGCGCGCCGGCCTTGAGCCGTTCGAGCTGCTGGACATCCTCGGTGAGGCGCTTCACAGTGGCGATCTTGGTCTCCTGCTGCGCGATGAGGCCCGCCACCGCCTGCTTGTAAATCTGGATCTGGGAGATCTTCTCCCGGACAATCTGATCGTACTTGGCCCGCACGACATGCGGATTGGCATCGATGACGCGACGGGCGGAGTCCATCTGCCCGGTCAACAGGTAACCGAGGGCTTTGAACCAGCGGACAAGAGCGCCGAACATAGACTTATCCTTTCGTTTCCGAGGTGGGGACAGCCATCGCGTGGCGGCTGCCGATTGGGGTTTCGTTTAACAGAGAGGCAACCTGTTCTTCAACCGTTTTCGCCACGGCGAGGCTCTGATCGAGCTCTTCGCGCAGCCTGGCCAGCTCGCGCGACGATCCCTGGCCGGTGCCGAGGTTTTGCACCCCGACGAGCGTGTCACTCAGTTGTTTGACGGTGGCCTGGATGTCCGCAATCAGCCGCTCACGCTGGTCGAGCAGAGGCTGCCGGGCGGCCGTGGAATTCAACTGCCGCGCGGTCTGCCACAGCTTGCCGGTCTGGGCAACAGCCTCGACACCCTGGCGGAAGACCTCCTGCACCCGCGCCCGGAGGTCGACGATGAGCGGGAGATGGGCGGGACTGGCGGCGGCCTCGGCTTCGTCGAACGCGCGCAACAGCGCCCGAAGATCCCGCAGCGCGGTCTCGGGCCGCGGATCCTTGTCCGCCTCGGCCAACTGGCGGTCCAGATCGTCCAGGGCGCGCTGGGCCGCCTGGCCCTCCTCGATCAGGACTTCGTCGGTCACCTGGCGCGCCAGGCGCTCGCCGCGAAGCGTCAACTGCGTCACAAACGATCCGGCCGCCACAAGCACGCCCGCCAGGCCGGCGAAGAGGGCAAAACCGGTTCTCCAGCCAAAGGACCACGCCGCCGTGAGGGCCGTCATCCCGGCGATGAACGGGCCGATGACCAGCGGATGACCGGCCAGGCGCAGAATCATGCGGTTTCGGATTTTTCCAGCGTCGGGCATCTCGAAATTGAACTTGATCAGTGCCGAATATGCATCGGGTTCAAGTCCGTGGACAGTTTTTTTGCCGCGGCGTCGAGCTTCGCTGCGCCCGGGGGGCGCGCTGGCCGGCACCCACGGACAGCAGGGAACGCTGATGTCAGGCTGCATCAGTAGGGCAACTGGCCAACAACGAAGAGCACGGTCTGACCTTCGCCGCCGGCCACAGTGCTGGGCTCGGCCTGGGTGCGCAGGCGATCGGGATTGATCCCATGGGCGCGCAGGGACTGGGCGACGGCCTCGGCTCGGGCCTGGGCGAGCCGCCTGTTGGCCTCGGCGTCGCCCTCAGCTCGAGTCTGCCCAATAATGCGGAGATAAAACTCGGGGAACGATTCGAGCCGCCGGGCGAGGGCCTGCAAATCCCGCTCGCTCGACTGGCTGACGGTGGCGGAGCCGCGCGCAAAAACCACGGGCTCGGCCCGCAGCTCGCCCACGGGCTGCAACCGGCTCCATTGCTCAGGGCTCAGCGCCCGGATCGCCTGGTCGGACCGCACCTGCTCGTCGGCGGCCGCGCCGGGCCCAAGTCCGGGAATCAGGTCCGCGCCCTTGGCTGGATGGAACTGTTCGCGCTGCATGGTGCCGAGGATCTGATCGTAATACAGGGTGCTGTACTTGCCTCCCAGCGGATCGCCGGCCAGGGCGCGGGTCTTGAGCAACACGTCCATCACCCGCCCGATGATGTCTTCGAGGGAGTCGACGCCCGATCGGGGCGGGGCCTGCGTCAGGCCGAAGTGGACGTAATTCTCGAGGGTGTTCTTCCACTGAATGCCTTGGACCACCCGCCTGGCCTGGGCCTCATCGAGGCTCTCGGCGCCTGTCTGGCGGGCATCCTCGCGGACCAGCCGCGGCAGGCCGTCGGGTTCCTGGCTGTACGCATAGGCAGCCCGGCAGTAGGCCTCGACGAAGGCCTTGACCCGGTCGGGGTGATCGCGCAGGAACTGCCGCTGGGCGATCAGCACATCGACGATGTATCCCTTGAGTTTCGAGCTATCGAGCAGGACGTGCACGCCGGGCTCCGCCAGCGCCTTGGTCACGTACGGTTCCCAGAGGGCGAAGGCCCTCTTCTCGCCGGGCTTGGCTGCGCGCAACTGGCTGTACACGGCCGGCGGTCCATCCGCCTCGATCCACCAGCGTTCGGGGAGTTGGGGCAGATTGAAGTGGGCGACGACCACGCGCGCGAGGAATTCGCTGGGCGAGTTGGGCGTGAGCACAATCCGGGCTTCGGGCGAGTTCAGATCCTGGAGGCTCTGCACCGAGCCGGCGGCCGCCACCAGCGCGTCGCTCCCCTTGGTCTCGTCCAAAACCAGCACGATCGTGCCCGGAAAATCCCCGAGACGGGCGCCGGCGACCAGAAGCGAATCGATCGTGAACGCGGCGAGATGGGCTTTGCCCTCCTGCAACGCCTTGAGGCGGGCGGAGAAGTCACCTCGGTCCTCGCGGACCGTGTACCGGATCTGGCGCGCCTTGAGCTGCTGCTTGAGCGCTTCCGAGCGCAGGAGCGCATAGCCGCTGAACGCGTCGGCGGCGACCACCAACTCCTCGCGGTATTGGCTGCTCGATCCGGTGTCGCCGTGCAGTTTGTCCCGCAAGTACGGGTGCACCAGGTATCGGTACGCCACGCCCAAGACGGCGAGAATCAGACACCAAATCACCGCGGCAATCAGACATCCCCTGGCGCGCTTTTCGCTCATGGTCAACGGTTCTTGAAGAGACGGCGGATAACGACAAAAACAAACGCGGCCACGAAAGCGAGAATGATCAGCCAGGACGGGCCGCCAGAAGAGCCCCCACGAGGCGGCCGGCTCGGCCCGGGCGGCGCGGCCGGCGCGGGGGCAGCGGGTGGCACCGGCGTGCCTGCGGCCGGCTGAAGGTCGTCGGCGGACCGCGTGGACTCCGGGGGTGCGGTCTGGCGCGGTCTCTCCCCGATCGGATGGTTTCCGGAAGCCGAGAGGGCCTGCAGAGCGGCGGCGGCCACTTCGGGCGGCAGGGACGCCAGCTCGACGAAGGCGTCGGCCTGGGCGGTGTCGGTGCGCGGACGGCTCACCTCGGCCAGGACTTCCGCCACCGCCCGTTCGAGCGATGCGGCGTCGTTGGCGCGCCGATAGGAGTGGGCTTTGCGGGCCAGGGTGTGGTCCTGCCGCATCGCCACCCCGATCACGTCCATCGTGATGCCGCGCGCGAGCACCTCCGGCGCATACCGGTCGACCAGGTTCTGGTCCTGGGCCTCGCCGTCGGTGACGACGAGGAGGCGGTAGGTGCCGTAGCCGAACTGCGCGGCCCGCTCCTCCAAGAGGCGATCCGCCCCTTGCTTGATATGGCGCCCCAGCGGCGTGTTCCCGTACGGCTCGAGCCGGTCAATCGCCGACGTCAACTCCTCGTCGTTGCGCGGCCCCAGCCGGTAGACCCACGGATCCCGGACGTCGCGGGCGCTGAAGACGAGCAGGCCGATGTGTGTGGTGGGGGGGATCTGGCGCAGAACGGTCTTGAGCGCCGTCTTGGCCGCGGCCATCTTGCTCCCTTCTCCCCCCGGCATTCGGTCCTTCATGGACCCCGACGCATCCAGGACAATGACCACGCTGTCGTGGTAGTCCTGGGCGCAGAGACGCGGCGTGCCCGGGCTCAAGGCGGCGAGGACCAGGATCGACAACCAACCCCAGGGCGTGTGGCTCATAAAAACTCCGGTGTGAATGCGGACGCTAGAAGTCGAAGTCGGACTGTGTGGTGGCCTCGGCGGCGACGCGGACGATGCGGAACTCGACCCGCATGTTTTTCTTGGCCTCGTCCATGTTCGAAGGCTTGGCGACGAACGGCTCGCGGATGCCGACGCCGACGGGCTGGATCTGCGTCTTGTCAATCGTCAGGCCTTTGCTCTTCGCGTACTCGACAATCGAGTCGAGCACCGCCTCGGCCCGACTGCGGGACAGGTTCAAGGCCGCCTGCATGGTCTCACGCGGATTGCTGTCCGGCACGCCGTCGAAGGCGCCGCTCTCGATGAGCCGCGTCAGCTCGGCCGTGCCGCCCAGATCGAGCGCTTTCCCGTTCAGGGAATACGAGTAGTTGCCCTGGCTGCCGACCCGCTTGAGCACGCCCCGCGCCAGGCCCGCTTTCACCAGGTCCAGCAGCGTCTTGGTCGGATCGGCATGACCGCGAACCGCCACAACCGCATTGCCGAAACGGGCCGCCGTTTCGACCACCCGCTGGAACTCGGCACCGTACTGCACGGCGCTGAACTCGGTCTGGTTCGGCTCGAAGTTGATCGTGAAGGAGAGGATCGTGCGTTCGTCCAGGGCGCCGCCGGCACTCAGTTGCTCGATCTCGCTTCGGACCGCCTCGGCGCGGAACCGCTCGCCGCGCTCGATCTGGGTCTTGCTCAGGTAACTCAGGAACAACGGCGACTTGTAATCGAGCCCGGAGGGGAAGAGCCCCATGCGCTCGCGCGCATAGCCCCGGTTGACCGCCAGGTCGAGAGCGGACTTCTGGAAGGCCTCGAATCCGGTGAGGTTGCCCTGTTCGAGGAAGAACGCCACGTTGCCCGGATAGCCGGCGAACGTGCAGTCCGCCACCAATCCGTGGGCGTCTTCGAGCACGGGGATGGTCTTCTGCCCGTAGATGTTCTGCGTGATCTGGAGCAGGGCCTTGTAGGGCGCGGATCCGGAGGTCTCGTACTGCTTCTTCAGATCGAGAACCTCCTCGCACGCCTTGAGATAGCCGGCGACAAACCTGGTGACCAGTTCCTTGTTCGCATCGTAAAAGTCCTTCCGACACACATACACGTCCGCAATCGAGCGCGAAAGCTGGGCGGTCGAAACCAGGACACGCGCCCCCTTCACCGTCGTTTCGGCTCCCGTGCCGACGCTCGTGAGGCCCCCGCAGAGCCCCACCATGTCGGGGGTGATCGCGAAACAGGCGTCAATGTCGCCGCGCTTGCGGAACAACTCGGGCGGCGAGTCCGGCGAGGCGGACAGATCCTTGGCCCAGACCACCCGGATGTCGTTCCAGGTCAGTTGGGCGGACTTGAGGACGTCATCGAGCATGCCGACGTGCGGGCCGCACTGCTGGAGGGCGACGGTCTTGCCTTTCAAGTCGCCGAGGGTCCGCAACGCCTCGCGCGCCACCAGGTGATCCCCGGCGGACCAGGTCATCTGGAGAATGACCACGCCCTTGGTGCGGGGATCGGAGCCGATGACTTCCGACGCCAGTCCCACCATGTGAAACGTCCCGCGCAGAAACGGCGTCTTGCCCGCCCGATAGTCGCGCACCTGCTGGACGAAATCGTCCGCGGGGGCGAGGCGCAGGTTGAGCCCCTGCTTGTGGAAGATCGTGCCGGGCTGCGTCGTGAGCCCGCCGTTGGCGTGGAATGTGGCGACGTCGCCCCCCCACGTGATCACGGGAACCTGCAGCGGCGCCGTTTGAGTCACGGCGCCGACAGCCCCCGGCCCGACAAGATCGGCGAAGCGTGTTTCCTGGGCCGTCAGCGGCCCGAGAGCCATCGTCATGGCGACGGCCGAGATGCGGAAGAGGTGAGGCCAGCATTGCGTTTTCATGACAAGTCCTTTTGCGTTCGCGTCCTGTTTTCCAATCGCCGCGTCTGTTCCGTCAGCCGTGCGCGGGACATCCGGCTCTTCGATCACAAGCGCTCTCCCCTCACGGGCTCGAGGCGCGGCACCACGATTTCGCGCGGATGAAATCGGGAGAGTGGTAACCGGTTTCAACCGCGGGGGCGAGTACAGTTCATCCGGGGCTTTATAACGCCGCACCGCAGGTCCGCCAATGCAAAAGGCTTGACGGTCCGGCCCGATGTGATTGCATTCGGGCGCATGAAGACGAACCTTTCGGCCTTGATCGCCAGTGTGTGCCTGATCGCCCTGACGGTTGGTTGTTATAACTCGGTCGACGGCCGCACCCGGACCGGCAAGCCGTTTGTGAAAGACCGGATCGAAAGCCGCTACGAGCGCCCGCTTGACCAGATCTTCGAGGCGGCCCGGGAAGTGCTGGCATTCAACGGCACGCTCACCGGCGAGAACAGGATCGCGAACAGCCTCGAAGCCAGAATCGACAACAACACGGTCTGGGTGAAGCTCGACGACGTCGAGCCCAACATCTGCCGCGTCATGGTCCAGGCGCGCAAGAGCGGCGGAGGCGGCAATGTCGCCCTGGCCAGCGAAATCGATAAGCAGATCGCCCTGCAGCTCCAGGCCCGGTAGCGGCGCGAGCATTCGTTTTCCTCACGTCGACGGGGGCGAAGTGTGCCGCGGGGGAGGGCCTCCCATCTTCAGCCCCAGCCGTTTTTCATACGAGCCGAGCGCAACCGCTCGGCTCTCTTTTTTTGCGCGCAGTTCGAGCCCAATCGTGGCCATCCGCCGCCGCGCCGCCTCCGCCGCCCCGCTCTCGGGTGAGCGCTCGATGATGCGCTCGAGCGTCTGCCGGGCCAGGGCGACATCGCCCCCTTCGCGGGCCTGCAACTCCGCCAGCAGGTTGAGCCAGCGGGTCACCTGCGCCTCCGGCGCACACGGCTGGGCGACCAACTGTTCGAGTTGCTCGGCGGCCAGATCAAGCCGCCCGAAATCGCACGCATAGACCAACGCCAGCTCCTCGCGCGCCTGGCTGTCGAGCGGGAATCGCTCCAACTGCCGCACCAGGACCTCCGCCCGGGCGACGGGATCGGGCGCCGGCGCTTTGAGTCCCTCGAAGTCCGGACGCAACCCGAGGCGATCCTCATGCCGGGTGAGTTTGAGCGGCTTGCGCTCGGTGGTGCCGGCCAGGAACTCCGCCGTCGCCAGGTGGGCCAGCCGCTGGTGCGCATGGTAGGCCTCCGGAGAGTCGGGAAACAGATCGACAATCCGCTGGAACGTCGCACGCGCCGCAACCGGGTCTTTCAGATACTTGAGCTGCCAGTCCGCCAGCCGCGTGAAGGCATAGGCCACGTTCTTGGGGGCGTGCACCGGCTGGCTCGCAATCCGCTCGATCGTCTCCGTCGCGGCCGGGAGGTCATGGAGATTGTCCGCCTGGATTTCGGCCAGCATCATCAGGCCGCGGAAATGCGTCGGAAACACTTCGAGTTGTTTCTCGAGCTCCGCCACCGCCTCGATGTACCGGCCGGTCTTCTGGCGCGCCTCGGCGATCGAAAAGAACGGCTCCGGATCGGGCGGCACATCGCCGCCATCATAAAGCTGGCCGAATTTGCGCCCGACCGACCCCGCAAGATGCGGGACCCAGATAATGGCCAGGATGAGACCGCCCACGGCGGCCATCGGGACCCCGACGAAGGCCGCGCCGTAATCGAAGCGTCCCACGATCGGCCCGACCACCAGCCCCAGGAACAACAGGTCGGCCAAAGTCAGCAGCCAGCGCTTGAGAAGGCCGGGGCGGTCGTCGCTCTTCTTCCACCAGGCGGTCAGGAGCCAGGCCGCCACAACCACCCCGCCCAACGCGCCCAGGATCCGCGCTGCGATGGTCCAGAAATCAGTCATAGCCCGCATAGCAGTGCTCTTGCGACGTCTGACCGCCCCGTGCACCGTCGGAGTGTGACACAGGCAGGGTTAGCCGGTCCGCTGCGCGATGCGGTCCGGATGACGGGCGCGCGTCAGGGCGACATCATAGCTGATCAGGCAGCGGCAGTAGAGGTCGTAGAGGCAGGTGTCGAGCAGGGTCATGCCGTCCTTGCCGCCGGTTTGGATGATGGTCTCGATCATATGGAGCTGGTTTTCGCGGATGACGTTGCGCACCGCGCTGTTGGCCACGAGCAGCTCATAAGCCAGAGTCCGACGCGAGCGATCGACGCTGGGCACCAATTCCTGGGCGATGATCCCCTGCAGGGAATTGGCCATTTGAAGGATGACCTGGCGCTGCGCCGCGCCCTCGAACACCCCAATAATCCGCTCGATCGCATGGACCACGCTGGGCGAATGCAGGGTGCCGACGACCAGGTGCCCCGTCTCGGCCGCCGTCAGCGCCGTGGCGACCGCGGCGTGATCGCGCATCTCGCCAATGACGATCACGTCGGGATCCTGACGCAGGACGTGGATGAGGGCGCGACGGAACGAGTGGGTGTCGGAGAGCACTTCCTGCTGGACCACGATCGCACGCTTGTTCCGGTGCACGAACTCGATCGGATCTTCAATGGTCACGATTTTGCAGCGCCGCTCGCTGTTGATCAGATCGACGATGTAGTTGAGGGTCGTGGTCTTGCCGGAGCCCGTGGGGCCGGCGATCAACAAGAGCCCGTTGGGACGCCGCGCCAGTTCATCGAGCTTTGAAGGCAACCCGAGATCCTCCCGCGACGGAATCTCCTCGCCGCAGAACCTGAAGCTGAACTCCGCATGGCCGTCGCGCCGATAGAGCGCCACGCGCACCCGCCCCACCTCGGGGCAGTGCAGGGAAGTGCACAGTTCCCATTCGCGACGGAATGCCGCCGCCTGTTCGGCGTTCAACATGGATCCCGCCAAATCCTCGAGCTCGGTCGATGTGAGGACATCCCCGTCGGCGAGGATGATCTCCCCGTTGATCCGGAAGGCCGGAGGAGCGCCGGCGACGAGGTGGAGGTCGGAGGCCCCGCGCTCGACCGCCATCTGCAGCAGTGCGTCGAGCCGTTGCATCGTCAGCCCTCCCAGAACCTGCGGCACCGCCCGGCCAGGCGCGCCCAGAAACCGGCCTCACGCAGCGAAGCGTCCGCCTCGTCGGCCTCCGGGCACTGGGGATCGATCTCGCGCGCCTGGGCGAAGGAATCGTTCGCCGCGGCGCCGAGCCCCAACGCCAGTTGACAACGCCCCAGTTGCAGCCAGATCGCCGCCTGGCCGTTGTCCAGGGCCAGGGCTTGAGTCGCCAGTTTCAGCCCCAGCGAAAACTTGCGGTAGAAAGCGTGAATGCGCGAGGCGAGCCAGGGCCAGACCCAGTCCCCCGAGGCCACAGCCAGGGCCTTGACAAAACAGTGCTCCGCCCGCTTCTCCGCCCGCGCCAGCAGCACATCCCCGCGCGCCAGCCACACGTACGGCGTCGAACTCTCCTCTTCGAGGGCCGCGTCCGAAAAGGCCAACGCGGCTTTCGTGTCGCCTTGCCTGGCCAGCGCAACCGCCTTGGCCGCGAGGGCGTCCGCATGCCGGGGGAACCGCTCCAGCGCCTTGTCCGCCCAGCGGTTGGCCTCGTCGAACTGCCCCATCTCGATCAACATCCGCGCCTGCCCCACCCACGCCACCGCGTCGTTGGGCGCGCCTTCGAGCACGCGCGCATACAATCGCAACGCCTGCTCGAACGCCCCGCGCCGAAAGGCCGCGTCCGCCTCGCGAAGATGCATCACCTCGTCGCTCACTGCCTCACTCTGCGACGCCTGCTCGATCCTCGAGCGACTGAATTCCAGATTGCCGAAACGACTCATGCTGTCCCGATCCCTGCCCGACGCCGTCCCAACCGCCTCGCCCCGACAGGCCTCCCGACGCCGATCCCTCTCCCTCCCCCCCGTGCGACCGGGGCGGCGGGCCGGTCTGCGTCGGGCTCGATGGAAGTGTCGCACACCGTTGCCGCGAGACAAACTTTTTCCCCGGTCGTACTGCGTCGACCAAACGCCCGTTGGACAGTCGGCGCGCGCGAACGTCACGCGCCGATCGAAGGCGCCCGGCGACCAGCGCCGAACAACCGCCGATGCCTGACGGGGCCCCGGCGATTGAAGACCTTGGGCTCCGGCATCGTCCACTCAGACTGAAACCGAATTCAACGCTCGGCCAAATGCTTATGAAATGCTCGATTGTTTGCCTGCTCGCAGGCGCCGGAATTGTGTTTTGTCTCCCGAGCCCGGGGGGCGAGCCGCCGTCCTCCAAGGAGTTCCTCCCGCCCGCCCCGGAGGGCAAGGAGTGGAAGCTGGTATGGCAGGACGAATTCAACGGGGCGGCCCTGGACGAGACCAAGTGGAATCGGCTGGGAGACTGGAAACGCCGCGACGGCTTCTGGGTCAAGGACGATGCGTACGTCGACGGCCAGGGCCATCTGGTGCTTCGCACCAAAAAGGACGGCGAGCGGTTTACCTGCGGCGCCGTCAACACCCGCGGCAAGTTCGAGCACGCGTTCGGCTACCTGGTCGCGCGCTGCCAGATGCCCAAACAACCCGGCCATTGGCCCGCCTTCTGGCTGATGTGCGATGGTGTCAGCAAGCTCGGCGACGAGGGCCGGGACGGCACCGAGATCGACATCGTCGAGGTCCCGTGGCGCGACGGCCAGTTGACGTCGAACCTGCATTGGGACGGCTACGGCAAAGACCACAAATCGGCCGGGATCAAGTTCAAGGTCGATGGCGTCATGGAAGGGTGGCACACCTTCGGACTCCTGTGGCTGCCGGAGGAGTATGTGTTCTATGTCGACGGCAAGGAGACCTGGCGCACCACGGCCGGGGGCGTCTCCCGGGTGCCGGAGTTCATCAAGCTGACCGAAGAGATCGGGACCTGGGGCGGCGACATCACGAAGGCCGAGCTCCCCGATTATTTCCGTGTCGATTACGTCCGCGTTTACAGCTTTGCGCCGTAGGATCCCATGAATGCGCCCGCTCGCAGCCCCTCCCTCGAGTTCATTGTTGGACGCCGCAGCATCCGGGTCTACCGGCCCGGCGAGATTGACGAGCCGACCGTTCAGGCGCTTCTCGAAGCCGCCATGGCCGCGCCCTCAGCCGTCGCCAGGGATCCATGGCGTTTTGTGGTGATCCGCTCGCGCGCCACCCTCACCGCGATGACGCAGATCCTGCCGAACGGCCAGATGCTGGCGACCGCCGCCCTGGGCATCGTCGTCTGCGGCGAACTCGAAGCGGCCCACGACCGGCAACTCAGCTACCTGCTCCAGGATTGTGCCGCGAGCGTCGAAAACCTCCTGCTCGCCGCGCACGGGCTGGGGTTGGGGGCGTGCTGGCTGGGGATCCACCCGCGGGAAGCCCGGGTTCAAAAGATCGCGAGCCTCCTCGGTATTCCGGCGGGTGTCATTCCCGTCGCTGCGATCGCGCTCGGTTGGCCCGGGGAAACCAAGGAACCGCGCACTCGCTTCAACGGCGCCCGGGTGCATCGCGAGCGGTGGGGCGGGCCCTGACCCCGTGGAGTCAAACCCAGACTACGAGCCGTGAGTTCGATTTCGAGGGACCGGCACCACCGGCTTTTTGCCCGTCTTTCCGAACACCTGGCGCCGTTCAAGTCGTCCTGCTACTATTGTCCTGAAGCCGACGCCTTGAACCTCCATTTCCGAGCGGATGAGTATTACGCGGAGCGGGTCGATGATCGGTTGACCGTCTACCTATCGCTCGATTCCGATCAGCTTGTCGGGTGCCAAGTGAAGGGAATTCGACACACCTTGCACCGGTTTGAAGGCTTCGGTATTGGGGTTTCGGGGCAGGACGTCGATGTGGCCGCCGTATTCTTCGCACACGGGATGCTGGCAAAGGTGACCGAGCGCAAGCGTTACGCCGAACTAGCTCTCGAGGCTGCAAAACACCGCCTGCACGTGCCCCAGAACCGCATGTTAGTGCCCGCGTAGCCCGTCCAGGCGTGGCCGATGGTCCTCCCGCCATCGGGAGTTTCGGCAGCGGCTCGCCGCCGCCTCGACGCGAGCAAGCCGGAAGAAGACCGATGCCCGCCGCCAGTCCTACGCTGAAACTATGATCAGGCCCTTTTCCACCGCAGTGGCGCGCAGTTCATTCAGCAGGGTGATCGCTGCGACCAACCCGTCATTGATGGCCTGGACATCGGCTCGAGTGGGCGGATCGCTGATGATCCGAGAGTCGTAGGTTACCGCAGCCTGGGTGGCCCCGGCCCGCTCGGCCGTCGGCTTCGCCACCGAGTGTTGCGCCCTCTCTACGCCTCCGGCACCTCCCACACGTACCCGCTGGTGTGCCGCTTGATGTGGCCGGCGGTGACGTTCAGGATGAGGTAACCCGTTGGGATGGCGCCCGATGACGGGTCCGTCGTCACCGCCGCCGGCCTGATCTGCATCCATGTCCCTGGCGTCCCGGCCACCGTGCAAACCCACTCCCCGCCCAGCGCATCGCGCCAAAACTCATTCAGGACCCGCGCGCCCGAGGTCGGCGGGCCGATGATGGTGGTCGGGTTGCCGTTCTGGTAGGCGGCGACCCGCTTGGCGATTTCCTCGGCCAGGACGGTGAAGTTGTCGGCGGTCAGTTCGCGGAACAGTGCCGCCTTGCTGACGTCCTTGAGTCCGCTCGGTGCGATGGTGCTCATGGTCGGATGGACTGGATCAGGCGGGTGAGGGCGTCGACGGTCTCGGCGGCGTTGGTGACGCCGTGTTGGCCGATCGAGTCGGTGCCGAAGCTCTGGGTCTTGTCGGTCTGGAGGGCCTTGATCTTCGAGACCGTCTGGGCCGGCGAGAAGAACGCGGTGCCCGAGATCCGCGTGGTGATCGTGCGTTTGTTGGGACTTTCATCAATCTGGGTGACGCTGAAGCGGGCGCAGCCGGCCTCCAGGGCCAGCAGCCCGACGCCAAGGGTGATGAGGTTGCGATTCATACTTTGGCTATGGTGATGGAGTCGAAGTCGAGGCTGCGGTAGCCGCCCAGGGCGAGGTAGGCCCGGACGGTGAAGTCGGTCTCGGCGCCCAAGGCGGCGACCAGCTCGGCGTTGGCGAGGGTGAAGGGTCCGTCCCTGCCGACGGTCAACGTCGCCTTGAGAACGCCGCCAGCCCAGAGTTCGAGGACCGCCCGAAGTGCCGCGCGTTCTTCGAGTCCTTCTACGCCCTTCCGGTTCAACATGAGTCCGCATAGAAGTCCGCATAGTCCGCATAGAAGTCCGCATAGTCCGCATAGGAGTCCGCATAGTCCGCATAGAACCGCCACGCCACCCCCACTCATGAAGAAATGTTTCGATGCCAATTCGCCGGAAAAACGCTCCGGCACCCGGTCGCAGACTACTGCTGATGACGCCTGCAAGGTGTTGCGCCGCAGCCTGGTGATGTCAGGGTAGGCCCTTCCTCTCGCGCCGTGTCCGAGTGTTCCGGTGCTCGCCAGAGCGCTGCCTAAGTGTTCGCCACACGCTCGGACTCTCGAAACCGGCATCCCCTATGCTTTGGCTTTTGAGCGAAGCCGAACGTCGATCCCGCTGGTCCGTCGAGAGACGCCGGCGGGCAGACACAGAACCATAGACTCATGATGTTATGAAGACGCGAGATGCGATCAAGAGGTCAGCGAAGCCGGACAACAGTCTCCTGAACCGTTTGCGCCCAGAAGCGGTTCGCTTCCACCTACAACTTGCGCTGACTGCGCTGGTGCTCGGATTCTTGTGCCTTTGGGCCTCGAAAGCCGAAGCCCAGAATCCGGTGCCTTTCATCAGCGAGCCGCTCGTGCCGGCGAGCGTGTCGCCAGGCGGACCAGCGTTCACTCTGACCGTCAACGGGGCCAACTTCGTGCCCGTTTCTATCGTGACCTGGAATGGCACCCCTCGTCCGACGACCTACATCAATCAGTCACAGTTGACCGCGGATATCTCTGATGCGGACATCGCTCGGGCCGCCACGGCGTGGATCACAGTGGTGAACCCCACGCCTGGCGGTGGCACATCGGATCTCGCCTTCCTTCCCATTGCTTCACACAGTGGCGCCATTCTCTTCGACAAGCTCGATTTCCCCAGTCCACCTGACAACATTGACTTTGCGACCGGGGATTTCAACGGGGATGGCAAGCTGGACCTGGCATCGGCCAACTGGCACACAAGCTCGGTATCCATCTTCCTGGGCAACGGCGACGGAACGTTTCAACCCTACCAGGAATACTGGGTTTGCGGCGCTCACGGTGTGAAGACGGGCGATTTCAACGGAGACTGCGTCGCTGACTTGGCAGCCACAGCGCGCGGCTGCAATGAGGTCGTCATTCTGATCGGCAACGGTGATGGGACATTTCATCATAACCAGAACTACGATGCTCCGAGTTCTCCTTACTTTCTATGTGTGGCGGATTTCGACTCCGACGGGGCGCTTGACCTTGTTGTGTGCAACGAGGGCGCCTGCAGCATGTCCGTACGGCTTGGCCGAGGTGATGGAACCTTCGAAGGGCGGCAGGACTACCCGATCGGTAATGACGCTGGCCAGGTGTGCGATGTAGCTACCGCCGATTTCAATTACGACGGGCACCTCGACGTGGCGGTCAGCACGATCGAGGGGTTTGTCGCGGTCATGCTCGGCAACGGCAACGGGACGTTTGGTTCGCCTCACCGGTACGCGACCGAGCCAGGCCACGGCAACACTCTGATTGCAGTCGACTTGAACAAGGACGGGCTGGCCGATCTGGCCGTTCCGAATGATTCGGGATCAGTCTTGGTGCTTCTGGGTCGCGGTGACGGCACCTTTTTGCCGTACGTCAGTTATCAGACGGGTGGGGGTTCTATGTCGATCGCTGCCGGCGATCTAAACGGTGATGATCTGCTCGACCTGGTTACGGCCAACCACCCTTCTGCCACCCTATCAGTGCTGTTAGGCGATGATGCCTTCGCATTTGGTCCTTACACCCACTATACGGCGCATGGTGGACCGCGAGCCGTCTGCTTGGGAGACTTCAACGGGGACGGTCGTCTCGATGTGGCTGTCGGCGACCAAGGTCGCTCTTGGATCTCGATCTTGGTCAATCGAGACGTGACTATTCCTTCGCTCATAAGTCCGCCGAAGGATCAGACGGTGTTTGCTGGAGAGTCCGTGGTGTTTTGGGTCACTGTAGCAGGCCTTGACCCCCTGGCATACCAGTGGCAATTCGACGGCGCTGATCTTCAGGACGGCGACCGGATTTCCGGCAGTAGCACCAGTACCCTGCGAATCAGCCCCGTGGTTCCTGCGGATGCCGGCACCTACACGGTCATCGTTAGCAACGTTCACGGATCGGTGACGAGTAATCCAGCGGAACTTGCTGTTCTCCTTCGGCCACCCGAGATTACAGCCCAGCCGGAGGATCAGACTGTCATCAGCGGTGCCTTGGCGACGTTCGCGGTGGATGCGACCGGCAGCTTGCCAATGACCTTCCAATGGCGACGCAACGGAGATGACCTCAATGACGGCGGCAGGATCTTCGGCGCTCAAACCGCGACCCTGAACATCGCCGATGCCGGCATCGAGGATCTGGGCGTCTACACGGCAATGATCAGCAATGCCTACGGCTCAGTGACCAGCGCCGCCGCAAGCCTGACGGTGATTCTCCAACCACCGCAGATCAGTGCCGACCCGACAGACCAAAGTGTCTACAGCGGATCAGACGTGAGTTTCGGCGTCACGGCCGTCGGCAGTCTGCCGTTGAGCTACCAGTGGCGGTGTAACGGCGTCTCACTCGTGGACGATGGGCGGATCACCGGCAGCCAGACGGCCACATTGAGCATTGCAGCCGCCGAAGTGCAGGACCTCGGCCTTTACGTGGTGGAGGTCCGGAACGCGTACGGGTGGACCGTGAGCTTTCCAGCACAACTAACGGTCGTGCTGGCACCGCCCAACATCACCGTCGGACCGCAGGGCCAGACGGTCGCCTTGGGCTCGACGGTGTCCCTGCACGTCGAGGCCACGGGAAGCCTCCCGCTGAGCTACCAATGGCAGCGGGAAGGTGTCGATGTGGTGGACGGAGGGCGCTTCTCCGGGGCGAGGACGAGCACGCTGACCATTGCCGACGTTGGCCTGCTGGAGTTGGGCGACTACAGCGTTCTGGTCGAGAACGCACTTGGGCGCGTTCAGAGCAAGTCGGTGGCGGTGGCGACCTTTAGCGTGGTGCTGCAGATCAGGCGAGAAGGAGATCAAGTGGTGGTATCCTGGAATGAGGCCGGTAAAGGGATGATGTTGCAGACGGCGAGCAGCCTGACCAATCCGGACTGGCAGGAGGTTGCGGCGTCGGATGGGACCACCACTGTGAATCTGCCCGTGGGCGCGGAAATGGTGTTCTTTCGATTAGCCATCGCGCAGGCTCCGTTGACAACCGTCACCGTACGAGGCCAATCCAATCCCTGGCTCGCGGGTATGCCGTTTGGTTCCCATGACCCTTGCGGCGTAGCGGATGTGGTTCCAGACCAATCGCCTATGGAGGTTTCCGGAATCTGGATAATGCCAGCTCAGAGGCTGTCATTCCGAGCTGAAGGCGGTGTTTCGAATGATCCGCTGAACGCACTTTGTCCGCCGGATGGTGATGCCTCGAGCATCGGGCAGTGGCATAGAGAAGGGAACGGCATCGCGGGAATCGTCGCCCCATTGAGTTCGCTCATCGGAGTGTTTTTGGGTCCCGATGAGCCAGATTTCACGCCCGCTCCTGTTGGTCTGGACTTCGGGGCGGCCGTGAGTCGGAGTCAACTTTCGCTCGCCCCTGGCCTGAAGCAGCCATTTTTCATCGGTGATGGGAGAACTGAAACTGGGCAAGTGCAGGTGATCTTCGTGCCCGAAGGTGCCAGCCGGCTCTTTCTCGGTGTGTGTGATGGTTGCGGCTGGTGCAATAACCCCGGTGAGTTCACGGTATATGTGGAGATGATGATCACTCCTCTGTAGGCGGGCGAGCGAGTGGCGGGTGGACCTGCCCAGCTTCGCAACGGCGAGCGCGGCTCAATGGCCCGGGCTCGTCAGCCGGGATGGCGGCTTGCTGCGGTGGCAGCGGGTGGAGAACGATCCTGCCTGAGGACTCGAAATCCACAGCGTGTTGCGGCGGGAACGGCTAGCCCGAAGTATCTGGACGTTGACGAACACAAGCCATTGGTTCCGTGCGTCTTAAACGCAGAGTTCGATCAGGTTTTCTGGATGCATCCCTGAGCTACCAGACCCATCGCGTGTTGCTGGAGCTCAGTAAGGAGAGCATCGATGGTGGTCTCGGCAGACTCCGATCGGCTCACGCTGGGATGAATACGGTTGAGGGTGATCGTCGGCCAGTCGCGTTACAGGCTGGCAATGCTGTGGACTGGATAGCCCTCGGGAGCTTCTTTGCACCGCGCCTTGCGCGCTGCGCTCTCGGCGCGTTGCGCCGGTGCGACGATCGACTCCCGCAGCACGTTCGCTTCCTCCGGATCGTCTTCGCCGGTGGGCTGCGCAACGAAGGTAACAGCCGTCTGGGCGGCCCAGGCCTCCCGCGGCATGGGCGTGACGCGGCTGAAAAACGCCTTCCCTGCGCCTCCGGCACCTCCCACACGTAATCGCCGGCGTGGCGCTTGATGTGGCCGGTGGTGACGCTCCAAATCAAGTAGCCAGTCGGGATCGTGCCGCTCGACGGATCGCCCATGACGGCCACGGACCTGATCTGGATGGAGATCTCGCCGGGGCGGTTCAATGGCGAGCGATTCCGAAACCGGCAGACCGCAGTTCATAAACCGTACACTCTCCGCACCTTTCACCCATCATCCCTCACTGAAATCCGGCACGACCGGTCTCGCAAATCACCACGTCCGCGTCCCGCCGCAGGAACCGCACACCCGGTCACGGCAACAATCGCTTATAACCACAATCCGGAAGGGACTGCTCTGTCCGTGACCGCTATCGCCACGGATGCGGACTTGCCGGGCGATGTCTTGACATACAGCCTGCTGACCGCGCCTGACGGGGCGACGATCGACGCAGAGAGCGGAGTCATCACCTGGCCGACCGCTGAGGCTGATGGCCCCGGTGTTTATTCCTTCAGCGTGCAGGTGTTCGACAACGGCGATCCGGCACGCAGCGGTGAACAGGGCTTCCACGTCACCGTTTTAGAGGTGAACACGCCTCCGACGCTTGGTGCGATCCCTGCGGTGAGCGGGGATGAGTTGACCGCCTTCACCTTCACGGCAACCGGGGCTGATGCGGACCTTCCTAAACAGGGTCTGTCGTTCCGCCTCGAGGGAGCGCCCGACGGAGCCGCGATCGACCCCGCGACCGGAGCTTTCGCGTGGACACCGTCCGAAGAGCAAGGCCCCGGTGCTTATCCGATCGACGTCATTCTCACCGACGATGGCGCTCCGCCGCTGAGCGCGACCCAACAGGTCACCGTGACGGTGCGCGAAGTCAACGCACCGCCGACTCTGGCGTCGATCACGGATCAATCGGCCCGAGCGGGGCAGTTGCTGACGGTGCCGCTCGATGCAGCAGACAGCGATGTGCCGGCGAATGAGTTGACGTTCGAGTTGGTCCAGGCCCCGTCTGGCGCGGCCATCGACCCCGCCGCTCGGCTGTTCCAACCGCGCCCGTATGGCAGACGCTCGTCGCGGAGATCATCGGGGCGGGAAGCACGCGAACCGTCGCCGTTTCGATCAGCGCGGGGCAACCGCAGCGGTTCTACCGCGTCATCCAATTGCCATGACGGGCGGCGGGGCAACCGATCGCGAACGCTGGCGACGGCTGACGCGAACCACCGGGGACTCCGAACACGCCGAAACAAGACCGAGGCGGGCGATCAGCGGGTGCGCACTCACCGGCACCTTTGTCCGTGTATTCGGCGTGTTCGGTGGTCCCTTCAGAGTGAATTGGGGTCACATCTCGACAATCGACAATTGACGGGGGCGCGAAGCGAGTTCATCTGGGGCCATGTCCCGGCCATTGAGGATTGAGCGGGCCTGCGGGTTGAAGCTGGGGGGGACTGGCGGCGGCGGCGGGGATGAGCGATGACAAGGCGGTGTCGGCCGCCCTGCGGCGGTATGAGCGACGTCGCTGCAGCGGAGCACCTCCGTGCGGGAGCGGTTGAAACAGGTATCCCAAACGTCGAATGTCGAGATGTGACCCCAATTCTTTGGGGCAGAGTCGCGCACCCCGTCGCCGCGCATGCCGGTTGGACTCCGCAGAGCTCTATGAAACAGCCGGGCTAACCCGCATTTCAGGTGAAATGTGATGGTGACCGGTCAGATGACATGAACAGTTGGTGAGAAATGCGGGCTGAGGGTCAGAAACTGTAGATCACATTGAGCGCAAGCGACAGGCAGTCCTTGTCGGTTCCATCGTTGAAAACGCCGGTGCCGCTCAAATCATGGTCCCAGCGGAATTCGAGGCGCGTCAACACACTGGCCCAGAGACTGTAATCGACGGTGGCCGTAACACCGAGCAGTTCGTTCTTCTCGCCATCCATCATCAGGAGCGGATCCGGATTGCCGTCGTCGTCCGTATTCTCGAGATCCCAGATGCCGGACGAGTGCCAGGTGCCGTTCGAGCCGCGGGCATACTCGCCGCGGGTGGCGATCTTGAGTTTCTCGGCGGCCTGCCAGACGATGTAACCCGCCAGGGCATTGGCCCAGCGCGAGTCGACCCCCTGGCCTTCGCGGTTGGCCCGGTAGTCATAGGCAATCCCCAAAGTCACGTTCGGCAGCGGCGCGGGAATACTGCCCCCGACATAGCACTGGATGATGTCCGGCTCGCCGTCGATGGCATGATCAATCACCCCGCCTGTGAGGGTGCCGCCCTTCAGGATGCCCGCGCTCTCGGGGGCGGTGACCGCAATCGACCCCATGTAGGAGAAGAGCCCGTTGGCATCAGTCCGGGCATTGATGGTGTTCGCGTTCACCAGGATGTTGTTGGGATCCGCGATGCCGGCGGACACGGTGACGGCCTCGCAAACCTCGTACGACATCAAGACGCCCGTGTGAACCAGCGGCTCGATATAGAAACCATACGAACGGCTGTAGTTGGGATTGCTGCCGGCTTCAAAGACCTCGTATCCGATCAGCGTGTCGAACACGCCCATCTTGAATTCGAGGCCGTTCCCCGCCGGAGCGCGGAGCGACACGTAGGCGTTCTTCACGGCAAAGTCGGAGGTGGCGTAGTTCTCCCCAGCCGCCAGGGCGCCCAGTGTATTGGCCGAGGTCGTGGCCACAGTGTTTGCGTCCGGCCCGAATAACAAGCCGACGCGATATCCGGCGGCCCACCGGCCCTCGTCGATCGGCTTCTCGATCTGCACCTTCGCCACGTTCAGATTGAACCCATTCTGTTTCGCATCGCCGTCGAACGAACGCCCGACAGTCCCGTTGCCACTGCCGAACTTCAGAATGGCCGACGTGTCGACGTAGCCGCTCAGGGTCGTCGAGGACAGCGCGGCGGAGAGGGGCTGCTGACTCTCCGCCTCGTCGGCCCACACGCCGCCCGGCAGGGCAAGCGTCCCGACAGCCGCCAATCCCAGCGTCCAAACCTGCCGTCGTTGTCTGTTGAACTCCCTAAGGTCCGATCTTCGCACGCGATGCTTCATTTCAGGTGTCTTCCGTTGATTCGTTGAGTTTGAGGTTCTCTCACCAACCCTCGCGAACGCGGGGCAGAGTCGCGCTTCGGTTGTTCCGGTGTATAGGGTCTGGCCCAGCACGAGCCAGGGCGGGCACAGCATGTCCCAGCCCTGGGGGGGGACGGAGCCGCCCCCTCCCAGGTTCAGGCAAAACCACGGTGTCTGGACCCAACCCCTTGCAGCGCCCAGCGTCAGACGTCGTAATAGAGGAAGAACTCGTACGGATGCGGGCGCAGACGCAGGGCATCATACTCCTTGCGCTTGGCGCTGATCCATGTCTCGAGAAAATCCCGCGTGAACACGTCGCCCTTCAACAGGAACTCGTGGTCGCGTCCAAGGGCATCGAGCGCCTCGGGCAGGCTTCCGGGCACCTGCGGGACCTTGGCCAGTTCCTCCGGCGGCAGTTCGTAGAGGTTCTTGTCCATCGGCTCGCCCGGATCCACCTTATTGAGGACGCCGTCCAAACCCGCCATCAGGATGGCCGTGTAGCAGAGGTAGGGGTTGGCGCTGGGATCGGGCGGACGATACTCGATGCGTTTGGCCTTCGGGCTGTCGCTGAACGTCGGGATCCGGATGGCCGCCGAGCGGTTGCGGGCCGAGTAGGCCAGGTTGACGGGCGCTTCGTATCCCGGCACCAGGCGCTTGTAGCTGTTGGTTGTGGGACTGCACAGGGCGCTGAGCGCTTTGGCGTGCTGGAGAATGCCGCCGATGAAGTAGAGCGCCATCCGCGAGAGGCCGGCGTATTCCGGACCTGCGAACAACGGCTTGCCCTTCTTCCAGAGACTGACGTGTGTATGCATGCCCGAGCCGTTGTCGCCGAACAGAGGCTTGGGCATGAACGTCACGGTCTTGCCGTGCCGGCGCGCGACGTTCTTGATCACGTACTTGAAAACCATCATGTTGTCGGCCGTCTTCACCAGCGTGTCGAACCGGAAGTCGATTTCCGCCTGGCCCGCGGTGGCCACCTCGTGATGCTGGCGCTCGACATTGAGCCCCAGCTCCTGCATGACAAGGGACATCTCCGTGCGGATATCCTGTTGGGTGTCGGCCGGAGCGACCGGGAAGTAACCCTCCTTGTGGCGGATCTTGTAGCCCAGGTTGGGCGCCTCGTCCCGGGCGGTATTCCAGACCGCCTCCTCGCTGTCCACGGTGTAGAATGTGCCGTTGCTCTTCGCGTCGAACTGCACATTGTCGAAGATGAAGAACTCGGCTTCCGGACCGAAGACCGCGGTGTCGGCCAGGCCGGTCGACGCGAGGTACTTCTCGCCCTTCTGAGCGATGCCGCGGGGATCCCGGCTGTACGGCTCCTTCGTGCCGGTCTCGGCAATCGTGTTGGTCAGGGAGAGGGTGGGCACCGCGCAGAAGGGGTCGATGAATGCCGTGGCGGGGTCCGGCATGGCCAGCATGTCGGAGGCCTCGATCGACTTCCAGCCGCGGATCGAGGATCCGTCGAAGCCGAGACCCTCGGTGAAGATCTCTTCGGTGAGTTCTCCGATCGGACAGGAGAAGTGCTGCCAGGTGCCAAACGTGTCGACGAATTTGAAGTCGATCATCTTGGCCCCGGCCTTGGTTGCCATTTCAATAACCTGTTTGGGTGTGCTCATCTCAATGTGATGCTCGTTTTGGTGTTGTTCTGACAGTTGGTGTTGTTCGGACAATAATCTGTTGCGCTAGGCCCCGTGGTAACCCTCTTCCCCATGCTCGGCCAAATCGAGTCCAAGCGTCTCAGTCTCCTCGCTGGGGCGCAAGCCCATGACCGCCTGCACGATCGAGGCAATGAGGGTCGTCATGACCACCGCCAGCACAATGGTGAGCAGGATCGCCTGCACCTGATGCCACCAGAGGGTCTTGCCCACGATGTCCGCAAGGTTGATTTCCAGGTTGGCGTTGACTCGAGGGGTCGCGAGCAGGCCGGTCAGCAAGGCGCCCAAGGTCCCGCCCACCGCGTGCACCCCGAACGTATCGAGCGCATCGTCGTAGCCCAATTTGGATTTGAGGTAAGCCACCGCCAGGAACGGGATGATGCCAGCCAGCACCCCGATGAGAACCGCGCCGCCCGTCGTCACGAATCCGGCAGCCGGAGTGATCACGACCAGGCCGGCCACGATCCCGGAACAGAAGCCGAGCACGCTGGGTTTGCCTTTGAACGCGTATTCGATCATCGCCCAGACAAAGGAAGCCACGGCGGCGGCGATGGTCGTGGTGGCGAAGGCATTGGCCGCAACGCCATCGGCCGCGACGGCGCTGCCGGCGTTGAACCCGTACCATCCGACCCACAGCATGCCCGTGCCGACCATGCAGAGGACCATGCTGTGCGGCGGCATGGGCTCCTTGGGGAAGCCGAGGCGCTTGCCCAGAATGATGCAGAGAATCAGCGCCGACCAGCCGGACGACATGTGCACCACGGTCCCGCCCGCAAAATCGATGGCCTTGATCTTCGCGTCCGCGTTCCATACCCCGTTCATCAGTCCGTTCGCCCCCCACACCATGTGCGCCAGAGGAAAATAGACAAGGAGCATCCAGAGGCCCACGAAGACAAGCACGGCCGCGAATCGCATCCGCTCGGCGATGGCGCCGATGATCAGCGCCGGCGTGATGATCGCGAACATCATCTGGTACATCGAAAAGACATTGTGCGACACCCAGTACGAGTAGTTGGTGTTGGGCGCCGAATCCACGCCCTTCAGAAACGCGAACTTCAGGTTGCCGACAATCGGCCCCGTGCCGTCCGCAAACACCAGGCTGTAACCGCAGAGCCACCACAGAATCGTCACCAGCCCGGCAATCCCCAGACATTGCGCAAGGACCGAGAGGACGTTCTTGCGCCGGACCAGGCCCCCATAAAACAGCGCCAGGCCCGGCAGCGTCATGAATAGCACCAACGCCGCGCAGACCATCATCCACCCGTTGTGCCCCGGACCGGGCTTCCCCGAGGTCGGAGTGGCCAAGCCGGCCGGGACCTTGCCGTCCTGGTCTTTCAGGGCCGCCGTGGGATCGCCGTTATTGACGTAGGCTTCCAGACTGGCAATTCGTTGTTCGAGCGTGGGGGCAACCGGTGCCGCGGATTCCGCCGCGAGGAGGCTTCGCACGGACGGCACCAGGCAAACAAGAAAGGCTGCAAGCAAAAGAAGTCTCTTCATAGTCGGCACGTTGTGAAACAGATCGGTTCCTAGACGGCGTTTTCCCCGGTCTCGGCGGTGCGGATCCGGACAGCCTGCTCGATGTTCGAAACGAAGACCTTCCCATCGCCGATCTTCCCGGTGCGCGCAGTCTTCAGAATCACCTGCACGGCAGCGTCGGCCTGTTCGTCAGACAGAACCAAATCGAGCTTGAACTTGGGAAGGAAATCGACCGTGTACTCGCTCCCCCGGTAGATCTCGGTGTGGCCTCTCTGACGACCGAATCCCTTCACTTCGGTCACCGTCATTCCCTCGATCCCAATCTCGCTGAGGGCGTCCTTCACCTCTTCCAACTTGAACGGTTTGATGATCGCTTCGATCTTCTTCATGCTCTGCTTTTGGCGAATTGAATAGTCGCAACACCCGCTAAAGCACCCGGAATGCCAAGTTGTATTCGACTCTCTCGGTCATTCTATAAAGTGTTGGTCTTAAATATTATACGAGAATTAAGAATGCTGAATCGAGTTGGCTGCTAAGGAATAATGGCGCATCAGGTGTCTCTATTTGAACAGTGAGGTCAAATCACCGCACAGAGCAGACGCTCTGGGTTGTGTCGGAGCCGATGCCACAGCATCCGTTCCTTGCCTGCACCCGATTCAATAGACGCATTGGCGGGCCGCCTCGGCCAGGACGCGGAGGTTCTCCGGTGGGGCGTCAAAGAAATGGTCGCACGCAGACAGGATGTAGCCGCCGCCCTCCCCGAAGCCTGCGAACAAACGCTCGACCTCGACGCGAATATCGTCCGGACGGCCTCGCGTGAGGATGTTGAATTGGTCGAGCCCGCCAATCAGCGCGATCTTGCCGCCAAACGCACGGCGGACCTCGGCTGGATCGGTCACGTTGCCGCCCACTCCGGGAGGCGCCAGGGTCTCCGAGACATCCGTCTCGTTGGCCAGGATCGCATCGAGGATGTGCATCATCCCGCCACAGGTATGGTACGTCGACTTGAGCCCTGCGGCATGAAGGGCGCGGTGCAGGATACGGTCGTAGGGCAGGCAGAACTCGGCATGCATCCTGGGCGAAACGACCGTGTCACTGGCAGCACCACCGCCAGTCTCGATCAGGTCGAATCTCGCCCCTCGCAGAGATTGATCGATGAACTGTAGTTTCTTTTCTAGTAATATTCCAAGTAATGCATGCACCCAGGCAGGATCGTCCATTGCCTTGAGGATCAGTTCCTGGGTGTCCATGAGGCAGCAGGCGTGCTGCCAGCATCCGGACTGGTCGCCCCAGAGAAAGCCCCGCAGGATTCCGGCGTCGCCCAACTGGTCGTAGGCAGCCGCTATGCGGCGCCGGTCCAGGCGCGGCACCGGCATGAACATGCGGATGGTCTCGATGTCCTCGGGGTGCTTGATCAGGTATTCGGTGATCCAAACGGTCTCGGCGTTGGCACCTGTGGCATACTCGAGGACTCCGGCCGGGGTCTCGATTGAATGGCGGACGATCCTGGTTTCCGGATCGGACTGGTGGATTCGGATTGTCTCGCGCCATTGGGGCGTGTGCTCGATGAGACCCTCGACGTACGGAGCCCAGAACTGGCCGCCGGGTTCCCAGTACTGAATCGAGGCGTCGAGTCCGCACCACGCGAAGGCTTCGAGCGCGCTCCTGCCCGCCATGTAACGCCGCAGATGGACATCCTGCCACTGATGAATCGTTGCAGGCAGGCGATCGGGCTTCTGCCGATCGATGGCTCGCAGCATGCGTTCCTTTGATGTCATGGGCGGATTGGCCGGGAAGGCATGGGGATTGTGCTCGACGCTCAGGAATGGCATGGGTCTGAGGGGCGACTCCCTGGCCCGGACATTTCACGCCGCTGCGCTTGATCGGATGTCCGGCCTTCGCCCGTCATCGGCGCCTCGTGCCAGGGGCCGCCGCGCTCGATCCGGAGGGTCTTGATCTCCCAGGGCTGAAGTTCGAGCGGAATGACCGGAGAGCCGTCGACATCGAGTTCGCCGCGGGTGGTCTCGCCGGCAGTCTCCTGAACGCGCACCACCAGTCCCGAGCCGCCCCATGCCGGTTTGCAGGCCAGGAGTCGGATGTGCCCGGGTGTCAGGCTGAGGAACGGGCGCGCGGCGACGTTGGTGCCGATGGGCAGATGGGCATAAACAGGCGGGGGGGCGCTGAGCCAGTCGGCGAGACCGGACACGCGGCGCCGGACGGAACCCGGCTCACCGACCGTCACCAGCAGACGAATGTCGTGGACGCCCTGGTCCATGAAGCTGCGCGAAGGGACCGGACCGATCTGGAAGCCTTGCTCGTGGCAATAGGCGGCGCTGCGCACCACCGAGAGACGCACCTCGCTGTCGGCGAAGTCGTATCCGTTCTGTCCGTTGTTGATCACGGCAAGGCTAATCGCGCGGCCATCGAGCCGGCCGGTCAGGACAAGCCAGCGGCGATGCACATGCTCCTGGCCGTCGGCGGGCCGCCGGATGGCGCCGCCCGGCACCTCGCATTCGAGCAAGGGATCGGCCAGGCGCGTGGGCACGGCCAGTTTGAGCCGCCGGCGCTCCTCGTTCCAATGCACGCGCATCCGAAACTCGAGGACGGGCCACCGGGCGTAGGCGATTGTGTGAGAGACAATCCGGCTTCGGCCGAATTCGAGAACTGCCTCGGTGATGTTGCGCACCGGGCCCTGCTCGATCATCCGGACACTTCCCGGCACGCATGCGAACCGGCCCAACTCGACGCGGTAACTCCAGCGATCGGTCCCCCAGGCGTCCCCGTCGTCGTCCACCACCCGAGGTTCGAGCAGGGGCCCAGCGAGGCACTCGAGCCCGTCTCCGGCGTCGAGGCGCCTGATGAGCCCCGTGTGCGGATCGAGTTCGTGGGACAGGCAGGGGACGCACGGCTGTTGAGCGCGCGCGCCCTCGAACATGCGCAGTTCGTAATGCGCCGCGCCGACGTGGGGCAGGGCGTCGAGGAAGCTGACCTTCCGCCGCCAGCCGTTGAAGGGCAGCAACGCCTCAGGCTGTTCCTCCTGGGACGCGATCTCGGCGCCGTCGAGACGGAAAAGGCGCAGATGCCATTGGCCGGTCCACATCGGCCGCCAATCGAGCATGGCCTCGAACTCGACCGGCGCCACGGGGCAGGACGGATTCGCATTCAGCACGGTCACAGGGATCGGGATCTGGCGGGGCGACCCTTGATTCAAGGAAACGGCTGCAGCCAGGCGCAGGCGGCGGACCTCGTTTTCGACCTCGCCGTACAGTTTGCGCGCATCCTGCTCGGCCGATCGCACGCACGACCCCGGGAGAATGTCGTGGAAATCGTTGAACAGATGCTTGCGCCAGACGTCGTCGAAGACCTCCGCCGGGTAGGGTTGGGAGTGCTGCCACCAGGTGGCGGCGCGCCAGGCCTCGGCCTGGGTCAGACCGACAAGGCTCGACTGCGAAAGGCGCTTCAACCGCGCCAGGGAGGTGTAGCAGCCTGTGAACACGCGCCCGAGTTCGCCCTCGATTCGAGGCGCGGAGGCCAGCCCGGCCTCGAGCGCGTCATAGAGCCGTTCGGTGGTGCTGTGCCGGATTTCAACGCGTGTTTCCTGACGGGCAAAGTCGTCGATCACCCGCAGATCCTCCCGCGTGGGACCGCCGCCGTGATCGCCGAGCCCCCAGAAGACCGGCACATCGCGTTCGAGTCGCAGCGCGAGAGCGACCCCTTCCTCGAGCCGTTGGCGCAGGGTGTGGCGCTCGGTATGATAAAGCCCCACGACAATCCGCAGCGCCCCGACCTCCGAGCCGTCCAAACCCCGCCAGCGATACAAGTCGGACGGCAGCTTCAGATCCGGTTCCTGCGGTCTCATGTGGATGTAGAACTCGTAGCCCGCGCGCCTCAACAGTTGGGGCAGTCCGGCGCTGTGGCCGAACGAATCGAAATTGTAGGCGACACGCGGCTCGACCCCGAATTCCTCGCGGAAAAACCGGCGCCCCTCCTCGATCCCGCGAATCAGCGATTCGGTGTCCGGCAGGTTGACGTCCGGTTGAAGGTACCAGCCGCCGCTCACACACCAGCGTCCGGCCGCGGTCAGGTCTTGGATCTCGCGGTATAGCCCCGGGGCGTGGTCCTTGACCCAGCGGTAGAGGACCGCTTCGTTGTGATTGAAGACGAGCGCGGGATGCTCCTCGAGGATCTCGACCGCCGTCGCGAAGGTGGACAGCGCCGCGGCGCAACCCTCTTCCCAGCGCCATTGCCAGACAGGATCAAGGTGCGCGTTGCAGATCAGATGGACGACAGGCTTCGTCATGGGTGAAGGCAGGGCTCAGGTTTCATCGGCGGCAGGCAGGTTGCGGTACCAGGTGAAGTAAAGCCCAATGCCAAGACCGATGAGCGCGGCTATCCACAAGGCCATCTCCGGCCAGCGGCGCAGAAACAAATAGAACGGAACCAACGCCAGCGCCATCTGAAACAGCGCAGTCAGGACGCCATTCAGCAGATCGATCCGCGGCATCGGGTCCCGCGCGGGCACCAACCCTCGCTTGACGGCCTCGGCGCGCACCGGCGCCCAGTATCCGAACGGGCGCACCCTGGCATAGAACGCCACCAGGACATCCATGTCCGCCGGCTTGAACAGCATGCCGAAACCGAGGCTGAGCGCCACGCTCGCCAGAACGTCCACCGTCAGTGTGAGACTGATGTTCCAGTGCGGGACCAGGAGTTTTTGGAGCAGAATGAACGCCGCGGACGCGGCCATGCTCCAGACAAAGGCTCTGGCGCCGAAACGCCACCAGTGCCACCGCATCGTGGCCGGCGCCAGGATCATGGTCACCACCACAAAGATCATCGTCTCCCACGCGGAGACGACGTCTTGAAACGCCAGGCTGAAGAGGAACCCGAGCGTGATCGCGCCGAGCGAAGCCGCCTGCCCCATCCGCACCAGCCGCTTCTCGGGGAAGTGCCGGGCGAAATAGCGCCGGAGAAAGTCGTTGAGCACGACGGAGCTGGTGACGTTGATCATGGCGCTGAGGGTCGACATCAGGGCCGCCAACAAGACCGCCATGAACACCCCGCGCAGGCCCGCGGGCAGACGATCCAACACCAGCGGCATGATCTTTTCCGCGTCGAACGCGGCCTGCGACCCCAACAGCCCGATGCCGAGCACCAGGAAAGCGAGCCCGAGAAACCACCGGAGCGTGTAGCCGACGGTCCACAAGCCCGCGGCCAGCGACGCGTCGCGCGGGCTCCGCGTGCTGAGAAAGAACTGGAAATCCCAGACGTTGGGCCCGGCCAGGAGGCGAAAGATCATCCAGAGAAACCCGGCCATCAGGACCGGTCCAAAGGCCGCATAATGCCTGTAGCTGGCCGGCACCTCCTGAGCGTAGCCCGACCACAGCGACCACGTGGGAGCCAGGGCGAGCCAGTCTGCGCCCTTCGCTTCGAGCGCGGCGGAGCCAAGGTCGCTGTGAAAGGCCAGGAGCGTCAGCACCACCGCCCCCAGCGCGATCAGGACGGTCTGGAGCACATCGGTCAGGATCACCCCGAAAAAGCCACCCAGCGTGACATAGAGGCCCACCACGCCGAAGACGATCAGTGTCGAATGCCAGCGCGGCAGCGGAACAAACTCCTCGACGAACTTGCCGGTCCCGACCGCCATGTACATCAGGTTGCAGATCATGAGCACCAGGAGAAACAGGGCGGCCGCGATGCGCGCCGCCTCGGCCTCGCGCGTCGCTCCAAAACGCGTCTCGTTCCATTCGGCGAACGTCATGACGCCCGAACGCCGGATATATTTGGCCTGAAACGCCATGTAGAGGCTGATCATGAACCAGCCCCAGAAGACGTGCGTGATCCAGACGGACTTGAGCCCCAGGTAGAACAGGACCCCCACCATCGCCATCGTCCCGCCGACGTCGATGTAGCTCGAACAGCCCGAGAGCCCAAGCATCCACCACGGAACGGCCCGATCGGCCAGGTAATAGGAATCGAGCTTCCGGGTGGCGCGCCGGCGGACAACAAACCCGATCAGCACCAGCGCGGCCAGATAGGAGCCGACGATGCCGAGATCCAGAGCGCCCCAGTCACGTTGCGCGGCAGGCATGACGCAGGTTGAGAAATATCCCGCCCCGGTCAAGGGAAGTTTTCAACGGACGGTCCCAGCCGGCACGCGCAGTGAGGTCAGCCACGGGAGCCAACCGCCGAGGACGTTCCATCTGCCCGCGGGTCGAGCGGCCGGCCCGAGGTGGCCGCACCGAGTTGAACGATTCTCATGTCGTCGCTGTCGTTGCTCCATGAAACCCGCGCCCAGCAAGGAGAATTGGCTCATCGGTTCAGCAATGCCGGTTCAGAAGACCAGCCATCCGGTGGTCATGCTTTCTTCTTCGCCAAAGACCGCCACGATTTCGCCGGTATCCTGTCGAATCCAATCTGGGTATTTGAGTTCAGGATAATTGCTTGCCCCGGGGTCGTCTCTTACCAAATGCTCCGGATAATGCTCTGGAACATGTGTTGGGTGCCTTTGGCTGTACGGCGGAGTCATTGTTCTTTCTGCCGGCTTCTACTCATAGCCGTGACGGTTGCTGGCTTTGCGGGTGTCGTCTCGAGTCGTGAAGCACTTGCACAGGGTCTTTCGTTGCCCAAACCCATCGTGCTTGAGGATTTCGAGAATGTTGCCGAGGGTGCCATTCCGGTCGGTTGGCGCCGGGAGCATCACTCGACGGTTTCCCAATCCACGACCTCCTTGCAGGATTTGAACTCGGTGTCTTACGCAAACTGGCTGGTGGTGAACGCGTCGCGCTTCCGCACCGCTTTCCAGACCTACTCGAGCCACACGCCGGTCGATTATTCGCGTGTGCTGACCTCCAACCCCGAGAACGTGGTCAATGGCCGGCTGGTGACCGAACTGGCGCGGGGGCGAATGCTGTTCAGCGATTCCGGTTATCGGGATGGTGTGCAGGTCATGTACCTCGACACCTCGGATTATGATCTTACCGGCAGGACGAACGTTCATGTCGCGATGAACAGCCTTTACGAACAGAACCAGGATAACATCGCGGCCCTCGAGTACTCGATCGACCGCGGCGCGAACTGGCTGCCGGTCGTCTACTATCTGGACTCCAAAGACATTCTCACCACGGCCGGCCAAATCGATGCCGTCAGGACTTTCAACACCCGCTACTCCGACGTGGCGACCTATCGCGACCCTGCGACCGGCGCCACGGTCGGCGGCTACTATGGCGCGTTTATCAAAGCCCCTGTTTCGCAGGCTCTCGCGCCGTTCATTGCTGGGCGGACCGACGATGACCCCGTCAGTTCAAAGCGGGTGGAGCTCTTCCGCCTGGCGGCGGCGGACAACCAGGCTGCCGTCCGCTTCCGTTTTGCTCATGCGGGCACGGATAGCTGGTATTGGGGCATCGACAACTTCGGCCTGTACAGCATTACCCCGGGGCAGATGCCGGTCATTGTGGCCGCTCCAGCCGATCTGGAAGTGACGGCTGGGCTCGAGGCAACCTTCCGGGTGGTCGCCGCGGGTGTGGAGCCGCTGGCGTATCAGTGGCTGTTCAACGGCACAAACATCGCGGGCGCCACCAATGCGATCCTGACCCTGACGCCGGCGGACAACCCGCGGCAGGGAGACTACACCGTGGTCATTTCCAACCTGTTTGGCGTCATCGAGAGCGGCCCGGCCCGGCTGACGCTGTCGCACCCCAGGGTGACCGGGCAGTGGGACTTCGATCAGGGCGACCTCCGAGCGACCGTAGGCGCCGACCTCGAGTTCGTTGCCGACACCGCTTCGGTCGTCTCGTTCGCGCCGGCGGAGTTCCAAGGCGGGGTTGCGGGCGTTATGGAGTATGGCCCGTTTTCACCCCGGCAAGGGCTCTACATGCGCCACGGCGCAAACCCGAACGGGGGCGGCCGTTTCGTGAATCGTTACACGCTGCTCATGGATGTCAGGTGTGATTTCGAGAGCAGCGGCTCGCTCCGCGCCGTTCTGCAAACCGATCCCTTCAACCACGACGGGAACGAAGCCGACTTTCTCATCGGCGCCGCCAACGGTCTGGGCGGCCCGAACGGCCTGGGCGCGGACAGCCAATTTCACGGATCGGCTGCGCCTGACCAGTGGCACCGCATCGCCTTCGCGGCGGACCTTGCCGCCGAACCGGGCCGCCAACTCTCGAAGTACATCGATGGGGTCCTGGTCGGCCAGCAATCGCTGCCCGGGGGAATCGACGGCCGCTATGCGCTGGGCCCCACGGCATTGCTGTTCACTGGCGGGCTCGCCGCGGAGGCTGCCGCATCGGGCGCCGTGAACAGCATCCAATTCGTCGACACCTGGCTCACGCCCGCCGCGATTGCCGAGCTGGGCAACCCGACAGCCCAGGGCCTTCCGCCGGGCGAACATGCTCTGACGCTCACCCTGGCCGCGTTTGAAGGCGAGGCGCTGCGACTGCAATGGACCGGACCCGCCGGCTGGTACGAGGTGCAGAAGGCCACGAAGCTCACTCCGCCCGATTGGGAGGTCTGTTCAAACCCGACCAGCAACCACACCATCGTCCTGCAGGGAACTGGGGAAGCCGCCTTCTACCGCGTCCGCCAATCCGAAGCGAACATGACCGTTGGCCAACTGCCTGGCGGCGCCCAGTCTCTGCCCAGCATGCAACTGGTCCGCCCCGCGGGCGATTCGCTGCAATTCTCCGGGCGCCCGGTCGACCTGGCCCTCTCTCCGGACCGGCGAACCGTCTACGTCAAAAACATCAACAACCTGCTGGTGATCGATGCGAACGCCTGGAGAGTGCGGCAAACACTGCCATACCCGGCTGGCGGCGCCTCGATGCATGGCATCGCCGTGTCCCCGGATGGCCGACGGGTTTACGTCACCGGCGCCGGCAACGAGCTTTACGAGTGGGGAGTGGATGCCGAGGGCGTGGTGACATTCTCCCGGACCATTGGTCTGCCCGCCGGCTCCTACCCCTGCGGCATTGCGTTGTTTGGGAGCGGCGACCGCGCCGCCGTATGTCTTTCCATTCCCAATCGGCTGGCCATTGTGAATCTCACCACCGGCACGCTCCTTTCCAGCGTCCGTGTCGGCATTGCCCCGTGGGACGTCGTGCTTTCGTCTGACGAATCCACGGCGTTCGTTTCGGACTGGGGCGGTCGCTGGCCGGACGCAAACGACCTCAAGGCGCCTTCCGCGGGAACGCCGGTTGTGGTGGACGAGCGCGGAATTGGGGCGAGCGGCGTGGTGTCCTTTGTCAACCTGGCGGTAAGCCGCGAAACGGGCCAGGTCCCCACCGGTCTTCATCCGTCAGACCTCGAGCTGTCTCCGGACGGCCGCGCGCTGTATGTCGCCAATGCGAATTCCGATACCGTCACCATCATCGATACCACGACCCGCTCCGTGAGGGAGAATGTCCTGGTGCGGCCTGATGACGACTTTCCCTATGGCAGCGCGCCCACCGGGCTCGCGCTGAGCGCGGATGGCTCGCGCCTGTTTGTCGCGCTCGGGGGAAATAATTGCATCGCCGTCGTGGCCCTCTCTGCCACGCCGGGCGAGAGCGCGGTCACGGGTTTTCTGCCCACCGACTGGTATCCTGGCGCGGTAGCCGCCGTCCAGGACCGCCTCTACGTGGCAAGCGTGAAGGGACTCGGCTCGCGACTCGGGCAACCCACTGCCACCAGCTACCAGATCGGCGCTCACCTCGGAACGGCGAATCGGATCACCATCCCCGACCAGGAAACCCTGAGCAAACTGAGCGCGCGCTCTTTCGAGGACGGGCGGGTGCCGGCCATCCGCCGCGCTCATGAACGAGGCGTCCCGACCCGCCCGCCCGTGCCGGTGCCCGCTCGGCTTGGAGAACCCTCCGTGTTCGAGCACGTGCTCTATATCCTGAAGGAGAACAAGACCTACGACCAAATGTTCGGGGACATCAAGGAAGGCAACGGCGACCCCAACCTGTGCATCTACCCGGAATTGGTCTCTCCGAATCACCATGCCCTCGCCCGGCAGTACGTTCTGCTGGATAATTTCTACTGCAACGGCGTGGTTTCGGCCGATGGACATTCCTGGTCCACCGAAGCCAATGTCACGGACCATCTCGAGAAGGCGTTTGGCGGGTTTGCCCGCAGCTATACCTTCGGCGACGACCCGCTCACCTATTCTTCGAGCGGGTTTATCTGGGACAATGTCCTCCGCCACGGCCTCAGCTTCCGCAATTATGGCGAGATGGACTACGCTTCGCCGTCCGGAAACGAGACCTGGCTGCAGATCCACGACGATTTTGTGAGCGGCCGCAGGTCGGTCCGCTACCTTCAAAACATCGGCATCGAGAACCTTCGGCGCTGCAGCTCGACGAACGTTCCCGGCTGGAACATGGGGATCCCGGATATCGTCCGGGCCGACGGTTTCCTCCGCGAGTTGCGCGAGGCTGAGGCCCGGGGCGCCTGGGAGAACTTCAGCTTTCTTTACCTGCCCAACGATCACACCGGCGGCCCGCCAACCCCCCGCGCCCAGGTGGCGGATAATGACCTCGCCCTTGGGCGGGTGGTCGAAGCCGTCACGCGCAGTCGCTTCGCCACCAATACGGTCATCTTCGTCATCGAAGACGATCCCCAGAGCGGCTACGATCACGTGGACGCGCACCGCTCTCTCTGTTTGGTGATCAGTCCTTACACCCGGCGTGAGGCGGTCATCAGCACGTTCTACAACCAGGCTGGGGTCGTCCACACCATGGAGCGCATCCTCGGTCTGCCTCCCATGAACCAGCAGGATGCCATGGCCCCGCTGATGTTCGATTGTTTCACGGACGTGCCGAACTTCGCGCCCTACACCGCCCGCGCCAACAACATTCCGCTCGACGAGGGTGCTCGGAAGGTGGGTTCCCTTACCCCCGCACAACTCCACTGGGCGGCGCAGTTGAAGACAATGGACTTCTCGAAACCCGACCGCATCGATGACGACCTCTTCAATCGGTACATCTGGTTTGCGAACAAGGGCGATGCTCCCTATCCCGTGGAGTTTGTGGGAGCGCACGGGAAGGGCCTGAAACAGCTCGGCCTGGTCCTCGCGGCCGGAAGGGCGGATGAGGACGATGAGGAGGAGGATGACTGAGTTACTGCCCCGTCGAGAAGGTTGAAGCTTACGCCAGCGGCAATGCCAATTCGCCTGGCTTCAACCGGCTCGCCCAAGGTGACAAAGGCGCCGTTCGGCACAACCGAAAGTCGAATTACGCCATGGCGGATGGAAGCGGTTCGCTCCTGGACCCCGGGCGCATCGCCACGCGCATCTCGCCGGAGCCACGCCAGCCTCTTTTCCTGCGTTGCCTCGCATCCACTGGCAAAGGCCGATGAGGAAACGGGCCCCGATCCTCGATTCGCAACGTGTGCGCGGTGCGGGCCAACCGCGATGCCAGCCCAGCGACTGGACCATACAGATTCCTGTTTTTCGGGACCGACCCCTTTATGAAGCTGAATTCGTCGAAGCGCGACACGACGACTTCGCCAGGCTGTGAGTGGTTTCGTTTCGGGGCTGTCGTGGGTGCGCTTCTATTAGCCGAAGCCTGCTTTGCTCCGCGAGCGCGCGCATAATTCTTGATACACACCAGTCAGGGCGCTTTGCGAGGTCGTGCTGCCAAATTCGTAGAACGCGCCAGCCTTTCTTGCGCAGAGCGCGGTTTACGTGGAGGTCACGAGTCCTGTTTGCGGACAGCTTCCGCCTCCAAAAGGCGCGATTGCTCACCGGAGTGCTGCAATGTATCGGGCAGCCGTGCCAAAAGCAGCCGTCCACGAAAACGGCCAGGCGTGACGCTCGAAAGACAAAATCCGGACTTCCGAACACGGTCTGGTTCCGCCTCCATCCCACGATCCCCCGACTCCGCATCAAGGTGCGCAGTCTCTGTTCTGTGGCACGGTTTCCCTTCGATCGAATTCGGGACATTATTTCGGATCGAAACCTAGCTGAAAAAACATCTGCCATGAATGCGGTCCGACAAGCCTAGACTCCAGTTGGGCGGGACTTCAGCGCCGTCGATGAACACCATTCGCGCCTTTCCTGCGGACAGCGTGTGCGGCGAGGGCACGCCTCACTTCCACCGCCTGCCGACGCACAAGTTCGGGAGGCAGTGCGTTGCCGATCATCAAGGCTACCCCCTGCTTTCCGGCAGTGAGGTCAAATTTGTATCTTCGCGGAAACGTCTGAATCAGCGCCGCTTCGCGCATGGTGATATTCCGGTTCTCCACCGGATGGAGGAATCGGCCCTTTGACGGGTTGAAACATCCACCGGTGATTGTCGGGGCAACATCATCCCAGGCCATGCGACCATAGATGTCCTTGAAACCGTCGCAGCGTCGATGACACTCAAGTTGCATGCTCGCGGGCAGATCGCGGCGGCTGCCTCCGTCCTTGGGGATTCGTGCAATCTTGCGGCGAACTTCCATGCTGCGCTGTTCAGGCAGATCGTGCAAAGGGTCGCCACTTTTTCCGGCTGGCGGCAGGTTTCCTATGGCTTGTCGGACGGTGCGATGTGTTCGAGCCGGTCGCGGGAAAGAAACCTCCAAGGTGAGTCCGGCAATCAGCACAAGTCGCCGCCGGCGTTGAGGGACGCCGAAATCCTGCACATCCACAATCTCCCACTGCACTCTGTAACCCATTGACTCCAACGCGGTGGTGAATTCTCGGAACACCTTCTTCTCCCCGAGTCGCGGGACATTCTCCATCATGACTGCCTTTGGCCGCATCTCCTGCACCAGCCTCAGCATTTCTTTGACGAGGTTGTTCCGCGGGTCGCGATTTCGAGTCGCGCCATTGCGTGTCCGCAATGTCGAAAACCCCTGGCAGGGCGGACAGCCGACCAGCAGATCGAGTTCTCCCCGTTTGATCGTCAGTTCGCGCATCCACTTTCGCCCCTTGATGTCCCGGATGTCGTTCTGCGACAACTTCGTCCCGGGGTGGTTCAGTGCGTAGGTTTTTCCCGCCAAGGGATCAATTTCCACGGCACCAATCACCTTGAACCCCGCGCGACACAGCCCTTCGGTTACCCCGCCGCAACCCGCAAACAAATCAATCGCTGTTGGTCGTCTTCGCTCCATGCCGTCAAACCTCCCCGTCTCTGTATATGTCCACCGAAGTCTCAAGACATGGGCGCAGATCGAAATCATTCATGCCCAGTCCGGAGCGGGGCCGATCGATCCGCTGGTAAATGTCGAAGCCCCGGCCAATCTTCACGATCCATCCGTTGTCCAAATGAATCTTCCGATCGTGAAGGCGTGAATCGAAAGTAAACTCAAACGCGATTGAATGCTGTTTGAGATCATCCACCAGGGCATCCAGCTTCTCGGACACCTCCACCTCCTGTGATTGGTCGTCGGCTCCGGTTACCAACCGAATCCTCTCGGCATCACCCGTTTTCACCACCAGCTCGCAGAATCGTGTAAAATTGGCAATTTGGTGCGGCAGGCGGATATACGGATCCTCTATTCGGATCACTTTCGCCCCGGCGAGATACGGTCCGAGCATCTTTTCGTAGCTGTAACCGGTATCCCCGTAGTGAATCGTAAAGTGCTTCTCCTTCAGTGAGGGGCGAGTCGCTTCTGCGGCGTCTGACGCGGCCACAGCCTGCGGCTCCACTGCCCTCGGCGCACTCGCACTTGGCGCGGTCTGCTTGTCCGCAGAGGGCAGCGGTTCCTGAGCTGCCACGCCGCCAATCCCCTTCGATTCCTGACAATGCACCGCCTGCTCCTGACCGTCTGCCTTGAAGAACGAGAATTGGAGTGCGGCAAACTCATCGTCCGGTTTTCGCTTGTTCAACTGCTCTTTCACGCGTCGACGTCCTTCCAAGGCATACTCCAGATACTCATTGAATTCCTGGTCGGAAGGTTCGCCGTGTGGGTGCAACAACTTCAAGAACCCCGCCACCGTCTTGATGACGGCAGTCTCATCGCGGCCGCGCACGGCGGCGCCCAGCCGTGCCTTCCCCTTCACGAATGCGTAGCGGTTTGTCTGCTTTGCCAGGTGGTGCAGGGCTTCCGCCAGATAATCCGTGATGAACCCGTAACTCGCAGTCAACAAATCGCTGCTATTCGGCGGAATCTCCCAGCCCGGCAGGTAGGTGTGAAACCGATGCAACACCGCCAGGTCAAAGGCTTCCGGCAGCGGTTTGAAAAGATCATGGTCCGGCGAGCGCACGAGGGCCTCAATCGAGTCATCAATGTTTCCAATGAAGGCGAGGCTGGCGTTGGCGATGATTTCCGCCGGGCCGCGGCTGAATCGTCCGTTTGCCATGTAATCCTTCATGATCTGAATCGTGTCCCGATCCTTTACCCGGATGCCGGCGACCTCGTCGAAAGCCACCACATCCCAAAACCCGATGATCCCCACGCGGCGACGCTGGTTATTGTAGAACAGGACGGAGGTGCTCGCCTGTCCGCCGCTGACCAGGGTCACATACGGCGAGAATTCACTGAATACGTAGGACTTGCCGGTGCCGCGCGGCCCCAATTCAATGAAGTTGTAGTTCGCCTCGACAAAGGGGATCAGCCGGGTCAGGAAGTGCAGTTTGAGCCGTTTGGTCAGCTTGGTTGGCTCCAGCCCGACTGAACGCAGCAGCACATCCATCCAGGCGTCCCGACTGAACTGCTGCGCACCCTCGCAATAACGGGTGAAGTCGAATCTTGAGAGCTGCACGGGCCGGAGATCCTCAACGTAGAAAGCGTAATCGTCATCCTCCACATCGTTGTAACCCAGCGTCACCTCCGCCCAAATGCCACCCTCCAGCAGGCGGTCGTTTTCCCGGTAGAACTTCTCGTTGATCGCAATGCGGCGCGAGTTGAAGTTCTCCATCGCCGCCCAGTGTCGTTTCTCCCGCTCCACATAGGAAACATGGATCTTGTCGATGAATTTGTGGCTGCCCTTCTGTTGCACCAGTGATTGTGCCCGGTTTGACTCGTCCGGGCGCACGTAGTTCTGCTGGATCGTCTCCAGCACGGCTGCGATGCCCGCCTGAATCTCGTGCGGATCATCTGTTGCACAGAATTTCGCGAGCAGGAATTCCAGCACAAAGGAGGGCACGTTTGTGCCCTTCTTGATCTGGTGCAGCAGATCTTTGCGCACGACGCACCCGGAAAATGTCCGGTTCAACTGTTGGTCGAGGTCATCCATATCAAGTCAGGATTTCCACTTTCAGTTTCAAAGGTAATCCGTAGGTCAATCCCGTCTCCGCATCCACGGCCCGGACTTCCATCGGTCCGACGAAATCTTCGACGATCCGCATCGGCACTTTCACAGCCTGCCCCGCCTTCAGCTTCACCACGCCGGTTGCAGGATCGACATGTGCACAGGACGCCGCTTCCCCGATGACGGTTTCCTGGGATCGGACCTTGGCCCTCGCTTCCAGCCGGAACGACACCTCGCTGGCAAACAATTCTCCGCCGAATACGCTCACATCCAGCACCGGCCGTCGGGTCGTCACCGTGCCTTGCGCTTCCCCTCGGTAACGCAATTGCACGTCCACCGCAGAGTGCGGCTCCGCTTCTTGATTACCCAGGTCAACTTCGATCAGAGGCGTTACCGCCTCCTGCAGGGAGAGGCCCTCGTGAAAATAGGGGTGCCGCTTGTTGAATGTCCCCAATGAGCGGGGAACCAGGTAGGACTCCACCTCCCCCTGAATGCCGACCTGTTCCTTGCCAAAGAGTATCGTCCCGGGAGTCGCCGATCCCCGCCCGAGCATGCACCGGTCTTTGACTTGGATCCAGTCCCCTTGGGGCTTCGCCACGGTGTCGCCCGCCGCCAGGCCGGGATGCAGGACAAATCCGTGGTCGGTGGTGAAGATCACGTGGTGAAATCCCAGCTTCTTGAGTTTGCCGACAGCGGCGATCAGTTTCGCCAGAACATGAGGGAGGAACAGACAAACGTTGCTCGCATCCATCTCCCCCTGCTCGTCAATGTCGGTGGTCATGACCAGCAGCAGATCAACACCGCTCAGAGGCTCCGGCTTTTTCTTCCCCGCAGGCTTGAGCGCGATCAAATCGTCCAAGTCCAGCAGCTTCGTGCGGTCGCCGTAAAACTCCTGCGTGTAGGCAAAACGCTCAGCCGGCGTGCGAATCGGCTTGCCGTGCAGTGTCGGCACCAGCTTGTCCTCCGATATTTTCAGAACCAGATTTCCATCCGCTTTGGGTAACAGCGAAGCCATTCCGACGGCGGTAATGGTCGGCAACTGTGCGCAGACCGACTTCAGCCGGCAGGTATAGCTGCCGCCCAGTTGCCGCTCCAGCGCCGTCCCCAATTCAAAGCGCAGGGCATCTACAAAGAACAACGCGACTCTTTTGCCGCGCGTATCCAGGAGCGGGGCGATGCATTTGTCAAAGACCTGCGTGGCGCGCAGTCGTCCGCTGGTTGGCCACCCCTCCTTGGCCACACAATCAATGAATCGGCGCTGCAACTCCTCGGCGACCGCGAGAAACCGATGTCGTGCCGACTCGATCAATTCCTCGACGCCGTCGCTTTCTCCGTAGGTGTCGGCCACAGCTTTTTCCAGCTCGCGATGAGCTTGATCCAACCGGTAGGCCCGCCCTGTGTAGAAGGAAATCAGATCGTCCGCTGATTTTCCCGCCGCCGGCAAATCCCGTTCCAAATCTCCGGCGATCACGAGGAGTTCTCGGGCGCGTTCGGCGACCGTCCACAACATGCCGCGATCCGTATGCTTCACCCATACGGACTCCTTCCGCTGGTCGGCAATCTCCGCTGCGGCTCCCCAATTGCCCGTCAAAAGTGCTTTTACGTATTGCCGAAGGAAACTGCGCTCCTCGAATGCGAAAGTGTCCCGCTTCCCCAGATCCGGCACTTCACGGGTCCTCGCTTCCAGCGTCAGCTCGGCAGCCACATTTCCGGCGCGGGCGATGTAGCTCGCATGATGCTTCTCCTGCCGCAGCGTATCACACACGCGGTTGACCAGCGCCTCGGCGCTCAGCTTTGCCCGGGGAATACCGGCCAAACTCTCCGGAAGTCCACCGGGCAGGTCGAGGGCGAATTCACTGAACAACACGAATCGCCAGAATTCCTCCGCCAGCGCATCCCACTTCTTCGTCTTGGTTTTGGGCGTGAAACCAAGTTGCGAGCCGAACAGTTCTTTCGCTTCGGTTGCCCAGCCGTCGGTGGATTTCAGCTTCAGGAGCTGTTCAGCGTTGGGAACGAGAAGCGCAGTTATGATTTCGGCCGCGGACTCGACGCCCAGCAGTGTTTGCAGTTGCGGCCAATGGTTTCCACCTTCGACCGCATCAATCATCGCCAGGTCCGGCGTGCCACTGCTGAACAACTCGCGAACCTTGTCCCGGTGGTCGGGTTTGGCCTTCTCACACAGACTTTGAAATGAATCGTCGTCGCTGCGCGGAAACCAGTCTGAGCCGGCGGCAATACCGCTGAACGGATCGTGACATCGTTCCTCGGGCGTCTTCGGCCTGTCCATCGGCACATACACGACCAATCGGCGCTCTGCTGCCTCGGCTTTCCCGAGCCCAGCCCAACATTCGACCGCGCGTTCGTGCGCTTCGATGAACGACTCCGAGGCATCCAGCACCATGCATTGCTCGTTCATCATGGTCAGCACCAGGTTGCGGTAGCGCCTGGCAGCATCATACACCACCAGCGCGCCCGCTTTGTCGGCCCGCTCGCGTAGTGTCGTTTGAATGAATTGCCCGATCTTCATGGCGTCCTACCAACTGTCTGATCCGCCGCGCTTCTCATCGCGCGCCTGTTTTATACCGCAAAAACCCAGGAAGTCGCAATGCGAACACCGCGCCCCACCGCCCTGCCTTGCCTTCGGTCCTTCGCTGAATTTGCGGTTGCGAATGTCCGCGGCAGTGGTCGCCACCAGCTTCGTGGCCGCCGTCAGCGCGGCCGCATTCAGTGGCACGCTCAATTCCGCCTTCATCGCATCATCGGCGTCCAAGTAGCGGACCAGTCCCTGTTCGGGCTGATACTCCAATTCCTTTTTGGCCGCCACTGCATACAGCGCCACCTGTAACCGCATCTCTTCCTCGTCCAGCTTTTGGTGCTTGTCCGACTCCGGATCGCCGGACTTGAAGTCCACCAGCGTCACCTGCGGCGGATTGTCCCGCCGGATGACGTCAATAGCTCCCGACACCAGCACGCCACCCTCGCCGTCTTCATACTCCACCAGCGTCTCAAAGCTCTTCTCCGGTTCAAATGTCAACTCGCCCAGCTCGCCCGCATAACGCTCGATGTAATTCGCCACCACCTCCAACCCCTTTGCCCGCATGTTGTCCGCCGGATTGCCTGTCGTGTAGCGCAGGTAAAACAATCCGTGGTCAATCAACCCCTGGATTTCCCGCTCCAACGCCGGGCGATTCGTTGCCAGCGCCGCCCACTTCTTGGGATCCGAATGCACGGCACGCATCAGGTTATGCACCCCGCGGCCGTAACCGAATGCCTGGTCGATGGTGGGCGCAAACCCGAGCACTTTTCTGAGATAGAAATCGTGCGGGCATTCCAGATAGTAACGGAGGTCCGAGAAGGACGTGGCCAGCCGCACGTCCCGCAGATGCTCCTTGGGGGCATACTTCAGTTCGTTCAGCAGTTGTTGTGAGTCGTCGGTCACCGTTCCGCCGCTTTCGCTGACCATCGGGCGGAGTTCCTTGATGAAACTCGATGTCCGTTTTCCGCAGTGGCTGATGAACAGAAACCGCTCGGCGCGGGTCAGCGCCACATACATGAGCCGCCGCTCGCCGTCCCGGGTTTCATTGTCGGCCAGCCCTTCCACATCAATCTCCTCGACGATGCGTCCCTCCAGCGGCAGGTCCGGCTTCCGCCGGGCCATGCTGTTCGGAAAGCTGTTGGCGTTCACGGCGGCGAGGAACACCCCGGCGAACTCCAATCCCTTTGCACCGTGGATCGTGCTGATCGTGACTGCGTCCGGTTGGACCATCAGCGGCTGCTCCTCCGCCCGCGCCTCCTCGGAGCCGTATTGGCAAAGCCCGATGATCTGCCAGCGGTAGTCCCGGGTGCTTGTCCATCCGGGGGTTTCAATGCCCGTGATCAATCCGCTGAGCGCCCCAAGGTGGAACAATGCCGTCTGGCCGCGGCCCTCGCACGTGTCCCAGGCTTCCACCTCGGCCTCAGACAACAGCATGTGGAAGATCTTCTGGGGAAAGACGCGCCTCAGATCACCCGATTTGGTGAGAAACTCGCGCAACGAAGGGGTTCGGAAGGCCGCCGCTTTCTTTGGGTTGAGGGCCGTCCCGTGGTCAATCCGATCGGCAATCGCCCCCGCCGCCAGCAGCAGCCGGTCTTCGACCTCGCGGCTGAACGCCAGACCCGAGGCCCGTAACATCCGGGCCGATGCCCGCAGCACCTCCGTCGGATGAGGGGCACACCCCAACACTCCATCAATCCGCTGGGGCAGACTTTTCGGGTTGTATTCCGACCCGAAGAATTCATCCATCCTTGCCGTCAGTGCCAGTGCCCCGACAAACAACAGAACCTCCGGCTGCGAGAACAAGTCCGGGCCGGCGCGCACCACGCAGGGGATGGCGCCTGTATCCTGATGCACTCAGGCCCAGCCGCTGCATGACCCGGTCCAGGGAATGTCCCGTTCCCCGCGTCGTCCCGAACAGCCGCCGCGAAAACGCAATGGTGTCGATGGATTCGACGGTTCGGATGCGTGCTCGATGTCGCCTGCAGGTTGCTTCCAGGAATTTGGTGTCAAACCGGTGGCCGTTATGCGCCATGATCACCGAGTCGCCGACGAATTGGGAAAACTGCGACAGCACCTCAATGGGCCGTGGCGCGTCGCGCACGTCCCGGTCTGTGATGCCGGTGTAATCGGAAATGAACCGGGAGATCGGCTGACTTGGCCGGCAATAACTGAAGAAGGAGTCCCCCGCCACCACCTCACCGTTCTGAAACCGCGTCGCGGCGATTTGAATGATTTCGCATCCGCCCGGATAAAGCCCCGTCGTTTCAAGGTCAAAGATGACGAATGAACCGCCTCCAACAACCGCGAACACATTGCCGCATTGCGGACAGCGGATGCGAGCCTCGGTCGCTGTCTCCGGGATTCTCAACGTAGCCCCGCATTGGCTGTTGCTGCACTTCGTGATCATGGCAAATTCTAAATGTTGGTGCGCGGCGCTACGACACCTGGTTCATCCTGAACGGAGATTTTATAGAAGTGGCTGGGGCCGACGCCGGAGGTGAAGCGTTCAACGCTGAATCGATCGGGTTTCACATACCACGCTTGAGCGATCTTCCAGCGCGCTGCCACAATCGCTGATGCCAGGCCGCAGACCTTTGAGCCCGTTAGACCGATCTCCACGTTGTATCCGCTTTGGTGGTAGAGCTGAGAATACAGTTTCGTCAGGAAATCTATGTTCTCCTTCAAATCAGTCGACGAGAGCGGGTAGCAATGCGCTCGTCCCGACGTTTGTCATAGACGGCGGCGTCCACCAACTCGATCACGTATTGGACCGGTTCGCGTTCGCCCAGCAGCGAAACCATCTGCGCCCCCACCGTTGTCTTCATGCCGGCGGTCACGCTCCGGGTGCCTTCCAGGCGCACTTCCGGCTGGTGCGTGAAGATCTGGGTGAGTTTCTCGTTTAGAACTTTCCGCAGGTCGCGGTCGAACACGTTGATCTTGCCCTTGGCGGCTTCCATCTCCGCCACGGCTTCGCTCATGAAGCGGAGCTTGCCGTCCACTTCGTTCAGGTGGACCGCCTTCTCCTCCATCAGACGCGTGACCGCAGCTTTCACCGATTCCATTTGGGAAGGAGCATCCACCCGGGGATGCAGCAGTGCGCCCACGTTCTCGCGGCTGATCGGGAAGTCGTCGAGCACCTGCAGCACGGCGATCACCTTGGCCACCTTCACTTCAAAGGAATCTCCGCTGAACGCCTTCTCAGCGCGGGCGACGCCATCAACGACATGTTTGAAGGAGCGTTGGATGTCGAGGCGCAGCGTGTCGTAGAACGTAATCGTGGTGGCCAACTCGCCGGCAGATGCGTCCGCCAGCAGTGCCTGACCGGAGCGCAAGCCGCTCTGATCCACCAGCACATCCTGGATGACCTTGATGGCGGACCGCAGGCCGATGCCGCCGCTCGTCTTCGCCAGGCGGCCAAGCAATTCCAGCAGGATGTCGAAGTGCTGCGGCAGGAACGGATAGAGCCGGCGGAATTCGTCTTTTTCCAAGGCCGATTTGTAGTAGCGAGTGCCGGTTAGTTGCGTGTGATGTTTCAGCGCCGGGCCGTGCGTGTCGAAAAGGACAGCCAGGGTCTTGTCGCCCTCCGCCGACTTGGTCAGCAGCCGGTTGTAGCAGATCTCCCGGATGTCACTCGCCTCCAGGTCCACGCGAATGGGAAAGCGATCCGACAGCTTGAACAGTTTGGCGGAATTGAACCGGGCATTTGGATCGTCCTCGGTCAGGGTCTGTTGTGCCGTGGCGACCAGCCAGACCTTGCCGCCGCCGAGGTGTTTGACGTTCTTGGCCAGTCCGTCGAGGTTCAGGATAAGGTTGTCCCGTGCGGCGATGTATTGGCCGACCTCGTCGAGAATGAAGATGATGTTCGGTTTACCTGAGCGTCGGCGGACCAGTTCCAACATCTCCGCCACACGCTCGTTTTCCTTCTCGGCTTCGTCCACGCGCAACTTCTGGAATGCCGTCGCGTCGGGAAACACCTCGGGATAGAACTCGTGGGCCAACCGGGACGCGAATTGGTTGACGACCAGCGGCTGATTCTGAATCTGTTTCCACGTCTTGCCCTTGGACAACTCGACAATGCGTTTCTCGAATGCCTCCATTTTGCCATCCTTCTCCAGCATGAACTGGAGATAGGCGACCTTCTTGTCCTTCGAGTAGCCCGCCCACTGCATGACTGTCCAGTAGAGCACGGTGGAGATTTCCACCATCGTTGCGCCGGCGATCTGGGCGCTGGCCAGGTCCACCATGATGACCGTCGCCGGATAGCGTTTGGCCAAGGCACCGAGCTGTGCTTTGAGTGCCGCGGACTTTAGCTGTGCCTGCAGCCATTCGAGAAATGGCCGTTCGTCCACGGCACGAGAGGGATCAAGCGCAAATCCCAGATACTTCGTGAAGGAACTCTTGCCCGATCCGTAAAAGCCGGACACCCAGACACCGATTTCGTGTGCGCCGCCGCCAAGGCCGTCGTTCAGGTGCGACAAGAGGCGGTCGAAACTCCTGGCGATGTTGTCGGTGACGACATATTCGGTGACTTCCCGCTTGAGCTGGTCATTCTCGGTGCTGTCGAACGAAATGACCTTTTCGATTCGCCGGTCCAGACTGCGGCTGATTTCAAACAGGTCGCGTATTTTGCTCATGGGTGTCATCCTCCAATGTGGACCGACCGGTAGTTCCCGTCGGGCGGATAGAAGCCGAGAAATCTCAGCGTGGTTTTTCCGTCACGGACTCCGGGATACAGAATCACGGTCGGGACGGTAAACTTGCCTTGGAGCTTTTGCTCCAGGACGCCGACGCGCAGATAAGGATGCAGGGCTTCCAGATCGGTGATGAAGAGCACGGTTTGCGCGCGGCCCCGGAGCGACTCCAGCCTGGTCTCGATCTTCCGCTTCAGAAGCTCATCGGCCGTCAGGGCGTCCTCCAGCGTCTTGTTGATCTCGGTCACGGACTCCCGGTCACACACAGTGTTCGCCGGGCTCGACAACCACACGTCGCGCAGTTCGTTGCTGCGGAAAATCTCCAGAACGGTGGCGGCCATCGACATCGTTTCCATGGTCCATCCCTGCTTGGCGAGCCGGGCCGCCCACTGTTTCTGCAGCCGTTTGATTTCGAGCATCTGCTCGGGCTTGAACACCAGGTAGTAAACGGGATCGTCGCCCGTGTTGGTCAGGCCGCGGCCCGCACGCAACCGCTGCCACAATTCTTCAAAACTTTCACTGGGCGACGACATCGAGAGATTCCTCCATTGTTTTGCACGCCCACGAAATCCGCACGATATCCCCGACCTGAACGATGAAACGTCCCTGTCCGGAGAGTCGGCGCAGCTCATTTAGGACGTCGGACGACGAGAGCCCAAACAGCTCCCAATCCATGTGGGTCAAAATCATGGCGTCGTTCACGCCGGAGAAATGCAGTTCGTGTGCGAGGTAGGTGATCGTGCTGGCCGAAGGGGTAAACGGGAGGATGGGACGACGATCGCCCTGCGGGTCGCCCAGCATTTTGAAATCGCACAACGCGGTCAGCAGATAGCGGCCGATTCGGATGTTGTTGCCTTCCGTCCACCGCGTCTTGATCCGTCCGTTGGCTTGTGCGGACTTGATGAAGTTCACCGAATCTTCACGGAATAGGAACTGAGCCCCGGCAGAGTAGCGGGGCCAGTAAACCTCGCGGATGAAATCGTAGAGGATCAGATGCTCACGGGCGGTGTAGAGCAGAAACAGTTGATTTAGACGGTCGAGGTTGACGCCGCGCTGAACCAGAGGCCGAAGCCAGCATGCCGGACGGCCGCCTTCGCGCACATATCGCGGCGCGAACCCGCGGCTGACAATGTCAGAAACACGCTGGGATGTGGCTTTCGGAATCAATCCTTGGCTGCGGACTTTTTCCGCCAACTGCTGCGAACTCATTCCCGGCTCCCAAACCTGCAGCAGGCGAAGCGTCTCCGGAAGCATTCCCTGGCCTTTGCACAAACCTGTGTTGTATTCACGTTCCAGGCCGCTCATGCAAAATAAGGGAAGACCCGTGTGCCCGAGCGGAAGCCGGCTGCGTAGGTCGCCGCCAAACGCGCCATGCCGCCCTGCGTGTCCGTTTCCTTTAACGGGCCGATGTGGATCGGGCCGGTGCCAGGCATCGGTTTTGCTTCTGCCGCCACAGCGTCAAGCAACTGCAAAGCAGCATCCCACGTGCACATCCTCTGGAGTTCTGGGATTCCCAGCCTGGAAAGACCGACTCGCACTTTCGCCTCACTCTCACGGGGGAGACGGAACAGGTGGGCGACGCGCCCTTTGCCTATTCGCTCGTCGTGCGCGCGACACGCGGCCTCCGAGGCGGCGTTTACTGCCGCCCAAGCCGCCGTCTTCGGGTAAACCAACTCCAGATACCTGAAGCCAACGGCATTGAGGAACGCGGTCTCCCACCAACCGGCCGCCGTTTTCTCGCCGAGGTGCGCGACCGCGATTCGGAGGGCGCAGGCCATGGTGTCGTGCCTTTGCATCGTCTATTGCTGCTTCAGGAATGTCCCGAGCTCGGCGTCCTGGCTGGTCGTCGAAGCGCTCGTGGGATACAGCACAGTTGTCTGGATTCCCCGACCCGAGCCGCGCCGCCGCACATGCTCCAGGCAAAGACGATGCAGCTCAGGCTCTTGCCAGACCCCGTGCCGCTCGTGAGCACGTATGATTTCTGCTCCTTGGCCTTGCGGATGCCGTCGGTCTGGTGCGCATGAAGCAGCAGTTGCTTGCCGGTAAGGTCGGATTGCGTCTTGTCCAGGCGGAAGACCTTGGCGCATTCGGGGTGGAGGGTTCCGTCTGTAACGAGGTCGTCGATGGTGCCGCCGGGTTGGAAGGTCGGATTGAGTTGAAGGAGGGGCTCGGGCCAGAACGCACCGGCTTCGAGCTCTGCCTCCACTTTGGCCAGGACCGCTGGGTCGGCGATCTTGATGAAGCTGCGCGTGTAGCGCGCGTAGTCGGTGACCAACCTCTGCCGCAGATCAAAGGCGTTCATGCCAGCGTTCTTGCACTGCAGTCCCTGCTTTTGTCCCAATCAGGAATCCCACTTGTGCCAGCAAACCCTGATTGTGACGGCGAGCCTACGCGGCCTTTTCCACGGAAACCAGAACAAATCCAGGTGCAGCCGGTCACGGTGAGGCATTGGCTGGACAGGGCCTCGCCGAGCGTCAGGTACGGCGCGGGGCCCGCATCCGGGCCGAGCAAGGGGAAGACGACGATGTTGCGGTGTCTCTGGGCCGGCCATTTGGATGATGGTCGGCGGTTGATGGTTGACGGACCGGGCTTTGGCCGTGGACGGCGAAGAAGCGGTCCCGACCCCGGCCCCCGGCCCCCGATCTCCCATTTCCGAACTCCGATCTCCGAACTCCGATCTCCCATCTTCGATTTTCCATCTCCCATCTCCCATCTTCGCCTGCAAGTTTACGCGAGGGGGTGTGACATCTGTGGACACCCCCCCATACAAAGTTTTGGCAGAATTGCAGTGGGTGGCGGCCTTTGGGGAACGGGTTGATGGCGGATGGTTGATGGTTGATGGGCAACTGGTTGAACGTTGGAAGTTGAGCGTTGCACGTTGAGCGTTAAGTATTTAGCCCGCATTTCTCACCAACTCTTGATGTCATCTGATCGGTCAGCGTCACATTTCACCTGAAATGCGGGCTCATCAGAAACCCGCGCCCCAAACCGATGGACCCAATCTCGACCACACTGTGTCCGCGTGCCCGCGTCACCCAAGCGGCTGGGGCGCGTCCTGGCGTTGCTGAACCGATCAGCCAATTCTCCTTGCTGGGCGCGGGTTTCATAGACCCGGAAATCTCACCCACGGACCGTCAGGAATCCTGGGACCGCCCCACTGGTGAGATTTCCGGGTTAGAGATTGAACCGCTAAACACGCGAAATACGCGAAAGGGAACCAACGGCACCCCTGTAGTCGGGCCTTGACTCTCGGGGCCAATCATCCGTCTCATGGCGATGTTGAACACCTCGACGTCATCGGACACGCGCGTGTGGCGTCATCCGAACAGCCTGCCAGCCGAGACAGTCCGGGAGGGCACGGCGATGAGTCGTCTTCTCGAGTGGTGCGAGGGGCAGGAGGCGACCGATCTGCATGCCCGGGCGGGGAAGCCTCTCACCGTGCGCGTCCATGGGCGGCTGGCGCGGGTGCCGCCCGATCTGTTTGCGCCGCCCACCGACGAGGGGCTGTGCCAGATGCTGCGGGAGACCTTCTCGCCCTCGACCTGCGTTCGGATCGAGCGGCAGCGCGAGTTGGATCTGAGTTTCTACCATGGCGCGCTGCGGTATCGCGCCAACTTCAGCAAGCAGATGGGGCGACAGTCGTTCTCGTTCCGGACCGTGCCTCAGCAGCGCCTGAGGTTGAAGGATCTCGGCCTTCCGGAATCGTTGTTGTCGCTGGTGGACGAGCCGCGCGGGCTTGTGCTGGCGACGGGCCCGACCGGGCAGGGCAAGAGCACCACCCTGCGGGCCCTGATCCAGGAGATCAACCAGACCCGGGCGATGCGGATCATCTCGATTGAAGACCCGGTCGAGTATGTGTTCACGGACGAGCTTTCCCAATTCGAGCAGCGGGAGGTGGGCATCGACACCGCCTCGTTCGCCGACGGGATCCGCAACGCGGTCCGGCAGGATCCGGATGTGATTTTCGTGGGGGAGATTCGGGATCGGGAGAGCATCTTTGCGGCGATGCAGGCGGCGGAGACGGGGCATTTGGTGCTGACGACGCTGCACGCTGATTCGGTGGCCCAGGCGATCGCGCGCATCCGGGAGCACACCCCGGTCGCGGAGCAGGAGGGCATGAGCGCGCTGCTTGCCCGCAACACCAACGCGATCATCTGCCAGCGCCTGCTGCCCAATGTGCAGGGGACGCGGACGCCGTGCCTCGAGGTGATGCGGCGCAACCGGGGCGCGCAGGAAGCCATCGCGAACAACCAGCTCGAACTGTTGAGCGGAATCATCGAGACTGCGGTCAATGAAGGCATGCACACATTCGATCAATACCTGACCGAGTTGCTGGCCGCCGGCGTCGTCACGCAACAGACGGCCCTCGAATACGCGGTCAACCGGCATCGGCTCGAGATGGCGCTGCGCGGCTTCGCAAGCGCCCCACCCATCTTGCGCCGCGACGAAGACCGATAGGATCCTCGAACAATGAAGCGCGTTGCTCGCATGACACGTTGGGCGCCGCTCATGGATGCGGCGGGGGCGCGTCTCGACACATTGCTGCCATGCTGACCCTTTTGCGATTCGTGCTGACTGTCGCGCTCCTGTACGGCCTGATGCGGGCGGCAAAGAACGCAGGGGAGAACCCGCAGGCGGGCGATCTCACGAACGCCTTCTGGATGGCGTATTGCGTCGTCGTCGGCATTTTTGCCGCCATCACCTGGGCGCCCGTGGTGGGCAGCCGGATCGCCGAGCCCCTGACGGGCATCCTGACGGACAGCACCTATGTCGAACGCCCCAATTGGCTGCTGAAGCTGATCCGGTGGCTCGAGCGCAGGCGCTGTCGATTCCTCGTCCGATGGCTCTGTTTCATCGAGGGGATCCGGCATCCCTGGCTCCCGGCCCAATTCATCACGGGCCTGAACCACGCGCGGCCCGGATCGTGGCTCGAACTCGTCTTCGCGCGCGAGGTCTATCGGTTCAACAATCTCCAGAACTGCATGCAGGCGTTCCGTGTCTTGCGCGGACGCGGCGTCATGCCTCAACCGCATCCGAACACCGAGATCAACCTTGTGCTGATGTCGCTTGAAAAGGCCGCCAAACCGGATGCCGCAGTCCTCCCGGTTCCCGCGTCGTCAGCCCCACAACTCAAACGCAACCTGAGGATCCGGCTCGCCGCCGATGACCCGGCACCAGGGCCGACGCCGACGCCGCCCTCGTCATCGGCGACGTCCGGTTCGACCGACACCGAGCCGCCCAACCCGACTGATCGCGCATGAAAAAGGGTCTCTTCTGGGCGTTGCATCGCGCCGTCAAGGCGCTGTTCTGGTGCTTTTGGATTGCTGCGGCCGGCTTCCTCTACACGCAGCGCGCGGCCCTCGAACCCGCGGTGGATTTGACGGAGCTTTGGTGGAACCGGCCTTCGAATCGGCCGTCTGAATTGGGCCGCATCGAGGGGCGCGTCACCCGGCTTTTTGCCGCCGACAGTCTCCAACTGCGCGATGACAACGGCTGGCTGTTCAACTACGGCCTGGCGGGAGCCGCGGTTCCCAAGGTGAGCATGAACGCGACTTCGAACGACCGGTACGCGGCCGGGGCGGGCCTGACGAATGTGACTCGCCTGGTGCTCAACCAGCACGTGGCCATCGACGTCACGCTGGCCAATCCCCAGACCCGGACCGGACTGGGCCTGGTGCGAGTTGGCGGGACAAACGTGAACGAGACGCTGCTCCGCGACGGGTTGGCGCGCCTGAATCGGGACCAGATCCGCGTTCTGCCGCTTCTCGATCAGTACGCGCTGGTCCGCGCCGAACGACTGGCACGACGGGAACGGATTGGTCTTTGGGCGCCTACCGCGGCCGAAGGGTTGCCCCCTGGGCCCGATGCCCAATAACCCGCCGCGCGCGGGCTTGCAGCCACACGTCCGTGCTCGCCGCAGCCTCGGTCACGGCGGATCGGATGTCTGCCCTCCGGGGGGGATCAGTCCACTCCCAAAGAGGGGGTGCTATCTGACTCTTGCCTTCTGGACCGGCCCCATTACGATGCCGCGCCAAATCACGCGATGAATCCCACGATGCCCAGGCTCAAGTTCGAAGCGTTCTCGACTCTCACCCGCATTGTATTGGCGGCCAGTCTGCTGCTGACAGCGTCTGCCGCAGCCGCCACCCTGTCCGTGACGCCCCCCGCCGTCGGCGACAACTCGAGGGGCAAGATCACCTTGAACATTGGCGGCATACCCGCTGGCGCCTCCCTCAAGGTGGAAAAGTACTACGATTTCGATGCCGACGGACAGATCGACGCCGATGAGTTGCCCGTCCAGGGATTCACCATCACCGACGGTCAGTTGCCGATTATCGGTGGCGTACGTAACATCAACGTGCCCGGGGACGAGGACGCCACCGCAGACGGCCAAATCCGAACCGAGGTCTTCATGCCCGGCGTCGGGCAGATCGCGGATCACGCGAGCGGCTGGTTCATCTATCGCGTCTCGGGAATCGCTGGCGGATTCGAGCCCGCCACTGCTCGATTTCGGGTGACCCAGACCGCCAAGCCGCAGGGCGTGGTGGGCAAAGTGACCCAGGCCACCAGCGGTACACCCCTGACGGCAATGATTGCGCTGGTCCGTCAGGAAAGCAACGAAGGCAGCGTCGTCCTCACGGATGCCGCGGGCAACTTCACCGTGTACGGCGAACCGGGAGAGTACGTGCTTCTGGCGGCCTGGAGAGGTTATGTGTGCAACATGCCCGCTGCGGGCGTGGTTCTGAATGCAGGCGAGATCGTCTCCCGCAACCTCACGCTGACGCCCGGAACGCTGACGGTTTCGGGCCAAGTGCTCGATACAAGCCTGGGTTTCGGGCTCCCCGGTGTTCTCATCTCCACTGAATCCGACTCGGGTTGGTTCTCGTTCGGATTCACCGACACCCAAGGCTTGATCGACACACGCATCGTCCCGGACTCCTGGGAGTTTCGTCTGGACGGATCTTCGATGGCCGTGCAGGGCTATGTCGGCTTTGACGAGCCACTCGAAGCCCATTTGACCACCGACCTTGTCGGCTTCTCTGTGCCCGTCACCAAAGCAAATGCCCTGATTTACGGGACGATCAAAGATGACTCCAACCAGCCTGTCTTCGGCCTGACCATCCGCGCCCAGGAGGACTCCAAGACGTTCGAGCCGAAGGGCACCGCGCTCACCGCCAACGGCGATTACGCGCTCGGTGTGGTCGGCGGAATGACGTGGACCGTGGACTTCGACGACGACGAAGTCCAGGCCGCAGGCTACTTCGGGCCCGAACACCAAGTCACGCTCGCCGCCGGTCAGGCCGTCCGCCGCGACATCGTCCTGCGCAGGCGCACCGCCACCATCTCCGGCCATGTCCGCAGCAGCACCGGCCGGCCCGTGCCCGATCTCTACGTCTGGACGTCCGGCAGCGTCAACGGCACCTCCTACCATGCCGACGCCCAAACGGACGCGGACGGCCTCTTCCAGTTGGGTGTCGCGCCCGGATCCTGGACCGTCGGCGTCGACTGCGGCAGTGACGAGGGTCTGTACGCGCGCGGCTATGGCTGCCCCAATAGCCAGGCCGTGATTGTCACAGGCCCAAATCATGTGCTCGAGTTCCTGACCCCCGCCCTCGAACCGGGTTGGACCTACCTCGAAAACGCGGCGGAGAACTGCTTCTATTCGAGTCAACTCGAGGCGGTTGGCGGCTGCCGGCCGTATTCCTGGACACTCGCGCTGGGCTCGGACGATCCTCCGCCCGGGCTGACTCTTTCCCCCCAGGGCGTGATCTCCGGGCTCCCCACGGCCCAAGGCCAGTATGAATTCATCCTGGAAGTCAGGGATGCCGAAGGCTCGAGCTTCGAGGCCACTTACACCCTCGACATCAATCCCCCTCTCGAAATCGTCACTGCGAGCCTGCCGAACGCCGCAGTCGATACCCCCTACTTCTGGTGGCTCGAGAGCCTGGGCGGCCAGGCATCCCAATCCTGGAGTGTGCTCTCGAACAGCCTGCCTGCCGGGCTCGTGCTCGATGCCTCAGGTCAAATCTCCGGGACCCCGGCCATCGCGGGTGCCAGCACGTTCACCGTCGCGGTGTCCGACGAATGCGATACCGCCACGCGCACCTTCACGCTCGTCATCGCCGGCAAAATGCAGATCGTAACCCCCAGCCCGCTCCCCACGGCAACCCAGGGCGCCCCGTACGACCTCCAACTCGTGGCCAGTGGCGGCCAAGCACCCTACATCTGGTCCCGAAAACCAGGTTCCGCCAATCTCCCGGCGAGCTTGTCGATCACCCCCGAGGGCCATCTCTCCGGCGTTCCGGCTGCAACTGGCACCTTCCATTTCATCCTGCGCGCAACCGACAGCAGTGTCCCGGCAACCAGCGCCGACAAGACCTTCGCATTGACCGTCCGTGCGGCAGGCCCCGGCTTCCCCATCGCCGTGGATGCAGGCGATGAGTATTTCTACGGTCTGGCAACCGACGGCACGAACTACCTCGTCACCTACACCGACAGCGCTCAGTCCTCGAACATCACCGCCCGGCTCGTCGCCCCAAGCGGCGCGCTCATCGAACCGCCGATCCGCCCCGGGCGCGTGAGCGGCGCCTCCCAGGCGGCTTTCGGCCAGGATGTCTACCTGGTGGTCTGGGAAGACCGCACCGAGCAGGCCGGCACCGACCTCTACGCCCAGCGGTTGGACCGTAACGGCGCCGCGCTCGGCGCTCCCTTTCCCGTGTGCACCGCTGCCGGCGAGCAGCGACTCGATTCCCGCAAGAGCCTCGTATTCGACGGCACCAACTTCCTCGTCGTCTGGCGCGATCATCGCTCAGGCTCCGCCGACGGCGATGTCTACGGCCAGCGAATCGCGCCTGATGGATCGCGGGTCGGAGACGAACTGCTCATCGCCGGCCAACCCGCCAACCAGGGCAACCTCGGCGCCGCATTCAATGGCACCCGCACTCTCGTCATTTGGATGAATCAGCCGACCGCCGGCATCGAATTGTACGAAACATGGGGAGCGTTCGTCTCGAAAACCGGCGCCGTCAGCGCGGCTTTCAAGATCAGTCAATCAGCCACCCCGCGAACCTACCAGGCCCGTGTCGCCTGGAACGGATCCCAATTCCTGGCCCTCTGGCTCCGAGACCGGGCACCCAGCGTCGCGGACCCAGCCGCCTGGGACCTGGCAGCCCGGCTGATTGCCGCGGATGGCACTCTGATCGACGATGAATTTCAAATCGGCCCCAGTGCCGGACACCAGGTCGCCGCTTCGGTCACCGCCCTGGGTTCAGGTTTCCTGGTGCATTGGCTGGACGATTTCGGAGGCGAGCACCCCGCACAGCAGGGCCAGATCCTCGATTCTCGCGGCCAACCAGCGGGCCAGCGCTTCCTGATCGCTCCACAGTTCGACGGCCGCGTGCCGCTCGGCACTGTGATCTCAACCTCGTCCGGCCTCCTGGCGTTCTTCATGTATGGCACGTGGATCTACCAGGATAACCTCCGCGGCCCCCTCACGGACGTCGATATCTACGGCCAGTTCATCGCTCGGCCGCCTTGGCTCGACACGCCGGAACGGCTCGCCGATGGCACCGTCCGCGTCCGGTTCGAAGGCGGCCAACTCGTCAACCATGTCCTCGAAGCCAGCACCAACCTCGATGCCTGGCAAGCCGTGCTCACCACCGACAATCCAACCGGCACCGTGACCTTCATCGACACATCGGCCCCCACCCTCCCCGCGCGCTTTTACCGAGTCCGCATCGAGCCGTGACGGGCCCCTCACCATCCCCCGTCCGAGGAGGACAATCGGGTCGTATCCAAACGTGCGATCACAGCGAGCGCCAAAATGTCAACCATTGATTCGGCTGAAGGCTGTGGGGTTTTCAGCAGAATCACTCTTCCAACCACGAATCACACGAATGACACGAATTCGAGGGGAACCATGATTCGTGTGATTCGTGTCTACTGGTCACTCCGTTTCCTGGGCCCGCCCGCGCGGATTGACTTTGCCGGGCATCCGTGCGACATACAACTTATGAGTGACACACTGTCCATCCGGATTGCCGTGGACGAGAAACGCCGGCTGGCCGAGCTGGCCGCCCAGTCCGGCGAGACGGTCAATGAGTTCGTGCGCAAGTCCATCCGCGCACGCGTCGCCCAGATTGGCCGAGACCTGCCGTCGCCGCTGCGTGAGTTCTTCGGTTCAGTGGATGCCACCGTGCCGCCACCGACGAACAAGGCCGTGCGTCGCGCCCTGCGAGGTGGACGATGATCTACCTCGTTGACACGGGCCCGCTGGTGAGTGCGTTCGCCCGCCGGGAAACCGCGTTCAAACGTTGGGCCGAGGCCCTGCTGGTGACGCTCCCCCTCCCGTTGGTGACCTGCGAGCCTGTCGTCACCGAAGCCGCCCACATGCTGGGGTCGGGCGACCGTTTGCTCGAAGCGATGCACCGCGGTCTGTTGGTCTGCCGCTTCGACCTCCAAGCCAACGCTGACTCGGTCCGCCAACTGTGCGCCCGGTACGCGAGCCTTCCCATGGACCTGGCGGATGCCTGTTTGGTCCAGCTCTACGAGACCTATCGCGCGGGGACCGCAACCATCGTCACCGTCGACCGCGAGGACTTCTCGGTCTATCGCGCCCATCGCAATCAGCCGTTGTTGTGCGAGTTCCCGCCAACCGGCTGAGAGCAAGCGGCCAGGCAATGCGGGAGCATCTGAATTCGCCTGTCCCAATGCGACCCCATTGCCTCGCCACCGGGCGCTACTTCGTCTCCGCGGCCACTTTGCGCAGGTCGAACCCGGGCGGGCGTGTGTAGACCGGCACCCGAGCCGTGAGCGCGTCGAAGCCGAGGAGATAGCCTTTGGACTGGCTGTTTTTTCCGGCGCCTTCAAACCGGAGTGTGTGCTCGCCTGGCGCCAGTGTGAATGTGCCCAGGCGATGCGGCATGGGGGTGATGCTCGCGTGGTACAAGTCGAGCCGCCCTGCGTCTCTGCCATCGAGCCGCACCCGGTAGGTGCCATAGTCCGGCGCGTGCAGCATTTTGGCCCAGAATTCGGCGGTCATTTCGGCGTCGGTCCTGAACGTCACTTCGAGCCAGCTTTCGCCGGTCGAGGGCCGGAACCAGAGCTGTTTCCCATCCGTCACCCCGCCGATGGGCTGGACTTCGAGCGGGGCTTCGGAGTGTTTGGCGTCGGGCACGGCCTTCCAGCCAACGACCGGTGTTTGCTCGCGGAACGGCAGCCGGTCCGGACCCGGCGGCAGGGCGGGCCAGGGCTTGTGCGGCTCGGCCTGGTACCACAGGGCGACCGACGACATCAGGTCATCGCGTTCGATGAACCCGCTGCCCTGGCCGTCTGGGAACTGCTGCGAGCCCTTGTGCTCGATCTCGACCCGCAGCGATTTGGCGAACGGGACCGGATCCGGGATGTGAAAGCGATAGGCCGTGCTCCGATCGCCCTCGCCGTATCCTTCCCAAAGCGGCGTGCCGTAGAACGGCCCATCCTGTTGTCGGAACCCCCAGGCATCGCAGAAGTAATCTTCCGTGCCCGTGCCGCGCAATTGCGGCTCGGTTGCGCCATCGACAAAGAAGAAGTCGTCGCCTTCGCCATACCAGCCCGAGGACATGTGGTAGACGCTCTGGATGGTCCCGACGTAGTGGCCGCGTCCGGCGAGGTCGGCGAGCAGGTAGTTGCGTCCCATGACGCAGGGATGCTCCTGTCGGTACATCGCGTGGAAATAGGCGGTGTCGTCGGGCAGAGAATCCTGTTTCTGCCAATCGATGTAGTAGTAGAAGGCGCCGCATCGCTTGTCGCTTTCGTTCGTGACTGTCAGGCGCGCCGACTTGCGGAACGGCATCGGCCAATAACAGTTGCGCGCCCGGCCGTCGGACGAGACGCGGATCGGAATCGAGATGAACGATTTGTCGACGCCGTGCCCGATTCCGAAAAAGTCCCCCACCGGGCACTCGACGCTCGGGCGATCTTCGCCATCCCAATACATGCGCAGGGTCAGGAGCCGGGAATAGAATGGGGCCTCGTGCGCGATGGTGAACCAGATGTGGGTGATGACGCCGGGGCCGTCGAGTTCGGCCAGGGTCAGGGTGCCGCCGGGCGCGATCGGACGGGCATCCGCGTTGCCGTCTTTCCAGTTGGCATCCGAGGAAGAGGCTCGGCGCGCCTCGAAGTCCTTGAGCCGTTCCAGTCCGGACAGCGGGTTGCCGGGCGTGAGTTGAGCCAGGGTCGTAGCGCCGCCGCACAGGGCGATCAGGGCGAGGATCGACAGAGTCGTTTTCATGGGCTTATGCAGGCGTCCACTGTGACGCGGACCCGCGCGTCCGACAAGATCCAATCAGGTCCCCCGATCCTCGCCCCACGGCCAATTCATGAAGGCGAAAAGGGTGGAGGGGGGACGTCTCGTCCCCCGGCAATGAGAGTTGCGGACACTGTTTGCGGGCGACGAGGACGTCGCCCCTCCCGTGCTCTGTCGGTGAACACGAAGGCGTTGGAGCGGGGGGACGTCTCGTCCCCCGGCAATGAGAGTTGCGGACACTGTTTGCGGGCGACGAGGCCGTCGCCGCTCCACTTCATGAATTGGCCCTGTCCTCGCCCAAGCCACTCGGAAGTTGACCGTTTCTCGAGTCGGTGGCACCGTCGTCCACCATGAAGACTCCCTTCCACATCCTTTTAGCTGTTGTTCTGGGCGTGTGCGTGCTCTGGACGAGCCCTGCCACCGCCGGTCAGTTCAAGCGGATTGCCATCGACGGGGACTTCGGAGACTGGGCAGGCGTGGCGCCCGCGGCCGTCGACACGGAAGGCGACTCGACCTCGCTCGACTTCCGCGAGGTCTATGTGGCCAATGACGAGGACTATCTGTACCTCCGGGTAAAGCTCTATACCGAGATCAACTACAGCGCGTTCCAGCACCATGTGTTCATCGATGCGGATGCCAACCCGGCAACCGGCTTGTCGATCGGGGGCATTGGCTCGGAGCTGATGATCGAGAACGGTGGCGGGTATCAGCAGAAGAATGGGGGGTGGAACGAAGGCAGCGCCTCGAATCTGGGCTGGGCAGCGGCGCCCAGCGGGCTGACCGCGGAGTTCGAGGTGCGCATCTCGAGGCAGGTGCGCGACGCCGGGGGCGAACTGGTCTTCGCCTCGGACAGCATCCTGGTGGCGGTCGAGGCGGAGGACAGCAATTGGGCCACGGTCGATATCGCGCCTGACAGCGGTGGCGCGGCCTACGATTTCGCGCCGACTCCCCCGAAGGCCACGGGCACGACGACGTTGGTGTCACTCGACGGCACGGTCTGGCGGTACAGCGATGATGGGACCGATTGGGGCACGGACTGGCTGGCGTTCGACTTCGACGAGATTCAGTACGGGTGGAACAGCGGTCCTGGGCTCTTCGGCTTTGGTGTGTCGGCGGGAACCTACCCGACCCTGGCGACGACTCTTGCCTCCGGCCAAGACACGTACTACCTGCGCGCTCCCTTCACGTGGGACTACGACAGCCTGGGGATCGCGCTGGTGGCGAATCTCTACCTGTCCGACGGCGCGGTGCTGTATCTGAACGGTGCTGAGGTCAAGCGCGTGCGGATGCCGGATGGGGCGGTCGAGTACGGCACGCCCGCCACGGGAGGTCCGGCCGTGCCGGGCCAGGCGGAGTCTTTCATTGTGCCCGCAAACGCTTTGGTCACGGGAGCGAATGTCCTCGAGGCCGAGGTCCATCAGGCAGCCGGCACGCCGGCCGAGTTGGCCTTCGGTTTGAAGTTGGAGGCGACCGACAGCCTTCCGCCGCTGATCGTTGATCCCACCCAGCCGGCCGACCGCACCGTGACGGAGGGCGAGGCGACCACCTTCAGCGTGGGCACCGTGACCGGCACGACACCTCTGGCCTACCAGTGGTTCAAGGATGACGCGCCGATCGAAGGCGCGACGGAGCCGACACTGACCATCCCCGTCGTGCTGGTGACCGACGCCGGCGGGTACCGGGTCGAGATCACGAATGCGACGGGGGCCAAGGCCGTCAGCCGCACGGCGCAACTGACGACCACCGCCGTGGCGGTCAGCCTGACAAACGACGCCGAGCCGGCGGATCGGACCGTTCTTCAAGGGGAATCGACCACGTTCGCCGTGGAAGCAACCGGCTCGCCGGTGCTCAGCTATCAATGGTTCAAGAACGAGGTGGCGATTGAAGGTGCGACAGGCCCCGAATACACCATCGACGACGCGGTGTTCGACGATGCCAGCCAGTATCACGTGACGGTCAGCAATCGGCTGGGCGCTGTCAGCAGCCGCACGGCGCGCCTCGGCGTCCTTGCGGATACCTATCCGCCGCTGGTCGCGCAGTTGGCTGGCTCGGGCAGCAAGGTGGTGGTGGTCTTCACGGAGCCGGTGGAGGCTGCTTCGGCCAATGCGTCCGGTCACTACACGCTCAGCGGCGGGGCGAGCGTGCATGCGGCCGCACTTGATCCGGTCGACGGGCGAACGGTGACGCTGACCACGACCGCGCTGAGCTTTGGCGCCGTCTACACCCTGGGAGTGAATGGAGTCGAGGACCTCTTTGGCAATGCAGCCGGCACAACCGCGGCCTTCCGATCCGCGATTCTCATCGACGGCAGCTTCGAAGACTGGGCGGAGATGCAACCCCTGGCGACGGATGTGCAGGAGACCGCCGAGGGGCTCGAGTTCAACGAGATCTACGTCACCAACGACGAGACCTACCTCTACCTCCGGTTCAACTTCCACGCGAACGTGGGCCAACTGCCTGTGGACGCCTACTTCCACATCTTCTCCGACACGGACAACGACCTCGGAACAGGCCTTGTGACCGCCGGACTCGGCTCGGAGATGATGATCGAGAACGGCGGCGGCTATCAGCAAAAGGGCGGCCAGTTCAACGAAGGCGATGTGAGCGGATTGAACTTCGCCATCGGGCCCGAGGCGGCTTCATCCGATTTCGAGTGCCGGATCTCGCGTCAGGCCACCTACGACAACGACGGTCAGCGGGTCTACAACAACGCGACGATTGCCCTGGCGTTGCAGTTGATCAGCGGGACGTGGGCGAGTCTGGACATTGCGCCGTCCGCCGGAGCGCTCGTGTATACCTTTGCCGAGCTGCCCGCGATCACGCCGGGGCCGCTCCACGTGCGGATGCTCGGCAGCAGACTCGAAATCGTCTGGACCGGTCCGGGCGTGCTCGAAGCGAAGGACAGTCTGAGCGAGGGCGCGTGGGCGCCCGTGCCGGACGCCGCCAGTCCCTACTCGACCAACGCGACTGGACCGCAGCGCTACTACCGGCTGAGGCTTTAGCCCGGACCCTAACCGGAGGCGACGGGGACGTCGCCCCTCCAGGGCACTGCTCGTTCACACGGCGGCGTGGGAGTGGGGACGTCCTCGTCCCCGACGAGGACAGTGGCCGACAACAGTCCCTTTACCAGCGGAGGCGGTAGAAGCGGCGGGAGTCGCTGGTGGCCGAATGGTCGAGCCAAACCAGAGGTTGGGTCTGGATGGTATTGGTGCCGAGAGGCAGCCAGGCAGCCAGGTTGTTCGAGATTTCGAGGACCTGGGATGAACCGAGCGGCGCGTCGATGGTCAGTTGCATGGTGCCGGCGGGGGAGAGGGCGGCGGCGGTGAACCTGGCTGGCGGCAGCACCTTGATCGCCGCGGCGGCCTGCGACGCCAATTGAACATGCCAGCCCGACCCCGAGGGCTCGAGCCGGACACCGCTGAGCAGATCGATGGCCACCCTGCGAGGCGCAGCTCCGTCCGGATCCAGCGAGGTGCTGAACGTGGCCGTGCGGGTGGTCGCGCTGTTGTTGAACAAGGTGAAGTAGACGGCGCCGTCGGGAGCGGGGCCGAAGCGCTCGACGAGGATGTCCGCATTGTCGCAGGCGCCCCGGGTGACCGGTTGCCAGCCGGCCTCGGCGATCTGTTTGATGACGGGGAGGTAGCGCTTGAAGAGCGGGCGATCTCGGTTGTACCAGGCTGGGTTCTGCCAATAGGGGTTCTCCGCCGCATTATGGCTGAACATGGACGGGTACATGCCATAGAAGAGGCTGCGCTGAAAATAGCGTTCGACGCGGTTGGTGCCGAAACTGGCGTAGTCCGTATTCATCAGGAGAAGGTAGGGCTTCTTGCCGGACAGGGTGCGCCATAGGGACATTTGGCCATGCGAAGACGGCGCGTACTGGCCATTGGAAAGCCAGTCGGTTTCCGTGCCCATGACATCGAGCCACGGGCAGAGGAAGCTGAAGCGGTAGGGGACACCGTTGGCGAAGCAGAGTTTGCCGAATTGATGGAGATCGTCGCTGATCCAGCGGGTGAACTCGAAGACGGCCAGCCCTTTCCAGAGGGCCGGACGGGCGGTTATTGTGTCGAAGGTCAATGGGACCGTGCTGGACGCGAAGTGTTCGCGGCGAAAACTCAGGTCGGCTGTGACATATCCCTCGAGTGAGTCGAGGTATTCGCCATCGAGACTGCCGTTGGCGTTCGGACCGTAGAGCGATTCGCGGATGCTGGCGCTCCAGTGGACGGTGGCGGCGTTGGGGTTGGCGGGGAGAAGGGGGTTGGGGTTGAGGCTCCAGACGGCGCCGTTGGCCCACGGCTCGTTGCGAAAGAGAAGGGAAGGCTGACCGTTGATGTCGAACATCCCGGCGCTGCGCGAAACGATCGCCATGCGTTGCCGGGCGCCGGGGGCGCCCGCGGCGTAGGCGTCCCGAACCTCGAGCGCGGTGGCCACCGTGCGGGGAAGTGCCGGGTCCATCGACATCCACCAGGTCATGGGCTCGGTGTAGCGGAAACTCAGGATGCCGTTCGCGTCGTCAAAGGGGACGTTGTTGTTGCCTTCGTGATAGCGGAAGCCGAAATCCTGCCAGCCGCTGACTGTGCTCACGTCGGTGAAAGGCATCCAGATCCCCTGGTCTTTCGAACGCACGGTGAAGTATGCGGGAAACAGTAAGGTGTACTTCTCCCACGCGCCGCGGAATCCCCAGCGGGGATCGAATCGAAAGAGGACGAATCGAAACTCCGCGCCGGAGGGGAACCGGGTGGTTTCGGGCACCAACCCGAGGTCGTAGGCGACGAACAGTTGTTTCGTGCCGGCATGGTAGGCAAGGCGGTACTGCGCCGGCTTCGCCATATCGACGGCGAGGGCGAGTCCGGACTGGTCATCGCTGACGCAGGCCAGGGGATAGACGGAATGGCGTCCATTGGCGCCGCAGTTCACGCCGACGGTGTTGCTGAGTTCCTCGGGGGCGGCGACGGGTCTTTGCTCGCGGATATCGTGGCCCCAGCTCCAACCGGCAGCATCCAGGGGGAGGGCAAAGAGGAGCATGATGGCGCGATCGGTGCCGGTGGTATCCACCACGGTCCCTGAGACGGCCAGATGATCGGCGTTGGTGATGATCGTGGCGCGCAGGAGCAGGTTCAAATCGGGACAAGCGCCTTCGTCGAAGGAAAAGACGTCCGAGTTTGCGGCCATGTCGCGCGCGAGGAATCCGGATGGGGCGCTGCCGGTCAGGTTACGCCCGCCCACGGACAAGCGAGCGACGCGTCCGCCGGTGAGCGTGAGATCGAGGCCGTCGCCTGTGGAATAGGCGGCTGGCTGTCCCGCGGGCGGGGCGGGGGTTCCGACGGTCATGGGGGTGCCCTGGAACAGAAAGGCCCCGGCGGGGGCGCTGATCTCGGCCACGGAGACGTCGTCGAACCAGACCTCGCCGGAATGGTTCCGGAAGAGGCAGTAGAGGGTGAGAGACCGGATCGGTTTCTCGGGGAGGATGACGAACTCGCGCGCTTCCCAGCCGTGCGTGCCGGCGCTGAAGTTGCCCGTTTGGCCCCACAGCGGACTGCCGTCCTGGTAGACGATGTCGACGTAGAGGGAGTAGTTGCTGTCGGCGCTTCCGCTGACCTCTTCGGCGCGGCTCCAGCCGCGGACGGCGACCGGAACGCAGTTGGTGCGATTGAGGGTGAGCGTTTGGCTGGCGCCATACCAGCCGGTGGCATCCGAGGCCCGGCACGCCAGGGCCTGCGAGTTGGTGCGGCCTTCGCCGGGTGCAGCGCGCAGCCCCTGGGGGCCGGCGGACCAGGAGGTGAGCATGTTGGTCGTGCCCAGCTCGAAGCCGGGGTTCCGGAGGAGGTTCAAGCCTGCGCCTGAGGCTTGGACGACGCGCATGACCGGCGTGCCCGAGTGGGCGACGCCGAGAGTCAGAAACACCGCGGCGAGAGGAAGGACGAGACGACAACGCATGACACTCTGACTGATAGTCCAAGCGCCGGTTTTGGTAAAGGCCTTTGGTTGCGGCTTTGCCGCTAAGAAGTATGCGGGTTACGCCCAGACTCCCGCGATGGGGGTGTTGCAGAAGCGGCACTTGCCGCCTACCACGTCCAGCGCGGCGACGGCGAAGATGTCGCGCTGGATGAGGGGGCGCTTGCAGCTTGGACAGAAGGTGGTTTGGGCGTCGGCGAGGCCGGACACATTCCCGATGTAGACATAGCGCAGCCCCTCGATCCGCGCGGCGTCGCGGGCTCGGACGAGGAAATCGACCGGCGTCGGGGCGAGGTGGGTGAGCTTGTGCTGGGGATGGAAGCGGGAGAAGTGGAGGGGCTGATCCACACCCAGATGCGCGACGAGCCACCCGCACATGCGCCGGATCATGTCGAGATCGTCGGTGTAGGTCGGGACGACGAGGTTGATGACCTCGACCCAGACGCCCAGGCTCTTGAGCGCGGTCAGGGTGCGCAGGATGGGATCGAGGCGTCCGGAGTTGAGCTTGCGGTAGATTTCGTCGCTGAAGCCCTTGAGGTCCACATGCATCGCGTCGATGTACTGGGCCAGGTCGCGCAGCGGGCGCTCCTCGATCGAGCCGCAACTGACGAGCACGTTGCGCACCTTGTGGGCGCGCGCCAGCCGGCACGAGTCGTACGCGTATTCGTAGTAGGCAGTCGGCTCCGAGTAGGTATAGGAGATCGACGGGCAATCGAGATCCTGCGCCACCGCCACCAGGTCTTCGGGGAGGAGGCTCAGGCGCCGGATCTGGCCCAGGGTGAGCGCGGGCGGCACAGGCGGGCGCAGCCGGAACTCGGCCCCCTGCGGATCCTTGGTCTCCTCGGGTTTCTTCTGCGAGATTTCCCAGTTCTGGCAGTTGAGGCAGCGAAACACGCAGCCGGATGTGGCGAGTGAAAACGAGCGGCTGCCCGGGAGGAAATGGAACAGCGGTTTCTTCTCGATGGGATCGACGTGGAACGTGCACGGGTTGCCGTAGGCGAGCGTATAGAGCGTCCCGCCCCGGTTGACCTTGTTGCGGCAGTGGCTTCGATCGCCTGGTTCGAGCAGGCAGTTGTTGGGACAGATCTTGCACTGGACGTTGCGGTCCAGCTTGAGGTAGTGACGCGCTTCCCGGACCCAGCCCCGTTTCTGCCAGAGGTCCCACACTGCGTCCGAGGGGGCGTCGCCCTTGAAAACATCGGCGGGTTCGGCATCCTGCTTCCACCTCCGAAGAAACGAGAAGATCGAGTCCGCGCCGAACAGTCCGGCGCACCCGAGGGCGCCGACTTCCAAGGCTCGCCGCCGGGTCAGCCTGGCGGGTGTCCGTGGGTGCGGACGGCGGGTCGTTTTCGCGTCCTGTTCCATCGCTGGAGGGCAAGATAGATCGCGGGGAGGGAGTGCACAAGGAGGAGCAGAAGCAGCGGGGCGTGAAGGAGCTTGTGCAGCGTCAGCGCGGCCTGCTGATCGACCAAGTGCCCGAATCCGTACCGCCCGCTGATGGCATACCCGGTCGCCACAAAGGCCAGGACCAGGGGCAGGAGGGGCCAACCGGTCCAGCGAACCGCCTTCAAGAGGATTGGATCGAGCTTGTGCATCATGTCCTTTCGAGCCAGAGCAGTCGCAGGCCCGCCAGCGCATTGAGACTCGCCGCCAGACCGCACGCCGCGGCCACGCCCAGGATGGGAATCAGCAGGGCGCCGGCGAGGATCGCTCCCACGCACGCGCCGACAAAATCCGCGGAGAAAATCCGCGAGGCCAAAGAGCCCGCATCCGCCCGTTCGACGCGGCATGCCAGCGGGAATTCGAGTCCGACCAGCACGGCCAAGCCCGCCGTGAGGAGGGCGACGAGGAACTGTCCGAACCAGGGCGGCATTCCGGCGCGGTTCATTTGGCCAAGCGCGGTCAGGATCCAGGGCAACAGGAAACCGTAGGCGGCCAGCGCAAAGGCGACGGACGCCAGTCGGTGGCCGGCTGTCCGAGGGCCTTGGAGGGGGAACGGCTCGTCCCCCGTCATGACCGGGGACAGGCTGTTCCCGCGCCTCCAGTTCGTGGGGGCTGAGCAGGTTGGCGGCGAACAGGTGGCCCCTGAATCGCCGCTGCGCAGCCGTCCGCCAAGCCAGGCGCCCACGGCCAGACCGCCCATGAACACAGTGACGACCAGGCCGAGTTGCTGGTACAAAGACCCGTAGAGGACCTGCACGCCGAGCAGGAGGACGACCTCGAGAGCCGAGCCGGCGAAGCCCCCGCTGGACACTGCGAAAGCCGAGGCGCTCAACCGGGCCATGCAGGCCGCCAGACTCAGGCCGAGGACAATCGCCGCCGCGCCGAGCCAGACGTCGAATTGACTCAACCAGTGGCGGAGGTGCAGGAAGTAGAGGACCGGTCGGAAATCGGAGTTCACTGGCGCGGGCAGATCGGCGGCGCTTGCGACCGCCGCCAATCGTTCCGGGGTGAGCATGGCATCGAGATACGAAGGCCTCATCCATTGGGCGGAGACGCCCGCCTGGCGCAGCCGCGCGGCGATGGACGGAGTGAGCGGACCGTCTGAAGCGAGGAACCAGACCTTGGCGGACGGCAGGAGGAGGACCGTGCGGAAAGTCAGGCGCAGCGTGCGCGCCATCGAGGCGAGCATGCGGGCGAGTTCCGGGCTGACGTAGTTGTCGTACTGGCCGAGTCCGAACACCACGACGCCGTCCGGTTCGAGCACGCGCCTGAGTTCGGCGAAGAACTCGGCGGTGTAGTAGCGATTCAACTGCGCGGTTGCCGGGGCCGGCATGTCCACGATCGCGAGATCGTACGGTCCGTCCCCGCGCTGCACGTAGCGCCGACCGTCGGTGTTGACGACGCTCATGCGCCGGTCTGTCAGTCGCTCAGGCAGGAGGCGGCGTCCGGCCTCGAGGACGGCCGGGTCGAGCTCGACGCACGTCACGTTGGTCACGTCGTATTTGAGGATTTCGCCCGCGGTGCCGGAGAGCGCGCCCGACATGAGCAACACGTTGCGGGCCGAGGGGCGCTGGGCCATTGCGATGTGCGCGATTTCCTCCGCGCGCTCGATCTGGCGACTCGAGAGCAGCGGCAATCCGTTTTCGATGAAGTTCAATTGGCCGGCGGATTCGGTCACCACCAGGCGTCCATAGGGCGACTGGGCGCGGAACACGACCCGATCGGGGCGGCATTGCCAGGCGGTGGTGCGGGCGTCGGGATCAAGCCATGCGACGCAGGCGACCAGAGAAGCCGCCAGCGCGAGGGGCAGGACAGCGGTTCGGTTTCCGGGCATCCGCCGAAGCGTCAGCGCTGCCAGGAGCAGGTTGGCTGTCGATGGCACCACGAGCAGGGCGATGTGATCCAGCCACCGGACCAGGGCGAATGTGAACAACGCGCCGCCAATCACACTGCCCAGGCAGTCGGCCAGGTACGCCGTCGACGCGCCTCGAGCCGCATCGGTTTCGTCGGACGCCCGGGAGGCCAGCGTGAGGAAGATGCCCGAGGCGAGGCAGTACGGGGCGAGGACAAGCAGGCTGCTCCAGACCGTCTGATCCAGGCCGAGCGTTGCGCCGCGGAGGAAGACGGCATTGCGTCCGAGCCGGACTGCGAGCACCTGGGCGAGGGGGATCAAGGCAATCCAGATCTGCAGGGCGGCGATCCACCGGAGACTCGCAGCCGATGACGCGCCTACGGGCGAATCCGCGGGGGTGTGCGGGTCAGAGCGGCAGGGCGCGGATGGCTGGGGTCCGCGGGGGCGGGTTGGTCGGGCGGGTGTGGCGATCCAGCGGCCGAGCCAGGCGCCGATGCCGGTGAGCAGGAGCCAGGCGCCCAGGAGGAGTCCCAGAATCAGCTCGTTGCCCTGGAACGTTCCGAGCAGTTCCCGCAGCAGGACCAGTTGTGTGACAGCGCTCGAAAACCCCAGCCCGGCCACGGCCCAGCGGACGGGCGCAGGGTTCACTGCCTCAACTCCGATTCCTTGAAGGCCTCGACGCGGTAGACGAGGACGCGCGTGCCGGGCTTTCTCCAGTCATCGGGTCCGCAGCCGGCCTTCTTGGCCAGGGCTGAGAGGAACTGGGCTTTGTCCGGGAGTTGGCGCCACACCTGGGGCAGGAACGTGGATGTGGCGGAGCCGATTTCGAGCACGACGCCGTCGCGGTGCGGTTGGAGTTTGGCGAGCAGATCCTCCGGGGACGTGAAGTTCAGCGGCTTTGGCTCGCTCAGGAGGCTGATCTCGAATTCGAGCGAGTCGAGTTCTCCCTCTCGCACCGGGGGGAACCGGTAATCGCGCGTGGCTGCGCTGCGGGCGTTGCTGATGATCGAGGCATAGAGCGGCTCAGTGGCGCGGAGGTTGCCGATGCACCCCCGCAATGCGCCCTGTTGTGTCAACGTGACGAACGACCCTTTGGGTTCGCGCAGGCGTGGGGGGAGGTCCTCTGCGTTCACGGACGGCGAGCGACCGGTTGCGACGGCCTCGCGCACCGCCTGGCGCGCCAACTCGATCAGGCGTCGGCGTTCCTCGATCGAGCAGGGGTTCGATCCCTCGCCTTCGCCGGTGAAAGCGATCGAGGCGTACCCCACCACGCCGCTCTTGTCACCCCCGGTATCACCGCTGTTGCGATAGTCCATGAGCTTGGCCTTCCATCCCTTTTGACGGGCCAGGTGCATCAGTGCCAGGATCGGCGCCCGGCCGCATGCTTCCTGCTCGCGCATGCCATCGAGATCCAGGTCGCAAACCGCCTTCACACACCGTGTGTCGAGCGCTCTGGCTTGGTCATAGGGATGATAATGGCTCAGGTCGGAACTGGCTATCACCAAAGTGTGCTCATCCAGATGCCCGGCCAGACCGCGCGCAACCTCGGCAGGATCCACCTCGCCCAGGATCACCGTCACAAGATCGAAGTCCTTCAACGCTCTCTGGAGAAACGGCACCTGGACCTCGTCCGCATGTTCCCAGGTGTGCGGTGTCTCCTGGCCGCGCGCAGGCGATGACCGGCTCGATTGACCAGCCCAGGCAGGCCGTTGCAGAGGGCAGGGCCGTTCGGGGCCGAAGGGGGGCGTCCTGGCCAATCGGGCGGCCAATCCCGACACGCGGACGTCTCCGAGCGGCGTGCGGAACGCGCCTGCCCCCACCACGCTTGCTCCTCTGAACCGGGCGTAGTGGCTGGGCGCCAGCACAATGACAGTCCGCCAGTCGTATCCGCCCAGAAGTCTGTAACCGTGGGCGGCAGTCGGCCCCGAGAATTGATAGCCCGCGTGCGGGCAGATGAGCGCCCTGAGGTCCGACACGCGTTCGGTTTGCGCGCGCGCAAGAAGGCGATCGACCGCCGACGACAGCGCCCCGGCTTCCGCGGGATAGAACAATCCGGCAACCGCAGGTTCGCGAATGCGGGCGGGCGCGAACGCGGCGTCCTGTGCCGCCTGGTTGGACGCATCGGACGGGGCGGAGAGTGCGCCGAGGAGATCCGGGCTGTGCCAGACGCCGCTCAGCGAGCCGATGCATACCACGACTGCGAGGCGCCCTCGGGCGCGGGCCGGCGCCCGAACGTCGAGGAGAGGTTTCATGGCTGCAAATCTAGCACGAGAACGTCGTCTCGATCAACCGCGCGCCACGCGATCGGCCGCGCGTCCGTGATGGTTTTCTGAGGAGAGGCGGCGGGGCGACAAGGCGATGTGAAAGCCGGGAGGGGTTGGGAGCGACAAAAAACCCCCTCCCGGCCGAGCCGGGAGGGGGGCGCAGAGTGGAAAGGCCTTAGAACTTATAGATGACGTTCAGAGCCAGTTGGAAGGCGTCGTCGGTCCCCTTCTTCACGCCCGGGATATAGTCGTTGAAGATGCCATTGCCATTGCAGTCATGGTCCCAACGGAATTCGAGGCGTGTGAGCACATTGGCCCAGAGACTGTAATCGAGGGTCGCGGTGACACCGATCAGTTCGTTCTTGTCGCCGTCCATGATCAGGAGCGGATCCGGGTTGCCGTCGTCGTCCACATTGTCGAGATCCCAGGCGCCGGAGGAGTACCAGGTGCCGTTCGAGCCGCGGACGTACTCGCCGCGGGCGTTGAACTTGAGCTTCTCGGTGAGCTGCCAGGAGAGGTAAGCGCCGAAGGCGTTGGCGTACGACGAGTCGTATCCACTGTCCTCGCTGTTCCCGCGGTAGTCATAGGACAGGCCGAGCAGAAGTCCATTGACCGGCGTGGGCATCGTGCCGCCGACGTACAGATTGAGGACGTCGGGTCCGTGCGCCATGCCGCTGTCGATGATGCCGCCGTAGAGGGTGGCGCCTTCGAGGAAGCCTGCGCTCTCCGGAGCCGTGAGGGCGACGGAGCCGAGGTAGGTCAGGATGGTCTTGCCGCCGCTGCGCTTGTTGATCGCGTTATCGGCGTAGAATCGGACAGGATGATCCCACGTGCCGCCGGCTTCCCAGCCGCGGTTGGCGATGCCGCCGGAGAGGCTCAGGACTTCGCTGACACGATACGAAGCGAGCACGCCGGTGAACTGCTTGGGCTCGATGGCATACGCGTACGAGCGGCTGTAGTTCGGGTTGTTGCCCGCGTCGAAGACTTCGTAGCCGATGGGGCTTTCCCAGTAGCCGATGCGGAAGTCCAATCCGTTGCCCACGGGAGCGCGCAGCGTGACGGCGGCATCCTTGATGCCAAAATCACTGTCGCCACCCAGCGAATCGGTGCCGTAGGTGTTCGCATCCGGACCGAAGAGAAGTCCGACCTGATAACCGGCCGACCACTGGCTTTCGTCCAGCGGCTTCTCGATCTGCAGTTTGACGACGTCGAGGTTGAACCCGTTGAACTTGTTGTTGGCGTCAAAGGTGCGCCCCGGTGTCGAGTAGTCGCCGTTGGGCAGACTCGGCCCGAACCGCAGAATGGCCGAGGTGTTCACATAACCGCTGATCGTCGTGGACGACAACGCGGTCGAGATGGGGTTCTGTGCTTCTTCGGCCTGAGCGGCCGTACCGAGGCTAACCAGACCCACCGCGGCCAGCCCCAGCGTCCATTGGTTAAACTTCATTCGCTTTCCTCCTGCGATGTCACGTGTTTCTAATTGTTGGTTCGATTCGTTGTTTGTTGTGTTCTGCGTCGCTGAGAGTGCCGGGGCAAACGCTCTTTCTCCGCGCTCGCCCCGCCGCATTGGGAGCGCAGGGTAGCAGAAACTCCCGTGCTGACAACAAGTTTCTTCTATGCTGCGACGCTCGCGCGATCGTTTCTCTTGTCGGGTGGCATTCGCTTCCCTTTGACAGAAAGAGACGCTCCTGTAACTCTGGCCAAAGGTAAGCAGGAGCGGAACGGGTTGGGGACCCTGTGCAGACCGAGTTTCTCTTTTCGCCGTTGGCTCCCACCAGAGACAAGGGCGCCTCTTTGACGGTTGGCACGGCACGGGTGCCGCTGCAGTTCGTGCGGCACCGCCGCGCCCGACGCTACATTCTCAGGTTGACCGCCGAGGGCGTGGCGCGTGTGACAATTCCGCGAGGCGGTTCGACTGCCGAAGGGCGCCGCTTTGCCGAGCGACAGACCGGCTGGATTGAAGGGCAGATGCGGCGGCGGCAGGAGGTCGCGTTGCGTCCGACAGGGTTGTTTATCGGCAGCCAGATCCTGTTTCGCGGAGAACCGATCCTTCTGTCGGCGGGCGCGGCGGATGGTGCGTTGGTGATTCGGTTTGCGGACCAGGCTGTCCGAATCGAGAACCTGTTCGATGACGTGCGTCCTCGGCTCGAACAGCATCTTTGGTCGATGGCACAGGCGGAATTGCCGCCGCGCGTCCGGGCTTTGGCGGAGCAACACGGCTTCGCCGTGCGCGGCGTGCGGGTGCGAAATCAGAGGACGCGTTGGGGATCGTGTTCGCGGCATGGGGCGATTTCGTTGAACTGGAGGCTGATCCAGGTGCCGGAGCCTGTGCGGGACTACATCATTTTGCACGAGCTGGCGCATCTGCGGGAGATGAACCACTCGGCGAGGTTTTGGTCCGAAGTCGCGAAGTTGTGTCCGAGCTATCGGGAAGCGGAGCGATGGCTCAGGACGCAAGGGAAACCGCTTGTAGTGTCTTGAAGGGGTGCATCAACGATAACACTAACGTTACCAAACCTGTTTTAATAGGAATTCAACATGTTTTACTCCAGATTGCCACATATTGGTGTTGCGCGATCCGCACTCGCGTGTGCCCCGCTTCTCGTCCTGTCGGCCCATGCCGCTGACTTGCGTCTGGTCGATTTCTCGATGGCCCAAAGCGGCGGGTTTCTGGCTCTGACCGATTCGCAGGTCACAAACATCCAAAGCGGCTCAGGCTCCGCCTTGCGGGTTGCCACTGGCCACCGGGAATCGTGGCCGGGCGTGGCACTCAAGGCGCCTGATGGGCGATGGGATCTCACGGCGTTTGCCCAAGTCGTCGCCGCTGTGCGGAATCCTGGATCGAAGAGCGTGACGATCAACTGTCGGGTGGACAATCCTGGTGCCGACGGGACGAGCCATTGCATCACGCGCTCGGTGACCGTCGGGGCTGGGGCGACGAATGTTCTGCGGGTCGATCTGCGGCGGGCCAATGACAGCACGATGGACGGCAAGCTCTTCGGTCTGCGGGGTTACCCGGTGGCGCCCGGGGGGCAGGGGGCGATCGACCCGGCGAACATCACGCAGATCCTTGTCTTTGTGAACAAGCCCCAGACCGACCTGGTTTTCGAGGTGGGTGAGTTTCGCGCGACGGGCCGTTACACGCCGCCAACGGCTTGGGTCAGCGATGCCGATCCGTTCTTTCCGTTCATCGACGCACTCGGGCAGTACCGGCACAAGACCTGGCCCGGCAAGACGCCGGCTCCGGCGAGCCTGGCAACCCAGCGGGATGCCGAGGCGCGATCGCTGGCGAGGGCGCCAGGCATTCGGGGGTGGAACCGTTATGGCGGTTGGGCGGCGGGACCGGAGCTCGAGGCCACGGGGTTTTTTCGTGTCCAGAAGCATGGGGGCAAGTGGTGGCTTGTCGATCCGGAGGGCCGGCTTTTCTGGTCCCACGGAATCGATTGTGTGCGCATGCTCGATGCGACTCCGATCGACGAGCGGGCGGATTGGTTTGTCGATTTTCCCGGCGACCAGGCCGATTTTGCCGAGTTCATCACGTCGGCCTACGCGTTGAAGGGGCACTACGCCGGGCGTTCGCCCAAGTGTTTCTCTTTTGCCGGGGCGAACCTGAAACGCAAATACGGAGCCGAGTGGAGGGAGGTTTATCCCGGCATTGTGCATCAACGCCTGCGGGCCTGGGGCCTGAACACGATCGCCAACTGGTCGGACGAAGGCATACGCCTGATGCGGCGGACGCCCTACACCGACACGATCGGGTCGTCGCGCGCGCGCCGGATCGAGGGGAGCGAGGGGTACTGGGGCAAATTCCCGGATGTGTTTGATCCCGCGTTCCGGGAGGGTTTACGGCGGCAGATGGCGTCGAAGGCGGGCAAGAGCGCGGGCGATCCCTGGTGCATCGGGTATTTTTCGGACAACGAGATGGGTTGGGGCGACGACGTTTCTCTGGCAGCGGGGGCATTGGCGTCTCCGGCGGATCAACCGGCCAAGCTTGCGCTGCTCGACGACCTGCGGGTTAAGTATGGCGAGATCGGGAAGCTCAATGCCGCGTGGGGCAGTTCGCATGAGTCGTGGGACGCCCTGGCCGCGAGCCCGGCCAAGGCTGACCGGCAGAAGGCGGGCGGGGATTTGCGTGCTTTCTACACGAAGGCCGCGGAGCGGTACTTCAGCACCATCCGCGAGGTGATCAAGGAAGTCGCGCCGAACCAGCTCTATTTGGGCTGCCGGTTTGCGTGGGGGAACGACCGCGCGGCGGCCGCGGCGGCGAAGTTCTGCGACGTGGTCAGCTACAATCTCTACCAGCGCAGCGTGGCGGATTTCCGGTTCGCCGGGGATGCCGACGTGCCGCTGATCATTGGCGAGTTTCACTTTGGCGCCCTGGATCGCGGGCTCTTTCACACCGGCCTGGTGCCTGTCGACAACCAGGCCGAGCGCGCGCGGGCCTATCAGGACTACGTGCGGGGGGCGCTGCGGCATCCGCAATTTGTGGGCTGTCATTGGTTCCAGTACCAGGACGAGCCGACGATCGGGCGCGTGCTGGACGAGGAGAACTACCAGATCGGCTTTGTGGACATTGCGGACACGCCGTACGCCGAGACCGTCAGCGCGAGCCGGACCGTGGCCGAGACGATGTATGGCCTGCGGCTCGGGGATTGAGCGATCGGTTCCGCGGTCGATCGCACGCTGGGGACTTATGCCGTTCGGAGCAAGCCGAGGCGGGTGCGGCATTGTTCCGTTTTGGGGCATTGTTCTGTTGACTTCCTCCGCCAAATGTCGGGCAATCAGGGTGTTTCGCCGCGCTCAACACGAGGCGGCGTGTTTGAACCGGAGACACGATGGACAAGAAGCGGTCGACTCGAGCGGTTAATGGCATGCAGGTGATCCGCCTGCCGAACGGGGGATTTCAGGAAACGTTCATCACCGTTCCGGCAGTCGGTTCCGAAGATCCTGCGTCGCTCTTCCAGCGCCTGTACGATTTCCTGGCCGACAATGCCCAACTCCGGATCGTGCGGGAGGATGTGTTTGGGCTGGTCGTCGATCCGTTCAGGATTCGGCATGCCAAGAGCTACCGTGTCGCGGGCATCGAGTGGCCGATGACGTGGGTCGAAGAGGGCAATGGCGGCGGCGGCCCGATCGCCGGGGTTCAAGTGCATGCCGTCTCGGGGATCGACGTTCACCCCATCAACCTCGAGGGACATACCGTTGGCACGCTTTTCGAAGATCAGCATGCGCGCTACTGCGTCCTGGGCGGGCTGCATCCGGAGTCGAGCGAGGAGACGCGCGAGGAGCAGGCCTGGGAAACACTCGAGATCATGGAGTCGGCGCTCGAGTTGGCGGGCATGGCGTTTTCGAACGTCTTCCGGACCTGGTTTTATCTGGATGACATTCTGGATTGGTACGACGAGTTCAACGGGGTGCGCAACCAGTTCTTCCTGGAGCGCAAGGTTTACGATGGCCTGGTGCCGGCGAGCACGGGGATTGGGGGCGGCAATTCGGCCGGCACAGCCGTGATTGCCGGCCTTCTTGCCATCCAACCGAAGGGCCCGGGCATCCGGCTTCAGGCCATCCCTTCCCCGCTCCAGTGTCCGGCCGTCGAGTATGGCAGCAGCTTCAGCCGGGCGGTCGAGCTCGAGCTTCCGGGCCAACGCCGTCTGTACGTTTCCGGCACTGCCAGCATCGCTCCGGGGGGTGAGACGTGTCACGTGGGCGATTTGCGCAAGCAGGTCGCACTGGCCATGAATGTCGTGGCCGCGATTCTCGAGTCGCGGCGGATGGGATGGGGAGACGTCACGCGCATGATCGGCTACTTCAAACATGGGGAAGACGCATCCGAGTTCCACCGGTATTGCCGCGACCACAGGCTCCCGAAGATCCCCGTCATTATCGCCAAGAACGACATCTGCCGGGACGACCTGCTCTTCGAGATCGAGGCCGACGCGGCGCAGCTCGGCTGACGGCCTCTTGCGCCGGCCAACTGAGCCGCACCGGGCTTGTGCCTGAACTCGCTTCTCAGGGATTGGTCTGAGCGGACCAGGCGCGGGCGCTGAATCGGCCCAGTTCACCCAGCCAATGCGCGGGACGCGCCATGGCCTCTCGAGTCGTGGTCAGGGTCGGGGCCATGCCATACAACCCGACCAGGCCCGGTCGCCTGTACCCGGAGACGTGCACCTGGCCGGCAAGCGCCATGCAGGGACGCCGCAGCCGCCCGCAGATGCGCATCAGTTGTCCCACGCCTTTGCCCATCGCCACGGTGGTCAGGTCGATCACGCCCTCCCCCGTGAGGACCAGGTCTGCCTTGCGGATTTCATCCAACAGCCCGCTCAGCCGGGCGAACAGGCGAAAGCCGGGTTCGAGGCGGGCCGGGCCGAAGCAGCGCAGGCCGAATCCCAAGCCGCCCGCCGCTCCTGAGCCCGGCACATGGTGCGGAGGAACGCCGAAGTGGAACTGCCGTGTGAGGACTCGCACCAGCCGGCGCAGACAGCGTTCCGCCGGTTTGACGTCCTCGGGGCGAATTCCCTTTTGCGGTCCATAGACCCGGGTCGCCCCGCGCACACCCATCAGGCGGTTCGTGACGTCCACGGCCACCAGGACTTGCCTCAAACGCAGCGGACGCTCAGGCCGTTCGACGTGCTCGAGCTCGGGCAGGCGCGTCCAATCCTCGATCGGCTTTCCCCGCCGGTCGTGAAACCGCCAGCCGATCGCGCGGGCGAGGCCGAATCCGGCATCGTTGGTGGCGCTGCCGCCGATGCCCATCAGGCAGACCCGGGGATGCGCGGCGGCGGCGGCTCGCAACACGGCTCCCAGGCCGAACGTATCGAGGTTGAACGGGTGAAACCGCCCGCGGGGCAGCATCGCCAAACCGATGATTCGGGCCGATTCGATGATTGCCATGCGGCTGCGCGGTTCCCACCACCACGGCGCGCGGATCGGCTCGTGTGCGGCATTGACCGTGTCGACCGTCCGTTCCTCGGCCTCGAGATGCCGCGCGAGCAATTGGCCGAAACCGTCGCCGCCGTCGCTGATCGGGAACGAGCGCACCGTGTCCTGAGGGCGCTCTGTTCGCCAGCCGGCGGCGATGGCTTCAGCGGCCTCGGTGGCTGTGAGTGTGCCTTTGAACTTGTCTGGGGCGATGACGACATGCATAGGAGACCTCTGGACCAAGAGTAGCGGAGGGCATCGCGTGCAAGTCAACACCGCAGTCAACACGGCAATCGTCAGCACCCCGCGCACACCGTCGCCGTCACTCCGGAACACAGGGCCAATTCATGAAGTGGAGCGGCGACGGCCCGTCGCCGAGAACACACCGTGTTCACTCGCAATGGCGGGGGACGAGACGTCCCCCCGCTCCAACGCCTTCGTGTTCACCGACAGAGCACGGGAGGGGCGACGTCCTCGTCGCCCGCAAACAGTGTCCGCAACTCTCATTGCCGGGGGACGAGACGTCCCCCCCTCCGGCCGTTTTGTCTTGATGAATTGGCGCTGTCCGGAACAGCGGAGTGTCGAAATGTTGTTTACGCCGGGGGGCGCTCGGCCGATTCTTGGTTCCGCGTATGCCGAAACAAGCTTGGACAGTGGCAATGGTCCTGACAGCTCTGGTGGCTCTGGGAGTGGTGGGTCTGGCGTATTGGCATCGGGGCCTCGAACTGGCCGAGGAGCGCACCCAGGCCACTCAGGCCCGAGCCGAAGCGACCCGGGCTCGATCCGAAGCCATCGAGGCCCACGCTGGCGCGGCGGAGGCCGAAATGGCCGCCGCGACGAACCGGACGCGCGTTGCCGAACTCGAGACAGCGCTCGCGCAGGCCCAACAAACTCTCGATGATCTTCGCCGGCAAACGGAGCAGCACCACCAGAACCAGCAGTCGCTCGAAGCCGAGTTCCGGCGCGCCCTTGAATCCAAGGAGATCACGATCTCCGAGCTTCAGGGCAAGCTGACGGTGGATATTCTCGATCGCATCCTGTTCGATTCGGGCGAGGCGGAGCTGAAGCCCGAAGGGCAGGAGATCCTGGGCAAGGTGGCCGCGGTCCTGGCCCAGCATCCCAACCGCCGGATTCACGTCATCGGGCACACGGACAACGTCCCCATCCGGGCGTCGGCGCGCGCCCGCTACCCGAGCAACTGGGAACTGTCGACCGCGCGGGCATTGGCGGCGGTGCGCTTTCTGATCGATGAGGCGGGAGTTGAACCGCAAAGGTTGGGCGCTGTCGGCTACGGCGAGTTTCGTCCGCTGGCTGACAACGCCACGGCGGAAGGGCGCGCCAAGAATCGCCGCATCGCCATCGTGGTCTTGTCCGACGAGTTGGTTGGTTCGGATGCCGCGCCGCCTGCGCCTGTGTTGCCTGCGCCGCCCGCCGACACTCCGGATTCCGGATCGACCAACGCGCCCCCTGCGATTCCCCTGCCCGAGGCGGAGTCGTTCTAACCCGCATAGCAGTCCTCCTGCGAAGTCTGACTGGCCTGTGCACTGACAAGGTGAAATATGCGGGTTACCGCGCACAATCTGTTCGACAGTCCGCCTTGAGATGGGCTAGTGTTCCACCCTCATGAGAACCAAGTCTGTTGCCATCGCGTGCGCTGCCGCACTGGCTCTGATCGGTTTCGCGCCGGCCTCCGCGCTTGCGGGTCCATCACCCGAAGCCGTCGTGGCCGATGTCCTGGTCGCCCGCCCGGCCTGCCTGGCGGTGACAGCGGTGGGCAGCGCCTTCTTCGTGGTCGCCTTGCCGTTCGCCGCGATCTCGAAGAGCACCAAGAAGACGGCCGAAGCGCTGGTGGTCAAACCGGCGAAGGCGACGTTCACGCGCCCGGTCGGCGATCTGGATGCTCTGATCAACTAAGGCCCTGCATTCGGCGCCCAGAGTCGCCCTCGATGCCTGACTCGCTCGCGGAGATGGGCCAGGATCGTGAACCGAGTCACGCGCCCTCTCGAATTGCCGGGAACCAATCGCCAGCGCTTCCTCGATGCCTGCCGTTGCCGGAGGGTGGATCGCCCGCCCTTCTGGCTGATGCGGCAGGCGGGCCGCGCACTTCCCGAGTACCGGCAGTTGAAGCAGGCGCATTCGTTCCTCGAGTTGGTGCGCACGCCTGATCTTGCCGCGGAAGTCACCCTGCAGCCGATCCGCCGTTTCCAATACGATGCCGCGATCCTGTTCAGCGACATTCTCGTGATTGCGGAGGCGCTGGGCCAGCCCTATGGGTTTCGGGACACGGGCGGCATTCAGATGGCCTTTGCCATCCGATCGGCCGCGGAGATCGATCGGTTGGAGGTGACCGCGGTGCGCGATCGCCTCGCCTACGTGGCCCAGGCCCTGCGCCTGGTCAAACGGCAGCTCGGCGGTCAGACTGCGCTGATCGGGTTCGCGGGGGCTCCATGGACGCTCTCGAATTTCATGCTCGAGGGGGGCAGCGCACCCGAGTTCACGCGCGCCCGGTCATTGCTCGAAGACGAGCCCAAGCTCTACCACCGCCTTGCGGAGAAGCTCAGCGCAGCGATCGCAGACTACCTCCTGATGCAGGTCGACGCCGGAGCGGAAGCGGTTCAGATCTTCGACACGCTGGCGGGATCTCTGGGCGACGCGCGGTTCGTCGAGGCCTCGGCCCGGTGGCTGGGGGAGATCATCGGGCGCATCGGCGGACGCGTGCCGGTCATTCTCTTTGCCAAGGGGATCAACCAATCCTGGCCGGTCCTGGCGCGGACAGGCGCCGACGTGCTGAGTGTGGATGCCTCGGTGCGCCTGAGCGGCCTGCGCGCACAACTCCCGCCCGGAATCGCCGTGCAAGGAAACCTGGACCCGGCCTGGCTGCGGACAACGCCCGCTCAGGTGCGCGACGCGACGCGCCAGATCCTCGATGAGATGCGCGACTGCCGGGGGCACATCTTCAACCTGGGCCACGGCGTGCCGCCGGATGCGGCGTTGGAAAACCTCGAGGCGCTGGCCGAGACCGTGCGGGGTTTTGCATGAGCACCCGACCGTTGCGCGTCGATCTCGACCTGGTGAAGAAGTACAACGTGTCGGGTCCCCGGTACACGTCGTACCCGCCCGCGACGCTCTTCACCGACCGCTTGCCGGTAGGTGATGTCCTGGACAACATCGCGCGCAACAACGCGGCGCCCCGCGGCCTCTCGCTCTATTTCCATCTTCCCTTCTGCGAGACGCTCTGCTGGTTCTGCGGCTGCACGACCGTCATCACCACGGACCCCCGCAAGAGCGCCGCGTACGTCGAAACCCTCGGGCGCGAGATGGAGCGGATGCGCCCGCTTTTGGACGGTGACCGCCGGGTGGTTCAGGTGCATTTTGGGGGCGGATCGCCCACGTTCTGCCGTCCCGAGCAGCTCCGCCGCCTCGGCGCCCTGATCCACCGCCACTTCCCATTCGCGGACGGCATCGAGGCCGGGGTCGAGATCGACCCGCGCCGGCTCACACGGGATCATTTGGCCGCCCTGCGCGAGATCGGGTTCAACCGGGCGTCGATCGGAGTCCAGGACAACAATCCCGAGGTCCAAAAAGCGGTGCACCGGATCCAGCCGCCCGAACTCACCGCCCAAGCGGCCGGCTGGGTGCGGGAGACCGGGTTCGGTTCGCTGAACATCGACCTGATCTATGGCCTGCCTTTCCAGACCGTGGCGAGCTTCGACCGGACACTCGATGAAATCCTCGAGTTGGCGCCCGACCGGTTCGCCGTGTTCAGCTACGCGCATGTGCCCTGGATGAAGCCGGCGCAGAGGATCGTCGAGGCCAGGAACCTGCCCACGCCCGAGACCAAACTCCAACTGCTCAAACTGACCATCGAGAAGCTGACGGCATCCGGCTACGTGTATATCGGCATGGACCACTTTGCCCGCCCGGACGACGAGTTGGCCGTCGCCCAGCAGGCCGGCACGCTCCAGCGCAACTTCCAGGGCTACAGCACCCGCGGCGGCGCCGACATCTACGGGTTCGGCATGTCCTCGATCTCGCAGACCCAGGACGCTTACTGGCAGAATCTCAAGGACCTCGACGCCTATCGCGCCAAGGTTGACAGTGGCGACCTGCCTTATGCCCGCGGCTATGTGCTGAACAAGGATGACCGCATCCGCCGCGAGACGATCATGCAGATCATGTGCAACCTGGGCGTCGACTACACCGTCCTGTCGCACCGCCTGGGCATCGACTTCCCCGACTACTTTGCGAAGGAGTTGGCGTCCCTCGGCGATCTCGAGGCGGACGGCCTGATTGTGTGCACCCCCTCCCGGATCGTTGTGACCGACCTGGGCCGCCTCCTGGTCCGCATCATTGCGATGCGATTCGATGCCCACTTGCCCAAACCGGGCGCGCGCCGGCACGCCATGACCATTTGAAGGGGCAATCGACCTATGAGAACCATCCTCACCCGCTTTGCAGTGCGATGGCATCGAGTCGTCCGCTCCAACCACGGATCGAACCCGGTCGCCGCATGTCGGGACAGGCGCAAAGGTCCGCGCGCGGCAGCGCCCGCCGCGAGTTCTCCGATCCGTGCCCATCCGCGTTCATCCGTGGCTGTCTGGCTGCGGCTCTGCTGTTTCTGGTTCGTTGCGCTCCTGTGCGGCCAGGCCCTCGCCGCGCCAAAGCCGAACATCGTCCTCATCTTTATTGACGATATGGGCTGGGGTGACCTGTCATGTTTTGGCAATCAGGACGCGAGCACCCCCCAAGTGGATCGCCTGGCTGCCGAGGGGATCCGGTTCTCCCAGTTCTACGTCAACGCCCCCATCTGCTCGCCATCCCGCTGCGCACTCGCCACCGGCCAGTACCCGCAGCGCTGGCGCATCACATCGTACCTGAGCAACCGTGCCGACAACGACCGCCGCGGCATGGCCCAAAGGCTTGATCCGAAGGCGCCGGTCCTGGCCCGCATCCTCAGACAGAACGGCTACGCCACCGGGCACTTCGGCAAGTGGCATCTGGGTGGCCAGCGGGACGTGGACGATGCCCCGCCGATCGTCGACTACGGTTTTGATGAGACGCTCACCAACTTCGAGGGCATGGGCGCAAAACTTCTGCCGCTCACCCTCAAGCCTGGCGACACGCAACCGGGTCGCATCTGGGCCGACGCCGAACGCCTCGGCGGCCCCGTGACCTGGATGCAGCGTTCGGAAATCACCGGCGGCTTCGTCAGCGCCGCCGTGGCCTTCATCAACCGGTCGGTGGCGGACGACAAACCGTTTTACATCAACCTTTGGCCCGACGATGTCCATTCGCCTTACTGGCCGCCCGTGGCGAAATGGGGGGACGGCACCAAGCGCGCCCTCTATCTTGCCGTGCTCGAGGAAATGGACCGGCAATTCGGACGCCTCTTCGACCATATTCGCAACACGCCGGCGCTGCGCGACAACACGCTTATCCTTGTCTGCTCCGACAACGGCCCTGAGGCGGGCGCCGGAAGCGCGGGTCCGTTCCGCGGCGGCAAGGCCACGCTCTACGAGGGCGGGACGCGGTCGCCGCTTGTGGTTTGGGGGCCGGGTCTGATGGCGCAGGGCAGGGCTGGCACGCGCAACGATACCTCGGTCTTTGCCGCCTTCGATCTCGCGCCTTCACTCCTGGCCGTCGCCGGAATCGCCGCGCCCGCCGATGTCGCGTTCGATGGCGAGAATGTCGCGCCGGTCCTGCTGGGCCAAAGCGCCGCCTCGCGCACCGCCCCGTTGTTCTGGCGCCGTCCGCCCGACCGCAAGAGGGCCTATGGGTCCGGTCCGCTGCCCGACCTCTCGATGCGCGAGGGCGACTGGAAGCTGCTCTGCGAGTTCGACGGCACTCGACCGCGGCTCTACGACCTTGCCGCGGACCCCGGTGAATCGGTCAACTGCGCCCCGGAACGACCCGACTTGGTCGCCCGGCTCACCAGGATGTTGCTCGAATGGAATCGAACGATGCCGCCGGACAACGGCCCGGCCCTCGCCGCGGGCAAGCCCAACGTCCTCTTCATCGCCATCGACGATCAAAACGACTGGATCGGGCATCTGCGGGGACATCCGATGGCAAGGACGCCGCATCTGGACAGCCTCGCCGCGCGCGGCACGACGTTTCTCAACGCCCATTGCCAGTCCCCGCTCTGCAATCCGTCGCGATCGAGCCTCCTGCTCGGCCTGCGGCCGACGACCACAGGCATCTACGGCCTTGCGCCTGCCTTTCGCACCCTGCCCGAATGGAAGGACCGCGTGACACTCCCACAGCATTTTGCCGCGCACGGCTACCGGACCGCCGCCACGGGAAAGATCTTCCACGGCGGCACCGACGCCGGCGGTGGGGCGGGAAAGGCGAACGCGGCGGACGGAACCGGGCGCGCGCCCGAATTCCATGTCACCGCCCCGTATGGCGGCGTGGGCTCACGTCCGCCGAAGAAGCTCATCCCGCCCACGCCCATGGGCAATCACCCGCTGATGGATTGGGGCGTCTGGCCGCTCGACGACGACGACACGACCAAAGGCGATTACCAGGTTGCTTCGTGGACCGCCGAGCAGATCCGAACGGCGCCGAAGGACCGCCCGTTCTTCATCGCCGCCGGCTTCTTCCTGCCGCACGTGCCGTGCTATGCCACGCAGAAGTGGTTTGATCTCTACCCGGACGACGACAGCGTGCTGCCGCGCATCCTCGAAGGCGATCGCGAGGATACGCCGCGCTTCTCGTGGTACCTCCACTGGGAACTGCCCGAGCCGCGGCTGAAATGGGTCAAGGAAAACAACCAGTGGCGCAATCTGGTCCGCAGCTACCTCGCCTGCACCAGCTTCGTCGATGCCCAGATTGGGCGCCTCCTCGCCGCCCTCGAAGAGTCCGGCCAGGCCGGCAACACGGTCGTCGTCGTGTGGGGCGACAACGGCTGGCATCTCGGAGAGAAGGGCATCACCGGCAAGAACACCCTCTGGGACGAGAGCACGCGTGTCCCTCTTGTCTTTGCCGGTCCCGGCGTGAAGGCGGGTCAGCGCTGCGCCCAGCCCGCCGAGTTGCTCGACATCTACCCCACGCTCATCGAGTTGGCCGGTCTGCCGACGATCGAGGATCTCGAAGGCATCAGCCTCGGGCCCCAACTGCGCGACGCCTCGACCAAACGCGAGCGCCCCGCCCTGACCAGCCACAACCAGGGAAACCACGGCGTCCGCAGCGAACGGTGGCGCTACATCCGCTACGCCGACGGCAGCGAGGAACTGTACGACATGCAGACCGACCCGCACGCATGGCACAACCTTGCGGCTCGATCCGGGCACGCCGCCATCATTGCGGAGCACAAGAGGTGGCTGCCCAGGGTGGATCGCCCGCCCGCGCCCAACAGCGCCCACCGGGTCCTGACCTACGACGCGGCGACCGACACCGCGGTCTGGGAAGGCACGATTGTGAAACGCGGCGACCCGATCCCGCAGTGAGAGTTGAGCGCGTGCATCTGAGGCCTTGCATTGGCCGCGCGCATCGAAGGATACTTCCTCCATGAACCTCACACGGCACCTCAGAGCCTCCTTGCTTTGCCTTGCGCTCGTCACCGTTTTCTCCGGTTCCTCGATCGCCGCAGCGCGCCCGAACGTCCTGTTCCTCATCTCGGATGACTTGAACAACTACCTCGGTTGTTACGGCGATCCGCGCGCGAAGACGCCGCACATCGACCGGCTCGCGGCTCGGGGCGTGCGGTTCGACCGCGCGTACTGCGCCTTTCCCCTGTGCGGGCCGAGCCGCAATGCGATGCTCACCGGGTTGTATCCCAACAGCAACGGCATCCTCGCGAACGCCCAGATCTTCCGGCAGACCATTCCCGCGCACGCCAGCCTGCCGCAGACCTTTCGGCGCGCCGGCTGGTTCGCCGCGCGCATCGGCAAGCTGTATCATTACAACGTGCCCCGATCGATCGGAACCGATGGGCACGACGACCCGGCGTCGTGGGAACTCGAGTTGAATCCGGCCGGCGTGGATCGCCTCGATGAGGAGCCGAACATCTTCACCCTCACGCCGGGGCAGTTCGGCGGCACGCTGAGCTGGTACGCGTCGCCCAAGGACGATGCGCATCACACCGACGGCAAGATCGCGGCGGACGCCGAGTGGGTGCTGGAACGCTGCGCAAAACAGAAAGACCGCCCGTTCTTTCTCGCCGTCGGTTTCTTCCGTCCGCACACACCCTATGTGGCGCCCAAGACACCCTACTTCAATTGGTATCCCGAGGCGCAGATGCCCCTGCATCCCACGGTGGACCAGAACCCGCCGGAAGTCCCCGCCGCCGCGTTGGGCAGCTACAAGAAAGAGCAGGACAAACTGACCGACGCGTTGCGACGCCAGTGCGTTCAGGCCTACTACGCCAGCATCAGCTTCATGGACGCCCAGGTGGGCCGGGTCGTGGACGCGCTCGACCGCCTCGGTCTGGCGAACAACACCATCATCGTCTTCACCAGCGACCACGGCTATCACATGGGCGAACATGGGTTGTGGCAGAAGATGAGCCTGTTCGAGGGCAGCGCGCGCGTGCCGCTGCTCATTGTGGCGCCCGGGGTAACGCCTCGAGGCGCCGTGGCGAAATCCCCCGTGAGCCATCTGGACCTTTACCCCACCCTGGCCGAATTGGGCGGCGTGACAACGCCGTCGAACCTGCAAGGCCAGAGCCTCGTGCCGCTGTTGAAAGACCCGAACGCGCAGGGCCGCGGCTGGGCGCTCACCCAGGTCACCCGCGGCAGCGGCGCCAAACGCTTCTTCGGCTACAGCCTGCGCACACCGCGCTGGCGTTACACCGAGTGGGATGAAGGCCGGGCGGGCACCGAGCTTTACGATCACGACAACGACCCGCGGGAACTCGCCAATCTCGCCGGCAAGGCCGAGCACGCCGCGACCATCGCCGAGTTGAGCGCGCGGGTCCGCGCCGCCGCCAGGACATCCTTCCCCGCCGATGGTCAGACGCCCGCAATTCGACAGAACTTCCTCTGGCCTCCCAATCTGACCGATTAGCCCGGTTTTTTCATCGCCTTTGGGCCGCTCGACTTTCATCCTGCAAGAAACGCCTGAACCCATGAATACACTGAATCGACGCCAGGCCATCGTTCGCACCGCCTGCGCGGCCGCCGCCGGCGCGCTTGGAGCCGTGCTGCCCGCCCGCTCGGACGCCGACCCGCCCGCGCAACCGTCATCGGGCGAGGCACGTCCGGTCACTGTCGGACTTGCGACCTTTGGTTTCACCTCACTGAGCAACGCCCAGTTGGCCAAGGAACTCTCCGATGCCGGTGTCCGCACCATCCAGCTTTTCCTGAGCCAGACCGACAGCAATTACTGGCGGTACAACTCGCGCTCGGACCTGTCCGGGCTCACGCCTGACCGGTGCCGGGCCATTGCGGAGACGTATCGGCAGGCCGGAATCGCCCTGCACAGCATCGGCGTCTATACGAACCTGATCCATCCCGATGCAGCCGAACGGGGCGCCAACCTCGAGTACTTCGAGTCGATGATGCGGATCGGGGGCGCAATGGGCGTCAAGGTGTTCATTACCGAGGCCGGGGATTACCATGCGCCCGAGGCGGCGGGCATCGCGTATCATTTTCGCGAAGAGGTCTGGCACCGGATGGTCGCCACGGGCAAGGAACTGGCGACGCTGGCCGAGCGCCATGACGCGGTGGTTCTCTTCGAGCCGTATTTCGGCGGGTTCCTGGCCAGCGCCAAGCGCGCGCGCCTCTTTCTCGAAGAGGTGGGATCGCCGCGCATTCGGGCCCTGCTCGATCCGGCGAACCTGCTCGAACTGAACGATCTCGATGAGATGATCGGGCAACTCGGGCCGCACATCGACTGTTTCCACGCCAAGGATCGCAAGCTGCATGTGGAACGGGGCGTGCCGGCCGGGCAAGGAGATCTCGATTACCGCAAGTTCGTCACACTGGCCGCCCGGCGGGCCCCGCACGCCCCCCTCATCCTCGAATATGTCGGGCCGACGGACTACCGCCAGGCCCTGGCCCACCTGCGACACACCCTCGAGGCCGTCGGGTTGAAAGCGGGCTAACCCGCATATTTACACCCCGACGGTGCACAGGGCGGTCAGACTTCGCAAGAGGACTGCTATGCGGGTTAGAAGGCTTGTCACGGCCCGGTGCTGTCCGGTATCACAGCGGGACCGTGCTGAACTCGAGTTTCACTGCCCTCGATTACATCGTGGTTCTGGTGTACCTGGCCGCGATCACCGCCTTCGGCATTTTCCGCGGCGGGCGCCAGACCTCGGCGCAGGATTATTTTCTCGGGCGCGAGGAGATTCCCTGGTGGATCGTTTGTTTCTCGATCGTTGCGGCTGAGACGAGCGCGCTGACGTTCATCAGCATCCCGGGCCTGGCGTATCTGACGAACCTGACCTTCTTGCAGGTGGCGATCGGCTATCTGATCGGGCGGATCGTGGTGAGCTACCTCCTGCTGCCGGCCTACTTCCGCGGCGAACTCTCGACCGCGTATGCCTTTCTCGAACATCGGTTCGGACGCAAGACGCGGAGCTATGGCGCCATTGTATTCCTGTTCACGAGGATTGCAGCGGATGGCGTCCGGCTCTTTGCCACCGCCATACCGCTCAAGTTCGTGCTCGATGTCAACTACCCGACGGCCATCATCATCCTGGCGGCTGTGGCTCTGGCTTACACCTATTTCGGCGGCGTGCGCGGGGTGATCTGGGTCGATGCGGTGCAGATGCTGGTCTACGTTGGCGGGGCCGCCACGGCGCTGGTGTTTCTCATCGCCCGAGCCGACGGGGGCTGGAGCGGGATCAGCCTGGCCGCATTCGAGGCGGGGAAGTTCCAGGTGATCGATTGGGGATTGGGCGCCGGTTTCTTCCAGAAGCCATACACGCTCATCGCCGGACTCGTGGGGGGCGCGTTGCTGTCGATGGCGTCGCACGGCACCGATCAACTCATTGTCCAGCGGCTTCTCGCCACGCGCTCGTTGGCGGCCAGCCGCAAGGCCCTGATCGGCAGCGGGATCATCATCATCTTTCAGTTCGCGCTGTTCCTTGTGGTCGGCCTGCTGCTGTTCGGCCATTACGGCGCCGCCACGGTCGCGGACCTCGGTCTTCAGCGCGCCGACGAGATCTTCCCGAAGTACATCATCGAAGGCCTGCCGCCCGGCGTTTCGGGATTTATCATTGCGGGGCTTCTCGCTGCCGCGCTGTCCACCCTCGCCGGATCGATGAGCTCGCTGTCCTCATCGACCCTGCTCGATCTGTATCGTCCCCTGAGCGGCAGCACAATGGACGATGCGCGGGCGCTTTGGCTCTCCCGGCGGATCACGGTGGGCTGGGCGGTTTTGCTCGTCGGCTCGGCGGTCTTCTTCATGAACACCAGCCAGACGGTTGTCGAACTGGCGCTCAGCATTGCCTCGTTCACGTACGGCGGTCTTCTGGGCACGTTCCTGCTGGGTGTGCTTCTGCGCAGGGCACGGCAGGAGGACGCGCTGGCGGCGTTCGTTGGGGGCATTCTCGTGATGGTCTCCGTGATCAGCCTCAAGGCGGTTGCATGGACCTGGTACACCCTGGTGGGCGTGCTGGCCACTCTTCTGATCGGGACCCTGCTGAGCCGGCTGAGCCGGCCGACCCCAACGCCCTAGCCCGCATTCGGTCAGTCTTTGAGCGCGGCCTGCGCAAGCGCGGCACCGACGTGCGCCGGATGCAGTTCGAGCGCCTGGGCAAAGGCCGCTTTCGCGTCGTCCGTGCGCCCGAGGCCGAGCTGTCCCAGGCCCACCAGGTAGTGGGCGCGCGCTTTGCGGACGCGTTCGGATTCCCGTTCACCGAACTTGGCGAAGTAATCGGCCTGTTCGCCGGCCTCGATTTGTCGTTGTCCCGCGCTCAGCAAACCTTCGAATCGTTTCCTGGCTTCATCGGCACGCCCCTGCTTGGCCAGGGCGAGCGCCTGGGCGAACTGGATTTCCGAGGGGCCGGATTCGGGGCTGTCGACGGCAAGTTCGAAGCATTCGGCAGCCTTTGGAGTGTTGCCGAGGGCTTCGTGCGCGGTGCCTCTGAAGTAGTGGATTTGGGCTGCCTTGCGGTCGCGGTGGGGCCTGCCCACTTCGAGGTTGGTGGGGTAGAGGAGGGCTGCGTCGTAGTCTTCGAGGGCCTGGGCGGCGCGGCCCGATGCCAGGCGGGCGTGGCCGCGATGGAGCAAAGCGTCCGCGTAGATGGTGTGGATTTCGCCGCGCCCCTCCCAGTTGTGGAACCGGCGGGTGGTGAGCAACTCGATCGCGCGATCGTGCTGGCCCGCGGCGGTGAGCAGGACGATCTCGCGGGTCAGGGCGTCGTCGCGCAGCGCGACGGTGTCATGATGATTGGTGAGCATCGCCAGCCGCTGTGCGACTGGTTTTCCGGCCGCCTCGTATTGAAGATCCAGCTCGTAGAGAAAGCGCGGCTCTTTGGGGTTGAGCGCGACGGCGTGTTCGAGACTGGTCACGGCTCGATCCACATCCTGGCGCGTTTGGGCGTAGGCCAGGCCGAGGTTGCGGTGGACGAGCGGAAAGGCATCGGCGAGTTCGCGCGACTTTTCCCAGGCGGCGATTGCGGCTTCGGGCTGATGGTCGTAGAGCAGATTGCCCAGGTAATACCAGGCCCGGGCGTCTTCGGGATTCCATTCGAGCGCTTTCCTGAGGATTCGTTCCTCTTCGAGCCGGAACGGGAAGCAGAAGTCGGGGGATTGCCGGGCGGCGTGGGTGTAGAGTTTGAGCGACTGGATTCTGCCGGCCATTTCGTACGCGTGGGCGAGGTGATAGAAGACCAAGGGATGAGCGTCCGCGGCGTCGGGATTGCCCTCGAGATGGCGTTCGAGCACGTCGATCACCTCGGTCCAGAGGCCGGCGGCGGCGTAGTCGCTGGCCAGCTCGAGCCACGGCTGCGCCTGCCGGGGCATGGTGGCGTCGAGCCAGGCGAACGCGCGATTGGCGGCGTCGCTGCGCCCCCTCTGACGCAGGGCCAGGCCGAGTTCGTGGGCGGCCAGGAAATCGAGTGGATCGAAGGCGAGCGTGGCCTGCGCGGTTTCCTCCGCTTCATCGGCGCGGCCGAGGCGTCGGAGCAGTGCGGCCTTGAGCCCGCGGGCTTTTGTGTTGAAGCCGCTTCTGGCAAGAGCGTCGTTGACATGTTCGAGGGCTTTGGCGAATCGGCCGCGTTGGGCGTCGATCTCGGCGAGGGCGTGGAAGGCGGCCGCCTGCCAGGCGTGGCTCCAGGCGGCGCGCTGGAATGCGTCGTAGGCCGCGTCGAGTTCTCCCCGGGCCTTGAGGACGACCCCGAGGTAGTACTGGGCCTCGCCATCCTTGGGCCGGATGTAATTGGCCGTCGCGCGCCCGAGGGCGGCGCGGAGGTGGAGTTCGGCGGGATCCCAGCGGCCCGCCTTGGCGTGCAGGAGGCCGAGCGCGGTGTTGGCGCGGTAGTCGCCGGGGTCGCGTCGGATCGCTTCCTCATAATAGGGAGCGGGCTCGAACGAGGGGCTGTAGAGCTGCTCGATGCGCAATCCAGTGAGGTAGAGATCCTCGATGGACGCGATGTCCTTGGGTGGAAGAGGGCGGCGGACGGGGTCCGGCATGGGCAGAGCGTCGGGACGGGGCGTCGGGGGATGCCAGCGGACCAGTTCGCGTCCATCCGCGGCGGCGAGCGAGGCGCGGAGTTGGTGGGGTGCAACTTCGGCATCGATCGGCAGTGTCATGACGAACGGCTGCCGGGGACGGATCGTGAGGTTGGTTTCGAAGAGCGTCCGGTCCTCGAGCTCGAGCCGGGCGCGGGCGTTGGGGAATTCCGCGGTTGCGTTGAGGGCGAGGCGCGCGACGCGGTTGGTGAGTTCGAGGTTGAGGGCGGCGTCGAGTGTGGCGGCCTTGACGCCGCCCAGCTCGCGTATGGGATACCAGTAATGCTTCCAGGATTTGACTTCGCCGGGCTGAATCCAACTGTAGTCGGGCTGATTATCCGAGAACGCACCCGCCATGAGTTCGAGGTAGGGGCCATCGGTGTCGGTCAGGATGCCGCTCCACAGTTCACCCTCGGGGCCGGTCCCCCACTCGAAGAACTTCTTGCCCGGCACCACGTGATGGTCCGCGTAGTGCAGGACCCCCGCGCGGCGTCCGTGGTCGTATCCGCCGAAGAAATCCTGGTCTGAGTGGAAGCAGAAGAAGGAGACGGGCGAGGGGTGGCTTTTCCACCAACTGATGTCGACGCCGCGGGTGTAGTCGACGCCGCCGTAGACTTCGCGGGCGATTGGCCAGCGGGCGAATTCGGGTTTGCCGTGCTGCACGGCGAAAGCGGCGTCGGGCGGGAACAGGACCTGGTATTGGTCGTTGGCGTGGACGGCCGGATTGATCCAGAAGAGGAACGCGTGGGCGAAGGGGGTGCGGTTGAAGAGCCGCATCGTCATTTCGATGTAAGAGCGGTCCGGGTGCAGAGACAGGCCGACGATCCATTTCAGGCGGTGGCGCCACTCGATTTCCCCAACCCAGATTGTCTTGCTGCCGTCCGCGTTGGTCTGCGTGGCGACCTCGACCGGCATGAAACTCGTCGCCCGGTGGTGATGCGGGAAGTTCCACTCGACTCCGCCGGAGATCCAGGCGCCGAGCATCCCGATCAACGCGGGCTTGATGACCGATTGCCGGTAGAAGAAATCGTATCCGTTGCTCTTGTCGACGGCGCTGAAGAGGCGTCCGCCCAACTCGGGCAGGACAGTGATCTGGAGGCAGTCGTTTTCGAGGACCAGCGCGCGATAGGCCTGGTCCTCCTTGATCTCGGTCAGCCGGTCCTGGACGGGGTAGGGATAGAACGTGGCGCGTGCGCCCTGGTAGGTGCGGCCCTGGTAGAAACGCGGATTCGGGTCGGGCGGAGCCACCCGATACGTTGGGAGGACCAGGCGGGTTTCGGTCAACTGCACCTCGCCTGCCGCGCCGGGCCAAGCCATGCCCACACAGAGCCAAAGGGCCGCCGAGAGCACGGATGTCCATCGACTCGAGCGGCGGAGGAGCGGGGATTGGGCCGATGCCGCAAGCGGGGCGCGCGGAGCGCGGCGTCCTGTTTTCGGAATCAGGGAAAGGACGGTGGAGGGAGGAGGGCACGCGCGGACGACCGTGGTGTTCATAGGCGTCGGCGAGTGTTGCGTCCGGCCCTCAGGAAGACGAGCACAATCAATGCGCCTCGGGCCCTGTGTCGGCCATGCGGGCGAAACCTTCCTCGATGAACGTTGTGTTCTGAATGCGGGCGAGCTTCGCATAGAGGCCCCCCAAGGCCATAAGTTCGTCATGGCGCCCGCGCTCGATGATCTCGCCGCCGCGCAGGACGAGGATTTGATCCGCGTTGAGGATGGTGCTGAGGCGATGGGCGATCACGAAGCTGGTGCGCCCCTGCATGAGACGTTCGAGGGCCTCCTGGATGAGGCGTTCCGTCGCGGTGTCGACGCTCGCCGTCGCCTCGTCGAGGATGAGAATGGGCGCGTCCATCAGCAGGGCGCGGGCGATGCTCACGCGCTGCTTCTCGCCCACGCTCAGTTTCACGCCGCGCTCGCCGACGCGCGATTCGTACCCGTCGGGCAGGCGGCTGATGAACTCGTGACAGTTGGCGGCGCGGGCGGCGGCAACAAGGTCGGTCTCAGAGGCCCCGATGCGTCCGTAGAGGATGTTCTCGCGGAGGGTGCCGTTGAAGAGGAACGCCTCCTGGGTCACCACAGCGATCTGGGCGCGCAGTGTTGCCAGCGGCAGCGTCCGGATATCGTGGCCATCGATCCGGATGCGTCCGCTGTCGAGTTCGTAGAATGCCGGGAGCAGTCCGACCAGGGTCGACTTGCCCGCGCCGGTCGGGCCCACCAGCGCGATCATCTCGCCGGGCCGGGCGCGCAACGCAATGTTGCGCAGCGCCGTCTTGCCTTCGGCGTAGGCGAAGCTGACCCGGTCGTACACCACCTCGCCGCGCGCGCGCCACGAGGGGGGAACCGAAGGCGCGGCGAGGTCCGAGGAATGGTCCCTGACGGCGGCGCGTGCGGGCTGGTCCGCCGGCTCGCCGGTCGCGATCCGCTCCTCGGGCGTGTCGAGAATGTCAAACACGCGGGCGGCGGCCGCGCGGGCGGCCTGGAGCATCTGATTGAGGCCGTGCAGGCGTCCGATCGGCTCGTAGAAGAACATGCCGGCGTAGAGCATGAAGGCGACGAGTTGGCCGACTTCCATGCGGCCTTTCAACACCTGGGCTCCGCCGACCCACAACACCAGGCCGATCCCGGCGGCCCCGATGAACTGCATGGCCGGCCCGTACCAGGACCAGGCGCGCATGACGATGAGCGTGCCTTCGCGCAAATCGTCCGCCCGGTCGGCAAACCGCGTGTCCTCGTGTTCCTGGCGGCCGAAGGCCTTGATCTGGCGGATGCCCTGGAGGTTGTCCATCAGCAGCGCGTTCATGGCGCTCGATGCCTCGCGCTGTCGGCGGTAACGCCGATGGGCCGTGGTGGTGTACCAGAGCGCGCCCGCCACCAGCAGCGGCATCGGGGTCAGGGCGACCAGCGTGAGGGTCGGATTGTAGCTCGTCATGAACACCAGGGCGCCGGCGATGCTCAGGAGAGCCACCGCCCCCTGTTCGGTGCCGTCGATGAGCAGGCGCTCGACGTTGTTGACGTCCTCGATCACGCGCGTCATGAGGTCGCCCGAGGCCCGCTGGTCGAACCAGTTCACGGGCAGGCGCTGCAGCCGCGCGTAGACCGCACGGCGCATGTCGTAGATCACGTTCTGTTCAAGCCGGTTGTTGATCCGGATGCGGAGGCAGTTGAACACCTCGCGCAGGAAGAATGCCCCCAGAAGACCGATGGCCGCCGGAGTCAGGGCCTCGACGCGCCGCTTCGCGATGACCTCGTCGATCAGGTAGCGCGTCAGCTTGGGATAGAGCAACCCGAAACCGAGCGAGGCAATCGCGCATCCGACCGTCGCCACCACCAGCCACCGATACGGACGCAAGTAAACAGCCACCCTGCGAACGACTTCCCGCGTCGTCCGGGGTTGCGACTGGAAACTGGGATCCGTGTGGGCGCCCCAACCGTGCTGCCTCATGCGATTGCCCGTTGCATGGTCCGGTTTTAGGCCAAGCCAGCAGAAGTGAAAGACCTTTTCGACCAGCCCGGATTTCTCACGACCGGGAAGATGACAACGAAATCCGGGCTGCGGCAAAAACGCGCCCGGTTCGAGAGATGGCGCGTGTGAATCAAATAGAAGCTGCGGCGCGGGTGCGGACATGCCAGTCTGACGGGGCTTATGACACCGCGTGAACGCATCGCCGCCGCCCTCGATCACCAGGAGACCGCAGTATTGCCGGCTGACTTTGGAGGGGGATTCCAGACCGGCATCGCCGTCAGTATTGTCTATCAGCTCCGGCAGCGTCTCGGCCTGGACCGCCCGGGCACACCCGTCCGAGTGATCGAGCCGTACCAGATGCTTGGAGAGATCGCCCCGGATTTGGGCGAGGCCCTGGGCAGCGACACGACGCCGCTTTACGGAACGGGCACGATGTTTGGCTATCCCGCATTGACGTTCAAGGAGTGGCGTCTGCCCGACGGCACGCCGGTGCTTGTTCCCGAGGATTTCAACACGCAGTTCGAGGCCAACGGCGATTTGCTGCAGTACCCCGGCGGCGATCGGTCCTGCGGTCCGTGCGCGCGGATGCCGCAGGGCGGCCACTTCTTCGACGCCATCATCCGGCAAGGCCCGCTCGACGAGACGAAGCTCGATCCGGCGGACAACTGCGAGGAATTCACGCGTGTGGCCGACGAGGCCTTGGAACACTACCGGCGCCGCGCCGAACAGCTCTGGGCCGGCAGCGACCGGGCGGTGTTCTGCACGTTTGGCGGGCTGAGCTTCGGGGATATCGCGCTTGTTCCCGGCACGTTTCTCAAGGAGCCGAAAGGGATTCGCGATGTCGAGGAGTGGTATGTGAGCACCGCGGCGCGACCCGGTTACATCAAGGCGGTGTTCGAGCGTCAGTGCGAGGTGGCGATCGAGAACCTCAGGCGTTTGCACGCGGCGGTCGGCGACCGGGTCACGGTCATCCAGACAAACGGAACGGACTTCGGGACACAGAACGGGCCGTTCCAGTCGGTTGCGGCATTTCGGGACCTGTACAAGCCCTACCAGAGGCGCGTGAATGCGTGGATTCACGAGAACACACCGTGGAGGACGCTGATGCATTGTTGCGGCGGGATTGCCCCGTTGATCGACGACATCATCGAGGCGGGCTTCGATTGTCTGAATCCGGTTCAGTGCAGCGCCGCGGGGATGGACCCGCGGGTGTTGAAGTGCAAATACGGGGAACGCCTCGTGTTTTGGGGCGGCGGGGTCGATACCCAGAGGGTCCTGCCGTTTGGCACGCCCGAGGAGGTGAGGCGCCAGGTGCGCGAGCGGATCGAGATCTTCCGGCCCGGGGGCGGGTATGTGTTCAACACCATTCACAACATTGTGGCCAACACGCCCGTGGACAACGTCCTGGCCATGGTCGAGGCGCTCCGCGAGTCTCGGGACTGAGCGGGCCGAATGCGGGCCGAATGCGCCTTGCGCGTGTCGAAGAATCCGGGCTAGTGTTGCTGTGTGAGAGTGCTTTTCGTTGGGGATATCGTGGGCGAGCCAGGCCGGAAAGCGGTTGCCCAGTTGGTGCCTCGCCTGCGGCGGTCGGAGCAGATCGACTGCGTCATTGCCAACGGAGAGAACGCGGCGGGCGGTTCGGGGATCACGGGCAGGACGGCCAGCGAGATTCTCGGCGCGGGCGTGGACGTCATCACGCTCGGGGACCACGCCTGGGACCAGAAGGAGATCATGGCCTACATTCCCGGCGAACCGCGCCTGCTGCGCCCGCTCAATTACCCGCACGGGGCCCCGGGGCGCGGGAGCGGCTTGTTCCAGTTTCCCAGCCAGGCCCCCATCGTCGTGATCAATCTGCAGGGGCGGGCGTTCATGGGCGATTTGGACAATCCTTTTCTTTGCGCCGAGGCGGAGGTGGCGCGTGCGCGGGCCGAGACGCCGATCATCGTGGTCGACATGCATGCGGAGGCGACCTCGGAGAAGATGGCCCTGGCGCGCATGCTCGATGGCCAGGTGAGCGCGGTCCTCGGTACCCACACGCACGTGCAGACGGCAGACGAACAGATCCTGCCGGGTGGCACGGCTTTTCTTACGGATGCCGGGTTCACCGGGCCGCACGAGAGCGTGCTGGGGCGGCGGATCGAACCAATCATCAAGCGGTTCCGAACCAATCTGCCGCAGCGTTTCGAGGTGGCGTCGGATCGAGTGCTTCTGCAGGGCGCCCTGATCGAGATCGACTCGGCCACCGGACGCGCCCTGTCGATCCGCCGCATTTCGGAACCGCTGCCGCATCCTCCCGATGGGCAAGGTCACTGAATCGCAGTGGGATTTCGGAGATCTGTTCACGGCAGCGGAGACGCGCCAGGTCCTGACCGTCACCGAGCTGACCAGCAGGGTGAAACGCCTGATCGAAGGGCAGTTTCCGCAGGTCTGGGTGGGCGGTGAAATCAGCAACCTGCGCGCCCAGGCCTCCGGCCACTGCTATTTCACGCTCAAGGATCCCGGCGCCCAGTTGAACTGCGTCCTGTTTCGCGCGCAGGCCAGGGGCAATCGGGAGGTTCTCGAGGACGGCGCCAAGGTCAACCTGCAGGGCGAACTGACGGTGTATGAGCCGCGCGGCCAGTATCAACTGATCGTCACGCGGGTCGAGCCCCAGGGGTTGGGCGCCCTTCAACTCGCCTTCGAGCGCCTGAAGCGCAAGCTTCAGGCCGAAGGCCTTTTCGACTCCGCCCGCAAACGCCCCATCCCGCGATGCCCGCAACGCGTCGGGATCGTCACCTCGCCCACCGGCGCCGCTTTGCACGACGTGCTCCATGTGGTCCAGAGGCGGCATCCGTCCCTCGAACTGATTCTCGCCCCGTGCCGGGTCCAGGGGACTTCCGCGGCCGAGGAGATCGCCGCGGCGATTCGTCGACTCAACGCCTTTCACGCCGAGTGTCTGGCTGGCGGGCACACCGCGGCGCGGGGGGGGCTCGACGTGATTTTGGTGACGCGCGGGGGCGGCAGCCTCGAGGACCTATGGGCTTTCAACGAAGAGGCCGTGGCGCGCGCCATCGCGGCCTCGACCCTGCCGGTCATCTCCGCCGTCGGGCATGAGATCGACTTCACGATAAGCGATTTTGTCGCCGATCTGCGCGCAGCGACACCGAGTGCGGCGGCTGAGATCCTGACCGAAGGCGGGTTTGCCGGTCGCGGCTTTCTGGCCGAGGCTGCCGCGCGCCTGGGCCAACTGGCGCGGCAAGGCTTCGAGCGCGCCCGCGACGAGATCGAACACTGGCGCGGTCGGCTGGCCCGGGTCCATCCGCGCAGGCGGCTTCAAGTTCGGGAACAGCGCCTGGACGACCTGCGCTCCCAACTGGCCCGGGCCGCTCGTTTCGGGCTGCGCGGCGCCCAGGCGCGCCTGCTCCTCCTGTTCGAGCGGACGTCCCGCGTCCGGCCGCGCCTGCTCGTGGCCCGCCGCCGCGAGACCTTGGCGCTGACGTCCCAACGCCTGCATGAACGGGCCCGCCTCGCACTCGCGCAGCGGCAGCAGCGTGTCGCCAGCCTGGCCGCCCGAATCCGCCTCCTCTCGCCGGAGAACGTCCTGGCGCGCGGGTATTCGATCACCACGCACGCGCAGACCGGGCGCGTGCTGCGCAGTGCGGTCGAAGCGCAGGCGGCGCGGGTGTTGCGGACCCGGCTGTCCGCGGGCGAGGTGGTGAGTGTCGTCGAGGGTTCGTCCGGTTGACGCGTGGTTGCGGTCCGGGGCGGCTTTGGCTCGCATCGGTTCCGATTCTCACTTGACCCCGCCGGCCAGGAGCGTCTCGAAGTGCGGGGGCTGCTCCTCCCGGGCCACCAGGCTGAGCTCGATCTTGCGGAAGCCGGCGGCCTCGAGCCAGCGCTGCATGTCGCTTTCGGCGAAGCCGAGCCAGACGTCGCCATAGAGATCCCGGGCCTGTCTGAACTGATGGCGGAGCAGATCGAGAATCAGGATCTGGCCCTTCGGACGCAGAATCCGGTGGGCGCTGCGGATGGCCCGGTCGGGTTGGGCGGCGTGATGGAGCGCCTGGCTCAAAATCACCACGTCCACGCTCGCCGCGTCGATGGGCGGATCCTGCAGATCGCCCAGGCGGAATTCCAGGTTGCGCAGCCCTGCCTTGGCCGCCTTGGCCGCCCCGAACTCGACAATCTTCTCCGAGTTGTCCACGGCGATGACCCGTTTGCAGCGCCGCGCGAGCAATTCCGCCACCAGGCCCTCGCCGGATCCGAGATCGGCCACCGTCAGGGGCGGCAGAATCCGCAGCAGCAGTTGCCCGAGCCCCTGCCAGCTCCGGCCCGGGCCGTAGCTCCGGTCGAACCGGCCGGCGACCTGGTTGAAGAAGACCTGCGCTTGATGCTGACGCAGGTCCAGGATGCGTTTCAGGTTGATTTGATCCGAGGCGTATTCGGCCTGCTCGCGCGCGCCCGCCCCGCCAATCCGGACGATCTCCCGCACCGCGGCATCGAGTTCCCGGTTGAGCCGGTAGAAGGTCCGCTTCCCATCGCGCCGGCATTCCAACAGCCCGGCGTCCAGGAGCAGGCCCAGGTGGGTCGAGATGCGTGACTGGCCCAGGCGAGTGATGTCCTGCAGTTCGTGGACGGACAGTTCGTCCTTTTCCAGGAGGCCCAGGAGGCGGAGTCGAGTGGCGTCCGCCAGGGCGCGAAGAGACTTCAAGACTGTGTTCACGAGAAAAATCAGGTTGACGGCCTGAAAAGCACTTATATCTTCCCATCGTGATACGTCAATCTTGAACCTCGCGACGCTACCCATGAGCAAACGTTTTATCTTCTCTTCCGAGTCCGTTGCCGAAGGTCATCCGGACAAGGTGTGCGACACCATCTCCGACGCGGTGCTGGACGCCTGTCTGGCGCAGGACAAGTCGAGCCGGGTGGCTTGCGAATGCTACGCGAAGTCGAATCTGGTCGTTGTGGGCGGTGAAATCACGAGCCGCGCGAAGGTCGATTTCGCGGCGATTGCCCGGCAGGCCATTCGGGACATTGGGTATGTCAACGACGACGACGTGTTCCACGCGGACAAGGTGTTCGTGAATGTGTGCGTGACCAAGCAGTCGCCCGACATTGCCCAGGGTGTCGATGCCCGGGCTGCGAGGGGAAAGAAGAAGGCGGAACAGGGCGCGGGCGACCAGGGGCTCATGTTCGGCTACGCGTGCGACGAGACGCCTGAATTGATGCCGGCACCGATCATGTTCGCCCACCAGCTCGGGCGCGAGCTGACGCGGATTCGGAAGACGGGGCGGATCGGGTGGCTTCGGCCCGATGCGAAGAGCCAGGTTTCGATCGAGTACGTGGATGACCGGCCTGTGCGTGTGACCAGCGTCGTGATCTCGACCCAGCACACCGCGGAGGTGGATCACGCCCGGATCGAGAAGTTCTGTATCGAGCAGGTGATCAGGAAAGTGCTGCCCAGGCGGATGCTCGATCGCGACACGCTCTACCTGGTGAATCCGACGGGGCGGTTTGTCGTGGGGGGGCCGCAGGGAGACACCGGCCTGACGGGCCGGAAGATCATTGTCGACAGCTATGGCGGGATGGGCCGACACGGGGGGGGATGTTTCAGCGGGAAAGACCCGTCCAAAGTGGATCGGAGCGCCGCCTACATGGGCCGGTACGTTGCCAAGAACGTGGTGGCGGCCGGACTGGCCCGCCGCTGCGAAGTGCAATTCGCCTATGCCATCGGCTATCCGGATCCCGTGAGTGTCTGCGTCGACACGTTCGGGACAGGGGTTGTGAGCGACGAATCGGTCACGGAGGCGGTGCGGCGGGTGTTCAGTTTCAAACCCGCGGAGATCATCAGGCAGCTCAACCTGCTTCGCCCGATCTACGGAAAGACCACCAACTACGGCCACTTTGGCAAGAATGATCCCGACCTGACCTGGGAGCGGACGGACAAGATCGCCGCGCTCAAGAAGGCCGTGAAATGACCGTGGCCGCGGCAATTTGAGATTTGAGATTTAAGACTCCCATGCCTGCTGTTTCAATCGCTTCTTCCCGCGCCAGGGCCGCCAGGCCGTCGTCCGTTCGCAAGAACGGCAATGGCAAACCCGGTTCGGACTGTTATGTCAAAGATCTTTCCCTCGCCGCCCTGGGCCGTCGGGAGATCGAGGTGGCTGAAAAGGAGATGCCTGGGCTGATGGCCATTCGCGAACGGTACGCGGCCGAGAAGCCGCTGCGCGGCGCCCGCGTCTCGGGGTCCCTGCACATGACCATCGAGACGGCGGTGTTGATCGAGACTCTCGAGGCCCTGGGCGCGAGCGTCCGCTGGGCGAGCTGCAATATTTTCTCGACCCAGGACCAGGCGGCCGCCGCTGTGGCCCAGGCGGGGATTCCGGTCTTTGCGTTCAAGGGCGAGAGCCTCGAAGAATACTGGGAGTTCACCCTGGCGGCCCTGACCCATCCGGGCGGCAAGGGGCCGCACCTGGTTGTCGACGATGGGGGCGACGCGACGCTTCTGATGCACAAGGGATGCGAGATGGAACAGGGGAGCGACTGGACGCGCACGGCCTCAGCGAGCCACGAAGAGCAGGTGATCAAGAACCTGCTCAAAAAGTGCGCCCGAACGCGCCCGGGGTGGTTCACGGAGGCCGTCAAGGGATGGAAGGGGGTGAGTGAGGAGACGACGACGGGTGTGCACCGGCTCTACCAGATGCTCGAGGCGGGCAAGCTGCTCGTTCCGGCCGTCAACGTGAACGACTCGGTCACCAAATCCAAGTTCGACAACCTCTACGGGTGCCGGGAGTCGCTCTGCGACGGCATTAAGCGCGCCACGGGCGTGATGGTGGCCGGCAAGACCGCCGTCGTGTGCGGTTACGGGGACGTGGGCAAAGGCAGCGCGCACAGCCTGCGGGGATTCGGCTGCCGGGTGATGGTCACCGAGATCGATCCGATCAACGCGCTCCAGGCGGCGATGGAGGGATTCGAGGTCAAGACCATCGAGGAGACGTTGGGCGAGGCGGACATCTACGTCTCGGCCACGGGCAATTGCGACGTCATCACCTTCGAGCACATGCGGCGGATGAAGGATCAGGCGATCGTCTGCAACATCGGGCACTTCGACAACGAGATCCAAATGGATCGGCTCAATGCGGCTCGAGGCGTCAAACGCGTCCCGATCAAGCCGCAAGTGGACAAGTACGTGTTTCCGGATTCCCACGCCATCTACGTGCTGGCTGAGGGCCGGCTCGTGAATCTGGGATGCGCCGAAGGGCATCCGAGTTTCGTGATGAGCAACAGCTTCACCAACCAGGTCCTGGCCCAGATCGATCTTTGGAAGAACCGGCACACCTACACGATCGGCGTCTATCGCCTTCCCAAGAAACTGGACGAAGAGGTCGCCCGGCTGCACCTGGGCAAAATCGGCGTCAAACTCACCAGGCTGACCAAAAAGCAGGCCGAGTATATCGGCGTCCCCGTCGGGGGCCCCTACAAACCCGACCATTACCGGTATTGATTTGCAGCCCGCATGGGGCGGGCCTCTTGAGTTTTCGGCTCCGCCGCGGCCGCGAGTCCATGAACCATGCGATCCGCGCGCGAGGCGGGGCTTTTCTTTTCTCTGGCGCCGGGCGAGTGATGCTGTTTGAATAGCGGCCTAGACTGACAGGTCGAACAGACCATAACGTGCGGACACAAAAGAACCTATGAATCCAAGCGATGCTCATCCCTCCGCGGCGGGCGTATCCCGTCGTGACTTTCTGAAACACTCCTCGCTGGCCACGGCTGGCGCGTTTGCGGCCGCCGGGTTTCCGGCGGTTGTCAGTGCCCAGACCAAGCCTGTGTTCAACGCGGTGATTCTGGGCCTGGGTGGCCGCGGAGGCGGCGCAGGTCAGAATTTCCTTGAAGCCGCCAAACTGGCCGGCGTCGAGGGCAAGATCGTGGCGACGGCCGACATCTTTCCCGGCCAGGCCCGGCGTGGCACGCAGGCGTTCGGAGTGCCGGAGGACAAGTGCTTCAGCGGTTTCGATGGCTACGTCAAGGCGTTGGACGTGCCGGGAGTGAACTACGCCATTCTGGCTGCGCCGCCGGGCTTTCGGGCGCCGCATTTCAAGGCCTGCGTCGAGCGCGGCAAACATGTCTTCATGGAGAAGCCGGTGGCCGTGGACGGGCCGACCGCGCGGATCATGTACGCGGCCTACGAGGAGTCGAAGAAGAAGAATCTGAAGGTTGCGGCCGGGACGCAACGCCGGCACCAGGCGGGGTACATCGAGACGATCAAGCTGATCCAGGGAGGCGCGATTGGCGACGTGGTGACGCTGCGGGCCTACTGGGTCAATGGCGGCCCGATCTGGCATCGGGGCGTGCAGGGCCAGACCGATCTCGAGAAACAGATTCACAACTGGTACCATTACATCTGGCTCTCGGGCGATCACATCTGCGAGCAGCACGTCCACAACATCGACGTCTGCAACTGGATCATGAACGCGCATCCGGTCCGTTGCTGGGGCATGGGCGCGCGGCAGGCTCTGGGCGACGCGGCGGGCGAGATCTGGGACAACTTCGCCATCGAGTTCGAATATGAGAACGGCGTGCGCATGTACTCCTATTGCGGCCAGATCAAGCGCGCCTGGTCCTCCGTGAGCGAGGCGGTGCATGGCACCATCGGCACGGCCAACCCGGGCGGCAGCATCAGCCTGAACCGCGGCTGGCGTTGGCGCTCGACGCTCAAGCTGCAGAGCGGCGATCCGTACACCCAGGAGCACGTCGACCTCATCAACGCCATCGTCAAGGACACCGAACTCAACGAGGCCAAGAACGTCACCGACAGCACGCTCACCGCAATCATGGGGCGCGAGGCCGCCTACAGCGGCGGGGCTGTCGACTGGGACCAGATCCTCAACTCGAAGTTCATGTACGGGCCCGAACAGCTCTACTCCGACGCCTCGAAGATGCAGTGGGGCGAATTCCGCACGCTGAAGCCGCCCATGCCGAGCAGTTTCGACATCTTCAAGACGCCGCCGGTGGCTCCGGTTGCCTGAGCGGATCCCTTGTTTCGTGGCAAGGCGCGGGCACATCGCCCGCGCCTTTTTTTGTATTCATGCAGCACCTGTCTCCGTGAGGGATGTTTCTTTGTATGAAAACGGACTGTGCGTCGGCACCACCTTCCTCGCGGCCCAGGTCGGCGCCTTTGTCGACCATCACCCGCTCGAGCGATCAGGGCGGCAACACGGGCAACGACAAAGGCGAGTGGTCGACCGCTGGCTTGCGCCGTCACCATGCTCTTCCGTGTCTGCCTCTGCTTGGCCTGTTGCTCGGTCTCATGCAGGCGCAGGCGCAGACTCCGGCGCAGGCGCCCGTCGAGCTGGGCATTGACACGCTGGCTGGACGCGGCTGGCGCCCCCTGGCCGGGAAGAGAATCGGCTTGATCACAAACCCCACCGGGGTGGACCGGCGCGGGCGCTCGACCATCGATCGATTGCGCGCGGCGCCCAGGGTCAAGTTGGTGGCCTTGTTCGCGCCGGAACACGGGTTGAGGGGCGACTCGGCGGCCGGGAAGGAGTTTCCGGACAGCAAGGATCCGCGCACGGGCCTGCCAGTTTACTCGCTGTACGGGCCGGGGCCGGTGCGCAAGCCCACGCCGAAGATGCTGCGGGGCATCGACGTTCTTCTCTACGACGTGCAGGACCTGGGGGTTCGTTCGTACACGTACATCAGCACCATGGGGCTTGCAATGGAGGCGTGCGGAGAGGCCGGCATCGAGTTCATGGTGCTCGACCGGCCCAATCCGCTCGGGGGCGCCCGGGTCGAGGGGCCGATGTTGGATCCGCGGTTTCGTTCCTTTGTGGGCTGGTGGGAGGTGCCGTATGTCTACGGGCTGACCTGCGGCGAGCTGGCGCGCATGATCAACGGCGAAGGGTGGACCGCCCATCGCTGCAAACTGACCGTGATCCCGATGTCAGGCTGGAGCCGCACCATGACGTGGAAAGCGACGCGCCTGCCCTGGGTGCCCACGTCTCCGAATGTGAAGTCGGCCGAGACCGGCCTGTTCCTGGTCGCCACGGGCGTGCTGGGTGAGATCGGCGGCGTGAGCATCGGGATGGGGACCGACATGCCTTTCCAATGCATCGCGGCGCCGTGGCTCAAATCCGATGCCCTGGCGTCTCACTTCGCGGGCCTGCGGCTGCGCGGGGTGCAGTTCTCGCCCGTCAGCTACACGCCCTCGCGCGGCATGTTCCAGGGCCAGCGTGTCTCGGGCGTGCGGATTCGATTCAGCGAGCCGGACCAGGCCCCGCTGGTGGCGATCAATTACTACGCCCTCGAAGCGGTCCGGCAAGTGGCGGGGCGGGACCTGTTCGCGCTGGCGCTCAAACGCGGCCAGTCGTTTCAGATGCTCGACAGGGTGAACGGCACCGATTCCGTTCGGCGCGCCCTGCAGGAGGGTCGCAGCGCCCGCGGCATTGTGGCGTCGTGGAAAGCCGGTGAAGACGCCTTCCGCAAGAGGCGCGCCCCCTATTTGCTTTATCGGTAACCCGGGGGCCGCGGTGCGGACGAGTCGGCGCCGCGGCGCTGGCGGCCTGCGCGGCGCTGCCCGAGATCAAGCGCCAGCTTTCGCGGCAAAGCAGTTCTCGACGAAGGTCCGGATCACGTCGATCTCGTCCTCGCCCGCGATGGTGTGGGCTTTCACGAACTCATGCCATTCGAGGTTCAGTTCGGCGAGGCGCAGCCGCCGCATCTGTGCCCGGACCGGCTCGATGGGCAAGAGGGGATCCTGGGTCCCGTGAGTCACCAGGAAGCGCTGTTGTTTGGCCAGCGGCGACATCCCTTGCAGAAGCGAGTCGAGATCGTGTGCGTACCCGCTGATGCCCACCAACCCGGCCAGCCTGTGTGGATAGCGCATGCCCACCTCCAGCGTGAGCAGGCAGCCCTGGGAAAAACCGAACAGGACGGTGTCGGCTGCTGCAAAGCCGCGTCCGCCCAGACTGTCGAGCAGATCGAACAGGAGCGTTCGGCTTCGAACGATCCCCGGTTCCGCCTCGCCGTAGATGTCGTACCATGAGTATCCGCCGAAGTATTCGTCGGGGGCGTTGACCAGGAGGAAGTTGAGCCAGGGTAGATTCAGAACGGGCGGAAGCCAGCGATATCCTTCCATGCTGTCGCCCAATCCGTGCAAGACAATCATCAGCCGGCGCGATCGTTCCTCGCGGGCCGGCATCAAGTCCGTACTCAGCATCCGCGAATTCAACCCCGAACGCGCCGTCAAGACCAGCCCGGAATCGGCCGGGACGAGGTGCGGCGGTGTGAATTTCTTCCTTGGCCGCGGGTGAAATGTCGTTCAGTCTCCGGGCATGCGTAGGACATCAGTTTTCCTGCTGTTACTGGCAGTGGCCGGGCTGTTCTGGGGATCGGGCTGGGCTGGGGATTACAAGCTTTTGGACGGGAGCACCATCAGCGGCCAGATTTCCGACGGCAACGATTACGGAGTCGCTTTCCGGCTCGACATCGGCGGGTTCTCGAAGCGCATTTCGTACAGCAAGTTCACGCAGGAGGCCTTGAAGCTGCTGGCGGAGGATCCGAAACTCAAACCGATGGTCGAGCCGTTCATCGAGCTGCCTCCGGAGTTCACCAAGCCCAAACCCAAGCCGACCATCCGCCTGCGGGACGTGCCAACGGCCGACCGTCCGTCGGGACGCACCACGTTCTTCAGTTCATTCACCACGCCGTTGGGGCTCGTCATTCTGGGTGTTCTCTACCTGGCCAATCTGCTGGCTGCCTATGAGATCGCCCGCTATCGCAACCGTCCGGTCGCCCTGGCCTGTGGATTGTCCGCATTGCTGCCGGTGTTGGGGCCGATGATCTTCCTGGTGTCGCCGTCCTTGGAACCCGCGGAAGAGCCGGAGGCCGCCCAGCCCGAGGAGGCATTGGGAGGGCCGGCGATACCCCAAGCCAGCAGCCCCGCGGGCGCCACCTCCCGCAAAGTGGGCGTCCCTGCTCCGCCCGCCGGCGGAGGTCTCAAGGTGGCAGCCGTCGCAAAGACGGACGACAAGACCGAGGCCAAGGTCTACAAGCGGGGCGATTACACGTTCAATCGCCGCTTCTTCGAAACTCAGTTCTCCGGCTTCTTCCGCGTGGTGCCGACTGAAGCCGACAAGGACATGGTGCTCGTGGTGACCACAGCCAAGGCTGAATACGTTGGCAAGCGCATCAGCCGCATCTCCGCGGGTGATTTCTTCCTCCAGTTGCTGCAGTCGGCGGGCAAGGAGGTGGGGATTTCTTTCACCGAAGTGGCCCAGATCGCCGTCAAACACAAGGACGAAGTCCGCACCCGATGAGGTTCTGTCGCATTCCTCCGCTCGACACACCGCCGCGTGACAGGGATGGTCGCCGCGGCGGCTCGGTCTTTCCTTAGCGCTCATGGCTCAGCAGTTCGGCGATTTCACCGCCAGCGAATTGTACTGCCCCAAGTGTCGTCGGGCGATGCCGGTGCGGCAGAAGCTCCTGCTCGTTCTCCCGAGCGGCGAACTCTACGAATACCTCTGTTCCGGGTGCGCCACTTCCCTGGGTCAAAGGACGGTCTCGGGCCCAAGCGTGCGCGCCGCCAGCCCGAGGCCTCCCGCCAGACCTCCGCGTCCGCCCCAGGGGTCCGCCCCAACCCCGCGATCGATACGCGGATTGTTGCGCTAGGACGATCCCTCCCGATGCATCCCATGCGCATCGTCTTCTTCGGTACCGCCGAACTCGCCTGCGCCAGCCTGGAAGCCCTCGCGGCGGCGCCCGCGTTCAGCCTGTTGGGCGTTGTGACGCAGCCCGATCGCCCCCGTGGGCGTGATCTCAGGCTGCAACACTCGCCCGTCAAAGCAAGTGCGCTCAGATTGGGTCTGACGGTCTTACAGCCCGAGAAGTGTCGTCATCCGGACTTCATCCAGGTCATCCAATCGCTCCGACCCGATATCGGCGTGGTCGTCGCTTACGGTCAGATCCTTCCGCCCGCCCTTCTGCGTATCCCCCCGCACGGGTGCGTGAACGTGCACGCCTCGCTGCTGCCCAAGTATCGCGGGGCCGCGCCCATCCAGTGGGCAATCCTCAACGACGAGCCCGAGACCGGGGTGACCATCATGCAGATTGACGCCGGGCTCGACACCGGGGCCATCCTCTCGACGGAGGCCACGCGGATTCTGCCCGACGACGATGCGCGGACTCTGCACGACCGTTTGGCTCGATCCGGCGCCGACTTGCTGGTCCGCACCCTGCCCGAGCACGTTTCCGGGCGCATCGAACCGCGCCCCCAACCGGAGGAAGGCGCCACGTACGCCCGCAAGATCACGAAGGAGGATGGGCGTCTGGACTGGAACCGCCCGGCGCGCGAACTCTGGAACCGCGTTCGCGGACTTACGCCGTGGCCCGGGACGCACGCCCACCTCCGGAGCGATCCCAAGCCAATGCTCCTGAAGGTCCATCAGGCCTCGGTGAGGCCCGGGCCTCGAGGCGCGGCAGGCGAAATCCTCGCTGCCGATCGAGCGGGCATCATCGTGGCGTGCGGCGAGGGGGCTCTCTGCCTGACGGTGGTGCAGCGCGAGGGTGGACGCCGGCTCACAGCGGCCGAGTTTCTCGCCGGGCATCCTCTGCGTCCCGGGCAGCGTTTTGAAAACCTCGAAGCCGCGCCCAGTGAACCTGCAGGCGGATCGAAGGTCTAGTCGGGCCGATAACTCATCGCCAACCTCCGGCGCAGATCTTCCCGGTTGAAGGCATCCCGATAGTCGGCTGGATTGAAATTGTCCGTGAGCACCATCCCGTGGGCGGGATCAGTCGCCGGTTTGGATCCAAAGGTCTGTTCGGCCTGCCAGCGCAGGTCAGGCGGGAGCGATGAGAAGTCCGGCGTGCGGCGCACCTCGAGGTTTGCCTGTGGAGAGGCGACGAAGAACACGTTTCCGCTGCCCGCGGCATGGATGCGTGTGCTTGGAAAGACGCTCTTGAGCGTCTGCTCGATCGAGGCCAGGAGAAAGTCGCGCCCCGAGTGAAAGTCGCCGAAGGTGTTCATGACGAGGAGGCCGTCAGGCACCAGACAACGGCGGACGGATTCGAACGATTCGCGCGTCATGAGGTGAGACGGAGGCGATTCTCCCAGGAACGCGTCGAGCACGACGACGTCGTAGCGATTTGTGGTGGTTTGGAGAAAATAGCGGCCATCGCCGACATGGATTCGGACCGCCTCGGGCTTGAAGTCGAAGAACTGCTGGGCGAGCGGGATGACGGCGGGATTGATCTCGACCACGTCGACCTGGACGCCGTTTTGGGCCAACTGCATGGGCACGATTCCGATGCCCATGCCAATGCACAGGATGTTGGTGGCGTGGGGCGCGTAGGCGACGGACAACCCGTGCAGCATGTGCGTGAACAATGAGGCGCTCTGCCGGCGCGCCGGGTCGTAGCCGTTCTGCGTCAGGAGATCGTTGAGAAAGTAGCGGCGGGTGCCCGATTGGTTCTCGACCACCTGCATCAGGCCGAAATTCGAGTTGCGGCGGTGCAACTCGGTCAACCCGGGCACCGACGCAAACGGGCGCTGGCTTGCCCCCAAATAGAGGAGCAGAACACACCCCGCCACGCCGGCCCCAACGCCTCCCGCGTGACCCCTGTCCCACACCAGGAAATAGACCGCAGCCAGCGCGACCAGCACGCCGGCCGTCGCGCAGAGAGTGGTCGTATTCGGCAGAAACGGGATCAGGACGTAGCCGATCAGCATCGTTCCCACCACGCTGCCGATCGTGCTGATCGAGGTGAGCCGACCCACGCTCTGGCCGACGGTTGTCAGCGAACGGGTCAGCGCCCGCACGAACACCGGTCCGACCATCGCAAGGAGCCCGAGCGGCAGGAAGAAAAGCACCGTGGCGGCGAGCAAAGAGCCCGTGGCGAGGCGCAGTTTCAGGCAGGCAAACGCGACCGGTTCGCACACCAAAGCCGCGCCGCAGAGCCATGCGGCAGCCATGAGCAGCGACGCGTAGATCCAGCGCAGCGTCGGCCAGCGATCCGCCAGCCATCCTCCTGTCGCGTAGCCCGACGCCAGCGCGACCATGGTGACGGCGATCTGGGCCGTCCAGACAAAATGGGACGTGCCCAGATACGGGGCGAGCATCTTCGCGCCGAGGATTTCAACGATCAGAATGGAGGCCCCGCAACACGCGGCCGTGAAATAGAGATAGCGGCGCAGCCCGGCGGGCATCTCCGCCGCCGTCTTGCCTGAGTCGGATCGTGAACGCACGCCGGCTTTGTACCAATCCCCCCCGATCCCGTCCAGCAGTTGCAGAGGGGCGCGCGCGCGTGTCTGAAATCGGTCTGAAATTCACTTGAAATGCTGGGAAGCTTGGTGCGAAATGCATTTTTGATCTGATGTCTATGAATCTGGGTGACATCCTCCAGGCGGACACCATCGTCAGCGATCTTGCGGCCGGCGATCGTTGGCAGGTGATCGACGAGCTCATTGATTGTCTGGTGGCGGCCGGCAAGATCAAGCCGGAGCACCGCGACGCCGTGATCGCGGTCGTGCGCAAACGCGAGACCTCGATGAGCACCGGAATCGGCTTCGGCATTGGGATCCCCCATGCCTCGACCGACCTCATCGGCGATGTCGTCGGCGCCTTTGGCCGTTCGCAGAAGGGCATTCAATTCGATGCGCTCGACAATCAGCCTGTGACTCTGGTCATGCTGTTCCTGGTGCCCCAGGGACAGTTCCAAAAACACCTGCATACCCTGGCCGACATCGCCAAACTGCTTCATCGAAAAGACTTCCGCCAGGCTTTGGAGCAGGCCCCGGACGCTCCCGCCATGTATGGCATCATCCGGAACAACTCCATCGACAAGCCACCGCGCCCCGTTTGACCCGCGCCGGGCAACCGGCATCGCACCACAGCCAGGTTGCCTCTTCGCCCCGCCCCGTCTCCATCATGCTGCACCGTTCCATCGCACTGCGCCTCCGAGACGCCATCGCGCCAATCCTCCCCGATGCCGATCTCAGCAGCGTCGAGGTGCGCCCGTGTCCCGATCCGCGGCACGGTGACTACCAGAGTTCCGCGCTCATCGGATTGGCGAAGGCGCGCCGGCTCAACCCGCGCCAACTGGCGGCCGATCTCGTGAGGTCTCTGGATGTGTCGGAATGGTGCGATCCGGTCGAGATTGCCGGCCCCGGCTTCCTGAATTTCCGAATCCGCACAGAAGCCCTGGCCGCGGTGCTCGAGGGCGCTGTTCAGGGCCAGCACCTGTTCTTCGAACGGGCATCCCAGCCGCGGACAATCGTGGTCGACTTCAGCTCGCCGAACGTGGCCAAACCGATGCACGTCGGCCACATCCGGTCGACGATTCTCGGCGACTGCCTGGTCCGGACGCTGCGTCTGCTGGGGCATCGCGTGATCGCCGACAATCACATCGGCGATTGGGGCACGCAATTCGGCAAACTGCTCCTGGGCTGGAAGCGCGACCTCGATCGCGGCGCCCTCGAACGGGATGCCGTGGGCGAGATGGAGCGGCTCTACCGCGCCATGAACGCCGAGTGCGACTCGAATCCGGACACGCTCGCGGCGGCCCGGGAGGAACTCGTCCGGCTTCAGAACGGCGATCCGGAGAATCTCGCGCTGTGGCAGGACATGAACGCGCGCTCCCAGCACCAGTTCGATTCCATCTATGCCCGCCTCGGAATCCGCTTCGATGCCGCACTGGGCGAGAGTTTCTATAACCCGCGGCTCAAGGCGGTCGTCGAGGAACTCGAACAGGCCGGAGTGGCCCGCGAGAGCGAAGGGGCGAAAGTGGTCTTCTTCGAAGATGATCCGGAACTTCAAAAACACCCCGCCATCGTTCAGAAGAGCGACGGGGCCGCCAATTACGCCACCACAGACCTCGCCACCTTGGCCTACCGGATCGAGACCTGGAACCCGGACGAGATCGTCTACGTCACTGACGGACGCCAGCAACTCCATTTCCGCCAGATCTTCGCGATTCTCAGGCGCTGGCGCCCCCAGGCGAAGGTGAAACTGGCCCACGTCTGGTTCGGATCCATCCTGGGCCCGGATGGCAAGCCTTTCAAGACCCGCTCCGGGGACACGGTCAAGCTCGCGGATTTGCTGGACGAAGCCGAGGAACGCGCGCTTCGGCTGGTCACATCCAAGAATCCCGCGCTTCCCGAGGCGGAACGGCGCGAGATCGCCCGCGTGGTCGGCTTGGGGGCGCTCAGGTACGCCGATCTCCTGCCCAACCGCCAGAGCGATTACGTCTTTGACTGGGACAAAATGCTCGCGCTGACGGGCCACACCGCGCCCTATCTCCAGTACGCCTACACCCGCATCCGAAGCATCTTCCGCAAACAGGCCGAAGACGCGTCCGACGAGGCCGACTGGTCGCGGCGCGCAAGTGAGCGTTTCGTTTTGGGACAAGAGGAGGAGATCCGGCTGGCAAAGCATCTTCTGACCTTCGGCATCGTGCTCGAAGCCGTGGCCGGAGACTATCGCCCCAACTACTTGTGCAATTATCTCTATGAGCTCGCCGGCCGCTTCACCGCATTCTACGAATGCTGCCCCGTGCTCAAGGCCGAGGAACCGCACCGTTCGAGCCGATTGGCTCTCTGCGATCTGACGGCCAAGGCGCTCCAGCAGGGCCTCGCCGTCCTCGGCATCGAGACCTGCGAACGGATGTGACCGCGCCGCCCCGATCGGTCAGCGATCCGCGTCCTCCCTCCCTCCAGCACGGCTCGGTTTTGCTTTCCTAGCGCGCATGAGTGCACCTTTCGATGACATCGGCTCCGCGTTCTGCAGAAGTTGGTGAGAAATGCGCGCTATACACAGCGTCAGAAGTTCCGCCGCGTGAGGGCACGCGGCCGACAGGTTTGTAGGCCGGGTCCCCTGACCCGGCGCTGCATCATTTATGTCGCTCTGTATAGTCCGAATACTCCGCAAGGCCCCGCGGGGCACGATACCCGGGCTTTCCAGTCAGGAGACAGACCCGAAAATCCTGTTCGCCTCCGCCAGCGTCTCGTGGCAGCCGATGTCGTACCAAACACCCGGTATCCGCCAGGTAAAGACAGGCACGCGGGGATAGAGCCATTGGACAAACCGGCCCGGCTGATCGGGGTTGTTGCCTTCGGCCATGTACTGGCGAACGAGCGGCAGAATGTGCCGGGGATAGAAATAGAGCGCGATGCCCGTCAGGGTGCTCGTTGGCGCCTGGGGCTTCTCCTCGAAGAAGACAAGCCGGCCTTCCGGATCAAGGGTCAGTGTGTTGTACTTCTTGACCTCTTCGAGGTCGCGCACATCGTACACCCCCAGGACCGGCGCGTTTTTCCGACGACAGAACTCGCCGAACCCATGCAGCGGTTCGCTGAAAAGGTTGTCACCCGCCACCACGAGAATGTCATCGTCAATGCCCTCGCGGCGGAGCACGAAGTCGAGATCGCCGATCGCCCCCAGACGCTTCTCCGCATCGAAGACCCCGTCGTTGATCAGCTTGAATTCCAGGTGGGACAATCGGGCGCCATACTCCCGCGACCACGCCTCGAACAGATCGATGAACTTGCCGTTAGTGACAATGCAGATGCGATGGATGCCCGGAATGCAGGCCACGTTGTCGAGCACGTGCTCGATCATCGGCTTGCCGTCCTTCCGATCCGGGTGCGCGACAGGCAGCAGCGGCTTGGGCCGCGTCAGTGTCAATGGATACAAGCGTGTGGCGAAGCCGGCCGCCAGCACGATCAGGTTGATTCCGCCAGTGTGCGCCATGCGTGTTGCGCATTGTCCAACGCCTGCTCGCAGGTGGCGAGCCAATTCGCGGGGATTCATCGTCATGCGTCCGACCTTTTGGGCTGGCCTTTGCACGCCGCGCTTGCTCTGGGGCAGGATTCGCCTATCTTCCTTGCATCGTGCGTCTAAGCGCATGCATGGCGTGAATCTCAAGATCATGAAGTCATATCGAGTGTGCAGGGTCGGAGGGTGGGCTCTTTGGACGCTGGCAGGGTGGTTGGCCGCCCATCTGTGCGCGGGGGATGCGCCCCAGCCCGAAAGCCCGAAGCCGGCCGGGCTGGCTTCCTCCCTGGATCCGGTCAAAGACCTGATCACATTCTCGTCCAAGTACGCCAATGTCAGTCCCCTGCCGGTGGGGGCCTACGACGGGAACGTCGCGAGTCTCACGGCGAAGCTTCTCAAGCGTTATCACTACGACCGGCGCGGGCTGGATTCCGCGCTGAGCGAGCGCTTTCTCGATCGGTATTTCAACCTGCTCGACCCGATGCGCATTCACTTTCTCAAGCCGGACATCGCCGAATTCGGGCGCTTGCGGGATCGGTTGCCGGAGCTGACGCTGGAACGTGGGGACTCGTCGAAGGCGAACGAGATCTTCGCGCGTTTCCTGCAGCGGGTCGATCAGCGCGTCGAGTACGTGGCGGGCCTGCTTGTGGAGAACCAGTTCGACTTCACGGGCAGCGACAGGCACACGCCCAATCGCAAGGACGCCGACTGGCCGGACACTCTCGATTCGGCCCGCGAACTCTGGCGCCAGCACGTGCGTTACGAATATTTGCAGGAGAAGCTCAACAAACAGAAGCCGGAGGAAATCCTCAAGACCCTCTCGGCCCGCTACAAGCGCCTTCTGCGCAGTTGGGGGGAACTCGACAACGAAGAGGTGCTGCAGGTTTACCTGACGGCCTTGAGCCAGGCTTACGATCCGCACTCGGATTACATGGGCAAGGCCCAGTTGGAGAACTTCGCCATCAGCATGAAGTTGTCGCTCTTCGGCATCGGCGCCCTCCTTCGCTCCGAGGACGGTTACTGCAAGATCGAAAGCCTCGTGCCGGGAGGCCCGGCGGCGCGCAGCAAGAAGATCAAGCCCAACGACCGCATTGTCGCTGTCGCCCAGAAGGACCAGGAGTCGGTCGACGTCATCGACATGAAACTCACCAAGGTTGTCGAGATGATCCGAGGGCCCAAGGGGACCGAGGTCACGCTGACCATCATCCCGGCCGATGCCGCCGACCCTTCCGAGAGAAAGACGCTGACGCTCGTCCGCGACGAGATCAAACTCGAGGATCAGGAGGCCAAGGCGAAGATTGTGGACATGCCGGAGGCCGGCGGATCGACTGTGCGGCTGGGGGTCATCGATCTGCCCTCGTTCTACGCCACGTTCGATCTCGGCAGCTCGAGGCGGATTCAACTGGCTTCGGGCGGCGCGCAGCCGGAACTGAAGAGCACCACCGCCGATGTGCAACGCCTGCTCAAGAAGCTTCAGTCCGAGGGCGTTCATGGGATCATCCTCGACCTGCGCCGCAACGGCGGAGGCTCGCTCGAAGAGGCGATCCGCCTCACGGGTCTGTTCATCAAGGACGGCCCGATCGTCCAGGTCAAGGATGCCGACGGCGATATCAGCATCGAGTCGGATCCGGATCCCGAGGTGCTCTACGACGGCCCCCTGATCGTTCTCACCAGCCGATTCAGCGCCTCCGCCTCGGAGATTCTCGCCGCGGCCCTGCAGGACTATGGCCGGGCCCTGATCGTGGGCGACACGTCCACCCACGGCAAAGGCACAGTGCAGACCATCTACGAGCTCAACAAGTTCGCCAATTTCCGCAACTACAACGCCGGCGCCCTCAAGGTCACGATCCGCAAGTTCTACCGCGCCAATGGCTGGTCGACCCAGCTCAAAGGGGTGACGCCGGACATCATCCTGCCTTCAGTGGCCAACGATCTTGAAGTGGGCGAATCGTCCCAGCCATTCCCCATGCCCTGGGACAGCATTGCCAGCGCGATGTACGAAAAGCTGGATCGCATTCAACCCCACATCGATGAGCTCCATCGTCGGACCGAGACCAGGCAGGCTGATGACAGGGAATTTGCCTACGTGCGCGAGGACGTCGTCCGCTACCGCGATCTGCTTGCGGATAAGAGCGTCTCACTGAACGAGGCGCAGCGGATCAAGGAGAAGGAGGATCTCGAAGCCAAACTGAAGGCCCGCAAAGAGGAGCGGAAATCCCGCGGCGAATCGCCCGTCAAAACCTACGAAATCACCCTCAAGAATGCCGATCTGCCCGGCCTGCCGGACCCTGTCAGCCCGACCAACCAGGTCGCCCTCGCTGAAGCAGACGCTCCTCCGCAGTCGGACGCAGTAGACGGGGAGGACGAGGAAGACGACAAGACGCCAGCGGTGGACGTCCATCTCGATGAAACCAAGCGCATCCTCGCCGACCTGATTTCGCTCCTCGCGAACAGCCCGGGCGCCGCCACCGTCACCGCGCGAAAGTAGCGGAAGTCGAAGAGACCGGCCAGGTGTGGTCTTCAAGACCTCGAGGCGGGCCGAGAAGGACCGTCGCCAGAAACACCTCCCGAGCCGTCCTGGGCTGACGCAACTGCCCCTTGACCCGGGCAATCTCCGGCGACAACACCCGCCGCCGCGATTGCATCGGCCGGGCCACCTGACCTTCAATGGGCGACTCGGCGCGAATTTGGGGAAAGGTCTTTCCGGCGATGGAGCTGGCGCCATGCAGGGCCGCCGTCGCCTGGCTCGATGGGAGCTGGATCACACCCCCTTCCCGGATCAAGTCCTCGACAGAGGGAACAGGGGCCTCATCCGTGCCGCGAGCGGAAGCGGCGGGCTCGAACACGGGCTCGAGTGAGGGCTCGCGGCGCGGCGGCAGAACAACAGTGGCGGGCCGTGAATGCAGGGGGGTCGGCTGAGCCTCGAGCGGGGGCGGCGCAGGGAGCGGTCGGGACGGCGGCGCCTCAGGTTCTTCTCCGAAGAGGCGGCGCAGCTCCCTTTCCCAATCGGCGTCCTCCGGCGCTTGCGGAGGGTGGACCAGAGGCGGGACAGCCTCCTGGCCACGAGCCGGGGGCCTCAATTGCCGGGATTGCTCCTCCTCGCGCCGGGCCTGGCGCTGCTTGAGCCAGTTCGACAGCCCGGAGAGCAGCACAATCACCGCGAAGACGAGCAGGCTCTCCCAACTGGCGGCAAAGCATGGCATGGCAAGTGTCTGCAAGTGCGGCGCGCTCGCTCCGCATTCAATCACTTCGACTTCGGTTTCTGACCCGGATCCTCGGGTGTGCCTTGCGCGATGCTGTCGCGCATCCCGGTGTCGGCCTGGATGTTCTTGATTCGGAGGTAATCCATGATTCCCAGGTTTCCACTTCGGAACGCTTCGGCGATCGCCAGAGGCACCTGGGCCTCCGCCTCGACCACCCGAGCGCGCATCTCCTGCGTCCGGGCCGTCATCTCCTGCTCGATCGCCACAGCCGCGGCGCGGCGGATTTCGGCATGGGCCTGGGCAATGAGCTTGTTGGCGTCGGCCTGCTCCGCCTGCAGTTTGGCGCCGACGTTGTCACCCACATCCACATCGGCGATGTCGATCGATAGAATCTCGAAGGCGGTGTTCGCGTCGAGTGCCTTGTCCAGGACCGTCTTCGAAATGCGATCCGGGTTTTCGAGCACATCCTTGTAGCTGTTGGACGAACCGATGGTGGTCACGATGCCCTCGCCCACCCGCGCGATAATCGTCTCCTCCGTCGCCCCACCCACGAAACGCTCGAGATTGGTCCGGACCGTCACCCGGGCTTTGACTTTGACGGCGATGCCGTCTTTGGCGACGGCGTCGATGGTTGTCTTGCCCGAGGCCGGGTTTGGGCAATCAATGACCTTCGGGTTCACCGAGGTCTTGACGGCATCGAGCACCGTTTTTCCGGTGCCCTTGGTGGCGAGGTCGATCGCACAGGCGCGGTCGAATTCGAGGTGGATGCTCGCCTTCTGGGCCGCAATCAGCGCGCGCACCACCATCTGGACGTCGCCGCCGGCCAGGAAATGGACGTTCAACTGATCGACGGTGATGTCGAGGCCGGATTTCCGCGCATTGATGTAGTTGTCGACGACCAGCCCGACCGGGACGCTGCGCAGGCGCATGGCGGCCAACTCGATCAGGCCGACGTAGGCGCCCGAGACCCAGGCGCGAATCCAGATGCCAAAAAAATTGAACAGCAGAATCAGCAGGACCAGGCCGATGATGCCGATGAAGACCCACACGCCGGTCCAGATGAAAGGCGGCGCGGCGAATAGTGGCATGGCAAGATTCATAAGTGGCTTTTGGCTGTTTGGTCTCGGTTATGGATTGATTTCGACTGACAAACTCTCCCGGTCACGCTGCCCGCACCACCACGCGGAATCCCTCGACCGCGATCACGCGCACCGCGGCGCCGCGCTCGATCATGCCCCCTTCCGTGACGACGTCCACCCGCCGGCCATTGATCAAGGCCGTTCCGGATGGCCGGAGGTTCGTGATCGCCGTCCCCTGCTGCTCGAGGAGATGTGGCTGCTCGACTCCCAGACCCCCGATCGTTCGCCGGCTGACGAACATCTGACCCAGCCGGCTGTTCGGAAAGAACTGCACCCAGAGCACCCCCAGGGTGATGAGCGTCGCCACCACCACGAGCAGAACCCAGTTGCCGGTCCGCGGACCGAAATCCACATAGGCCAAAACGACGCCCGCCACCAGGCACCCAAATCCGATGAGTCCCGCGATCATCCCTGGCAGGACGGTCTCGAGCAGCACCAATGCGGTCCCCACGACCAGGAGTGCAACCACGATTTCCATCGGCTCAAGAATAGTCGGTGTTCTCCCCGGCGCAAGAGACAACTGCGCGGACGCGGCAGACTCCGGGTTCGCGGGCCCGCGCCGGATCGCGACCGGCTCCGCCGCTGCGGGTTGCGGGAACGATCCGCGAGCGCATGGGGCGGCGGTCTGGAGTCTCCCGCTCCACAGCGGTCCGCATTTTGGGGTTTTCGGCTTCGCCGTGGCCACAAGTCCATGAGACATGCGGGCTAGCTGCCCTCGATGATCAGATCAAGCCGATGCCGGTGTTCGTCCATCGAGAGGTCGCCGCCTTCAATCGTGAGCCAATCGCGGTAGTTCACCCGGTCGAGCGCCGCCCGCACCACCGGCCACCGGACACTCCCATCGCGTATGTTGACGAACTCGCCGCCTCCGGCGGGATCCGCAGGCGCCAGTTTGAAGTCCTTCACGTGGACCTTCGCCAGCAGCGATCCCAGTTCGAGAATCCACTGCTCGGAGGGCGCGTACTTCACGTGATTGCCGATGTCGTAATAGGCCTTCACCCACGGACTGCGGAACGACGCCACAAAATGGCGGAAATGCGCCGGGCGGACCCAGAGGTTGTTCCACACGTTCTCGATCGCAATCACCACGCCCGTCTTCTCGGCCAGCGGAATCAACCGCTTCACCGCTTGAGTCGAGGCGTCGATCGCACGGTTGTGGGCGTCGATATATTCCGCATACGGACCGTTGTCTCCCACAACCACCTGTCGTAGGTGCCCGGTGGCCTCCTCAAACTCGAGTTGAAACTCCCACGCATGCGGCATCTTCATGCCCCCGATCCGACACGGCACCAACAAAACCGCGTCCGCACCGTAAGCCTCCGCGGCGCGCAAGGCATCCTCCGTCACCTTGAGGCTCGACTCCACCTTCGCGGCATCCGGGCTGTTGAACTCCGCCCATCCCCGCAGCACGGAGTGAATTCTCAGTCCCAGCTTCTCGGCCCACGCCCGGCATTTCTCGGCATCCGAAGGCGAGAGAATGCCGGCCTCAGCCCCGTCAAAACCGGCGTTCTTGAGGGTCGCCAGGCTGGCCTCGGAGGGCTTGCTCAGGATGAGAGCCCGCTTGAGCCCGGGCGACGGGGTGGGCTCCGCCGACCAGGCGGCACGGCTGGCCGTGACTGTTCCCAGACTTAAACCGCCGAGCAGACCGGCCGAGTTGGAGATGAATTGTCGTCGCGTCATGGTTGTGTTTGCCTGTTGAGTGTCGTTTGTCGGCGAGCACCCTACCGCCGGACCCGCCCAGGAGCAACCGGGTTTCTAGCGCGCATGGCTGCCTCTCCAGATGACATCTGCTTCGCATTGCACAAAACCTGGTGAGAAATGCGCGCTAGCGCTTACCCGCGTAATCTGGTTGTTGTCGGTGTTCTGTCGCCCGGTGAGGGCACCGGGCCTACACCGGATCCAGGCTCCCGCTGTAGGCCGCGTGCCCCCACGCGGCGCAAACTCGATTCCCGCCGACAACCTCCAGATGCACTGATTGCCCAGCGGCGCATCAGGGCCGCTCCTTCAGCACCGCCAGGCCCTTGAGAAGATCTAGTGCCCGGGCAAGCGCCGGATCCGTCACGACCGGCGGGGCCTCGGACACCGCCGCGCGCGCCGGTGAGGAATCTAGCCCGTTCAGATCCTGACCCTCCCGCTTCCTGCGGACCAAATCCGCCTCGCTGACCCGCAAAGACGGATCTGGTCCGCGGCCAAAGACACTCGCGCTTGCCTGCCGGGCTCCTTCGCCAGACCGAAGGATCGTTCGATACGGATCGTCCAGGAACAAACGCTCGTCCTCGACCCGAACGGCGACCCCGATATCGGGCTTGATTCCAGCCGAACTGATTTCACGGCCCTCACCGACACGCACGGGCGTCGATGCAATCCGCAATCGCTGCCCGGTCGTGAGGGGGAACTCACGGAACAGGCTCGCCTGGCCCGCCGTGACTGATCCAATGAGCAAAGCCACGTCCGCATGACGCAAGGCGGCGGCCAGCGCCTCCGCCGCGCCTCGAGTCTCACCGTTGACCAGCACCATGACGGGACGATCGAACGCGTTCGTCTTCGCCGTCGTCTCGAACGCCTCGTCCCCCCAGCTCAGGAGCTTGCAGGATGCCTTCACGAAGGGATCCGCCAAAAGCCCCGCTTCCCCATAGTCCGACCCGTCCGCAAATCGCAAATCCAGGACCAGCCCTTCGACCTGATCGGGCTCGGCCAGATCGGCCAGCGCGGCGCGGAAGAGTTCGCCCAAGCCGCGCTCGACGCGCTTGATCCGTATGTAAGCCAGCGTCCGGTCAAACACGCGGCGGCCGGCCAGATCCGGCTTGGCCCCCTCGGTCTCCGGAAGGGCCTCTTCTCCTCTCGACAGCACCACCTTCGAACCCAGTTGGCCGAGCAATCCTTCGACCGCCGCACGATTCAGATCGGCCTCGGCCACCCCAACAAGATTCGATCGAATGACCCGGTAAACCTCATCGAAGGGGGGCCATTCCGCGGCGCCCGCCGCCAGAGAGACAACACCGGCCAGCCAGAGACTCATCCCACCGCGCAAAACTGAGTTCGTCATGCAAACGCAGCCTAGCCCGTCCCCCTGGCAAGGCCAGCCCAAAGCGTTGCCAGCCCAAAGCGTCTGAGTGGTAAACCTCCGACAGCATCGGTGTCCGTCCCTCTGTAGGCCGGGTCCCCCGACCCGGCGGCTGTTCTGCTCCAGATGCCATGGCTCGTGCCGCGTGGGGGCACGCGGCCTACAACGTCGGTGTTCTGTCGCCCGGTGAGGGCACCGGCCGACTACAAAGGATTGAGACTTCCGCTGTAGCAGGCCGCGTGCCCCCACGCGGCGCGGACTCCACTCCGACCGACACCCTCCAGACGCACTGCAAGCCGACGGCCCGAGGCCCGATGACCGGGGCAAAATGGAACCGGCGGCCGCGTAATCGCGACCGCCGGGGCGACGTCGTTAGACGGGAACGCCAGGGCGAGCCCAGCGCCTTAAGGTAGGCTTAGGTAGACTTTTTGATTCCAGCAGTGATTGCTGGAACCGTGGGCCAGTCCCGATATCTGTCGCTAGATCTCGGTTCTTTCATTGTGGGTCTTTTCGGAGCATTCCGCATGCCAGATCGTGGAAAGAGCCCTCATATTTGTCTCCAAAACTGTTTTCCACAGTTCCTGATTCGAGATGCAATTCACCGGCTGTCTGTTTCAAAACGTTCTGTAACGTCTGTAACATCTTGTTGCGACGCCGTTTGCCGGATTCTGATTCTGTCACATGTTGGCAACCTCATGTCTGAAATTCCCCTCAGAGGTGAGGCAGGCCGGGCAGTCGCCCGACAGGTCCGTCTGCACGTCTGGCGCTTGCGGAATGGTCGCTACGCCTGTGCTTCGAGACGGAAGCTGCTTCCAAAGGAGCACCTTATGTCCCGATTTGAGGCAAGAGGTGAGACGCAGGATGTCAGAATGACACTCGACCGCGCTCTTGCGCCCGCCTATGCTCGCCCGATCTGAATATGACAGACCCTCGCTACCCGCAATTGGCTCGACTCCTGGTCGAGTACTCGACTGCCCTCGAAAAGGGCGACCGCGTCCTTCTCGACATGATCGATGTCCCCGATGAAATGGTCGTGGCGTTGATGCGCGCGGCGCGGCGGGCCGGAGCCGTGCCGGTGGTCGAGGTCCGCCACACGCGGGTGACGCGCGAGGTGATGCGGGAGACGTCGCCTGATCACGCGCGATTGCTGCGCGATCTCGAGCTGTTTCGCATGCGCAAGATGCAGGCCTACATTGCGATTCGCGGCGCCGCCAACGCGAACGAGGCCGCCGATGTGCGCAGTGACCGGCTCCAGCTTTTCTCCAAAACCCTGCGTCCGGTGCTCGATTACCGTCTGTCCAAGACGCGGTGGGTGGTGCTGCGCTGGCCGACGCCCAGCATGGCCCAGGCCGCCAACATGAGCACGGAAGCCTTCGAGGACTTCTACTTCGACGTGTGCACCGCCAATTACCCCCGGATGGCACGCGCGATGGTGCCGCTGGCGCAACGGATGCAGCGCGCCGACCAGGTGCGCCTCAAGGGGCCGGGCACCGACCTCGTGTTCAGCATCAAAGGCATCGGCGCGAAGCCCTGCAACGGATTGCGCAACATCCCCGACGGCGAGTGTTTCTCCTGCCCGACACTCAAGTCCGCCAACGGCGTCATCCAGTTCAACACCCCCACCCTCTACGCCGGCACTCGTTTCGAGAACATCCGCCTGGAATTGAAGGACGGCAGAATCGTCAAGGCCACCGGCTCGAACGAAAAGAAGCTGAACGAGATTCTCGACACCGACCCCGGCGCCCGGTACATCGGCGAATTTTCGCTCGGCTTCCATCCGCGCATCCTCAATCCGATGTGCGACATCCTGTTCGACGAGAAGATCGCCGGTTCGCTGCACTTCACGCCGGGCCAGGCCTACGAGGATTGCGGCAACGGCAACAAATCGGCTGTCCACTGGGACATGGTGCTCATCCAACGCCCCGAGTGGGGCGGCGGCGAAGTCTGGTTCGACGGCGAGTTGATCCGCAAAGACGGTCTCTTCCTGCCCAAGGATCTCCGCCCCCTCAACCCTGATCGCCTGAAGTAACAGTGCGGATCGATCCTGCTTCCCGGCTGGATCGGCGGACTCCCCCCGCCGTGGCGCGTCGCCTCGTGAAGCGAATGGCTGCCTTGTGCCTTGCGGGGATCCTCGTCGTCCGTCCGGCCCACGTTGCCGCTGAGTCGCAAAGCCGACAACCGGTTGCGCTTGCTGCCGCCGACGCGGCCTCCGTGCGTCTGCCCACACTCCGGATGGGCAACTGCGATTTCGTCGACCTCGCCGCCTGGGCAAAGACCAAGTCCCTGAGACTAAGCTGGGTTTCAACGAACAGCACCGTCGGATTGACCAATCGCTCGAACCGACTCCGGGGCAGCGTCGGCTCCCGTCAGCTCGAAATCAACGGGGTCAAGACCTGGCTCTCGAGCCCCATCACATCCCTCAACGGCTTGCTCTACATCACGGCGCTGGACATGCGCACCCTCTTGGACCCGATCCTTGTGCCGGTCAGGAACACGTCGGGCCAGCGGGTGCGGGTGATCGCCCTCGACCCGGGGCACGGGGGCAGGGACCCGGGCTTCAAGGTGGGCAAAGAACAGGAGAAGGTTCTCAGTCTCCTCTGGGCCAAGAGGCTCAAGGCACGCCTCGAACAGGCTGGCTTCGAAGTCATCCTCACGCGGACCAGGGACGTCTACCTCGGGCTGGACGACCGTGTGGCGGCCGCCAGGCGCGCCCGGGCCGACCTCTTCATCAGCCTGCACTACAATGCGGCCAGCGAGGCCAGCGCCGAGGCCAAGGGCGTTGAGACCTACTGCCTGACACCCGCGGGCGCGCCATCGACCAATGCCCAGCCCGAGCAACAAGGCTCGACGGCGAAACTGCCAGGCAACACCCAAGACACCCGCAACATCCTCCTGGCCTATCACGTCCAGAAGTCGATGGTGACACGCATGCGCGTCGAGGATCGCGGCGTTCGCAGGGCCCGGTTCGTCGTGCTCCGCATCACCGATATGCCGGCCATCCTTGTCGAAGGCGGCTTTCTCAGCACGCCCGACGAAGCCCGGAGAATCGCCAGCCCGACGCAGCGCGACGCCCTGGCCAAGGCGGTTGCCCAGGGCGTCCTGGCCTACAGGCGGCTGGTCGAGCTGCGCTAGTGCTTCGACTCGGAAGTAATGAAACAACAACGACCAAACCGCGGCTCGCTCAGCACTCGTCCTGAGCCATAGGTTCGTTCGCGAACCTATGTGTCGAAGGACTAGCCCGGTTTCACGACTTGCTGCTCTTGGCCCCGCCGCCTCCCCGGCCTCCGCCTTTGAGGCCGGTGCCGGTGGTCAGCACGGCGCCCGCCAAAACGCCGACTGCAAAGAAAGCGAAGTACATGATTGCAGCCGGCTGCTGGACCGATTTGGTGATGATCGGCGGCAGTGTGAACCCGACCATTTGCTTGTTGTTGAGCCCGATCAGCACCAGCAAGAACAACAGGACGATGATAAAAACAATTTTCGAGAGCAGCTTTGCGTTCATAAATCCGTCGGTCGAACCATAGAAACGCGCGCGAAGAGCGTCAACGAGTTGTTGTCGCGTTTGTTGCTTTGCCTCCGCCCGGCCTTCACGCTCGTGCTTCGACTCGGAAGCGATGAAACAACAACGACCAAACCGTGGCTCGCTCAGCACTCGCCCTGAGCCATATGTTCGATTGCGAACTCATGTGTCGAAGGGCTAGGCTCGCTCGACGCGCGGCGCACACTCGATCAGAAGACATCTCATGAGCATTGTGACCAGAACGGGCGACGCTGGAACCACGGGCCTGATGTTCAACCGGCGCGTGCCCAAACACCACCCGCGCGTCGAGGCGTGCGGTGTTGTCGACGAGCTCAACGCGGCGCTCGGCCTGGCACGGGCCGCCGCCCGTTCGAAGGCCCTGCGCGGACGGCTGGCGTCGATCCAGCGCAACCTGATCGTTTTGATGGGCGAGCTGGCCTGCACGCTTGCCGATCTGCCCCGCTATAAACGCGCCGGCTTCGGCACTATCACGCCCGCCATGGTGGCGGAACTCGATGCGCTCGCCGCGGATCTCGAAGCCCGCCTGGGCGCATTTCGCGGCTGGGCGATCCCCGGGGAAACTCCGCACGCCGCCGCCCTCGATTTCGCCCGCACCGTGTGCCGCCGCGCCGAACGCCGCGTCTGCGCGCTGCATGCCGCCGGCCAGTTGCGCAATCCGCGGATCGTGGTCTACCTGAACCGGCTGGCCGACGCCCTCTGGCTCCTCGCCCGGCAAGGTGAGAGAAACTAGATCCATCGCAATCGTCAGCGACATCCACTTCGCCAGCGATGCCGAGAAGCTGCGACGCGGGCACGAGGCGCGCGCCATCGACAACCGACTGTTGCGCCTGCTGACAACCGCGTACCGACGCCACCTCTGGCTGCGCGACCCATTCGCGCATAACCATCTGCTGGATCGTTTCATCCTGGCCGCGCGCGACTCTGACTGGGTGGTCGCCAACGGCGATTACTCGTGCGACACCGCCTTTGTCGGCGTGAGCGACGACGCCGCCTATGCAAGCGCCAGGATCTGCCTGTCCAAACTCCGCGCGGCCTTTCCAGAACGGTTCCAGGCGGTGATCGGCGATCACGAATTCGGGAAGATGAGCCTGTTCGGCGGCCAGGGCGGACTGCGGCTGGCAAGCTGGCTGCGCAGTGTGGACAGCCTCGCACTCGACCCTCTCTGGCGCATTGACCTCGGCCGATGGGTGCTCGTGGGCGTCGCATCGTCCCTGGTGGCGCTGCCCGTGTTCGAGCCGGAAACGCTGCCGGAAGAGCGCGCCACTTGGCAGTGCCTGCGCGAACAGCATATCGGGGCGATTCGCGACTTGTTTCGCGGCTTGGACGCAGACCAGCGGGTTGTCCTGTTCTGCCACGATCCCACGGCGCTTCCCTTCCTCTGGCGTGAAGGCGTCGTGCGCTCCCGCATCGGGCAAGTCAGGCTGACCGTCATCGGGCATCTCCACACGCGTCTGGTCTACTGGCAGAGCCGGGTGCTGGCGGGCATGCCCCGGATCTCGTTTCTCGGCAACTCGATTCGCCGCATGACCGAAGCGCTGCGCCAAGCCCGGTGCTGGCGCCCGTTCCGCGTCCGCCTGTGCCCCTCGCTCGCCGGATGCGAACTCCTCAAGGACGGGGGCTACGGCATGCTCGAAATCGACCCGGATGCCGAGGAGCTTCTCTCTTTTCGAATCCATCCAATGCGCCGCTCCTGATCCCGCCTTCTCCTCTTCATGGATTGGTGCTGCCTCGACGCGGAGTGCTTCTGGAGGTTGTCGGTGGGAATCGAGTATGCGCCGCGTGGGGGCACGCGGCCTGCACCGGCAATCTCCATCCGTTGGAGGCCCGGTGCCCTCACCGGGCGACACAACACCGACAACAACCAGATGCACCGCTCGACGCGGCCAGCGCGATTTCGTGCTTTCCAGGGACCTTGGCCTCTTGCACAGTGCGCCCACGCATTGAACCCATGAAAACCCGATCCCTGCTGTTGCTCATCACGCCTCCTTTCATCGCCCTGGCCTGGCTCCTTCTGGCCGGCGACCCGTCGACTCCCGCGCGGACGGCCCCTGCGGATGACTCCAAGCCGCCCGCCCGCAAGCCGGACGTTGTTTACGTCCCGACACCGCAGTTCATCGTGGACAAGATGCTCGAGATGGCCGAGGTCAAGAAGGGCGATGTGGTCTATGATCTGGGCTGCGGCGACGGGCGCATCGTGGTGACCGCCGCCAAGAAGTATGGAGTCAAGGCGGTCGGCTTTGACATCAACCCCGAGCGCGTCCGCGAGTCGATCGCCAACGTCAGGTCCAACAAGGTCGAACACCTCGTGACAATCAAGGAGGCGGACATCTTCACGCTCGATCTCACCGAGGCCAGCGTCGTCGCCCTCTACCTCCTGCCGTCCCTGAACGTGAAACTGATGCCCCAACTGGCCAAGCTCAAGCCGGGGTCGCGCATCGTCTCGCACGACTTCGACATGGCGGGCGCCAAGCCGGTGGAAGTCTACCGCACCAGTGCCGATCCGGATGGCTGGGACGGGAGCGAGCATCGGATCTACAAGTGGGTTGTCCCCTGGGAAAAGGACCCGGCCACGCGCTAGAGGATCGGCTCTCCGAAGCGCGGAGGTTCTCCGGGGAATGCCGCCCTACAAAGGGCCTGGCGACTTGTAATTGTGGCGTGCATTTCTCGAAATAACCTCGATGCTGTCGCGCATAACCATGAAGACGATCAAACATAACGAGCTCTACGAGCATGTGAGCGAGTTCCTGCGATCCCGCGGAATCGAACTCAAGGACGGCACCTTCACTCGGGGCATCCGACGGGGGTGCACGCTGCTCACGGATACCGTCAACACGGCTCAGCAGGGACTCCACAAGGCCAAAAGCCAGGTCGAGACCAAGGTGAACGAGGTGCGTCAGGCCATTCACCGGAAGACGGCGCCTCGAGGCGCCGCCAAGCCCGCCGGACGCAAGCCCAAGCCGGCCAGTTCCGCTTCCGCGGCCGGCAAAGCCCGCGCCGCGGAGCGTCCTCCGGCGCGACCCAAGGCGCAGAAGAAGACTGCCGGGACAAAGCCGCGCAAGGGAAGCGCTTGACCGCCGCGCGGACGCCGGGTGCGACAGGACTCGCGAAGCTCCGCCTCAGCCCGAGGAGGCGTCTGAACGATGCGGGCTCGTTGGCGAAACCGCGCATGGTCCGGGCCTGCCATCGGCCGCGGCGCACCCGCACCGTGATCGTGCCTTCAACCGTCGTGCACAGGACCGGCGCGCCGCAGACTCCGAGACGCGCCCGCAGGTTCGCCCCGGCCCGTTCGTTCGCGGGATACTCGGCGTCCTGAATCACGATCAGGCGCGGCTGGATTGACTCGACGAGCGCTTGCCCCAGCGGTTCGCCCTTGACCGGAAGCCCGGCGATGACGATGTCCGCCCGCAGGTCCGCGCCCCGTTCCAGCAGGGCCGCCTGGCCCGCGACGCCCAAGTCGCCCAGCAGCAGAATCCGCACACCGCCGAACGTGCGCCAAAGCACCAGCGCATTGTCGTCCGCTTGCGCGTGCCGTTCGTCCGCGGCGGGGTGGAGCACCGTCCATCCCGCCACCGTGTCGCCCGCGCGGGCCCAGACACGGCGCTCGGGCGTCGATTCGAGCGATTGGAGCAGCCGCCGATAGTCCGGCGACCGCGAAGGGGCGCCGCTCGCGACGATTTGTCGGGCCCGGAACGCGTCCGCCAGCATTTGCGCTCCACCGACATGGCGGACGTCCCCATGCGTGACCGCCAGACGCGCCAGGCAATTGACGCCGCGCGACTGGAGGAACGGTCCCACGGCGGCCCTGGCCGAGGGCGCATCCCCGCAGTCGATCAGAAGGTCCTCGCTCCGCCCGGGGGCATCCACGTACTGCGCGGCGCCGCTCCTCAAGGCCAGCACCGTCAGGGTCAAGGTGTCACGTGCCGCCCGCCATCCGACTGCCATCTCGATCGCAAGCCACAGGGCCGGCGCGGCGAGCGTCAGGATCCACCGCCGGTTCTGTCGGAGTTCGGGGATCATCACGCCGAAGAGCAGCGCGTAGTACGCCATGGCGGCGGCGATGCCGGGCGAGGCCGCATGGAACCACGTCCAGGGCTGCGCGGCCATCCATTCGCTGACCCGGATCACGCATGACATCCAGAACCACGCGCTGTGGTTGAACAGCTCGGTGAGGGGCCGAAGCCAGGTGCCGCAGATCAGGCCGCCCAGGTTGCTCATCAGCGCAAGGCTGCTGATCGGAACAATCACGAGATTCGAAACGAGACCGCCGGGTGTGACGATGTGAAAATAGTGAGCGATCCACGGCCAGGATCCCAGCCACGCGGCGGCCGATGTTCCGAGGCTCGCGGCCAACCACCGCAGCGGAGGTTCGAGCGCCTTGCGCCACCGTGGGACCAGTTCGTCCGGCAGGAAAGGATCGGTGGCCAGCCACCGCCGCTGCGCTTCCGCAATCGGACGCGCGAACAGCGCGATGGCAAGCACGACAAAGAAGGACAACTGAAAACTCGCTTGGAAGAGCTGGCGCGGTTCCCAGACCAGGATCATGAAGCCCGCCGTGGCCAGCGAGTTCAGGAGATCGTACGGCCGCCGCAAGGCCCACCCCCCAACGATCACCGTCATCATCAGCGTCGCCCGAATGGCCGAGGCCTGCCACCCCGTCGCCGCGGTGTAGAACCAAACCATCGGCACCGTCACCGCCCCGCAGGCGCAGCGCGGCACCTGCAACACGCGCAGCAGCGCCACCAGAATCCCCATGATCAGCACGATGTGCAGCCCGCTGATGGCAAAGATGTGCATCGTGCCGGTCCGGACAAACGGCTCCGACACCTCGTCCGTCAGCGCCGTTTTCCATCCCAGCGTCATTGCCCAGAGCAGCCGCACCGCCTCGTCCTCCTCCGGCAACCCCATCGCCAGGACCCCCTGCGCCCACGCCAGGAACCGGTCAGACAGCGGTGGGCGAACGGGCTCGTTCGGCGTCGCGACAAGCGCCCAGTCCTCGGGCCCGTCCGTGACCAGTTCATAGTGGATCCCCTGCCACTCGAGCCACGCCCGGTAATCGAACAAGCCCTCGGCCACCGGTCCGCTCGGACGCCGCAGCACGCCAACCGCCTCGACTGTCCGCCCGCCAAAGTAGCCGGCTTCGAGCGCGCCATTCATGGTCGCCGCCACCCGCCCGATGGCCGGGCGCCACACATCGCCGATCCGCACGGCTTGAACATCGATTATGGCCGACGTGCGCCGCGCCTCGCGCGTGCCGCGCGGAACCACCCGCAGCGCCGGCGTGCCCGCCAACCGTCCCCGGATCGCTCCGAGTTGCGGTTCCTCGGCCAGGACGGCTCTCAGATCGGCGGGCGAGAGCAGAGCGGTTCGGCTGACCAGATTCGTCCATCCGGCCAGCACAAGCGCGGCGGCGAGCAGGATCGCGCTCCGGCGCGGCCACACCGCGGCTCCGATCAGCGCCAGGGCCCAGGCGCTGAACAGGAGCGCCAACGGCGCCGGCTGCCAGTTGCCCAGCAGCAAGCCCGCAATGTAAGCCGTCGTAACCGGGATGAACGGTCCTTTGAGCATCTGAACCGACACGCCTCCTTCACTGACCCGAAGCTTATCCCGTCCGGCCCCATTCGGCAACTCTTGGGCTTTCAGCACTCCTCGACTTTCACCATTCTGATCGCACTTCCGCGCACGATGTTGCAGTTACGCCTTGAGGATACGGACTGGTTCTTGCAGAGACCCTGAGTGCGAAAATCGGGCTTCGCAATGAAGCCAATGTTCGCTACTGTTCTGCCATGAAGTGCGCTACCGCAACCCGCGCCATCGGAAACTCAACGGGCATCAACCACCTGTGACGCTATGGTTGGCCGTCGTGCATTCAAAATGGACGAGAGCTTTCTCGAAAAGCTCGCTATAGGCGCGGTCGGCGCCCGCGCTGTTCTCGGTGAATTGCGGCGGCAGGGTCACCGGCCCATCGAGTTGGAGCGCGGCTCGATGGACTACAAGATCTGGAAGAACATCAAGATTAAACGGCTTCGGGTTCCCGATCTCCTCTGCCTCAATTGCGGCACTCGCGTGGAAGCTCGTGCCAAGACGCAACTGGAGATCAGCATGTCCCATTCGGTCTCTGACTCCGAGCGTGGCTGGGACAAGGGACTCAGCGACCGCGACGTCGTCGCCCTTTCGATCTGCACTAAGACCGGTGAAGGCCCCACTGACTGGCAGGCGAATCCGCTGATCCAGTTCGTCTCCGTCGCCTCGTTGCGCCGGGCCTTCGCCAAGAACCGCGTTGTGAGTGAGAAGCCCAAGGGCGCTGGCGAGGGCTTCGAGTTGCGTGTCACCTGGCCCAGCGCCGTGGCCAGCAGCGCCGGCGTCGTCAGTGCACTCACGGCTGGAAGGCTTCAGTTCAAACGCGAACGTGACCAACGGACGATTTCGCTTGCGCTCAGCAAGAAGGGCATTTCCCTCGAGCCCCTTGTCAATATTGGGGACACCGTTGTCCCCGGACAGATCATAGCATCGGTCGCGCCCGTCACCTCAGCGCTCCCCTGCTCCGGCACATGCGTCGACTCGAGCTTTCTCGGGATGCTTGCCTCGCCCGCCGTGGCGGACCGCTATACCGCCGCCAAGGCCCTATCGCATCTTCACGGTCCCGCGGCATCCGCTGCTCTCGCGGAGCGGATGCAGGATGCCCGCGAGCATATTTACGTCCGGCTCGAGGCTGCCGCCGGGCTTGCGCGTGCCGGTGAAACCACCGGCATGGCCTTGATCCAGCAAACGCTACAAGACCAATACCTGGAGCATCGGCTCGAAGCCGTTATCATCCTCGGTGAGATTCCGACGGACGATTCGCGTAACACCCTTACCGCGGTTTTGCTCGACCGAACTCAACACCCGGAGATCCGCGCCGGAGCCGCGTGGGCGCTCGGCGAGTTGCAGCAAGCTGCCAGTGTGGACGCGCTGGTTCAGGTGTTCCTCGAACTGTCCGAACCCATCCGCATCGAAGCTGCCCGCGCCTTACGGAAGATTGCGGCTACTGGGGCCAACGTGGTCGCTCGGCTCGGCGCTGCCCAAGAGGATCAGCGCGCCGGCATCGCTTGGGCGGTGAGCCGTTCAGGCTGCGTGAGGATTGACGACGTTCTCCCGCTTCTCGCGGACGACAACGCGCGCGGTTGGGTTGCCTACATCCTGGGGACGCAGGACCAGCAAGCCTGTGTGGGCCAGATCGAGCAACTGCGCCGCCAGGACCCGGAAGTCTATTTCGCCGTCACCGTGCTTTGGAAGATTCTGGCGAGCTGGATTCACGGCCTGGAGGAGTACTGACATGTCTGCCCCGCTCCCAACGCCGCTTTACACGACCGACAGGGGCAAAGCTCATGTTGGTGACGCGCTCGATCTCTTGCCATGCCTGCCCGCCGACTCCGTTGACCTTGTCATCACCTCCCCGCCTTTCGCGCTCCAGCGCCAGAAGGAGTACGGCAACGCGACCGAGGACGCCCATGTCGACTGGTTGCTCCAGTTTGCCGAACCCGTCAAACGCGTGCTGAAGCCCGCCGGCAGCTTCGTGCTCGACCTTGGCGGTGCCTACCAGAGCGGACGCCCCGTGCGCTCGCTCTACAACTTCCGCGTCATGCTGCGTCTCTGCGACGAACATGGTTTCCGTCTCGCCGAGGAGTTCTTCTGGCACAACCCCGCCAAACTCCCGTCGCCTATCGAATGGGTGAACAAGCGAAAGATCCGCGCAAAAGATTCCGTGAACACCGTCTGGTGGTTCGCGAAGACCGACTTCCCAAAGGCCGACGTCCGCCGCGTCCTTGCCCCCTACTCCGAGCGGATGAAGAAACTGCTGGAAGACGCCGAGAGTTTCTACCGCCCGAAACTGCGCCCTTCCGGCCACGACATCAGCAGCCGCTTCGCCGACAACAACGGCGGCGCTATCCCGTCCAACCTGCTGCAGATTCCGAACACCGAGAGCAACTCGCCCTACTTGCGCCATTGCGCCACCGTGGGCGTAAAATCGCATCCTGCCCGGTTCCCGGAGAAGTTGCCGACTTTCTTCATCGAATTCCTCACTGACCCCGGCGGCACAGTGCTCGACATCTTTGCTGGATCGAATACCACCGGCAGCGCGGCGGAAAAGCTCGACCGCCGCTGGCTCGCGTTCGAGAAAGACCGCAACTACTTAGCGGCCTCCGCCTTCCGCTTCGTGGACGAATTGCCGGCCGAAGATCTCGCCGCGCTTTGGAGCCGACTGCACTCGGACGACTTGCCGGTGGAACTCAATCGACGGCAGCGGGAGTTGCTGCTGCGGGAGAAGCCTCCACGCTACACGCCGAAGACCAGACGCAGGACACCCTACTCACGCATATGACCCGCCGGTATCCAAGCACACCGTAGGCCAGCAGGTCCCATACTTGCCGGGACATGTCTACCCTCGACACGGGCACCGTTCTCGATGTGGATCGGGCCCGTCTCAAGCCCCCACTCTGCCACCAGTCTTCTCCAATACCTGCTTTGACCACGTAGGAATCCGAGACGAGATCCCCTCGCACGGCAGGCTTTGCGAGGCTCCCAGGGAATCCCCGGGCGTTGTCCCCAATGATCGAGGGAGTCCACCCGTCTTATGAGCTGCGCTGCGGAGACCCGCTCGCAGCGCGCCTCAGCTCGTGCTGGGCGCTCACGCAGGTGCATTCTTCAGGTTCAACACCCGACTTTCTGATGCGATGGGAGCTCTGACGCCCTACCCGTGCCGTTCGTCGGTGAAATTGGATTACTTGTTGGGGACGGGCGAGGCGTGGCCAAATGCGTCCGTGGGCTCGGCCTCTCGTGAGAAAATGAGCCCTGATTGGGCGGGACTCGAAGTCGTCTCCGAGTCCACGTGACAGGCTACGCCCCTCGCTGAGAGACTACTTGCTGGGTCGGGCAACCAGCAACAGACCAAAGAGAGCGCAGGCGAGCATCGAGAGGGTCGCACCCCCTTCCGGAACTGGGCTTACAGATACGCTTACGCTGTCCCAATAGGACACGCTCGCCGGGCGCCAGTCAGGGCCAGTCATTGCCATGCCAATCTCCGTCAGTGTCATACCTGCCCCCGAGTATACCTCCGTGCCGTTCACTAGACCTGCAAGAAGCGCGCTTTTTTGAGGGAGCAGGAAGAAAAAGCTCGAAATGCCTGTGTTCATTGGTTGAAACTGAGTTCGTTACAAGACAGGGCAAACAACGAACCAAGCATTTCGAGTG
>JAKLFY010000050.1 GCA_022710935.1 Verrucomicrobiota bacterium
GACTGCTGCCACCCGTAGGTGTCTGGACCGTGTCTCAGTTCCAGTGTGGCTGGTCGTCCTCTCAGACCAGCTACCCGTCTTAGCCTTGGTGGGCCGTTACCTCACCAACTAGCTGATAGGCCGCGGGCTTATCGTGAAGCGTCAGGCCTTGCGGTCCCCAACTTTAACCGCCCAGGGATGCCCCCAGGCAATCACATCCGGTATTAGCTCCGATTTCTCGGAGTTGTCCCGAACTTCGCGGCAAATTACCCACGTGTTACGCACCAGTGCGCCACTCCGATTGCAGAATATTGCTACTCCGCAATCAGCGTTCGACTTGCATGTCTTATCCACGCCGCCAGCGTTCGTTCTGAGCCAGAATCAAACTCTCCGTATATAAACTAACTTGCTTGACTCTTAACCGAGCTTGCGCTCGGTGTTTTGATTAAAACTAACCTCAAGCGCAGTCTCTTTCGAGACCGCCCATGAGGGGGCTCTCACTCATCGCACAATTCAATTGTCAAAGAGCATTCCGGCGTTCTCGCCGCAAAAATCTCATGTTTAGAGGAGACAAATTGCCGCTCGCCGAATCTACTCGCCCGTTCGGCGATGCAGCATCTCGCATCTAAAAGCGGGCACAAAATACTTCGTTCACAGTGAGGGTCAACATCTTTTTTAGTTTTTTTTCACATTTCTTTCCGCCCAGCCCCAGAATCATGCTTGACAAACCGCCGTTCACCCCACCTCGTCCCCGCCCACCGCTCCCACGCTCCCAGGGGCACATCACCCCAACGCCTTCCCGTACCCCGCGGCAGCCCGCGTATTACGCAGCGCGGCTACGGTTCCTCGCGCAGCGTTGTACCACTCTCTGTCAACTTCTTTTCCTGTTGACAGAAGTCTCATGCCGCAAGGGGTGTCAGTTGTTGCACATTCTGGTTGCGGCTTTGCCGCGCTAAGAATGGCCGGGCTACGGCGCCGCTCTCGCCGGTTGCGCCGAATCCCGCCGAGGCTTCTTTTCTGTGCAGATTCGTCCGTTGCAGATTCGTCTTGCCCACTCGCAGGGGCTGGCCACAAATCATGGATCAACATGCACCAAGCATCAAGCATCTCTCCTGCGCCATCGCGCGCTGCTCGCCTGTCCTGAGACACATCCCCCTCGCACCCATGCGCACCGTCGTCCAACGCGTTGCTTCAGCCTCCGTCACGATCGGAGGCAGGACAGTCTCGCAGATCGGCCAGGGCTTGCTGATCCTGCTGGCGGTCGAGTCCGAGGACACCGGACGCGACGTGGAATGGCTGAGCGGAAAGATCGCACGGCTGCGCGTCTTCAGCGACGATCAGGGCCTGATGAATCGCTCGCTTGGGGATACGGACGGCGAGGCGCTGGTCGTGAGCCAGTTCACGCTCCTGGCGAGCACAAAGAAGGGGAACCGCCCCTCTTACTGCAACGCGGCCAGGCCGGAGATCGCGATCCCGCTTTACGAGGCGTTCATCCAGCGGCTCGAAGCGGATCTGGGCAAGCCGGTGGCAACCGGCGAATTCGGCGCTGAGATGAGGGTGGCCCTGGTCAACGATGGCCCCGTCACCGTCATCATCGACACACGACGCAAGGAATGAGGGAGCATGCGTGCTAGCCCGGTGATTTCACACGCTTCGCGAGGAACCGTAACCGGGCTATCCCGCATCGCAGTCCCCTTGCGAGGTCTGACCGCCCTCTGCACCATCAAGGTGAAACATGCGGGCTAGGCGGTCACGCGCAAAGAGCAAGCTGCACAGGGTCAGGAAGCTGGCTTTGAGGGGAGCGGCGGTCTGCCTGGTCCTGCTGCTGATCGCGTCGCTGACGCTGTGGCGGCGATCCAGGGAACGACTCGATCACAGCCAGGACGCTCCGATCCTGGAGGCAGCCAGGCGCTACAACCTCGATCCGGCCTTGGTGAAGGCCGTGGTCTGGCGGGAGAGTCGATTCCACCCGGGCGTGCGTGGGCGAGCGGGCGAGATCGGGCTCATGCAGTTGACCGATGCGGCTGCTCAGGAGTGGGCTGAAACAGTCCGCGCCTATCCGTTGCCCGAGGCGCATCTGTATGATCCGCGCACCAACGCCCTTGCGGGGACTTGGTACCTGCGGAAGCTGATCGAGCGTTACCGCAAGACGGACGACCCGGTCCCCTACGCGCTGGCGGACTACAACGCCGGACGCGCGAATGTGCTCAAGTGGGCGAGAGAGGCCGCCGCGACGAACAGCGTCGAGTTCGTGTCGCAGATTGCCTTCCCCGGCACCCAACACTACGTCGAATCCGTCATCCGCCGATGGCGCCACTATCAGCAGAAGACCGGCTCCGGGCTGTCGACACGATGACGTCCGGGCCTTTACACGGTCCGAACGCCTCCCCTACCCTCGGGCGCGTGTCCGACCGGTCCAGCACTCGGGTGGTTGTTGGGATGAGCGGCGGGGTTGACTCCTCGACCGCCGCCATCCTGCTCCGGAACCAGGGTTACGATGTCGTCGGGGTCACACTCAAGCTCTGGTCGCCCGAGGCGATGCCAGGAGCGCGGGAGCGATGCACCCGGGGTTTGGGGGCGGCGACTGCGGAGGATGCCCGCGCGGTGTGCGAACGGTTGGGGATCCCCTTTCACGTCGTGGATGGCGCAGACGCATTCCGGCAGCGAGTCATCCAGTACTTCGCGGACGAGTACAGGGCGGGGCGCACGCCCAATCCGTGCGCGATGTGCAACGCCAGGATCAAATTCGACCTGCTTCTCTCCTTCGCACGGCGATTGGAGGCACACAAGATTGCTTTCGGCCACTACGCCCGCGTGGAACGTAACGAGGCCTCGGGCCGCTCGCTGCTCCGTCGAGGACGGGATCCGCGGCGTGATCAGAGCTATTTCCTGTTTTCCTTGAGCCAGGAGCAGCTTGCCCACGCCTTGCTGCCGCTGGGCGATCTTCTGAAGTCACAGACGCGCGAAATCGCCCGCGCGCACCAGGTCGCCGCCGCGGACAAGGCGGAGAGCATGGAAATCTGTTTCGTGCCGGACAACGACTACGGACGTTTTCTGCGCGAGGCCAGGTATGTCACGCCGCACCCGGGAGACATTGTCGATCTGCACGGGCGGGTCCTGGGCCAGCATGAAGGCATCGAGTTTTACACGATTGGCCAGCGCCGCGGGCTCAGGATCGCATCGTCCGCCCCCCTCTACGTTGTCGACCTCGACGCCGCCGCCAACCGGGTTGTAGTCGGTGACAACGCGTCGCTCGAAGAGTCCGAGTTCCGGGTGGAACGGTGCAACTGGATCCCTTTTGAAGCGCCGCCCGCTCGACTCGATGTCATGGCGAAGATCCGCTACAACCATCCCGGCACCCCCGCCACGGTTCTTGCGCACGCCGATGGGACCGCGCGTGTCCGGCTGCACAGCCCCCAGCGCGCGATCACGCCCGGGCAGGCGTGCGTGTTCTACCAGGGCGATCTGGTGATCGGAGGCGGCTGGATCACGCGGGCAGGTTCTCCGAGGCCGGATCGAGGCGCTGAAATGAGTGCTTGAAGCCCTTCGCATCCAGGGCTGAGAAAATGCAGAACTCTGTCCCCGGATAGGAACGCGGTCGGAACCGACAGGATGCTCCCGGTTGCCTTTCCGGGCGCGGTTTTGCCACAGCCCGGACATGAGATCACGCGCAGCTTTGAACCACTCTCTGTCCGGGCTACGCCCACTCCCATCCCTGGCGAACGGGCCGCATCTTCAGGCGCGCATTGGCATCCGGATCGTCGACGAACTGTTCCTTGCCCGGATCCCACGTCAGCGGGCGGTCGACACGCGTGGCGATGTCGCTGAGATGGCAGAGGATGTCGGCCTGGACGGAGTCCTCGATCGGGCTGATAGCGGGCTGACGGCTCTTGATCGAGTCGAGGAAGTTGCGGACGTGATTGCTGCTCTGGACAAGGCGGCGGTCATTCGGACCGAACTTCGTTTCGACGAGGCCCTCGGGCGAGGTGCGGATGGCCCCGCGATCGACGAGGACCCAGCCGTCGGTCCCCTCGAAAGCGGTGCCGTGATCGATGGCGCGTCCGTACTTCTGCTCCCACGGTCTGAGGTCGTTCATGGGCGTAACCGGCTCGTAGTTGTTGCGCGTGCCGCGGTAGATCATGCGGACACCATCGGCGAACTTGAATTGGACATCCCAGGCCACCGACGTGTTGCAGGCGCCCTCGGTCGGAATGACGCCCTTGCCCTCGACCCCCACCTTCCCGCGCATCATGGCCGGGTGGCCCCAGTAGGCGATGTCCAACGGGTGCACTCCCCAGCCGGCGACGAATCCCAGGGCGTAGTCATAGTTGAACCACCAGGTCTTCCAGGTGTCTGCCGGGTCGCCGTCAAAGGCCTTGCCGTCCGTGTAAGGCATTTCCCGCGCCGGTCCAAGCCACCTCGGGTAGTCGAGATCCGCGGGAGGCGGAACGGGTTTGGTCGATCCGCCGGGCCGGCTGGCGGAGGCCCAGACAGCGATCTCCTTGAGCGATCCGATCCGGCCGTTGAGGACGAGTTCGCAGGCGAGGCGGAATTGGCTGCCGGACCGCTGCTGGGTGCCGAATTGAAAGATGCGTTTGGTCAGGCCGCAGGCGGCGCGCAGCCGTTGATCCTCCTCGACGGAGAGTCCGAGCGGCTTCTCGACGTACATGTCCTTGCTCGCGCGCGCGGCGGCCACGGCGATCGGCACGTGCCAGTGATCGGGCGTGGCAATCAGGACGGCATCGATGTCGGACCGGCGCAGCAGTTCACGGTAGTCGTGATGTTTGGCGCACGCCTGGTCCTTGTAATGGCCATTGACCATCTGCAGCGCGGCGTCGAGGTTGCGTTTCGCGACGTCGCACAGGGCGATCACGCGGCAGTCGGTCTGCGGCAGAAAGTTGCTCATCACGCCCCGGCCCTGCGGCCCGACGCCGATGCATCCGACCTGGATGCGGCTGTTGGGCGAAGACTGGCCCTGGCCCAGGACGGAGGCCGGGACCAGGTGCGGCAGGCTTGCCGCGGCAAACGTGAACGTGAGGTTGGCGCGGAGAAAACGGCGGCGGGTCATCGGGATCTTCATGCCCCGAATAGGACAGTCTTCCGCCAATCTGCGCAAGCAACTAATGACGGCGCGCCACGCCTGACAGGCAGCGGCCTGCCCGTCAGGCTGAATGAAGATTCGGATCGGTCCGAGGCGTGCCTCGTTACCGCTTGCTGTACTGGAAGCGCTTGCGGGCGCCGGGCTGGCCGTACTTCTTGCGCTCGCGCATGCGCGGGTCGCGTGTCAGGAGCCCCTGGGCCTTGAGGGTTGGGCGAAAAGCGCTGTCGGCCTTGAGCAAGGCGCGGGAGATGCCGTGGCGGACGGCGCCGGCTTGGCCGTTGGGGCCGCCGCCTGTGACGTTGACGCGGACGTCGAACTTGGCGGCCGATTCGGTTGCCAGCAGCGGCTGCATGACGAATGCCCGGTGGGTCTCGACGACGAAGTACCTCTCGAAGGTCCGCCCGTTGACGGTGATCTTGCCCGTGCCGGGGGCGAGACGAACTCGGGCCACAGCGGTCTTGCGGCGGCCAGTGCCGAGAAATTCGGTAACCTCACTCATAATGCGTTCAGTTATTGATGGTCATCGGGGCGGGTTGCTGGGCGCCGTGGGGATGTTGGTTACCCTTGTAGACTTTCAGCTTGGTGAGCAGGGCGTCGCCCAGCCGGTTCTTGGGGATCATCCCCTTGACGGCGTGCAGGATGAGGCGCTCGGGGTGCCGGGCGCGGACCTGGGCGACCGTCTGGTGCTTCTCGCCGCCCTTCCAGCCCGAGTACGACATGTACTGTTTGTCGGTCTCCTTCTTGCCGGTCAGCAGCACCTTTTCGGCGTTGATCACGACGACGAAGTCACCGGCATCGAGATGGGGGGTGTAGATGGGCTTATTCTTGCCGCGCAAGACGTTGGCCACCTCGACGGCGAGGCGTCCCAACACCTTGCCCTCGGCATCAACCACGTGCCACTTGCGGGCGTCCAGATTCACTTTCGGCAAATACGTCTTCATGAAGCCTTCGGATCAAAGGGCGTGGAGGCTAGCAAACGAACCGGCCAAGTCAACAGCCATTTGCGGCATTTCGTTTGCCAACCCCGGCCCCCGACAATACTGTCGCGCTGAATGAATGCCGCGTTTCTTGCCGCAGCGCTCGCCCTGGCCCCGGGGTCTTCCGCCGCGGAGGCCGCCAAAGACTGGCCCATGTACCGGGGCGGTCCCGCCTTGTTGGGCGTGGCCCAGGACCCCTTGCCAGACGCCCTCGCCCGGCGTTGGCAGTTCAAGACCGAAGGCCCCGTGAAATCGTCGGCGGCAGTCGTGGGTGGACGGATCTATGTGGGGTCGGACGACGCTCACCTCTACAGCCTCGATCTCGCAACGGGCCGGAAGGTCTGGTCGTTCAAGACCGACGGGCCTGTCGAATCGTCGCCGCTTGTTCACGGGGACCGGGTCTTCTTCGGATCGAGCGACAACTTCCTCTACGCAGTCGGGGCGCGGGACGGGCGTTTGGCGTGGAAGTACGAGACCGAGGACCGCATTCTGGGCGCGCCGAATTGGGTCAAGGCACCCACGGGCCAGGGTGCGTGGATCCTGGCCGGCAGCTACGACTTCAAACTCCACTGCGTCGATGGAGCCACGGGCAAGAGCAACTGGGTGTACGAGACCGGCAACTACATCAACGGTTCACCCGCCGTCGCCGCCGGGCAGACGGTCTTCGGCGGATGCGACGCCATTCTGCACGTGATCGGATTGGCCAAAGGAGAACAGGTCAAGGGAGTCGAGGCTGGGGCTTACATCGCGGGATCCGTGGCGCTGGACGGCGCCCGCGCCTATTTCGGACATTACGACAACGAGTTTCTCTGCGTTGACATCGACAAGGGCGAGAAGGTCTGGACTTATCGCGATCGCAACTTCCCCTACTTCGCCTCGCCCGCGGTCACGGAGGACAAAGTGGTGTTTGGCGGGCGCGACAAGCGCCTGCATTGCGTCTCGAAATCGGAGGGCAAAGCGCTCTGGACATTCGCGACGCGCGGCAAAGTCGACAGCTCGCCTGTCGTGGCGGGAGACAAGGTGGTTGTGGGCTCGGATGACGGGCGGCTCTACGTCGTCTCGCTCGCGGAAGGCAAGGAGCTGTGGCACTACGAAATCGGCCAGCCGATCACCGCGTCGCCGTCCGTCGCGGGCGGCCTCGTCGTGGTCGGCAGCGAAGACGGCAGCGTCTACTGCTTCGGGGCACAATAGTCTGCGGGCCCCAATTGCGCGTTGAGCGTTGGACGTTGAGCGCTCGTGGTGGATCCCTGCTCCGCGCGCGCTTTGCGCGATGATGAGGGCCGCGGCGCCTCGGCAAGCCCGCGCGTCCGCTTGACATCGCATGCGTCAATCTTCATTTTCTTGTTTTAGGCTCACGAGAATCCGACTGATCAACATGGTATGACTGAACCACATTCTTTGTTCGGGACGCTTCAGAACCTGGACCTGGGCGGCGGCCGGACCGGGCAGTTCTATTCGCTGCCGGCGCTGGCTCAGGCGGGGCTGGGGAACCTGGAGCGGCTCCCGATTTCGCTGCGCATCGTGCTTGAATCCGTGCTCAGGAACTGTGACGGGAAGAAGATCACCGAACAGAGCGTGCGCGACCTGGCCGGGTGGCAGCCTCGATCCGAGCGCACGACGGAGGTCCCGTTCGTCGTCGCCCGCATTCTGCTGCAGGACTTCACGGGCGTTCCTTTGATGGTGGACCTCGCGGCCATGCGTTCGGCCGCCGCGCGGCTCGGGAAGACTCCAAAGATCGTCGAGCCCCTGGTGCCGGTGGATCTGGTGATCGACCATTCGGTGCAGGTCGACTTCGCCGGAACCGGCGACGCGGCCCGCAACAATCTCGAGATGGAGTTCATGCGCAACCGCGAGCGCTATCAATTCCTGAAATGGAGCATGCAGGCCTTCGACCAGCTCAAGGTCGTCCCGCCGGGAATCGGGATTGTGCATCAGGTCAACCTCGAGTACCTGGCCAAGGGCGTGCAGCAATCGCCTGGGACCCTCAACGGAGAGCCCGCCCCCATCCTTTACCCCGACACCCTGGTCGGCACCGACTCGCACACCACCATGATCAACGGCCTGGGCGTCGTCGGTTGGGGCGTGGGGGGCATCGAGGCCGAGGCCGGCATGCTCGGCCAGCCTGTCTACATCCTGACGCCGGATGTGATTGGCGTGTGCCTGACCGGCGCGCTCCGCGAGGGAGTCACGGCGACCGACCTCGCGCTCACCGTCACGCAGCTCCTGCGGCGCGCGAACGTGGTGGGCAAGTTCGTCGAGTTTTTCGGACCGGGCGCCGCGGCGCTGTCCCTGGTGGACCGCGCCACGATTGCCAACATGGCGCCCGAGTACGGGGCCACGATGGGCTTCTTCCCGATGGACGGGGAGACAGTGGCTTTTCTCCGCGCGACCGGCCGCGGCGAGGATCTCTGTGAGGCGTGCGAACGCTACTATCGGGCCCAGGGGCTCTTTGGCATGCCGGCGCCCGGCCAGATCGACTACTCGAACGAGATCGCGCTGGATCTTTCGAGCATCGTGCCGAGCGTTGCCGGCCCCAGGCGCCCCCAGGACCGCATCGAGCTGCCCGCTCTGAGACAGACGTTCCTCGATCTGCTCGCGAAGCCGGCATCCGAGAATGGATACGGCAAGTTGCCGGAGGAATCCGCCCGTCGCCTCCTGGTCAAGGGCCACCGGCCGATCAATTTCCATCACGAGTGGCACGCCGGCTTCAACAAGGCCCGCATCGAACCGAGCGAGAGCGAGATGCGCGACCAGCACCCGGCGCCCGACAACATCACCGTGAGCCGCGACACGCTCAAGTGCGAGCTCGGGCACGGGACGGTCCTGATCGCCGCGATCACCAGTTGCACGAACACGTCGAATCCGAGCGTGATGCTGGCGGCGGGGCTGCTCGCCAAGAAGGCCGTCGAGCGCGGCCTGTCGGTCAATCCGGTCGTCAAGACCTCCCTGGCGCCCGGGTCGCGCGTCGTGACGGACTATCTCGAGAAGACCGGATTGCAGCCGTATCTGGACCGGCTCGGTTTTCATCTGGTGGGCTACGGTTGCACCACGTGCATCGGCAATTCCGGCCCGCTCGAGACGCACATCGAAGAGGCGGTGGTGCATCACGATCTCATTGCCGCGTCCGTGCTCTCTGGCAATCGCAACTTCGAAGCCCGCGTGCACCAAAGCATCAAAGCCAATTTCCTCATGTCCCCCCCGCTGGTCGTCGCGTTCGCCCTTGCCGGGCGGATCGACATTGACCTGACCTCGGAACCGCTGGGCCGTGACGCCGAGGGGCGCCCCGTGTTTCTGAAAGACGTCTGGCCGCGGCAGGAGGAGATTCGCGATCTGCTGCACTCGACTCTCAAGCCCGAGGTCTACCGTCGCCTTTACTCGGATTTCACGAATCAGAACCCGCGATGGAACGAGATCCAGCCGAGCGGAGGGGACGTCTACCAGTGGGACCCCACCTCAGGCTACATCCAGGAACCGCCGTTCTTCGCCTCCTTCTCCCGCCGCCCGAGCGCCATCGCGGAGATCAAGGGGGCGCGCGTCCTGGGCATCTTCGGCGACAGCGTCACCACGGACCACATTTCGCCGGCCGGAGCGATCAAGAAGGACTCGCCTGCGGGCAGGTACCTGCTCGATCACCACGTGGCGATCGAGAACTTCAACAGTTACGGCTCACGGCGCGGCAATGACCGCGTCATGGCGCGCGGCACGTTCGCCAATGTCCTCATCAAGAACCTCATGCTCGGCGGCGAAGCTGGCGGCGACACGCTTTATCAGCCCACGGGCGAGAGGATGTCGATCTACGATGCGGCCATGAGGTATGCCGAGACCAGGACGCCTTTGATCGTGATCGCCGGCAGCGAATACGGCACCGGCAGCTCGCGCGATTGGGCGGCCAAAGGCCCGGCCCTACTCGGCGTCAAGGCGGTCGTGGCCCGCAGCTTCGAGAGAATCCACCGCTCGAATCTGGTCGGCATGGGCATCCTTCCGCTCGAATTCAAGAGCGGCGTCAGCGCCCAGACCCTGAAACTCGACGGGACGGAGGTGTACGCAGTGCAAGGCCTTGGGCCCGGGCTGAAGCCGCGCCAGGACGTCACCCTGTGGGTCCGCCGCACCAACGGCTCGGTCGAACATGTCCCCCTGACGTGTCGCGTCGACACCCCGATCGAAATCGAGTACTACCACCACGGCGGGATCCTGCCGTACGTGCTGCGGCAGTTGCTCGCGAAGGCTTAGCCCGGTTATTACAGCGCGGCGGGCAGGCCTCACCCAGACGCAAGGTCCTGCACGTATCAGGAGCACCGCTGCCCGGCAACAGTCCCTTGTCTTTAAAACCGTATAGGTTGCGGAGCAAAAGGCCGCGCCGCCGGATCGAGCAGGATGCGGATCGCCGTGGCGTTGAGCGCCGCTTTGGGGACAAACGAGTCCGCCTCGACGAACTCGGGCACTTTGCTGCCATCGGCGCTGCGCTCCGAGCAATGGTCGTTCTGTCCGTAAGGCCCGAGACCGTCAATCGTCGGCACGGCGTGCCACAGCAGGTTGCCGTCGCTCAGCCCGCCCCGCTCCTCGCTCTCCAGTTCCATGTCCAGCTCACGGGCCGCCTGCTCCCAGACGCTGAAGAGGCGGTCGGTCGCCGCATTGCGCGGCCAGGGCCGGCTCTCGCTGAGGATCTCCGCTGACACGTGGCAGGCATAGCCGTCCGCGGGGCTGGTGACGGCGCCCGGCCCCGCCAGAGCCAGCAACGCCGACTTGGCCGCGGCATACGCCTCGGGAGTGAACGCGCGGAACTCGCCCTCGGCTACGGCCTCATGCGGAACGCGATTCAGACCGCCTCCGCCCGAAACACAACCGAGGTTGAAGGTGATGTGACGCGCATAATCGGTCAGGGCGGCAACTTGCTGGATCGAGTGGGCCATTTGCACGATCGCGTTGGCTCCATACGGGTGTCTGCCCCCGGCGTGCGCGCCCCTCCCGCTGACCCGCAGACGCCAGGTCGCCCGCCCCTTTCGGGCCACGACGAGCCTCGAAGCGCGTTCCCGGCGCCCCTCGGCCTCGAACACCAGGGCCGCGCGCGTGTTGCCCTCGATCCGTTCCAGGCACACAACGCCGAAATCGTGTGAAAGGGTCTCTTCCGACGAGTTCCAGAACAGCTTCCAGCTCACCTGCTCGAACAGGTTCGGCGCAAGCTCGCGCAGAGCCATCAGCACCAGCCACATCATCACCGTGCCCCCTTTGATATCGTGCGTGCCCGGGCCGTAAATGCGATTCCCTTCCCGTTGCCAATGGAAGCGGTTCTGAACCTCTTCCTCCGGCGGAAAGACGGTGTCCAGGTGCGAAATCATCGCGATCGCATCCGCGCCCCCGCCTGGTCTCGACAGGATCAGGTGATCCCCCCAGAGCGGGTTCGTTGAAGGGACGCGTTCCGCCGCGAATCCAAGCGGCGCAAACATCTCGGCCGTGATCGCGCCGACCCGGTTGACCCCGTCGCGGTTGCCGGTGTAGCTGTTGGTTTCGACCAGGCGGCGAAGCAACTCGATCGCCTCCGGCATTCGCCTTTCGAGGCAGGCGACAAGATCGGGTCGGCTCATTGGTGCCCTGGATCGAGACTCCGCAGTTTGGCGGAGTCCGGACTCCCGCCTTGGCCCGGCGACGCGCCGGGGTCGGCCCTCGGGGTTCGAGGCACCCCCAACTCGCGCCGAAGCAGCGGCCAGAAATCCCGACCGACAAACACATGCCCGCCCTGGTGCACCGTGAACACCGCTGCGGACTTGGCGTCGAACACCGCGTAGGCGCCTTGGATGCGCTCGAAGGCCCTCCGGCCGACCTCGACAGGGAACCCGCCCGGCGCGCGCTCCTGCTCGCCAAGCTCGACCACGAGAAGACGCGGGGCGACCAGCGCAAAGATGTCGGAGAAATCGAAATGCTGTGCGAGCCCGGGGAAGTTCCAGCATGGGCAGTGGCCGCGCTTCATATTGTCCACCGTGGTGAGCCAACCGCTGCTGCAGGCCAACCGCAGCCGCTCATCGAGCGCGGCCACGTACATGGTCGTCTCGCCGCCCAGAGAGAGTCCGGCCACGGCCAGACGGTTCGTATCCACCTCGGGGCGCGTGACGAGATAATCGACGCAACAGAGCGCATCCCAGACGCGCTCGCCCATGAGACTCCAGTTCGTGTGCTGGAGGTCATGCTGGCCGATGTCCGGCGCCACCACCGCGTAGCCCATCTCGACCAGGGTCCGTCCGTACCCGTAAGGTCCCTCGCCGCGCACGATCTTCTCGCCGGTGCCGCCGTGCCCGTGCAATGCCAGGACGCCACCGACCTTCGCCGTGGGCCGCCGAGGAACAGCGATCCACGCATGCACAGTGCGGTCATCCAGCGTCCGCAGCCTGATCTCCTGCAACCGGGATGCGCTGTTGGCAGGTTCCAGTTCGCGCAGGACGACCGGCTGCAATGGCACTCGATCCGGGCGATCCCCGCCCATCATCAGGGCGAACAGACGCGCGCGGGCCTCCTTCTGCCATCCGACGGCTTCGACCGCCTCGCGCGCGTGGAAACGCAGCAACGGAGCGTCGGTTGTCGAGGCGTCGACCGATGCCCCTCCGGCCAAAAGCGGCCGCGCGCACACACTCAACAATGCAAATGCCACAACCCAACCTTGCCGCGCGAGGTCGAAAGCGCGAAGCGTCTCGAGCGGCCGTGTCTCAGCACTGCTTTCCATATCGGTGTTCACACGTATCCACCGCAGCGACTGCGGTGTCAGACCGGATTCAACGCAAGGGGCGCAGCCACTGCTGCGCCCCTGTCTTTTCGAGAATGTAAAACCCGGGGGTTAGGCACGTGCTCTGCGCATGAAGAAAAGGCCGCCCAGCCCGAGCCCCAGCAGGGCCATCGTGCCCGGCTCGGGGATGACCAACTGGCCGCGGATCTCGCCGTTTGGATACATGGCGCTCTTGATGTTCATGTACAGCCCGCCCTGGTACAGCGTCAGTTCATACGCCTGCGGCAGAACGAAAGTGCCCTGGAAAAAGCCGTACCTCGGGTTGAGACTCACCTGAATCGGTTTGAGATCGAAGACCAAGTCGCCGTTCTCGCCGATTTCCCCCGCGTAAATGCCCGACCCAGTGTAGTTGCCCTCGAGGCGATTCCAGCCAAACATCCCGTAAGCGACGTTGATCATGAGTTCATTCGACTCGCTGTTGTAGCGGATTCCGAGGCCGACCTCGCCACCCTGCGCGGCGCTGGTGTTGGCCGGGGCTTCTTGCTGCCCCACGAGGAGACCATTCCAGAGGTCGACTTCAAATACCTCCGCCCTCACGCACGCCACCGCCAAAAGAACCGCCACCGCCACGAGCAGTCGCTTCATATGAACTTCCCTTTCAGCCTGGGTTAGGATAGACGCTGATCAGTTAGTCAAGCGGGCCGTTTTTGTCAAGAGGAAGATGTCGATAATTTGCTGTGGCCAGTCCGGGACGGCTGTGGTTGAAATAGACGGACGGATATGGACGGCAAACCTACGCTGCTGATTGTCGACGATGAAAAGCCGACGCGCGAAGGGCTGCGCGCCGCACTCGAGGATCGTTTCGAGGTTTACCTGGCCGAGGACGTCGCCACCGCGACCGATCTCCTGGAGCGGGAGCGGTTCGACGTGGTTCTGACCGATTACCGGCTGCCGCGGGAAGATGGTCTGAAGCTGGTGGATCGCGCGAAAAGGCTCACGCGCCCGCCCATCTGCATACTCATGACGGCGTACGGATCCGAGGAGTTGGTGAGCCGCGCCTTCAGCGAAAACCGGATTGACGATTACATCCGCAAGGGAATCAGCCTCGAGGAGATTGAGATGCGCATCGCGCGCGCCCTCAAGCGCCAGCAACTCGAGGTCGAGAACGAATCGCTCCACATCCAGCTCGACGAACGATTCGGCCTGGAACATCTCATCGGCCAATCGCCTCCCATGATCGAAATGTTCGACATCGTGCGGCAGGTCGCGCCAACCCCCGCCACCGTCCTCATCCAGGGGGAAAGCGGCACGGGCAAGGAACTGGTCGCCAAAGCAATCCACCGGCTGAGCACACGGAGCCGCATGCCGCTGGTCGCTGTCCACTGCGCCGCCCTGGCCCCATCCCTGCTCGAGAGCGAGCTGTTCGGCCACGAGAAAGGGGCGTTCACCGGAGCCCACGAACGGCGGCTCGGACGATTCGAGCAGGCCAATGGCGGGACGCTCTTCCTGGATGAGATCGGCGAGATAGACGCGGGAACCCAGGTCAAGTTGTTGCGGGTGCTGGGCGAGCGGACCTTCGAGCGCGTGGGCTCGAATAAGACGATCAGCGTCGACGTGCGCCTGATTGCCGCAACGAACAGGGACTTGGCCCGCCTGGTCCGCGACGGCGCGTTCCGGGAAGACCTCTACTTCCGCATGCGGGTCGTCGAACTGTGGCTGCCGCCCTTGCGCGAACGACCGGGCGATGTGCCGCTGCTGGCGCTGCATTTCCTGCGCGAGATCGCCAAGGACTACGGCAAGCCGGTGACCGACTTCACCGCCGACGCGATGGAGGCCCTGGTCCGGTATTCGTGGCCGGCCAATGTGCGGGAACTCCGCAATGCCATCGAGGGCGCGGTGGCCCTGTGTCGGAGCGAGAGGATCGGCCTGCGCGATCTGCCCATAAACGTGCGCGGCCAGGGGGGCGGCATCGGCGCCGGCGCCTCCGCCAAATCCGTGATCGAGAGCAAAGATCTGACTGTCAAGGAGGCGGAGAAGCAATTGATCCTGCGCGCCCTCGAGGAGCATCACGGGAATCGCACGCTCGCCGCGAAGAAGATCGGCATGAGCCGGCGCACGCTGCATCGAAAACTCCACGACTACCATCTCGGCGGCTTTTAAGATCCATGAGAATCCAGGAGATCATCCACAACATCGAGGTGGGCAAGGGCGTTTGGGCCCTGCGCACCCTCGTCGTCCTGCTGCTGCTCGTCTCCCTGACCGTCTGGTACCACGTCCACGAGTTCCAGAACTTCCGCGCGCCGGAAGCGATGGAGGCAGCCCAACTCGCGCGCAATCTCTCCCAGGGCGAAGGCTACACGACCAAATGCATTCGCCCGCTCACCATCGGCCTGCTTCAGAGCCGACAGGGATTCGACGCCCGCCTGGCCCGGCAGGCGCATCCGGATCTGACCAACCCGCCCCTCTATCCCGCGATCCTGGCGGGTCTGATGGCCGTGGCGCCGTTTCGATTCGAGGTCATGCCCCAGTTCTGGATGTATCAACCCGAGGTGATCATCGCCTTGTTCAACCAGGCGCTGTTCTTCCTGACGCTCTGGCTCGTTTACAGGCTCGCGCGGCGCCTCTTCGACGTGCCCGTCGCCGTCGTGACCGTGCTCGTCCTGTTGGGATCGGACATCCTCTGGCGATTCACGGTGTCGGGCCTGTCCACCAACCTGCTGATGCTCATTCTCACAGCCCTGCTCAGTGCTCTCGCGACGGCCGAGCACGGGTGCCGGGACGAGACCAGACCGACCGGGTGGTTTGTCCGCCAGAGCGTCGTGATCGGCGGCTTGATCGCGCTGGGCGCGCTCACGCGCTACGCGTTCGCCTGGCTGCTGGCGCCGGTTCTGATCTGCTCCTGGTTTTGGTTTGGCAAGCGCCGCCTCCTGACTCTCGCGCTGATCACCGCCACCTTCCTCGTGATCTTCGGACCATGGATCGCGCGCAACTACGCCGTCAGCGGCACCCCGTTCGGCGTCCCGGGGTTCGCCCTCTTCCAGGACACGCTTCCCTTCCCGGACACCCGATTGGAACGGTCCTTGCAGCCAGATCTGGCCAAGGTTGAACCGCGGGACATCTTGCGCAAGATCTTCACCTACGTGGGCGAGATCTCCCAAAACGAACTGCCCCGGCTTGGCGGCGCAGGCTGGATTGGCGCCTTCTTCCTGGTGAGCCTCTTCCTTCGATTCCGGAATCCGGGTCTGGGTCGGCTCCGCGCTTTCCTCATCATCAGCCTGGTCGTGTTCGTCTTCGTGCAGGCGGGCGGGCACACGCACCTGAGCCAGGACACATTGCTCCTGAACACGGAGAACCTGCTCATCCTGCTGCTGCCGGGCGTCGCCTTGTTCGGAACGGCGCTCTTCTTCGTGCTGCTCGATCAATTCGATCTCGCCATCGTCGAGATGCGCTACCTGGTCATCGTCCTTTTCCTCACCGCCACTTCGAGCCAGTTCATCACCGCGCTGTTGCCGCCGCGGACCTACCCGTTCGCCTATCCGCCCTACCTGCCCCCGTGGATCCAGGAGACCTCCTCCTTCCTGACATCGAAGGAACTGATGATGAGCGACGTGCCCTGGGCCGTGGCGTGGTACGGCAATCGCAATTGCGTCTGGACCACCCTGGACGCCACACGCTCGTTCTACGCCATCAACGACGAACAGCAACCGATCGTCGGGCTCTACCTGACCCCCCTGACCACCGACGCCCGGTTCCTGAGCCAGATTCTCCAGAGCCCGGATCACGCCTGGTCGCGCTTCGCAACCGAAGTCCTCACCAGAACCAACCTGCCCCCACAGTTCCCGCTGCGGCACGCCCGCCAGAAATACGCCCCCGACCAACTCTTCCTCTGCGACCGCCCTCGCTGGCAGGCGCCCCGGACTGCCCAATGAACACCCCGATCGCTGTGCATCCCGGTGATTGCTCTGTATGCCCGCCGCGCCTCCTCTGAACCGGGAAAAAGGGCTGCCGTGGCAGGCGGTGTTGCAGTCGCCCCTCCCGCGCTCCTATACGAATTTCGTTGGACAGTGGATGCTCCGCTGGATCGATGCGAGCCACAAGATGCTCGCTTTCGCCCTGATCAGCCTGGGCGTGCTCACGACCAAGTTCAAGACCGCGTCCGCTGTGGTGCATCCCCTCATCTTCGAGCAGATCGCGCGGGCGGGCCTGGGAATGCTCCCGATGATCAGTTTCCTGGCCGCCGCCCTCGGTTTTGTGGTGATCGGACAAACGGTGGCCCTTCTGACCCAGGTCGGCGCTCAGGACCTGATCGGCACGGTCATGGTGACCGTGGTCGTCCGCGAACTGGGACCGCTCATCGCCGCGATGGTCGTCCTCTTGCGCGTCGGTACCGCCACCGTCATCGAGTTGGGGATGACCCGCGCCCTGGGGGAAGTCGAGGCGCTCGAAGCCCTGGGGATTGACCCGATCCACTACCTGGTCGTGCCCCGGGTGCTGGGGATGGCCATCGGCGTGCTGACGCTCAGCTCCTACCTCATCCTCGGGGCGGTCTTCAGCGGTTACCTCTTCGCCTTCCTCCAGGACGTCCCCCTCACGCCCGGCGAATACTTCCGCCAGTTGGCCCTCGCACTCACATGGCAGGACTTTGCGCTCCTCGCGCTCAAGACGATGGCATTCGGCGGGATCCTCGCCGTGGTCACCTGCTTTCATGGCCTGGCCCAACCGCTCCTCCTTGCTGAAGTCTCGACTGCCACGACCCGGGCCCTGGTGACCAGCCTCATCGCCTGCGTCGCGCTCGACGCGCTGTTCATCGTCGTTTACCTGCTCATGTGACACCCATGCCGGCCAGCCTCATCGAGCTTCGAGGCGTCAGCATCCCCGCCCGCCAGGACCCCGACATCACCGTGGTCAGTGGGGTTGACTGGCGCGTCCAGGACCAGGAGTTCTGGGTGATCGCGGGTCCGCCGGGATGCGGCAAGAGCCTGCTCCTCGAGGTCGCCGCGGGCCTGGTCGCGCCCGGCCGGGGAACACGATCCGTGTCCGCCCCAAGCGCGGCAGGAACGGCCACGGCCGCTTTGCCCATTCCCGAACACCGGATTGGACTGGTTTTTGCGGACGGCGGACGCCCCTTCAACCAACTGACGGTCGCCGAGAATGTCGCCTTGCCGCTGTGCTACCATCGTGGCTGCCGGCTCGACGCCGTCACGTCCGAGGTCGAACGGCTGCTCGATTGGACCGAGTTGGCGCCGCACGCCCAACGTCGGCCAGCTATTCTCAACCGCGGTCTGCGCCAGCGAGTCGCTTTGGCCCGCGCCCTGGCGCTGCGACCATCCCTCTTGCTCCTCGACAATCCCCTGGGAGGGCTGGCCACATCCCAGATCCGCTGGTGGCTGGATTTCCTCGCCCGTCTCCAGCACCCTCGCCACCCTGCCCTGCCCGCCCCCGCGGCCATCGCCGTCACGACCGACAACCTGCGTCCGTGGCTGACGCTGGGCACGCATTTCGCCCTGATTGAAGAGGGTCGGTGGCGGTCGCTCGGCAGCCCTCCCGAGGTCGCCAGCAGCCAGCACCCGGCAGTCCGCGAAATGCTGATCGATCCAGTCCACACAAGGGATTGAACCGGCGCGCGGGACATGTCACGATGTCCGCGTTCGCATGGACCTGGGAACGTCAGCGCCGCCCGTCCGTCGTCTTGGTGACATCGCGCCAATGCAGTGGAAGTCGGGAATCGCGGCATGGCTGGGATGGACATTCGACGGGCTGGACATGCATCTCTACACGCTGGTGTACGCCCAGTTCGTCGCCCAGTTGCTGGGGGTTGTCAGCACCAAGGATCCGCAAGTCGGCTACTACTCCTCGATCATCCAGGCGGCCTTCCTGTTGGGCTGGGCGCTGGGAGGCGGCTTCTTTGGACGCATTGGCGATCGCCTGGGCCGGAGCAGGACACTCTGCCTGACGATCCTCACCTACGCGCTGTTCACCGGCCTCTCGTCTGTCGCCCAGAATTGGTGGCAGCTCTGCCTGTTCCGGTTCCTGTCCGCACTGGGCATCGGCGGCGAGTGGGCCGTGGGCGCCTCGCTGCTGGCCGAGACCTGGCCGCGGCGTTGGCGGCCCTGGGTGGCGGCCGTGCTCCAGACAGGCGTGAATGTCGGCATCCTTCTCGCCATCCTGGCCCATTTCCTGATGTCGGGAATCGTGGCGACACAACCCCGGTGGCTGTTCGTTGTGGGAATCGCCCCCGCCCTGCTCGTGCTCTGGATCCGCCGCGCCGTGCCTGAAACCGAGGAATGGACTGCCGCCAAGGCGCAAGCCAAACAGCGGCTGCCGGTCGTCCGCGACCTCTTCCGCGGCGAGGTCCGCCGGACGACCGTGCTGGTGATTGCGGTCTGCGCTTTGGGCCTCAGCGGGCACTGGGCATTCCTGTTCTGGAACCAGATCCACTTCAAGAACCTTCCGGACGTCATCGGCCTGAGCGACCAGGAGAAAGGGGATTGGGGCCGGCGCATTCTCTACCTGGTGATTGTCGCCTCGATTGCCGGCAATTTCGTCGCGGCTTGGCTCGCCCGGCGGTTCGGCTATCGCCCGGTGATCGCCGGCATGTCCCTCGGTTACTTCCTGGGCATGATGGGATGCTATCTGATCGAGCGCCCGCACGAGCAGCTCTATTACCTGCTGGCGGTGCCCGGTTTCTTTCAGGGGCTTTTCGCCCTCTACACGATGTACCTGCCGCCGCTCTTCCCCACACTGCTCCGCACAACCGGCGCCGGATTCTGCTACAACATCGGACGCTGCGTCTCGGCCTTGGGGGTTGTCGTCTTCGGGCTCTTCAGCCAGGTGGGCGATTACCGGATCACCCTCATCGTCGCCGGGGCGATCTTCCTGCCGACGGCTATCGTGGCCTGGTTCCTGCCCGACCTGCGCGACTGACGCCCAGCCCCAGTCCGCGTCAGAACTGGACCCGGGCGGTCACCACGAAATTGCGCCCTGCTTCGTTCACCCCGGATCCGTGAATGCGGTAATCCTCGTCGGTGCTGTTCTCGAGGGCGGCGATCAGGCTGACATTGCGCGACGGGTTCCAGCCCGCCCGCAGATGGCAGACGGCGTAGCCCGGCGTGCCCCCGACCGGGATGCGCTGGGTGTCGAGCTTGTCATTGGCAGCCAACCGATCCTGCTCCTCGGCAAATGTCGCCGAGAATTCCGCCCACACCCGCCCTTTCGGGTGCTGCCAGCGAATGCCGGAGTTGACGGTCATGGGCATAAGCCGGCTCAACGGCTCGGTGATGGTCACGCCGCCCAGGTCCTCCCGATCGAGTTCGCCGCGCATCCAGGTGAAGTTGCCCCACAGTGTCCAGTCGCGGTGCACCTTCACACTCGCGGAGAGTTCGACGCCGTGCACGTGGCCCTCGCCCGAGTTCTCCTTGATCACAATCGGGATCGCCCCGGCCATTTCACCCGTGGGCACCCGCACAATCATGTCATCGAAGAGCGTGTGAAAGTAGACCGCCTCGGCCTGAACGCGCTCGTACTGGACGCGGGCGCCGCCTTCCAGCGACAAGAATGTCTCCGGCTCGACATTCGGGCTCGGGATCTCCTGGCCCCAATCCGCGTCCCACCGGGTGAGGTCGGACAGGTTGGGCGCGCGAAATCCCTGCGATGCCCCGCCGAAGAGGGCCAGGTGCTGCTCGGGATCCACATGGAAGAGCAGACGCCCGCTGCCGATGAGCTGATCCCAGGATTCCTCGATCGAGAAGGTCTCGCCGCTCGAGGGATCGCGAATCTTGTTCGCGTCCACTTGCGCCAAGTTGTACCGCCCGCCCAGGGTCAGAACCAGACGCTCGTCGGCGAACGGCAACTGGTTTTCCACGTACCCGCCCACCAGGTCATAAGTCGCATCGTCAGCAACCGGTCCCTGCACCCGCACCGCCGCCAGGCTCCCGTCGGCGTCATACGCCCGATAGCTGGAATCGACCCAATCCCGATAATACTCGGCGCCGTAGACCCATCGGCCCACCGGCGATGGGCTCTCCAACTGCATCGAGACCCCCAGCGTGTCCACATTCACGGTCTGGAGCTCCTGCCTGCGATTCGACCGCACCCGATCCTCGATTTCCCCCTGGTAGTGGCGCGACACGCTGAAATGGACTTCGTCGACAAACCCCTCCAGCGAGTCCGCATGATACTGCACGTAATCGAGATCTCGATCCTGGTCGAAGGCGCGCTTGAGGTCTGTACCCCGCGTCGTCCCCTCCCAAAGCACGCCGTAAATCGTCGAGTGCGTCCGCCACGCATCGTCCATCCGCACGGTCTGATGGCCGTAGACAAGTCGCGAGTTGGGCGCCAGGAAGTACTCGGCTTTCGCGTCGAAGTCGTATTCGTCGTAACCGGTCTTCGGCTGGCGGCCCACGCCGCCGCCGCCTCGGAGGTCGCCGAAGCTCTTGTACGACCCGCCCACATGCACGCCGAGCTTCTCGTTGTACTGCGCGCTCACTTCCGGGTGCGCGGTGTGAGAGTCCTCGGCCGAACTGAACCGATAGAGCGCCCCGCCGTTCCAATCGAAACCCGAGCCATCGTCGCGCCGGCCTCGGGTGATCGCGTTCACCGTCCCGCCCACCGCGTCGCTGCCATAGAGCACCGAACTGGGCCCGCGCACCACCTCGAGGCGGTCCAGCGAATACACGTCGATCGTGCTCCAATACTGGTTCGGACCGTCCCGGTAGGTCGAGTTGTTCAGCCGAATCCCATCGATCAGCATCAGCGTGCGGAACCCGGTAAACCCGCGCAGATAGGGCGAACTCTGACCATGCCCGGTCTTCTGCAGCATGACCGAGGGCTGCTCGCGCAGCGCTTCGGGGGTGGTTCGGGGCATCTGATGTTCGATATCCGCCACAGACACGTCACTGACCGAGTAGGGCAGTGTGAACGGATCCTGCTCGGTCCGCGTTGCCGTCACAAACATGGGCGGCAACTCCGCCACCTCGTTGGTTCTGGATTCGCCCGCGATCGCAGGCTCGGGCGCCGACTGCGCCGCGGGCCGCACGACACACGCCACCAGTGCAATGACGCCAATGGACGTAAGGATTTTCGACATGTGCATTGTTCGCGTCGTCATGGTGAATTGCCGCACACGCGCCGTCGAGTCTTGATCGCCCTGGTTCAACTGCTTTCCACTCTTTCTGTTACCTGCCCATCCACCTTGCGTAGCAGAAAATGCGGGGCGATGTCGCCCCAGCCCAAACAGCCATGAATAGGGATCGCAGGAATGACGCGAAAGGCGTCGTGCTGTGTGGCTTTGTCCAAACGCGCGGCTGCGGAGAGGAGCGACCGCGGCGCGCCCGAAGAGCCTATGGGCCGCAGCCTCGGCGTTGCGCGCCCAACCGCGCTCGCGCTCCCACGGACAACTTGTCAACGCACCGCCTTGCACCAGGGCCAATTCATGGAGTGGAGCGGCGACGGCCCGTCGCCGAGAAACACCGTCTTCACTCGCGCTGGCGGGGGACGAGCCGTCCCCCCTCCAGCCCTTTCGTCTTCATGATTTGGCGCTGGGCTTGGACAGGCAGGGGCGAAATAGGTTCGACAATTCGGGGAGACTTGCGGTACAAAACGCCCATCTCCTCCCCACATGCGGCTATGTCGAATCGACGACCACCCGAGGCCCAGATTCGTGCCTCCCCCGATTGGCCCCAGCGAACCCATTGGAGCCTTGTCATGGCCGCTGGCGACCCCGCCGCGCCGGGCGCCGCGGCCGCACTGGACGCGTTGTGTCGGGCGTACTGGTACCCCGTCTACGCGTATGTCCGCCGCTGCGGCCAGAGCGCAATCGAGGCGGAGGACCTGACGCAATCGTTCTTCCTGCACCTGCTGACCTCGAAGGCCCTGGCCACCGCGACGCCGCACCGAGGGCGTTTCCGCGTCTTTCTGCGGGCGTGTGTGGATCATTTCATCGTGACCTGCTGGCGACGCGAGCACGCCGTCAAGCGGGGCGGTCGGGTCAGCATTCTCTCCTGGGAACGGGACGGGTCGGAGCCCCGCTACCAGGCGGACGCTCTGTCGCCCCTGACGCCCGAGGCGCTGTTCGACCGGACTTGGGCGGACACGTTGTTGAACCGGGTCTTGAACCAACTCGAAGCAGAACTGGTTGCCGAGGGCAAGACCAGCTTGTTCGATCGCCTGAAAGACAGGTTGATCGGCGACCCCGACGCGGCGTCCTATGCCGAGCTGGCGGACACGCTGGGCACGACCGAGGCAGCGCTGAAGATGACCGTGCGTCGGCTGCGCCTGCGCTATCGCGAGCTCTTGTTGAGGGAGATCGCGCACACGGTGTCGTCGCGCGAGGAAGCGGACCAGGAACTGCAACACCTGCTGGCGGTGGTAAGCGCATGAATGGTCCTTTCTGCAAACAATGCGGTCGACCGCTGCGGGCCAACGCGCCGCGCGGCTTGTGCCCGGCCTGCCTGCTCGGAGCGGGGCTGACCGCGTTGCGGCAACCCTCCGAGCCAGCCGCCCCGCCCGCCCCCGGGCCTGCTCCCCTGCGTGTTGGAGACTACGAACTACTCGATGAAGTCGGCCGCGGCGGCATGGGCGTGGTCTATAAGGCCCGCCAGCTCAGCCTCGACCGCGTCGTCGCGCTCAAGCTGGTCCTGGGCGGACGGCTGGCCGGACGCGACCAGGCGCAGCGGTTCCGCGCCGAGGCTCAAGCCGCCGCGAATCTCCAGCACCCGAACATCGTGGCAATCCACGAGGTCGGCGAGCACGCGGGGCAGCTCTTCTACGCGATGGACTACATCGAGGGGAAGAACCTCGCGTCGATCATCTCAGATTCGAAATTTGAGATTTCAAATCACACGCGCAGCGTGTCGTGGATGAAGACGGTGGCGGAAGCGGTGCATTACGCCCACGAGCAGGGCATCCTCCATCGCGATCTCAAGCCCGCCAACATCATCATTGACCAGCATGACCAGCCGCGCGTCACCGACTTCGGCCTGGCCAAACGACTGGTGATCCCGCCCCGAGACGGCCCGGGCGGCGTGCCTTCCGTGACGCCCCCAACCTCGAGTGCGGTGCCGGCCAAGGCCGGGGCTCCCAACCGAGCAACCACCGACTCGAACCCACCGGACCATGCCAACGCCCCACTCTCCACTCTCAACTCTCCACTCTCAACTTCCCTGACTCTCAGCGGCCAAGTCCTCGGCTCGCCCAGCTATCTCTCGCCCGAAATGGCCGAGGGCAAGCGCACCGCGGTCGGCGTCGGCAGCGATGTCTATTCGCTGGGCGCGGTCCTGTACCACCTCCTGACGGGTCGTCCGCCGTTCCAGGGCGAGACGCTCACGGCGCTGCTGCGGCAGGTGATCGAGACCGATCCGGTCGCCCCGCGCCGGCTCAATCCGAGCATTCCGCGTGATCTCGAGACGCTCTGCCTCAAGTGTCTCGAGAAGGAGCCGCGCCGCCGCTACGCGACTGCGCTCGATGTGGCGGACGAGCTGGGGCGGTTTCTGGCGGACGAACCGATCCGGGCGCGTCCGGCTGGCCGAATCGAACGGCTTTGGCGTTGGTGCCGGCGCAACCCGAGACTGGCCGGGGCAATGAGCGCTGTGGTCTTGAGCCTGATGCTCGGTCTGGTCACAACCACCTGGCAGATGCGCCGCGCCCAAAGGAGCGAGATGACGGCGCTCCAACGGGCTTACGTTTCCGACATGGATCTCGCCACCCGGGCTTTGGCCGAGGGCGACATTGGGCGCGTGCGCGACCTCCTCGACCGCTATGCCGCTCCGACCAAACCAACGGCTCCCACTGGCCACCGACCATCAACCATCAACCATCGACCATCAACCGACTTGCGCGGCTGGGAATGGCAGTACCTCTGGATGAAATCCAGCGGCCAGGGAGACCTTCGACTGTGCACACGCCGGAAACAAGTCAGCAGCCTGGCGTTCACTGCTGACAGCCGCCGCCTCCTGGTCCACGAACGACAAGGTGTGACCCTGGTCTATGATCTCTCGACCCGACAACCGGTCCCCGGCCTGATCCTGACCAATCGCAGTTGGCACCTCGGCTTCTGTCCAGTCTCGAATCGCGTGGCCTGCCAGGTCTCTCCCGAGCCGTGGCAGGATGGCGAAGTCCGCCTCTGGGATCTCGAAAGCAACACCACCGCCTTTCGGCACACCTACCAAGACGACGAGTTCGCCTCGTTCGCGTTCTCTCCCGACGGACAGCGCCTGGCCGGATTCGCGTACGTCCGCGGCGTCTGTGTGTGGGACCTCACCAGCGAAGGAGCGATGACCACCATCCCGGCCGAGCCGGCTGCGGGGAACATCTGGTCTGGAGCGGTTGCGTTCGACCCCACGGGTCAGACGCTCGCCGTCGGCCATCGAACGAACGGCCTCGTGCGTCTGCACCGCGTGTCAGACGGACGGGTCGACGCCGAGTTTCGACTGCCCGCCGACCCGGTTATGGCACTCGCGTTTTCGCCTGACGGACGCTGGCTGGCTGCGTCGGCACTGGCAACCAACGCCGTGGTCAGGGTCTGGCCGCTGCCATCCGGCGAGCCGATGGAACTTGCCGGACAGAGCATCGCTCCCCTGGCCCTGGCGTTCGACCCGCAAAGCCAGGTGTTCGCCACCGGCGATGGCGAACTCATCCGCCTCTGGGACTTGCAGCGACGCCGCCCAATCACCACGCTGGTCGGTCACCGGCTGGGGGTCACTGCCCTGGCCTTCTCGCCTGATGGCCGGCAGCTCGCCAGCGGGTCCAACGCCACCGGTGCCGAAGACGCCGAAGTGCGGCTGTGGGACGTCGCCACGGTGGCGCGTCCGGCGCAGCCTGACTATCAGGTCCTCAGCAACATCGGGCTGGTGGCCTTCGAACGCGATGCGCGCTCCTTCCTCGCGCTGGCGGATGGAGCAGTAACCCGTTTCGACCTGGTCACTCTCGAACCCATCGAACCGCTGCGCCTGTATGGGACCAACAACTCGAGCCTGAGCGTGTCCAAAGACGGACGCTGGCTGGCGAACGCAGAGACCAACGGCATGGTTCATGTGTGGGACCAAGAGACACACCAGGAATGCGCCTCGTTCCGCCCCTACCCCGACACCACTCCTGAAAGAGGGACCATGCGGATCCTGGCGCGAGGGCGCCTGCTGCTGTCCCGACCCAATAACGTCGTTCAACACCCCATGAACCTCTGGGACACGCGCACCGGCCAGCAGCCCGAACCTTGGCATTCGCTCAACACCGAGGCCCGACTGGGCTGCATCACGGCCGAGGACTCGATGGACGGACGCTTGCTGGCAACCGGCCACTTCGACGGGCGCGTCTTACTCTGGGATGCCGAATCGGGAGACCAGTTGGCCGCGTTCGACGCCCACCGCGAGTGTGTCATGGAAGTCGCCTTCTCACCGGATGGCCGCTGGCTCGCCTCAGCAGGCTGGGACGGTGCTTTGCGGCTCTGGGATGTCCATCGGCGGGAGGCCGCGGGACAGTTCGGCAGGACCGAGGCGCCGGCCTACGGCATTACGTTCTCGCCCGACGGACGCCGCGCCGCCAGCGGCGGCCTCACGGGACCTGTTTCCGTCGGCATCTGGGACGTCGCCACCCGAGAGCACCTGACCGGTCTGGTGGGCCCGGGGTGCTTCTTCTTCGCTCCGCGCTTCTCGCCCGACGGACGGACCCTCGCGGTGTGGAAGTACACGGAAGATGTGACGTGCTTCTGGCGCGTGAATGCACTTGAAGATATCGACAGACAGAAGTGAGTGAGCGTTGAGAGTTGAGCGTTGAGAGTTGAGCGTTGAGAGTTGAGCGTTGAGCGTTGGACGTTCGCTCTGCTTTTCCCCGCCGTCTCGAGACCCTCACCCCTCAATTCACCCGACTCTTCCTGTTACCTGCCAGCCCTATCGGCGTAGACGTATGTAAGGGACTGAATCCCCCAAAACAACAAGCGGCTATGAAGACTCACAGAAAAATACACATCCTGTTAGCTATCAGCGGCTTGACGCTGACAACGGCCCTGGGCTACGCCCAGGCCAACGGCCCCCTGTCAGTTTTGTGGCAGAAGACCTACGGACCAGGCAAGAACATCAACGGCGTCGGGATGGCTGCGCCTTACGACTTCGTCCAGACCCCCGACGGCGGTTTCCTGATTGCGGGTTACGCCTACGGATCGACCAACGACATGCGCACAGCACCTGTCTGCCCCGCCACTGACTTCTGGGTCATCAAGATCGACGCACAGGGCATAAGGCAATGGGACAAATCCTGCGGCGGTGAGGCTTCCTGGGGCCCCGGCTCTCTCGCTGTGCGGATATTCCTCGACCCCGACGGCGGCTTCCTGCTCGCCGGACACACAACATCGGATGCCCGTTGCTGTCAGACAGCGCCGCGCCACGGGCTCATCGATGCATGGGCTGTGCGCTATGACGCAAGTGGCAACAAGCTCTGGGACCAAACTTATCTTCCAGACGGTCATGACTTCTTCTGGGCGTTCGATTTCGAGCGAACCGCGGACGGCGGTTACCTGGGATGCGGCCTCGGCGGCGTATCTCCGAACGGCGGCTACTACGGTATTGTGAAATTCGACGCCCAAGGGCAACAGCTATGGACCAAGAAGATCGGCTGCCTGGATCCGGTCGTCTTCTCGGAAGCTCTGCGGATTCTGGAGACCGCGGACGGCGGCTTCATTGTCGCCGGCGCCTCGGGTCTCACGGCGTGCGATGACAAAACCAGCCCCTACTTCGGCGGATACGACCCGAACAACGCGTTATTGGGATCCGACTTCTGGGTCGTTCGCTGCGACGCGCAGCAGAACAAGCTCTGGGACAGATCCTACGGTGGTAGGAATGGCGATTTGGCCCTGGACATATACGCGCTGGCCGATGGCGGCTTCATGGTCTTTGGCACTTCGGCGTCGCCGCCCGAAACCGATCCCACGAAGGGCACCAAAACCAGTCCGCTCTATGGCCTCCACGATTACTGGGTTGTCCGGATCGACGCCCAGGGCAACCAACTCTGGGACAGGTCCTACGGCGGCACCAGCGACGACGTCTGCACCCACGCTGAGCCGATGCCCGACGGCGGATGGCTGCTTTCGGGCACATCGATGTCACCCCCGAGTGCAGACAAGACAAGCCCACGGTTTGGCAGCGCGGACATCTGGATCGTGCGGATCGACGAAGATGGCAACAAGCTCTGGGAGCAATCCTTCGGCGGCAACGGGCTCGAGGGAAAACAGTGGCGAGGGTTTGTCCCACCGCAATTCATGCGAGAACGGATCAAACACACGCCGGATGGCGGGTTCCTGCTCACCGCGTCCTCAGAGTCCCAGGTCAGCGGCGTAAAAACCGCGCCTCTGATCAGCCAGGGGGACTTCTGGGTCCTCAAACTCGGTCCCGAACCGCCCTCGTTGAGCGGCGCGGTCACGCCGGACGGCAAGTTCCAGCTCCGCCTCATCGGCCCTCCCGAGTTCAAATACGCCATCCAAGGCTCGGCCGACCTCGTCGCATGGACGACCCTGGCGGATGATGTGGAGATCCCGACCGGCAAGGTGTTCTGGACAGATCCGGACACCGCCGGCCACCGATTCTATCGGGCTGTGCGCAAGTAGTGCGGGAAAGTCAGCGGGAGGCGCGGGACGGGACATCGCCGACGACAGACACCCGTTCCGTCGCAGTCGGGATGCCGCGGCATGAGCAGGCAGTTGGGGCTGCCTCGGACCACAGACGGAGATTCTGTGGCCCCAGAGCCTGCCTGTTTCATGGAGTTGACACCGCCCCGAAGCCGAAAACTGCACAACGCCGCCCACCACGGGCTCTGACCCGCACAGCAGTCCTCTCGCGAAGTCTGATCGCCCTGTGAACTCACGGGGTGTAACTGTGCGGGTCAGCCGGGAGCGGATGCGCGCTCGAGTTCCTCGCATTCCTGCCTGACTTCCGGCGGGACGGTTCCTTCGCGCACGACCCGGATGCCCCGTTTGCCTTCGACGGGGCACTTGTTCTCACAGATGCCGCGCCCGATGCACAGACTGAGGACAACGAACGGCTCTTTGAACACAATCCTTGCAATCCATGAGGCAAAGAGGCGAGAACTTGCCCAGGGACTGCCATGATTGCGATATCGAGGATTCGAGCTGAAGCGGGCACAGACGTCCGGGTTTCCAAAGCGACTCGAGGCGGCGCTGACCGGCGCGCCGACAACGTGTGCGCTCTGGGCCGGACCGCGCGCCGCGCGTTGCGGGTGGGCTTGTGTCGCCGGTTCGCGCCCGAACCGTCGTTCAGAATCTCGAGCGCGATGGACGGTTGGAGGGGTCCAAGACCCGAGCGGCAGCGCGACTGAAACGACAGACGCCCACCATGGAAACCCTCCTGAGCCATCACTGGCATCACCTCCCCGCCCCCGAGGTGGTGCAACTGCTGGAAACCAACACGGACAAGGGGCTCGATCTCTTCGAAGTCAAACACCGCCGGCAGCGCCTCGGCCCAAACCAACTCACCCCCCGGAAAGGGCGCAGCGCGTTGTTGCGCTTCCTTCTCCAGTTTCATAACCCTCTGATCTACATCCTGATCGCAGCGGGCCTCACCAAGCTTGTCCTGGGCGGTTTTGTGGATGCGGGCGTGATTCTGGTCGTGGTGGTCGTGAACGCCTGGATCGGCTACATCCAGGAAGCGAAAGCCGAACGCGCGATCGAGGCGCTGGCCCGAAGCCTCGCCACCGAAACCAATGTCGTGCGCGCGGGCAACACGCTCAGAGTGCCCTCGACGGAGTTGGTGCCGGGGGACGTGGTGCTCCTCGCCTCCGGAGACAAGGTCCCGGCTGACCTCCGCCTGGTCGCCGCCCGCGATCTGCAGGTCGCCGAGGCTGCGCTCACCGGCGAATCCACCGCGGTCATCAAGAAAGCCGATGCCCAACTGGGCCCGGAAACCCTCCTGGCCGACCGCGCGAACATGGCCTATGCCTCGACGCTCGTGACCTATGGCCAGGGCCGCGGTGTGGTGGTTGCCACGGGCGACCGCACCGAGATCGGACGCATTTCCGAGATGATCTCGGCTGCGCCCAACCTCGAGACGCCGCTCACGCGCAAAATGGCCGCTTTCGGACACAAGCTCCTGATCCTGATCCTGGGCCTCGCCGCCCTGGTCGTGGCCGTCGGATTGGCCCGTGGCGAAAACCTGGACGCCATCCTCTCGTCGGCCATCGCGCTGGCCGTCGGCGCCATCCCCGAAGGACTGCCTGCCGCCGTCACCGTGACCCTGGCCATCGGCGTGGCCCGCATGGCAAGGCGTCGCGCCATTGTCCGCAAACTGCCCGCGGTGGAAACGCTCGGAAGCACCACGGTGATCTGTTCCGACAAGACCGGCACGCTCACCCGCAACCAGATGGCCGTGCGACAGGTCGTCGTTGGCGACAGCGTGGTCGAGATCGACGGCAGCGGCTATGAGCCGCAAGGGGCCGTCACGCTCGACGGGAAAGCACTCAAGCCCGACGAGGCCCCAGGCATCTCGGAGTGCTTCCTGGCCGGGTTGGTCTGCAACGACAGCGCCCTCGTCCAGAAGGACGGTCGTTGGGATGCCCAAGGCGACCCCACCGAGGTCGCCCTGATCGTCGCAGCCCACAGGGCCGCCCTCGAGGACGCGCGGGTCAAGTCGCGCCTCCCGCGGCTTGACGCCATCCCTTTCGAGTCGCAACACCAGTTCATGGCCACGCTGCATGACGACCCGGGTGCGGGCCGCAAGCGGGTCTACCTGAAAGGCGCGGTCGAGGTCGTGCTCGAACGGTGCCATGCTGCCCTCGATGCCGCCGGACAACCGGTCAGCCTCGATCGCAGTCGCGTTCAAGCCCAGGTCAGCCAAATGACCTCCGGAGGGCTGCGCCTGCTGGGCTTCGCCCGCGCCGAGGTTGGCCCCGAGACCCGGCACCTCGACATTCACAACCTGCCGGGCAACTTCACCTTCATCGGCCTGCAAGGGATGATCGATCCGCCGCGGCCGGAAGCCATCGATGCCGTGGCGGCCTGTCACCGCGCGGGCATCCGGGTCAAGATGATCACAGGCGATCATGCCGGAACGGCCGCGGCGATCGGCCAGCAGTTGGGCCTGATCGGGAAGAGCACGGCGGCCGACGGCCCCCCGGCATTGACGGGCACGGATCTTGCCGGGCTCTCCGATGAGGCGCTGGTCGACGTGGCGGAGAACGTCTCCGTCTTCGCCCGGGTCACCCCTGAACAGAAGCTGCGACTGGTCGAGGCACTGCAGGCACGCGGCCACATCGTCGCCATGACCGGCGATGGGGTGAACGACGGCCCCGCCCTCAAGCAAGCCAACATCGGCGTCGCCATGGGCGTCACCGGAACCGAGGTCGCCAAGGAAGCCGCCGACATGGTTCTGACAGACGACAACTTCGCGTCGATCCGATCGGCTGTCGAGGAGGGCCGGAACGTCTTCGACAACCTGACCAAAATCATCACCTGGGCGCTGCCCAGCAACCTCGGGCAAGGCCTCGTGATTCTGGCCGCGGCGTTGGCCGGCGCGACGCTGCCCATCCTTCCGCTTCAGGTGTTGTGGATCAACATGACAACCGGAGGCTTGCTCGGGTTGTTCCTCGCTCTCGAACCCAAAGAACAAGACCTCATGGACCGACCGCCCCGCTCGCCCCAAGCCCCCATTCTCACCGGGCGCATGCTGGCGCAAGTGGCGCTCGTCGGTCTGCTCATCCTCATCGCTGCCTTCGGGCTGTTCAAATGGGAGTTGGCTCGAGGCGCCGGCATCGACGCGGCCCGCACGGTCGCCCTGAACACCGTAGCCATCGTCCAGGCGCTCTACCTGGTCAACTGCCGCTCCCTGCGCCACGGCATCTGGTCCATTGGACTGTTCCGCAACGGCTGGCTGTGGCTGGGGATCGCAGGTGTGCTGCTGGCGCAAGTCGGCCTCACGTATTTGCCCTTCCTGAACTCGATCTTCCAGACCGCTCCGATTGGCTGGGACGAGTGGTTGCGCATCCTCGGCGCGGGCCTGGTCGGCATGGTGCTGGTCGAATTCCAGAAGTGGCTGATCCACCGACGGCAATCTCAACTCTAACCCGCGTATTTTGCAGCGCGGCAAAGCCGCGACGAAAGCAACGGGTACTCTTGCACCGGCCGTGGCCACGAACGCCCTGGTCGCCGCGCTGCGCCGGCGCTGCTGTGCGGGTTGAAAAAGCAAAACCGAGTCGACAAACGATCCGAAATCCCTGTCCGCGCTTGCACCCGCGGGCGTCTTGCGGCATCAATGCAGGCATGTCACCCGCCTGCCTCACCCCAATCGCGGGCCCATCCGGGCAATGACGATGCCATGACCACTTCCCCCGATCCCGCAGCACCGCCTCGCCCCGGCGACGTCGCCCAACCTCCAGACGCCAACCATCTCCGCGTCGAAATCGAGCGTGATCCCGAAGGCAAACCGAAGGCTTTCACCCTCACGCTCGCCAATCAAACCGTCGTGCTGCGTTCGGGCACAACCTGGCTCAAGACCGACGAGTTCAAGTGGGTCACGCGCGGCTTGATCGAAGCTCCGCAGTCGTTCCAGGTCGAGCCCAATGGCACGGTCGACATCAATGGCGAGAAGATCGCTCTGGACGACCCCGAAGGCGCCGCCAAGCTCGAACACGAACTCAATAAACACCACGCCGTCGCGCCCAAAAAGAAGGCCGCCCCCAAGACCGCCGCGGCGCACACGGTCTCCGGACCGCGCGCGCCGCATTTCGCCGTCAAGCTCGATCAGTTCGGCCACCTGGTGGTGGTCTGCACGCGCGGCGCCGAACGCGTGGAAACCGGGTTGCGGGGGCTGCCGTCGCTCGTTCAAAACCGGCTCATGCTCGCCCCGCGGCAGTATCACGTCGATCCGCTGCATCGCGGCATCGAGCTGGACGGGACATTCTACGAGGCGACTCAGGACGGCGCCGGCCAACTGGCCGAGATCCTCAACACGCGCTACGCCCCGAGCCCGGAGGACGACCAGGACACGGCGATCGAAATTAAGGAAAACCCCGCCGCGGCGACCGGTTTCGACATCCATTTCGTGACCGTGGTCTCAGGCGCCCGGTTCGAGGTCAAAGGCCACCTCTCCCAGGAGAAACTCGATCTGCTCCAGGACTCCGCCAAGTGCGATCTGCTCCAGCCCGGCGTCATCCTCCGCCTGACTCCCCCTCACATGCTCTTCCGTCGGCGCCGCCCCGACGGCGGCGAAGAGCATATCCCCGAGTTGCCCGACATCCAGTACCGGCGCATCACCGCCCCCGAACTCCAGCGGCTGTTCAACCACCCGATCATCCGTCGCGGCGGCGAGTCGGTCGCGGCCGCGGCTCTGCATGCCCACGAACAGGACGACGACCTCGTCGAGTTGCGGGTCACCCGCAATCCCCAGAACAAGAAAGTCCTCTGGCTCGAAACCTCGACCGCCGCCGGCAGCGCGCCGACAGGCCGCGCATTCACCCATCACAATATCGCCGATCTTCAGGAGGCCGGCGTCTTCCTCCCGCACCTTGATGTCTCGCTCTCGCTCGACCACTGCGTCCTGAGCATCCTCAACATAGAGACCAAACACGAAGATAGACTGACCCTCGACACCCAGAGCCCGGACAGCACCCTCGACGAAGCAGGCCGCATGCTGACCGCCGCCCTCAAACCCCCGCGGCCCCGCGCGCCCGCCGCCCCCGCGCCCCAGACTCCATCGCCTCCGCCACCCCCCGGCCCGGTCGCCTCAGCGCCCGCGCCCGCTCCGCCTCCAACACGCCCAACCCCTGCGCCCGCGCCCGCGCCGGCTCCGCCTGTGATCGCAGCGCCGCGGCAACCGGCTGTTCCGCCGAAGCAGGCCGAGCCGCCCGCCCCACCGCCGATCGCCAAAGCGACGGCGCCGCCGCCTCAACCACAGGCGCCGCAACCTCCGCCTGCCGCGCCTCCTGCCGAGCCCGAACCAGACGTCGATGCGTCGTTTCTTGCGCTCTTCGAGCGGACCAGCCCCCTGGCGGTCAATCTCGCCGTGTTCAATCGGCTTACCGACCTCCTGGGGATGCCGGTCCAGGACATTCTCCTGACGCTGCCCCGCGCCTTTACGGACAGGCGCTTCCAGGTCCTGAGCTTCAGCCATCCGGAGATTGAAACCATCCTCGACCTCCGCTCCGAGACCTTCTACGGCTTCTACCTGACGCACGTGAGCGAGCAGAAGGTCCTGCTGGTCTATGCCTGCAAAGGGCGGCACATCGAGTGGGGCCCGGACCGCTGCCTGCTGCAGCCAAGCGTCTCCGCCGAACCCAACGAGTACAAGCTAAGCGCCCTCCTCGGCCTGGCCCAGGACGCCGACAGCCAGTTCGCATTCATCGTCACGCCGGCGTACAGCGATTGGGCCCAGGCCTTCGCCCCGACCTACCGGGACGTCTGCGCCCGCTTCGTCACCCCGCGCGACGTCGCGCTCGAACCCGACCGGTTCACACTGATCTGGCCGGAGCCATCGCAATGGGGTCGCATCTAAATAGTTGACATTTCCGATTCCGGCAACCTCGGCGCGCGCCTCCTCGAGACCCTGTGCGGTGGCAGTCACTGAATCGAGCCAGGGACGATCCCGCGATCGCGCATACGCGTCAACCTTAGGCCGGCAAAGATGCGGACCTCGCACGCAAGCTGCCGGGGCACGAGCGTGTTCGGTCGCGCGGAGCGCTTGGAGTGCGTGTGCCTCAGCACCGCTTTGGAATGGGAACGTACGGAGGACGGTCCTCGCAAAGCGGCGGTCAACCGCCGCACTCCAGACGCTTCGCGACCTCGGAGCCGAACTGAGCAGAGGCGACTGCCACAACGAACACCGGTCCAAGGAGTTAGACACCCTCGACAGCGCTGCTCCGAGAAAACCACTCAGGAGCCTTGCTTAGGTTGACGCGTATGCGCAATCGCGGGATTGTCCCTCGTGCCTGCGTGCATGGCCCCCGTGCGCTCTGACCCAGCGGCTGAGACTTGAGGCTTGGGCGCTGAACGGTTCTGTTCATGGCCCCCGCTCACATTCCTGTTGACACGATCCGGACGAAGGGGCTTGATGTCCAAAAATGTCTAATTGCGGTTTATGATGGGTAATCGCGAGCCACGATGAACCTGACGGTCAGAGGCGTGTCCGAGTTGCTCGATGTGTCCGAGAAAACGGTCTACCGCTGGCTCGGCGCGGGCAGGCTCCCCGCCTACCGGCTCAGCGGCCAGTACCGCTTCAGCCGGGCCGAAATCCTCGAGTGGGCGACGGCCAACAGGCTCAATGTGCCGGCCCGAACCCTGCACGAGACGGACGACACGAATGAGCCGCTGCCGACGCTGGCCGAGGCTCTCGAAGCCGGCGGCATCTTCTACCGGATCGGCGGCACGAACCGCGAATCCGCCCTCCGCAACGCGGTCGAGACGCTGCGCCTCCCGGACGAAGTGGACCGGGGGTTCCTTCTCGAGGCGCTGCTCGCGCGCGAACACCTGGCCTCGACCGGCATCGGCGAGGGCATCGCCATCGCCCACGCGCGCAATCCCGTCGTGCTGCACGTGATCAAGCCGGTCCTCGCGCTCTGTTTTCTCGAACGGGCCGTCGATTTCGGCGCGCTCGATGGCCGTCCAGTGCGGGCGCTGTTCACCCTGGTCAGCCCCAGCGCCCGCGCGCACCTCGATCTCCTCTCCCGGCTGTCGTTCGCGTTGCGCGATGCGGACTTCAAGCACATGGTGCTCGCACAGGCCGACCGCGACACGCTCCTCGGCGCCATTCGGCGCCTCAGCGCGGGCGCGTCACCCCGGAACCGGACACCGGGCGCGCACCGCCGCTCGACCCGTCGCACCGATCCCCAGGGCCCGACCGGCACGTCCCGCTCGCCGGCACGCACACGACATGCTGGTGCGCACCGGGCCGGACCAAGCCGCGCGCGGTCCTGACTGAGTGAACGGAGCGATTCAAGGCAAGACGAGGCGCACATGACCGACTTTACGCTGTCGCTGTTGAGTGTTGCCCTGTGGGCCTATCTGGCCGGTGCGGCCGGCGCGTTGGCCTTCCAGCGCTTCGAGAGACTGGCCAATGGCTTCGGATTCGGCATGGCCGCGGTGGGCGGTCTGTGCGGCCTGGTCTCATGCGGCGCGGCGCTGGCTTCAGGCATGCCTGCCGCGTCCCGGTCGATCGAGCTGTTTCCCGCGCTCATTCCGTTTGTCCGGTTCGTGATTCGGCCGGACGCGCTGGGCTGTTTCTTTGGCCTGATCGTCTCGCTCCTGGCCGTGGCTCTTTCGGTCTACTCGCTGGGCTACGCCCGCGGCTACTTCGGACGCAGGAACGTCGGCGTGCTGGCCGCCCTGTTCAACCTGTTGCTGCTTTCAATCACGCTGGTCTTTCTGGCCGACCATGTCGTCTTCTTCCTCATCGCCTGGGAGCTCATGGCGCTGAGCGCCTCGCTCCTTGTCTGCTTCGAGCACGAACAGGACGAAAGCCGAGGCGGCGCCGTGCTCTTCTTCGTGATGTCGCACATCGGCACAGCCGCCCTGATTCTGGGATTCCTGCTCCTGTTCCAGGCGTCCGGCAGCTTCGCCTTTGCCGACTTTCATGCGCTGGGCGCGAAGCTCTCGGCGGGCCGGCGTGACGGGGTGTTCCTGCTGTTCCTCTTTGGATTCGGGATCAAGGCCGGGCTGGTGCCCCTGCACATCTGGCTGCCGGCCGCCCATCCGGTCGCGCCCAGCAACGTGTCCGCTCTCATGTCCGGCGTGCTCATCAAGACCGGCGTCTATGGGCTGACCCGTGTCTGTTTCGATTTTCTGGGCGCGCCGCCGCAGTGGTGGGGTGTGACGGTGCTGGGCCTGGGGACGGTCTCCGCGGTTCTGGGCGTGCTCTTTGCGCTGATGGAACACGATCTCAAGCGCTTGCTCGCCTACCATAGCATCGAGAACATCGGGATCATTCTCATGGGGCTCGGCGCGGCGCTCATGCTGCTGCACTCGGGCCATCCGATGCTGGCATCGCTCGCCTTGATCGCCGGCCTCTACCACACCCTCAACCACGCCTGCTTCAAGGCGCTGCTGTTCCTGGGCGCCGGCGCGGTCCTCCATGCCACCCATACTCGCAACATGGAGGAGATGGGGGGGCTGGCGAAGCGCATGCGATGGACGACCGCATTCTTCCTCCTGGGCGCCGCCGCCATTTCCGCGCTGCCGCCTCTCAATGGATTCGTCAGCGAATGGCTCACCTACCAGTCCTTGCTGCATGGTTTCGGGTCCACGCCCAGCCTCATCCGGCTGATGTTCCCGCTGAGCGGGGCCATGCTGGCGCTGACCAGCGCTCTGGCGGCAGCCTGCTTCGTCAAGGCTTTCGGCATCACGTTCCTGGCCCAGCCGCGCGGCGCGCATGCACGGGAGGCGCGGGAGGCCCCGTTGACGATGCTGCTTGGCCAGGGCCTCCTGGCGGCAACGTGCGTCGTCCTCGGCCTGTATCCGGGTCTTCTCCTGAGGTTGTTCGACCCGCTGACGCACCAGTTGATCGGCGAACGGTTGAGCCAGCGCCTGAGCCTCGCCGGGGGCCTCGTCCTCTCGAGTGGGTCCGCCCAGGGCGGCACGGTCTCGACCCTGGGCATTGTACTCATGCTCTTGGCGTTGCTGGCCGTGCCGGTTGTCTTGTGGGCCCTGTTCGCGCGCGGGACCCGGACGCGGATCGCGCCGACGTGGGACTGCGGCTTGCGGGGATTGACGCCGCACATGCAATACACCGCCACGGGATTCTCGAAGCCGCTCCGGATGATTTTCAAGGCGCTGTTCCGCCCGCGGCGCGAGGTGCAGCGCGAGTACGATTTCTCGCCCTACTTCGCCACGACCCTTCGTTTCGAGAGTCATGTCGAGGAGGTGTTCCAGACCCGCGTGTACCGTCCGCTCAAATGGCTTGTGCTGCGGATCTCGAGGCGGTCGCGCGCGCTGCAGGCGGGCAGCATCCAGGCCTACCTCATCTACATCTTCCTCACGCTGCTGGCGCTGCTCCTCTTCGCGCTATGAACCCGGACCCGCTCGCCCTACTGCTCCAGACTCTCCTGCTGCTGCTGCTGGCGCCGCTGGTCAGCGGGATCATCAAGAACTGGAAAGCCAAGCTCCAGAACCGCCGCGGCCCGCGCCCCTGGCAGGTCTATCTCGATATCGCCAAGTTCCTGCGCAAGGACATGGTGATTTCCGAGAATGCCTCGTGGATCTTCTCGGTCGCCCCGCACGTTCTGTTCACAAGCGCCCTGCTCGCGGGCCTGATGGTCCCCATGCTGGCCGCGCCGGCGCCCCTGAGCCTCTTCGGCGGCGCCCTGGCGCTGATCGGCCTGCTCGCCCTGGGCCGGTTCTTTCTCGCCCTGGGCGGGCTCGACCCGGCCAGCGCGTTTGGCGGGATGGGCAGCAGCCGCGAGATGACGCTCTCGGCGATCGCGGAGCCGGCGCTGATGCTGGCGATCTTCACCGTGGCCATCACGGCGGGGTCGACCGATTTGAGCCAGATCTGCCGCAGCACCCAGAGCGCGACCTGGAGGCTGCTCAACCCCGCCCATGTCCTCGCGTTCGCGGCGATGTTTGTGGTCCTGCTGGCGGAGACCGGGCGCGTGCCGGTCGACAATCCGGCCACGCATCTCGAGTTGACGATGGTGCACGAGGCGATGCTGCTCGAATACTCGGGCCGCTATCTGGCCTTGATGGAATGGGGCGCCTCGATCAAGCAACTGGTGCTGATGACGCTGCTGGCCAATGTGTTCGTGCCGGTCGGCCTCGCGGTCTCGGGAGCGGGTCCGGGAGCGCTGGCCCTAAGCCTGCTCGCTTACCTGGCCAAGCTGCTCGCCCTCGCGGCCGCCGTGGTCCTGGTCGAAACCAGCAACGCGAAACTGCGCCTCTTCCGCGTGCCGGATCTGCTCAGCGCGGCGTTCGTTCTGGCCACGCTGGCGCTGCTTTCGACTTTCCTCTTCCAGTGAACATGAGCCCATCCGCAACAGCGGCCATCGGGTCGCAGATTCTGACGCTCATGGCGGCGTTGATGCTCGTGCTGCAGTTGTTCATCATTGCGCAGCGCAGGCTGCTCACCAACATCCGCCTCTTCGCGATTCAGTCGCTGCTTCTGGCCGGCATTGCGGCCGTCGTCGCCTTCCACCACTCCGCCAGCCACGTCTATCTGGTTGCGGGCCTGACTCTGGCGGGCAAGGTCGTCCTGCTCCCGTGGCTCCTGACCCGCCTGGTCTATCGCATCCAGATCCACCAGGAAATTGAGCCCCTGCTCAATGCCCCGAGCTCGATGCTGATCGGCGGGGGGCTGACTCTGCTCGGCTACGTGGTCGCACGCCCGTTCACGTCGATGGAACGTCTGGGGAACAACACCCTGGCCATCGCGCTGGCGCTGGTGCTCACCGGCTTCTTCCTGATGATCAACCGGCGCAAGGCCCTCACCCAGGTGCTGGCGCTGCTCACCGTCGAGAACGGGGTCATGCTCGCCGCCGTCGCCCTGACCACCTACGGCATGCCGCTGGTGGTCGAGTTGGGGATCTTCTTCGACGTGCTTGTGGCGGTGATGGTGCTCGCAATCCTCGTCTACCGCATTCGCGAGAACTTCGCGTCGATGGACACCAGCAAGCTCAACCAATTGAAAGGCTGACATGTCGTTGTTGACGCCCATCCTCATCGCGCCCCTCCTGGCAGGACTCCTCTGCCTGGTGGTGCCGTCGCGCCGGGCCATGGCGGCGCTGGGCGTGCTGGCGTTTGCCACCACCCTGGCACTGGGCGTCGCCCTCCTCCGCGAGGTCCTGGCTCGCGGCGTCGTGACCGAATGGAATGGATTTCTGTCCGCCGACGCCCTCAGCGCCTGGATGGTGCTCCTTATCTCGGTCGTTTCCTTCGCGTCCGCCCTCTACGCCGGACGCTACTTCCAGCGCGACATCGACGCGGGCGTGGCCAGCCCGGCGCGGGTCCGCGAGTTCTACGTGCTCACGCCGCTCTTCGGAGCGGGGATGTTCCTGGTGGTGCTGGCCAACAACCTGGGCGTGATGTGGGCAGCGGTCGAAGGCACCGCCCTGTCGTCGGTGTTGCTGGTGGCGCTCTACAACCGCCGCAACTCGCTCGAAGCGGCCTGGAAATACGTCATGCTCGGCAGCGTCGGCCTGGCCCTGGCCCTCCTGGGCACGGTGTTCGTCTATGCCGCCGCCTGCAAGAACACCCCCGACGCCCTGCCCAGCCTCAATTGGTCGTATCTGATGTCCGTGGCCGGGGGGCTCGATCCGCATCTGCTCAAACTCGCCTTCGTGTTCGCGTTTGTCGGTTACGGCACCAAGGCCGGCCTGGCCCCGATGCACACCTGGCTCCCCGACGCGCACAGCGAGGCGCCCTCGCCTACCAGCGCAATGCTCTCCGGAGTGTCGCTCAAGATCGCCTTCTACGCCTTGTTGCGGTTCCACATTCTGACAACCGCATGCCTCGACTCTCCCTTCAGCCGCCGCCTCCTCCTTGTCTTCGGCCTTCTCTCGATGCTCCTGGCCCCGCCGTTCATCCTGGTCCAGCGCAACCTCAAGCGGCTCCTCGCCTATTCGAGCCTCGAACACATCGGCCTCATCTGCACAGCCATCGGCCTGAACACGCCTCTGACCATCCTGGGCGCGCTCATGCACATGGGCTACCACGCGCTTACCAAGCCGGTGCTCTTCTTCGCCGCCGGCAACATCCATCAGGCCTTCCACTCGCTCGAATTCCGGCGCATTGGGTCGGGCGTTGTTAAGGTCCTCCCGCTCACAGCGCTCTGGATGGGGCTGGCCGCTCTGGCCGCAATCGGGCTGCCGCCCTTCGGCCTGTTCTTGAGCGAACTGACAGTCCTCAGCGGCGGCCTCGCCGCGCATGAAACAACTGTCAGTGCGCTGATCCTGATCGCCCTCGTCGCTTCCTTCTGCGGTATTCTCCAACAACTCACCCGCATCCTGCTCGGCGCGCGCCGCCCGGACGCCCGCCCCATTGAGACCCACCGGCTCGATGGAGCGCCGGCGATGATTCTGCTGTTGGGGGCGCTGCTGCTTTTCAGCGTGTGGCTGCCGACGCCTCTGCTTGATCTGCTGCGCCAGGCCGCCGCCATCATCGGAGGTCAACCATGAACCTGTTCGGCGTCTCCAGCGAACTCCGTCCGGTGGTCGAGGACCTCAACCGACGCTTCGAAGGCCGGTTCGACGCCCTCGTCACCCCGCGGCTCAACGAGGTCTATTTCCACGCCGCGATGGATCTGGTGCCGGGCTTCTGCGCCCACCTCTGCCGCAAGTGGAAGGCGCGCTTGATGACCGTGTTTGCCGACGATGCCCGGGCCGGGCATGGCGTGTTTCACCTCTATTACGCGCTGGTGCTCGACGACTTGCACGGGCTCCTCGTCCTCCGAGTCCCCGTTTCGCCCGAAACCCCCGAGTTCGCCGCCCTGACCAACGCCATCCCAGCCGTCAATTGGCAGGAACGCGAGATCCAGGATTGGTTCGGATTGAAGCTCATCGGCCATCCCAATCCGCGGCGCTGCGCCCTGCACGACGACTGGCCGGCAGTCCATCCGTTGCGCAAGGATTTCAACCTCGACACGGTGCTGCCCCCCTTCCAGGGCGAACGCCACAAGTTCCGCCCCGTCGAGGGCGAGGGCGTGTTCCAGGTGCCGGTCGGGCCGGTCCATGCGGGCATCATCGAGCCGGGGCATTTCCTTTTCAGCGTGGCGGGGGAGCCGGTGCTCTACTTGCAGTTGCGTCTGTTCTACGTCCACAAGGGCACTGAGAAGCTCTTCGAGCGCCTGCCCATCCCTCATGGCGTGCGCCTGGCCGAGAGCATCTCCGGCGATTCGAGCTTCGCCCATGCGACGGCCTTCTGTCACGCCATCGAGCGCGCTGCCGGCGCCCAGGCGCCTCAGCGCGCGCGTATGTTGCGGTCGGTCTGCCTCGAACTCGAACGCCTCTACAACCACGTCGCCGACGTCGGGGCGATCTGCACCGATGTCGCGTTCGTCACGGCCAACATGCACGCCATGCGGCTCAAGGAGCAGATCCTCCGCGTCAACGAACACCTCACCGGGAACCGACTCCTGCGCGGCATGGCCTGTCTGGGCGGAGTCCGGTTCGATTGGGACGCCGACCAGATCAAGCGTCTCAATGGGCTGGTGAACGACCTGCGGCCCGAGTTCGATTCACTCGTCCAGCTCGTCGAGGGCTCGTCTTCCACCCTCGACAGGCTCGATACCACGGGCATCCTCAAACCCGAGGTGGCCCGCGACCTGGGGGTGGTCGGCATCGCCGGCCGGGCGTCCGGATTCGCCCACGACCTGCGCCGCGATCTTCCCCACGCCGCCTACGATCAGGTGCGGATCCGTGTCCCCGTCCACCAGGTGGGAGACGTCCGACACCGGCTGCAGGTCCGCGTGGACGAGGTGCGCGAGTCCCTTGCGCTCATCCAGACGTTTATCGCAAAGCTGCCCGGCGGACCTCTGCGCATCGAGATCGGCGAAGTCCCCCCCGACCGGGTCGCCTTCGGCTACGTCGAAGGGTGGCGCGGCGAGATCTTCCACTGGATTCGCACCGCGCCCAACAACCGACTCGCCCGATGCCGCGTCAAGGATCCGTCCCTCCAGAACTGGCCGGCCCTGAGCGAAGCTGTCCTGGACAACATTGTCCCCGACTTCCCGGTCATCAACAAGAGCTTCAACCTGTCGTATTCGGGCACCGACCGCTGACCTATGCCGGGCATTCTCACCAAGTCGTTGTCGACGGGCATCGTCACCACCCGCTATCCGGACACCCCCGCCCACGCATCCCCCCACACCCGCGGTCGGCCCGAGATCGACTGGCCGAAGTGGAATGACGCCCGCTCCGCGGCCGCCGTCTGCCCAACCGCCGCCATCGCGTGCAACGACGCCGCCCAGACGCGCACAGTCACGTTCGACCTCGCCAAGTGCGTCTTTTGCGGCCTCTGTGCCGACACCGACAAGGCAATCCGCATGAGCAACGTCTGCGAGTGCGCCGCGCGTCACCGAAACCGCCTCGTCGCGACCGCGCAGTACGGCCTCAACGAGGACGGCACGCACCGGCAGTTGATCGCCGGGCCCGATGCGGCGACAGCGATGCATGATGCCGTCTCCTCTGCCACACGAAACGACTCGATCGAGTCGCTGGGCCGCCAGATCCAATCCCGGGCCGCCCGCCTCTTCGGCCGCTCGCTCCACATCCGCGAGGTCGATGCCGGTTCGTGCAACGGATGCGAAATCGAGATCGTCGGCCTCACCAGCCCGGTCTACGACATCGAACGCTTCGGCATTCACTTCGTCGCGTCGCCGCGTCATGCCGACATGCTGCTCGTGACCGGCCCCGTGACGCGGAACATGGAACTTGCGCTGAAGAAGACCTACGACGCCACCCCCGAACCCCGGCTCGTGGTCGCTGTGGGCGCCTGCGGCTGCAGCGGCGGCATCTTTGGCGTGAACTACGCCACGCGGGGCGCTGTCGACACCGTGATTCCCGTCGATGTCTACATCCCCGGCTGCCCGCCCAATCCGCAGGCCCTGTTGCACGGAATCCTCATGGCGATCGAACGCACCGCCTAGTATTACTATGTTAAGTGGAGTCATTGATTTTCGGCGGAAATGTTGTTCCGCAGCAAGGACAACACCCGATCAACCGCACCAACCACGGCTGTATCGCGTGCAAAACCCTTTCCCACGTAACACCAGAAGATCTTTTTAGAGCGCAGGTAGATCACCATGACAAACAGATACGCCACCGCCGCCAGGACCAAGTGGTGGTGAAAGCCCTGCCAGCATCGGCCCTCGTAGTGATCCAATCCCAAATCGGTCTTGTCGCGTTGAAAGAACTGCTCGACGGGAAACCGACCACGGCTCAGCCGCAAACAACGCGGCGCCGTCGGTTTGGTTTTGAACCAGGCCGAATACAGATGGTAGGGCTCGGCCTCGCCTTGAGGCCAGTCCGCCACCAGCCAGGTCTGTGGCCACTCCCCGGTTTGCGGATCCAAATCGCTGAGCACGTACACGGGCACCCAGGCGATGCGGGTTTTGCGCTTGGTTCCATCGGCCGCGCGCCATGCCACCGGGTGCCATTGGGCTTTGCGAATCGATTGGCTCAACGCGGCTAACGAACTGGCTGCCGCTTGACCCTCGGCGACTCCCCAGTACTTCTTGGCCCGCCGCGTCTTCACCGGTTGGGTCCACGCCAGCAAATCGCCCCCCACGTTAAGAAAGTACTCCAGTCCCATCTGGCGCAACTCCCACCGCAACTCGCTGGCCGCACCATAGACTTCGTCGCCCAACACAGGGGCGGGAGTCACGTTGTCGGCCAGTACCGATTTGATCAGTTCCAGCGCGATCGCCGGCTTGGTTTGAAATGACACTTCCGCCGGCACTCCCGCCCCCTCTCGCCGCAGCGGGTCATTGGCCCACTTCTCCGGCAAATAGAGCCGTCCAGCCACCGGCGCCGCAATCTCCCCATCGCTGACGACGATTTCCATAAAGGCAATAGGGTCAGATCCGTATTATTGACACATGAGATCCGGTTGGAGAAGCTCCGGGGCATCGCACGACCGTTGAGGATCCTGGCGGCGGGCGGGTGGACTCGGGGTCTCAGCCGGCGCCGGGGGCAATGGGAACAGAGCGACACCTATCGCAATAGTGCAACCCCGCGAGCTTTTTCTCATCCTCGCTCTCCCCGCCTTATCTCGCACAGCTTGCGCTTCATGCCTTCCACGAACCGAACCTTCGCCCCGTCCTTCCCCAGACCGGACGCGAACCGTCGCACCCCTTGGGCCGCCGCTGCGTACTTCAACCCGCCCATTGC
>JAKLFY010000051.1 GCA_022710935.1 Verrucomicrobiota bacterium
AACGTGGCGATCCTGCGCTGCGCACTGCTCGACGATCGCTTCGACCAGTATTGGGACCGGCGCAACCAAACCGATCAGTTGCGTATCCGGCTCGTCGCCTAATGGTGACTATCTTGTCCGGCACCCCTCCCCGGCTCCCTCTCAAAAATTGTCTTTGCGTTTGGCCGAACTCCGCCTACTTTGACCCCTGCTAGACACTTGGCGATTTCAAGCCCTGGAAGATCCTCAGTTGAACGCGCTTCAATGATGATTTTGAGACCCGAGAGTCGGGAACAGTCTGGAATGTGCAATCCGTCTAGAAACAAAAATCATCATGAGTACGAAACTGTATGTCGGTAATCTGTCATACGATGTGATCGAAAACGATCTTCAGGATCTTTTCGCCCAACATGGCCCTGTCACCGAGGTGAACCTCATGCAGGACCGCGTCACCGGCAAAGCCCGGGGCTTCGGGTTTGTCACCATGGAGACCAAGGAAGCCGCTGACGCCGCCATCACCGCCCTGAACGGCAAGGAATGGAAAGGCCGCGCCCTCACCGTCAATGAAGCGAGGCCGCGCGAAGCCCGCAGTGGCGGCGGGGGCGGCGGCGGCGGGTTTGGCGGTGGGCGCAGTCGCAACCGCTACTGATGGAGCATCCCGGATTCGCGCCCTCCGGGTGCGGTTCCCCCCCCACACTTCTGTTCGTTTGTGGCCTGGCCTGGGCCGCCCCTGCCCGCTTTGTGCCGGCGATCTCGACCCGGCAGTCGGCGGGTGCGGCCCCATGCGCCAGGCCACCGTGTCTTTCGGCTATTCCAATCCGCCCGTTACCCAGCGAATCATAACCAACCCATGATCCATCCCCAACCTGCGAGGGCACATTGAGCCGCCCTTTCTTCAAACGTCCGTTTCCGTCACGCGAACCTCAGCACCGCCGAAACGGCAAGATCCGCGCCCGTGAGATTCGGGTGCTTGACGAGAACAAACAGCAATTGGGTGTCATGGCGCTGGCTGACGCCCTGCGCCTGGCCCAGAGCAAGGGCTTGGATCTCGTCGAGATCGCCCCCACCGCCACACCGCCGGTCTGCCGCATCGTCAATTACGGCAAACTCAAATACGAGGAAGCCAAGAACCAAAAGGACACAAAGAACGCCGGCAGCAGGATGAAGGAAGTCCAGTTGAGCGCGAGCATCGACCCCCACGACTTCACCATCAAGTTGTCCCGCGCCATCGAGTTCCTCTGCGACGACATGAAGGTGCGGGTGAAACTGCGCTTCAAAGGCCGCCAGAAAATCCACAAGGAATTCGGCATCGGCATCGTCAACCGATTCGTCCAGGAACTTGCTCCCTACGCCCAGGCCGACGCCCCGCCCAAGATGCTCGGCGACCGCGACATGAATGTCATGCTCACCCCGCTCCCGCGGACCAAGCGCGCCAGTCCCACCGTTTCACGGAACCTCGACCGCGGCGAAGCCGCGGACTCCGGGACGCCGGCCAGTCCGGGTTAGCCCGGATCGATCACAGGGCCCGCTGAACCTGATCCGGGCTAGTGGGATGTGAGACACCCTCAATCATCCCACGTGGCGGGACACCCTCTCCCATCCGATGCATCGGATGGGAGAGGGACGGAGTGATGGGCTTGTGTCGCGTGTGCCGCGGACCCCTCAGCAAATCATCGCGCCGCCGTAGCCCGCATTCTTACCAAGCTCCTGCTCGATGGCCAGCAACCGATTGTACTTGGCGATCCGCTCGGATCGGCAGGCGGATCCGGTCTTGATCTGGCCCGCGCCCGTGCCCACGGCCAGGTCGGCGATGAAGGCGTCTTCCGTCTCGCCGGAGCGATGCGAGATCACAGCGGCGTAACCGGCCTTTTGGGCCATCGCCACGGTCTCGAGCGTCTCGGACACGGTTCCGATCTGGTTGAGTTTCACCAGAATCGCGTTGCCGATTCCGTCCCGGATGCCCTCGGCGAAGATCTTCGGATTCGTCACGAACACGTCGTCGCCCACAAGCTGCACCTTGTCCCCGAGGGCCTTGGTCAGAGCCAGCCAGCCAGCCTTGTCCTCCTCGCCCATGCCGTCTTCGATCGAGATGATGGGGTACCGCTTCACCCAGCCCCCCCACAAGGCAACCATCTGCGCCGCAGACTTCCGCGCTCCGCCCGACTTCTTCATCACGTAGGCGCCGTTGTCGTAGAGCTCGCTCGCCGCCGGATCGAGCGCGATGGCAATGTCCTTGCCCGGCTTGTAACCCGCCGCCTTGATCGCCGCGACAATCACGTCCACCGCCTCGGTGTTCGTCTTGAGATTCGGCGCAAAGCCGCCCTCGTCCCCGACGGCGGTGACCAGGCCCCGCTTCTGGAGCAGTTTCTTGAGCGTGTGGAACGTCTCGGCGCCGTAACGCAGCGCCTCGGCGAACGTGGGCGCCCCGATCGGGAACAGCATGAACTCCTGAAAATCGACGTTGTTTGTCGCGTGCGCCCCCCCGTTGACGACGTTCATCATCGGCGCCGGCAGCACGTACGCCCCTTTGCCTCCGTATAACCGCCTCAGATACGCGTAGAGCGGCAGCCCCGCGTCCATCGCCGCCGCCCGGCACACGGCCATCGACACCCCCAAAATCGCATTCGCGCCCAGTTTTGACTTCGTCTCGGTCCCGTCCAGGCTCCGCATCAGGTCATCGATCGCCTTCTGGTCCGCCGGGTTCTTGCCCTTCAACTTCGGAGCGAGCACCGTGTTGACGTTGGCCACCGCCTTCAACACCCCCTTGCCCCCATAGCGCTTGGCGCGGCTGTCGCGCAGTTCCACGGCCTCTTTGATGCCGGTCGACGCCCCCGAAGGCACGCCCGCCCAGGCCGTCATGCCATTGCTCAGGGTCACGGTCACCGACACAGTGGGGTTGCCTCGCGAATCGAGGATTTCGAGTGCGCTAACTTTTTGAATCTTCGTCATAGTGTCATCCGCATGGTTCAGTTCTCTATCAATCGCAAACATCAGCCGACGGCCAGTCCACCCGCGGGGCGGGCAGCACAAACGCGCTGGCCCAACGCTGCAAGCGATTCAAGCGATCCGACCCCGCCCGGTCAAATCAAATGCCAGACAAGAGAATCCTTGACCCCTCGAACGGAGCAGACACACTGGACGTATCTACAACGAGTTTTGTCGGTGCAGGATCCTGACCACACTCAGTCACGTCCCCAAAGGCAAGTTCTTATGATCAACAGAAGACGCTTCCTGAGCACTGTCGGCGCCGTCGGGTCGGCGGCCTTGTTCAGTCCCTCCGATCTCCTGCGCGCGCGGCTCATGGCCGGAACGCCGTTCTTCGGACTGCACCCGTTCATCGACGCCCATCCCGAAGCGGTTTTCATCAAGCGGACCAGGGTCCCTTACAAGACCGACGCCGAAACCAAGAAACAGGAGGGATACGAACTCGCGACGGAGATCTTCATGCTGCGCGATACCCCGGGCATCCCGCTCTCGCACAAGATCGCGATCAAGCCGAACCTGACCTGCACCAGCGGGACGGGCGGCACCGAGGCCGGGATGGGGATTATCACCGACAGCGCGTTTGTCGAGGGAATGCTCGAAGGCATCAAGCACGCCGGCTTTCCAGCCAGCCGCATCTATCTGCGGGAAGGCAATTGGCTGGGAGACGCCTATTGTCCAAGTGAACGCACGGTCGGCGGATACCTGGACGTTGCGGCACGCACGGGGGTGCACCTGACCGATTTCGATTCCGGGCGCAGCGCTCATGAGCTGTCGCGGGAGACGCTCGAGGAGGGCACGGAAGTGACCTGGGTGGATTGCCCCGATGGCGTGGTCTTCAGGCGCATCGGGTACGTCGCCCCGATCAACCAGCCGGACACGTGGCTGCTGAACATCGCCAAGTTCAAGGCCCACGGGATGGGCATGACACTGTGCTGCAAGAATCATCAGGGCTCGTGCATCCATCCGCACATCCACTTCTGCGAAGGTGTGGCCAACACCTTGCGACATCCTGAGGACGTCCTTCAGGATTTCAAACCCGACCTCGATGAGCACGTTCAGGAACTGCACGCACAGCACCTGGCGCGGGGCGTGGCCCGTTGGGATCGGCCCGGCAGGACCTGGGACAGCGGCTATGGCATGGAGATGTGGGCCCAGCGCACCCTGGACAACCTGTCCGTGACCGACACGGGCTTCTCCATCATCGAAGGAATCTATGGCCGCAACGGCAACGGCTTCACCAAAGGACCCGGTCCCAACGACACGGCGGAGGATTTCCTCTCGAACATCCTGATCTTCGGCAGGGACCCGGTCCGGGTGGACATCATCGGCGCCTGGCTCTCAGGGCACGAGCCGGGGAACTTCGGCCTGTTCCATGCCGCGCTGGATCGCGGTTTGTCCAATGTCCTGGATCCTCGGGATATCCCGCTCTACCTCTGGAGCAGCGGCACGCCCACGCTCACCCCTTTGACCGAGTTCGAGCGGACGCCGCTGGTGACCTACTACCTGCGCCGGGATTACCCGGGCTCGACCACCTCCGAGCCCTACTACCACCTCGTCGATGAGCCGTTCGATTACGAGCCTTACCGCACGGGATTGCCCGTCCCCGACCCGGTCAGCGACCTGCAAGTCTCGGCCAGCGGACGCACCGTCCTCCTGGCATGGTCCAAAGCCAATCGGGCAAACGCCTACCGCGTCGAATACAACTCGACGCTGGCCACAGGCGGGGCCTGGAAATCCCTGGGGGTCACAAGCCAGAACTCGCTCACCGATGCCATGGTCGAGGGCGAAACCCGGCGTTTCTACAGAATCGTGTCTCTCCCGTAGCCTGACGCCGATCTCGCCACAACCAAAGTTGCCAGTGTTAAAGTTGCGTTCGTTGCAGAAGTTACGACCAACGGACAATTCCCGACGCGTTGCGCCAATGGGCGGCCGAACAACGTCCCCATGCCGGCGTGGTGTTTGGGGACCGGCACACGGTGCCGTCAAACGATGCCGGAGCCGTTGCCGCGGCTCTCGCCCAACTCGCCGCCGAGATTGGCGACGCGGACACGACAAACCTGATCCGCCACCTGCGCCGAGCAAAACGCTGATCAGCGCCGTCTCACGACGGCGGCTACTGGAACAACGCCAGGACGCTTCCATCAAACGGGTTCCCCGACCATCAACCACCTCCATCAGCGCCGTCTCACGACGGCGGCTACGGGAGCGGTGAGTCGACGAAGTGGTCGTACACATGCCTTGATGACTGTCACCGCCCCGAATTGAACCACAGAGACGCAGAGCGCACAGAGAAGAGGGGACGAATCATTCGAGCGCTGGCAACGAAGTCGCGCAAGCGTCTGGAGTGCGTCCGCTTCAGCGACGCTTGCCGGAGCACCGCTGCCGCCCAACTTCAGACCTCAGCAGAAGGGCCTGAACAGACCCGAAGGGAACACAGGTCCAGGACCAAGTGCTTCTTTGTTACCCTCGTTTCCTTCTGTTCCTCTCACAGAAGGAATCGAAGGAAACAAAGAACGACGTCGATGGAATTGACTTTGCGTTTCCAAGGATCTCCCCCACCCCGGCTTTCGTGAGTTCAGAAATCGCCACTGCCTGGTCGATTGGCTGGATCGAGCAGAAAGGCCCCCGTTGTGTTCTAAAGTGTTGGTAGTCAGCATCATGACACCAACGCTCAACAGTGTCGCCCTGGCTAACACATTCAATCAGAGGCCGAGCAAGACACAAACCACTTGCCCACAATTGGTTGTAACTGGTCGAGACGTCTCGGCCCCGCAGTTTCATCGAAAGAGTGTCGGTGTGGGTTACAGTTTCTCGACCTGCACCTTGGATTGAGGACAGAAATGCCGAATCTCGCGAGTGACTCTCACATGCCTATAGTACTCGCTTTCAGAAGCTTGCAACTTTGATGGCGGTTCGAGTCCGGGTGGATCACCAATGTTGGCATGCCAGTCGCTTTATGGTCTATCGACGAAGAGTCACGACGAGCAAGACAAAGACAGGCAAGAGCAAGGAAACATATGAAGAAACTACTGTTGATAGCGGCATGTGTGGTGGGGATGGGGATGAGTGTTAAGGCAGTTACCATCACTATTACGCCGTCTACAACCGTCAAATGGCAGGGCACGTCAAACGCGAACCCCGATGCTGAGTTCGTTGAGAGCGTGGTAGGATATAAAGGAACAGCCTCATTCTCTACGCTTTACAAAATGGACTTCGGTAAGGATGTAGCAGAAGGTCCGTACGCTGGGTCGTACTCTACGGTTTTTTCCAATCCTCCCGATGATCCCTCAGACGCCACGATTACTTGGGGAGGTGCCCCTGCTCCGTTCATTGGGGGGAGCGAGCCGCTGTACTTGGTTGTCAAGGACGGCAATAATGAACCTTACTGGTACATCTTCGATCTGCGACAGCTTAACTTATCCGGTTTTGATCCCTTCTACAGCTGGAATGGGACGGACACCATTATGCTCGATGGTTTTTGGGATGGCAGTGCCCCAGGCGCTATCTCGCATGTGGAGATCGTTGGTGTTGCCGTTCCCGACGGTGGCCTGACGGCTGCGATGCTCGGTCTGGGCGTGCTGGGAGTGGGGTACATGGCGCGTCGCAAGTCCTGAGCGCGTTGTCACTTCGTCGCTGACTCTTTGGAAGGGCCGAGAAATCGGCCCTTCTTTTTTTTCCGTAGCCGCCGTCGTAAGACGGCGCTGGCGTCTGTATTCGCCGGCGCGAGTCAGCGCGGACTTATCCCGCGACCGCGGGACGACTACCTGTCGTAGCCGCCGACGTCAGTCGGCGCTGATGAAAGTGGTTGGTGGTCGATGGTTGATGGGTGATGGCATGAAACCCCGTTCGTTGGAGGTTTTTGGCGTTGTTCGGGCAACCGCCGGCGTATGATTCGTGTGATTCGTGTGATTCGTGGTTTGAAGTCGGTCCGGTCGGGAGAACCACGAATGACACGAATCACACGGATGGCGGGACAAGCGCTTGCTCGATGCACGGCGTGCATAAGCCGGAGCGTTCGGCGGAGTAAGGCCCCAAATCAGCCGGGGTTGGCCAGGTTGTCGTCGATCTTGGTTCGTTTCACGCCGGTCGATCACCAGACGGGCGGCCACATCATCTTGCGGAACAGCGCTGGACGCCGGTTGACGATCCCCAATCACCGGGAGTTGGCCAAAGGTGAGCATTTTGGAGGTTTCGGCTTCGCCGTGGTCACCACTCCATACACCCTGCGGGCTAGGAGGCTCCGGTCGCCTGCTTGACCTAGGACCGAAATTGGACCATTTTTGGCCCATGACCTACCTGTTGACCAGCGATCTGAAGCAACGCACGGGCAGAATACTCGATGCCGCCATCCGGCAGCCTCAGTTTGTGATTCGCGGCGGCGCGCTGTTCGTGATCGCAAAGGTGGAAGCGGACGCCGCGCTGCTGGCGGCAGCCGACCAGGCAACCGGATTGCAGATTTCGCGTCCGGGACTGACGGAGGCCGAGCGCACACATCGCAACGCTATTCTGAGGAGCTTGGATGATGCCGAAGGTTGGTGACGTGTTCATGCTGGATCTGGGGTTCTCGGGGAAGATCCGCCCGGTCGTGATCGTGTCCCGCGAGGATCCTCAGGCCCCAAGGGCGCTCTCTGTTTTTGTGCCTCTGACCAAAGAGAGCCGGGGCGGAAAGTATGAGGTCCCCATGCCTCGTGTCCCCTGGCTCAAGCTCCAGTCCTACGCCAACGTCCTCGGGATGGGGGCCGCCGAATGGCATGAACTGACGGACCGGCGCGGGCGATTTGACGCCGCTACGGTAGCTCAGATCAAAGATGCCATCCGCTGGATGTTGGACCTTTGACGGCGCCGATCGAAGCGGTTGATGGTCGATGGTTGATGGTCGATGGTTGATGGTCGATGGTTGATGGTCGATGGTTGATGGTCGATGGTTGATGGTCGATGGTTGATGGTGGATGGTTGATGGTCGATGGTTGATGGTCGATGGTTGATGGTCGATGGTTGATGGTCGATGGTTGATGGTCGATGGTTGATGGTCGATGGTTGATGGTCGATGGTTGATGGTCGATGGTTGATGGCCGATGGGTGATGGCATGAAACCCCGTTCGTTGGAGGTTTTTGGCGTTGTTCGGGCAACCGCCGGCGTATGATTCATGTGATTCGTGTGATTCGTGGTTTGAAGTCCGTCCGGTCGGGAGAACCACGAATGACACGAATCACACGAATGGGGGGACAGGAGCTTGCTCGATGCACGGCGTGCATAAGCCGGAGCGTTCGGCGGAGCAAGGCCCCAGGTCAGCCGGTGTTGGCCAGGTTGTCGTCGATCTTTGTTCTTTGGGGGGAGAGCGCGGAGATGGACACGGTCGGCTGAGCGAGCTTTTCAGGTGTTTGACCTGCTCGACGGGGCCGGCTAGGCTGAAGCCATGAAGTTTCGCGTGGTTGTCCAGCCGGATGAGGATGGCGTGTTCGTGGCGGAATGTCCGGTGTTGCCAGGCTGCGTTTCGCAGGGCGCGACCCGTTCGGAAGCGCTGGCGAATATCCAGGACGCCATTGCGGGCTACCTGGCGAGCCTCGAAAAACACGGCGAACCGGTGCCACCGCCGATCTCCGAGGAAGTGGTCGAGGTGCCGGCATGAGCAAGATGCCGGTGTGCTCGGGGGCCGACGCCGTGTCAAGGCGTTCGGACGCCTTGGATACGCCGTCGATCACCAGACGGGCAGCCACATCATCTTGCGGAACAGCGCTGGACGCCGGTTGACGATCCCCAATCACCGGGAGTTGGCCAAAGGCACGCTGCGGGCGATCATTCGCGAAGCAGGGATGACGAGCGAGGAGTTCGCCGCATTGCTCTGAATGCGACGTCACAGTCACCCACCGCTCACTCCTGAATCGTTTGGTGGATCCCAATTTTCGTGTGATTCGTGTGATTCGTGGTTAGAAGTCGGTCCGGTCGGGAGAACCACGAATCAGCACCCTTTCTTCTGCCTGGTCGTCCGCGGTTTGTCGAGCGCGGCGGCATTGGCCAGCTCCATCGTCTCTTGCCCCATCCGCAGTGCGTAGATGCCCCGCGCGGTCAACCTTTCGACCACCGGGTCGGGGATGGCCCAACTGCCAAACACACAAATCAGCCGCCGGTCCTTGTACTCGGGAAAGTAATCGAAGAAGCGCCGGCCCTTGTCGGCGAACGCCTCGGCGTACTCGACCGACGGCGTCGATTTGGCCTCGCCCAGAATGACGGCTTCGGGACCAACCACCAGCGTATCGAACTCGGTCTCGGTCTGGCCGTGACGGCGCGATCGGCGGATCATGAAATCGTCGATGCTCGGGAACTGGAAGTGGTCGCGCGCCAGTCGCCGCAGGTTCGGCGCCAGGATATCCTCGATGATGGTGCCGAGCTTATTGGCCAGGTCGCCCCATTGCTTATTGATATCCTTTCGCCAAGACCGCACCTCGGCTTCGAAACGTGTCATGCGTTCCTCGGCGGCCTTGTGGCGTTCCTCGGCGTCCTTCTGACGCTCTTCGGCGGCCTTGTGGCGTTCCTCCGCGGCCTTGTGGCGTTCTTCGGCGGCCTTGTGGCGTTCTTCAGCCCGCTTGTTCAGAAGCGCCATCTCGGTCATAAACTGACCGAACAAGGCTTCGAGTCGGTCCACCCGGTCCTCGATTGTCGCATACGGCATACGCGAGCAGATTAATCGGTTACCCGCAGATTCGCAAGAGCACGAAGGCGAGGATCGAGGATAGGATGGTTGATGGCCGGGAACCGGCTCGTTGGAGGTGTTCCCGCGTTGCCGCCCCCGTAGCCGTAGCCGCCGTCGCAAGAAGCCCTCGTAGCCGCCGTCGTGAGACGGCGCTGATGTTCGTCCTCACCGAAGCGAGTCAGCGCGGACTTCCGTCCGCGGCTACGGTCCCCGCGTAGCCCCCGTAGCCGCCGTCGTGAGACGGCGCTGATGTTCGTCTTTGCCGGAGCGAATCAGCGCGGACTGCTACAGCCTCGAACGCAGGGCGTGGCCGGTGTGGCTGGCGGGACAGGCGGCGACAGTCTCGGGCGTCCCAGCCACGACGAGTTGCCCCCCCTGCTCGCCCGCCTCGGGCCCGAGATCGATCACCCAATCGGCAGCGCGAATGACATCGAGATTGTGCTCGATCACGAGGACTGAATGTCCGCCATCGACCAATTGCTGAAACACCTGCAACAGGACGCGCACATCGTCGAAGTGCAGACCGGTCGTCGGCTCGTCAAACAGGAATAGGGTGGGCTCGAAGACCGAGACCGGCGGTGAATCGGGTCCAGCAGACGACGCCGGCGTCCTCGCCCTGGCCGGAGCGGGGTTCGGCAGGCCGGACTCCGCCAGGTAACTGACCAGCTTGAGCCGCTGGCTTTCTCCGCCCGAGAGGGTGTTGATTGGCTGACCCAGCCGCAGATAGCCGAGGCCGACCTGCTGAAGCCAGTTCAGCTTGCCGACGGCGCGGCGCGCATTGCGTGACTCTCGCAAGCCCTCGAGAAACTGGACGGCCTCGTCCACTGTCGCATCGAGCATATCCGCGATGCTCCACGCATGAGCGGCCAATGCAGACTCACCGTCCGTCGTCCGAATCTGGTCAGGGGATCGGACGCGAGGGATTCGAGCGCGGCGCGTTGCGGCTCGGGAAGCGGCGCGCGAGGCGGCGCGAGACTCGGTCCCCGGCTCGGGCCTGGCCAACGTCACTTCGAGTATGTGCGCGCGATAGCGCCGGCCGTCGCAGTCGGGACAACGGATGAAGACGTCGCTCAGGAACTGCATCTCGATCTTCTCGAAGCCGGCGCCGCGGCAGCGCTCGCATTGGCCTCGAGGCGAGTTGAAACTGAACGCGCTGGCCGTCAGGCCGCGCTGTCGGGCGGCGTCGGACTGGGCGAACACCTCGCGGATGTCGTCGAATGCGCCGATGTAGACGGCCGGATTCGACCGCGGGGTCTTGCCGAGCGGCGATTGGTCGACGAGCAGAACGCGCCGCAGATGCCCGGCGCCGGTCAGCTCGGCGGTATCGCAAACCGCGCGATCCGATTCGGCATCGAGCGCATCCTCGGCCGCATCGACGGGATCGAGCCGATCCGACGCCTTGACGGCGCCGGACGGCGACTGCAGGCGTTCGGCCAGCGACGGCAGCAGGACGTCCTTGACCAGCGTTGTCTTGCCCGAACCGCTGACGCCGGTGACGCAGACGAACCGGCCCAGGGGAATGCGCACCGTCAGGTCACGCAGGTTATGGCGGCTGGCCTGGGCAACGGTGAGCCAGGCCGTGTCGCCCCCTTCGTCTGCCGGACTCGGCGGTGCAACAGGCCGGCGCGAGGGCGTTTCGATGCGTTTCCGTCCGGAAAGATACTGGCCGGTCAGCGATGCCGCGGATCGCAGCAATTGAGGTCTGGTCCCCTGGAACACCACGCGCCCGCCATTCTGGCCGCGGCCGGGTCCGAGATCGACGATGTGGTCCGCCGCACGGATGACGGCGGCCTCGTGCTCGACGACCACGACGGTGTTGCCGATGTCACGCAACCGTTCGAGGACACGGATCATGCGGGCCGTGTCGCGCGGGTGCAGGCCAACCGTCGGTTCATCGAGCACGAACAAGGTGTTGACCAGGCGGGTGCCGAGGCAGGTTGTGAGGTTGACGCGCTCGGTTTCGCCCCCGGAAAGAGTCCGTGTCGGGCGGTCCAGGGTGAGGTAACCAAGACCGACCTCGACCAGGTAGCCGAGTCGGGCGCGGACTTCGCCCAACGCAAGCCCCAAGGCGTCGGAGGGCTTGGCGCCGACACGCGCGATCAGTTCGTCGGCGACGACCAGCGCGTCCTGAATCGGGAGGGCATAAAAGTCGGCAAGGGTGAGGCCAGATTCGGTCGAGGCAATCCCGGCCTCGGGGCCTCCCGCGTCGGAGGTCGCTCGGGCAAGAACGGCGCGGGTCGGCACAGCGATGCGGTAGAGCAGAGCCTCGGGCGTGAGACGACGTCCGCGGCAGTCAGGACAGGGACGGTAGCTCCGGTAGCGGGACAGGAAGACGCGGACGTGCATCTTGTAGGCCTTCGACTCGAGCCAGCGAAAGAACCCAAGGACGCCGTACCAGGCCCGGGGCCATTCGTGCTCGGGATCGGTTCCGTAGCCGGGATCCCCCTCGATGACCCAACGTTGGTGTTCGGCCGACAGCCGGTTGAAGGGGACATCGATCGGCACACCGCGCGTCCGGCAGAACTTGAGAAGGTCCTTCTGGCATTCGGCGCTCACGCCGCTCTGCCACGGCTTCACCGCGCCTTCAGCGAGCGTTCGGGTCCGATCCGGAATGGCGCGTCGGCTGTCGATGCTGATGGTGCGTCCGAACCCCTTGCACGTGGGGCAGGCGCCGAGCGGATGGTTGTAGCTGAAGAGGGCCGGGGATGGCTCCCGATACTCGAGATCGCACTCCGCGCAATGAAGCCGGTTCGAGAACAACCGGGCCGGCCCGGCCACGGCATCCGGACGCGCCTCGGCGACGACCCCGGTCGGAGCGGACACGGCGTGCTGGTCCCCTGCCCCGCCGAGGCTGTAGAGCGCGAGCTTGCCTTTGCCGAAATGGAACCCCTGCTCGCATGCCTCGACGAACCGCGCGCGGTTGCGGTCCGTCAAGCGCAGGCGATCCTGAATCACGGTCAACCGGGTCAACGACCGCTCGATGGCGACGCGTTCGGATGCGACCTCGTCGAGGCGCCGGATGCGTCCGTCGAGAAGCAGCCGCTGGTAACCTTGTTTGGCGACCAGTTCGAGCGATTCGCCGAAGTCGAGCCGGTCGGAGAGAGCGAGGTCAAACGCGATCAGCACGTCCGTGTCGCAGCCGTTTGCTTCAGCCCGCAACGCCCGCCAGATCCGCTGGGGGGTGTCGTGTCGGACCGGGCGCCCGCACTGGCGGCAGTGGAGTTGGGCGACGTGCGGCCAGAGCATCTTTATGTAATCGCAGATCTCGGTCATGGTGCCCACGGTCGACCGGGTGCTGCGGACGGCATTTCGCTGCTCGATTGCGATGGCTGGCGGGATGCCCTCGATGCTGTCGACCCGCGGCTTGTCCATGCGGTCGAAGAACTGGCGCGCGTAGGGTGAGAAGGTCTCGATGTAGCGCCGCTGTCCTTCGGCGAAGAGCGTGTCAAAAGCCAACGAACTCTTGCCTGAACCGCTCAGGCCGGTGATCGCAATCAGGCGGCCCAAGGGCAGGTCGAGGTCGAAGTTCTTCAGGTTATTGTGCCGGACCCCGCGCAACCGGAGCGTGGGGGTGACTGCCGCCTCTGCCATAGCGGGCGCAGTGTAGAGGGGAAGCCGGATGTGTCAACGAAGCGGAAGGGATTTCCCGCTTGCCTTTTCGAGGTGCGTCCAGAGAATCACGGTCTTTTATGCAACCTGCGACGACAGACTCGACGAAGGGCTATGAGTTTCTGGCTTGGCTCGAGTTGAACAAGAAGCGGCTGGCGTTTTGGATCGGCATTGGCCTGCTGTTATTCGTGGTGGTGTACGTCTATTCCTACTTCCGCGGACAGAAGGAACTGGCAGGCAGCCGCGCCTTGTTGGCGCTGCAAACCAAGCAAGCCGGCGACAGGGATTCGGTCGTCCCGGCGGCCGATCTTCTGAAACTCGCCGGCGAGTATGGTTCCACAAGCGCGGGCGAACGCGCTCTACTGCTGGCCGCGGGGAACCTGTTCGCCGAAGGGGACTACGCCCAGGCCCGAAAGCACTTCGAGCAGTTCCAGAAAGACCACTCCGGCAGCCCCTTGGCTCCTCTTGCGGCTTTTGGGACGGCTGCCAGCCTTGACGCACTGGACCAGGTCGACGCCGCGCTGGCCGCGTACCAATCCGTCGTGAATCAATTCCCCGAGGATGCGGTGGCGCCCCGGGCCCGACTCGCCATGGGGACTCTCCACGAGGCCAAGAACCAGCCCGAACAGGCACATCGGATCTACGATCAGCTCAGCAAGCAAATCGGTGTGGGCAGAATCGCCAGCGATGCCGGCGAACTCCTCGAAAAACTCGAACGCCGCTTCCCTCACCTGAGCCAGTCAACCAACGCACCCGCCGCCGCGTCCGCGACAACGACGGTCACAGCCCCGCCGGCGACACCGGCATCCAACGCCCTGTCCACGAACGATGCCCCGACGCCAGCCGCGGCCACCGAGGCAGCCCCGCCCGAGTAGATCTGTGAGGGCCGTTCAGGTTGCGGCGGGACTGGTCTTTCGGGGCGGGAAGGTCCTCATCACGCAGCGCCGCGCCGGGGATCATTGGGGCGGTTTCTGGGAGTTCCCGGGTGGGAAATGCGAGCCCGACGAATCTTATTCGGACGCCCTGCGCCGTGAACTTCGGGAGGAACTCGACATCGAGGTGACGGTCGTGGATCGGATCGAGTGCGTCGACCATCCTTACGCCGACCGGACGGTTCACATCGAGTTCTTCCGATGCCGATGGGTGGCCGGCGAACCGCGAGCTCTGGGATGCGCCCAGTTTGTCTGGGCCGGTCTGGGCGAACTCGAGCGATATCAGTTCCCCACGGCGGACACGAGCCTGTTGGCCCGACTCCGGTCGATGCCCGAGCTATGGCTCGAGTGACTCTCCGGATCGACGCCCGCTACTTGCTTTCCGCCGGAGGAGCGGCGTCTGGGGCAGCCGCGGCGGGCTGGCTTTCACCCGCGGTGGCCGCTGCGACGGACGCGCCTTCGACCCATTCGAGAATGGCCAGACTGGCGGCATCGCCCTGGCGTTGGTTGAGCTTAAGGATGCGGGTGTAGCCGCCTCGCCGATCGCGGTGGGCGGGAGCGAGTTCGGTGAACAGAACGCGCACGGCCTGTTCGTCCTGAAGCAGGCGGCTCGAAGCCAGGCGCCGGTCGTGGAGCGTGCCCCCTTTGGCCAGGGTCATCATCTTCTCGGCGACAGGCCGGGCGGCGCGCGCCTTGGCGAGAGTGGTGGTAATCCGTCGTTCCTTGATCAGGCTGCACACCAGGTTGGCCAGCAGGGCCTTTCGATGCTCGCTGGTGCGTCCAAGTTTGGCGGTGCGTTTCAGGTGTCGCATAGGGGCGGGAGAGGGTTAAGATTTGTGCGCCTCGTCCTTGGGCGGCTCGAGGAGGCTGGGGTCCAGGTTCATGCCCAGGGTCAGGTTGAGGGCCTGGAGTTTCTCTTTGATTTCGTTGAGCGATTTCTTGCCGAAGTTGCGATACTTGAGCATTTCCTGTTCGGACTTCATGGCCAACTGCCCAACGGTGGTGATGTTGGCATTGTTCAGGCAGTTCGCCGCGCGCACGCTCAACTCGATCTCGTTGACGCTCATGTTCAGGAGCTTGCGCATCCGCGTCCGCTCCTCATCCTGGCTGTCCGTCACTTCCTCGAACTCGATCGCGTTCTTGTCGTAACCGACAAACACATCGAGGTGCCGCTGGAGGATGGCCGAGGTCTGCACCAACGCATCATCGGGCGAGATCCGTCCGTCGGTCCAGATTTCCAGCAAAAGCCGGTCGTAATCGGTCTTCTGCCCGACGCGCGCGTTTTCGACGGCGTAGCGGACGCGCTCGACTGGCGAGAAGAGCGAATCGATGGCGATCACGCCGATGGCTTGGTCGACCTTCTTGTTCTCGTCGCCCGGACAGAAGCCGCGTCCGACCTTGACCTCGATTTCCATCTCGAACTTCTTCTTGCGATCGAGGGTGCAGATGAGCTGGGAGGCATTGACCAGCTCGACATGCTGGTTGAGCTGGATGTCGCCGGCCGTCACCGGGCCTTCCTTGTTCACGGAGAGCAGGAGCGTCTGCGGCTCGCGACTGTGCGCCTTGAACTTGACCTTCTTCAGGTTCAGGACGATGTCGGTCACATCCTCGACAACCCCATCGACCGCGGTGAACTCATGCTGGGCCCCAGCGATCTTGACCGAGGTGATCGCCGCTCCTTCGAGTGAGGAGAGGAGCACACGGCGCAGCGAGTTGCCGATGGTGTGGCCGTAGCCGGTTTCAAACGGCTCGGCGATGAACTTGGCGTATGTCGCCGTCGCGGTGCCCTCTTCCTTCGACAACCGCTTCGGCATTTCAAACCGACCTAGACGTACTGGCATGGCTGGATATGTGGCAATTTTAAACTGACCCGCCCGCGATCTTCCCGCAATCCGGGCAGACCCATATAATTGCGTCCGGCATCCCACACGGGAGCCGGCAGGAGCTCGAACCTATCGGGAATAAAACTCGACCACCGCCTGCTCGTTCGCAATGGGCTGGATGTCCTCCCGGCTGGGCATGCGCACGATCGTCCCCCGAAAGGCCTCACGATTCAGCGATACCCAGTCCGGCACGGCCCGCGATGTGGCGGACTCGAGGTTCTTGGTGGCCATCTGCCGGGACACGCTCCGGTCCCGCACCTCGACGACATCGTTGACACGCACGGCACTCGATGGGATCCCAACCTTGCGGCCATTGACCCGGATGTGCCCGTGGCTGACCATCTGCCGGGCTGATGCCCGGGTGTTGGCGAACCCGAGGTGATACACGATGCTGTCCAGACGCGTCTCGAGAATCTGGAGCATGGTCTCACCGGTGACGCCGCGCTTGCGCAGCGCCCGCTCATAAACCCCTCGAAACTGGCGTTCGAGCAGCCCGTAGTAATAGCGCAGCTTCTGCTTCTCGATGAGACCCTGACCGTAATCGGTCGTCTTGCGGCGCGATTTCGGGCCGTGAACGCCGGGGCCATAGTTGCGGCGCTCGAGGTACTTCGAGGCGCCAAAGATCGGTGTGCCGAAACGGCGACTAATGCGAACGCGCGGTCCAGTGTAACGAGCCATGAATTAAAGCGGATTTGAGGTTCGAGATTCGAGAATTGGGGGTGTCACACGCGACGCTTCTTGCGGGGGCGGCATCCGTTGTGAGGAATCGGCGTCCGGTCCTTGATCACACTGATCTCGAGGCCGATCGCCTGCAGAGCGCGGATCGCTGATTCGCGTCCGGAGCCGGGGCCCTTGACGTGCACCTCGACCTCACGCATGCCGTGCGACATCGCCTGACGGGCCGCGTCCTGGGCAACCTGCTGGGCGGCAAAGGCCGTGCTCTTCCTCGAGCCGCGGAACCCGACCTTGCCCGCGGTCGACCATCCGATCAGGTTCCCCTGCATGTCGGTAATGCTCACCTGGGTGTTGTTGAACGTGGCCAGGATGTGCGCAACCCCCGCGGAAATGTTCTTCGCTCCTTTGGCCCGGACAATCTTCTTGCCGGCCATGTCGTCCGCCAGCAGATCCGCCGCCGTCGGAGCGGTGCCCGCCACCGGGCCTCCCGGCGCAGGCGCGCCCGCCGCCTTCTGATCCGGCGCGACGGCTGCCGCTCCCGCGGCTTTGGGCGCCTCGGTCTTGCCCGCTTCGGCATCGGGCTTCGCAGCCCCTTTGGCCGGCGCGGACGGCTTGGCAGCCGCCTTCTCCGACGCCGCGGGCTCGGTCTTCGCCTCTTTCTTGACAGTGGCCTTTTGCGGTTTGGTCTCTTCAGCCATAGCAATGACTTTGAATCAGTGGGTTAGTGAATGCCGGTCTTGGCCTTCGGATTGCGGACCACGCCGACGGTCTTGCGCGGTCCCTTGCGCGTCCGCGCGTTTGTCTGAGTGCGCTGGCCGCGGACCGGCAGGCCGCGGATGTGCCGCATCCCGCGGTAACACTTGATGCCCTGCAGGCGCTTGAGGTTCAAGCCGATCTCCCGCCGCAGATCGCCCTCGATCACGTACTTGCCTTCCTGGATCGCGTGAACGATTTGCGAAAGCTGCTGTTCGGTCAGATTCTTGGCGCGCACGCCGGGATCAATCTGGGCATGCGCCAGAATCTGTTTCGCGTTCGACGGTCCGATGCCGTAAACGTACCGGAGGGCGACGTCGATCCGCTTCTCTCCGGGAATATCCACTCCGAGGATTCGTGCCATAGAGCGCTTTGCAGGTTAACCTTGCCGTTGTTTGTGCCGGGCGTTGGTACAAATGACTCGAACCACGCCCTTGCGACGCACCACTTTGCAGTGCTCGCAGAGCTTCTTGACCGATGCACGTACTTTCATTGCTTTCCTTCGCTGTCGACTATGTACCAGCCCTTCGAAAAATCACAGGGCGAAAACCGCGCCCGAATCCGGTCGCCAACCGCCAGGCCGGCAACCGCCCGCCGCGCCGACCGCGTTGCGCAGACGACAAACTGATGCCCATTCGCCAGCCGAGCCCGAACGGCCAACCCGCCGCCCGCGGCCACAATCACGGCAGGCGCGTCAATGGCGTCTCTGGGCAACATGTCAGGATCTCGGCCGGTCCTTCGCCCACCAGGACTGTATGCTCAAAATGGGCGGATGGAAGGCCATCTTCGCTGACCACAGTCCATCCGTCACTCAGGACACGGACGCCTGGCCCGCCCGCATTGACCATCGGCTCGATCGCCAGGGTCATGCCCGGACGCAGCCGAGGCGACGACTTTCCATCGTCGTAATTGGGCACCTGCGGTTCCTCGTGCACGGACCGGCCGACGCCGTGTCCGACGAACTCCCGCACCACGCTGAACCCATTGGCTTCGACAAATCGCTGAATCGCGCGCGACACGTCCACGACGCGATTGCCCGCAACGGCCTGGGCGATCCCCTCGTAGAGGGCCCGCTCGGTCACGTCCATGAGCTTCTGGGCGCGCGCGTCGCAGCCGCCGACCGGAACAGTCCGAGCCGTATCGCCCACAAAGCCGTGATAGTACACACCGACGTCGATACTGGCCAGATCCCCGAACTCGAGTCGTCTCCGGCCCGCGATCCCGTGCACGACTTCGTCGTTGACCGAGATACAGACATGGCACGGATACTTGTGATAGCCGAGAAAAGCGCTCCGCGCGCCGTGACACCGGATCCGCGCAGCCGCGTATTCGTCCACATCGAGGGTCGTCACGCCGGGGACGACGAACCGGGCCACCTCGTCCAGAACGAGCGCTGCGATCGCGCCCGCTTCGCGCATTGCCTTCTGATCACGCTCGCTCTTGAGGATGATCATGCTTTGTTCCGCCCATGCCCCATTTTGCTGGCAAAGATCAATACCATAGAACAACCAAACCTGGAGCGCCCGACGCGCCCGCGCCCATCGAGCGGCGCAGCACTCGAGGCAGGCCTAAAACCGCCCTTTGACCCGCCCCTTCTTCAAAAACCCATCGTAATGCCGCATGAGCAGATGAGACTCCATCTGGCGCATCGTGTCGAGCATCACCCCGACCGTGATCAAAAGGCTCGTCCCGCCGAAGAACTGACCGATCTCGAAGGGCACGTCGACCCACTTGTACAGGAGGGTTGGGATAATTGCGATGATGGCCAGAAAGAGGCCTCCGGCCAGTGTGATGCGGCTCATGGCCCGATGGAGGAAATCGCTGGTGTGTTGGCCGGGCCGGACCCCGGGGACATACCCGCCGTACTTCTTGAGGTCATCGGCGATCTGAATCTCATTGAACTGGGTGGCCACCCAGAAATAGGTGAAAAACAGAATCATCAGGCCTTCGAGCGTGAGATACGTGAAGTTGCCGTACTGCAGTTGGACGTAGATCGCCTCGCACACCTTCGAGAAGCCCGGCGACCCGGCCCGGGTCAGCCCCGCCAGGGTCGAGAAGATCTTCTCCGGAAACATCAGGATCGCCTGCGCGAAGATAATCGGCATGACGCCCGCGTAGTTGACCCGCAGCGGCATGAACGACGTTCCGCCCGCATAGACCTTGCGCCCCACAGCCCGCTGGGCGTATTGGACAGGGATCTTGCGTTGGGCCTGGATGACGGCGATCACGGCTGCGACCACGGCCAACATGAGGAGGATCAGCATCACCGCATGGAAGAAATTCCAATTCGACGGCACACCCCTGGGAGGGAAGAACTTGATCCAGGTGGCCGTCACGGCCATCGGCAGGCGCGAGATAATGCCAATCGTAATGACCAGGGAGACGCCGTTGCCAATCCCGCGATCGGTGATCTGCTCGCCGAGCCACATCAGGACAAGCGTGCCCGCGGTCAGGAAAATCACCGTCTGGATGCGGTAGACCCACACGTTCTTCATGAGGACCAGGTCGCCCGCGAATCCTTCGCCGAACACCTTCTCGGGATGTTCCCAGCTCAGGGCCATGAAGAACCCCTGCCCCAGGCACAACAGCACGGTGAGGTAGCGACCGTACTGGACGATCTTGACGCGGCCTCCCTCTTCACGAACGAGCTTGCTGAGCTGGGGGATGACGGCGCTGAGGAGCTGGATGATAATGGTGGCGCTGATGTAAGGCATGATGCCGAGGGATCCGATCGCGCATCGTTCCAAGGCGCCTCCCGTGAAGAGGCTGTACATGCCCAACAGACCGCCGCTCTTGTTCGCGTTCTCCTCGAAGAACTGGGCCAGGCTTGCGCCATCCAGCCCGGGCAGCGGGATCAAGGCGACCATCCGGCAAACCGCCAGAACCAAAACTGTGAAGATGATCCGGGACTTGAGCTCCGGGATCTTGAAGCAGTTTGCGAAGGTATTGAAGATCGCCTTGATCATAGAATGCTGCGCCTCCCTCAGGCGGAGGTTGCCGGTTGCGCCAACTCGCACGTGCCGCCGGCGCTTTCGATCTTGGCCCGGGCCGATCCACTAAAGGCGCTCACGCACACCGTGAGCTTGCGTTTCAGCTCGCCGTCGCCGAGAAGCTTGATGCCGTCGCCCCGGCCCTTGGCCAATCCGGCAGCGCGCAGACCCGCTTCGTCCACCCGGGCCCCATCCTCGAATCGGTTGAGCGACTCGACATTCACCGGGATATACCGGGTTCCATGACGCACGTTGTTGAATCCGCGCTTGGGGATGCGCCGAATCAGGGGCATCTGCCCACCTTCGAACGAGGGGCGAATGGAACTTCCGGAGCGCGCGCTCTGGCCTTTGCCGCCGCGACCGCTCGTCCGGCCTTGTCCACTCGATTCCCCTCGGCCAACCCGCTTGCGCGAGTGTTTGGCCCCTGGACGAGGTTTGAGATTGTGCAGGCGCATAGCGTGTTATTGGGTTAAGGGCTGCGGCACGGGGACTTCCTGTTTGGCTGGAAGCGTCAGGCCGCGCCGCCTGTAAATGTCCTCGCGGAGGCGCAACTGACTCAGGGCGCCGAGGGTGGCTTTGGCGACGTTGGCCGCGTTCTTCGATCCGAGCGACTTGCTCAGCACATCGCGCACGCCGGCGGATTCGAGCACGGCACGGACTGTCTTGCCGGCAATGATCCCTGTTCCCGGCGACGCGGGTCGAAGCAGCACGCGCGCGCCGTCAAAGACAAAATAGACGTCATGGGGAATGGTCGCCTCGAACAAGGCCACCGGAGTCATGGTGTGCTTGGCGTTCTCCCCGCCCTTGCGAATGGCGTCGGCGACCTCGCCGGCCTTCCCAAGCCCCAATCCGACCCGGCCCTTCTTGTCCCCGACAACCACCAGGGCGCTGAAGCTGAATCGCCGTCCGCCCTTCACCACCTTGGCCGAGCGATTGATGTAAACAATCTTCTCGGTCAGCTCATCGCCGGTTCGACCGCCGCCAGGCCCGTCGCCATGCTCGGCCCCGCCCCGCCCGCGGCGTCCCATCCGCCCGGGGCCACGTCCGGGACCCCGGCCTCCGCCCACATTCGGTTTGCTCGTCTCAGCCACAATAGGTCTCCTTCGATGATTTAGAACTGCAATCCGCCTTCGCGCGCCGCGTCAGCCAGAGCCTTGACCTTCCCATGATAGCGCGCCCCGCTGCGATCGAACACCACCTGGCTGATCCCGCGCGCCTTGGCCACCTCGGCCGCGACGGCGCCCAGCCGCTTGGCACTGTCCACATTCGCCTTCCACGGGCCGCCCTCGGGCAACCCCTTCGCGCGTGTCGATGTCGCCGCCAGGGTGACACGATTCTCGTCGTCGATGAACTGCACGTAGACGTGCTGGCCGGTGAACCGCACGCTCATGCGCGGGCGGGCGGCCGTGCCGGTCACGCGCTGGCGCATCCGGCGCCGCCGGCGTTTCTCAAGTTGCTGTTTCTTTTCGATTCTCATGCTCTGCGAGCCCCATCTGGTTAAGCCGTGCTGCTTCCGTCAGTTCCCAAGCGGCGCTTACTGGACGGTCTTGCCTTCCTTGCGGACGATCTTCTCGCCGGCGTAACGGATTCCCTTGCCCTTGTAAGGCTCGGGCGGGTAGAACCCGCGCAGTTCGGATGCCACCTGGCCGACCACCTGTTTGTCGGGACCTTCGATCGTGAGCTTGGTGTTCTCGTCGACGGTGACCTTGATCTGCTCGGGCAAAGGGTAATTGATCTGGTGCGAGTAGCCGAGCGTCATGTTGACCTGCTTGCCCTGCACCGCCGCCTTGAAACCGACTCCGTGGATTTCCAGCTTCTTGACGTAGCCCTCGTTGACCCCCTTGACCGCGTTTTGAATGAGGGACCGGCTCAGTCCGTGCAGCGCCTTGGCCGCGGCGTCCTCGCCATCGCGCGACACCTTGATCTGGGCCCCTTCGAGGGCCACCCGGGTTCGCGGCGGCAACTCGACATGCAGTTTGCCTTTCGGTCCCTCGACTTGGAGCGTGCGCCCCTGGACCTCCACCTTCACCTTCGGAGGCACCACCACGGGTAAACGGCCAATCCTTGACATAAAAACCTCGCTCTACCAAACGTAACACAACACCTCGCCGCCGACGTTCTGCCGGCGCGCCTCGCTCCCCGTCAGCACGCCTCGAGGCGTCGAGAGGATCGCAATGCCCATCCCGCCCAGGACGCGCGGAATCTCGCCCGCGCCCACATAGCGCCTGAGCCCGGGCGTGCTCACCCGGCGCAATCCCTCGATGACGCCCTTGCGGCCCTGGTACTTGAGCTTGAGCTTGAGTTTCTTGACGGTCGTCCCCTCGGCGGAATAATCGGCGAGGTATCCTTCCTGCTTGAGCAGCCGGGCGATGCTCTCCTTCAGGGCGGAGTGCGGCACCTCGACGGCCGGCAGCAACGCGTGGTTCGCGTTGCGAATGCGGGTGAGCAAATCGGCGATGGGATCAGTCATACGCTTACCAACTGGATTTGGTGACGCCGGGGATGAGGCCCGAGAGGGCCATTTCGCGGAAGGTCAAGCGCGAGACGCCAAACTTGCGGAGGTGGGCGTGCCGGCGCCCGGTCACCTTGCAGCGATTGACGACGCGGGTGGGACTGGCGTCGCGCGGCAGTTGTGCCAGGGCGGCGTAGTCCTTCTTGGCCTTGAGTTCGGCCCGCAGCGCCGCGTACTTCTTCACGGCGGCCCGCTTCCGTTTGTCACGCTCAATCCAGGCGAGTTTCGACATATCATTTTCCTTCCGCGAACGGCATTCCCATCAGTTTCAGCAGGTCAAGCGCCTCGGCATCGGTCTGCGCGGTGGTCACGATCGTGACGTCCATCCCCTGATGCCGCTTGATCTTATCGAGATCGATCTCGGGAAAAATGGTCTGGTCATCCAGACCCAGCGAGTAGTTGCCGCGTCCGTCGAACGCCCGAGGCGACAAGCCGCGGAAATCCCGAATGCGGGGCAGGGCCGTGGACACCAGGCGATCGAAAAACTCGTACATCACCTCGCGCCGGAGCGTGACGTGGCATCCGATGGGCTGGCCCTGGCGCAGCTTGAAGTTGGCGACGCTCTTGCGCGACTTGTCAATGACCGGTTTGCGTCCGGTGATCGACCCGAGATCCTTGGCGGCGTCATCGATGGCGGCCTTCTCCAACGCGGAGCTGACGCCCATGTGGATGACGATCTTCACCATCCGGGGGACCTGGTGGACATTTGTGTACGCGCGCTTCTGCCGGAGGGCCGGGCGCACTTCGTCCGTGTATTTCTGTTGCAGTCTTGGCTTCATGGCTGATCTCAGGCGGCCGAACCCGCCGTCCGCTTGGCGGCCCGGGCCTCGAACACGTCACGGCGCATCACATTCGAGATATGCAGGGACCCTTCCCGCTTGACAATGGCCCCTTCCGGATGCTGCTGACTCTTGCGGGTATGGCGTTTGATGATCTTGATCCCTTCAACGATCACCCGCTGCTTGCGGGGCAGCACGGCGATCACTTTGCCCTGCTTCCCCTTCTCTGTTCCGGCGATCACCGTCACCTGATCGCCCCGCTTGACGTGAAATCGTTGCATAATCGCTATATGACCTCCGGTGCCAGGGAGATGATCTTCATGAACTTCCGATCGCGCAACTCGCGCGCCACCGGCCCGAAGATGCGGGTCCCGCGCGGGTTCTGCTCCTTGTCGATGATCACAATGGCGTTCGTGTCGAAGCGGAGGTACGAGCCGTCGCTGCGGTGTATGGCCTTGCGCGTGCGCACCACGACCGCCTCGACAACCTCTCCCTTCTTCACCGTCCCATCGGGAGTGGCTTCCTTGACATGGGCTTTGATGACATCGCCGACCCGCGCATAGCGCTGGTTGCGTCCGAGCACGCCGATCGCCGCGGCCCGCCGCGCTCCGGAATTGTCGGCCACCTCGAGAATGGAACGTACTTGCAGCATAACACCTCACACTTCAGCCGCCGAACCCGCGCCGGGTTCGATCGGCTCGTGGCGCTCCAGGATTTCCACCAGGCGCCAGTTTTTGAGCTTCGACAGCGGCCGGGTCTCGGCAATCCGCACACGGTCGCCCAACCGGGCCGCGCTCTCTTCGTCGTGCGCGTACAGTTTCTTGAAGCGGGTGAGCACTTTCTTGAAACGCGGATGGCGAAAGCGGCGCTCGACGCGCACGACGATCGTCTTGGCCATCCGGTTGCCGATGACCTGGCCCACGCGCTCTTTCCGATGATTCCGATTGGCAATCGTCTCAGGCATACATCCCCACTTACGCTGACTTCTTTTTCAACGCTGTCAGTTGCGTCTCCACGCGCGCAATGTCGCGGCGGAGCGTCCGCAGCCGGGCGGGTTTCTCCAGTTGGCTGCTCGCCTTCTGGAGGTGCAGGTTGAACAGGTCTTGACGCAAGTCCCGGCTCAACGCCGCCAGTTCGACCGCCGTTTTGTCCTTCAATTCAGACATCTTCATGATCAAGGCGCTCCTGCTACCCCAGCCGGTGCCGGGAAATGAACTTGGTCTGGATCGGCAGCTTGGTGGCCGCCAGACGCAACGACTCGCGCGCCACCGCCTCCGGCACGCCATCCACCTCGAACAACACGGCGGCCGGCTTGATCACGGCGACCCACGATTCCACGGCGCCTTTGCCCGTGCCCATGCGGACCTCGAGCGGCTTCTTGGTGATCGGTTTGTCGGGAAAAACCCGTATCCACATCTTGCCACGCCGCTTCATGAATCGGCTGATGGCGACGCGGGCCGCCTCGATCTGCTTGGTGTCCAGCCAGCAGCGCTCGAGCGCTTGCAGTCCATACTCTCCGTAAGCCACCGCGTTCCCGCGCGTGGCCAACCCACTGCGGTTTCCACGCTGTTGTTTGCGGTACTTGACTCGGGCAGGCATCATCGGCATATCAAATCCTCCTCAGATCACCCGTTCGCTGCCGCAGCGACCGCCGCGGGGCGTTTCTCGACCTTCATTTCCCCACGGCAGATCCAGCACTTGACACCCAGCTTGCCATACATCGTGTTGGCCTCCGCAAATCCGTAACCGATCTTGGCCCGCAAGGTGTGCAGCGGAACGCGGCCCTCATGATACGATTCGGTGCGCGCCAACTCGGCCCCGCCCAGACGTCCGGCGCAGCGGATCTTGATTCCGTCCGCCCCCTTGTCCATGGCGGTCTGGACCGCCTTCTTCATGGCCCGGCGGAACGAGATGCGGCGCTCCAACTGCAGCGCGACATTCTCGGCCACCAACTGGGCGTCCAGATCGGGATCCTTGATTTCCTGAATGTCGACGTAGATTTCCTTGCCCGTCAACCGGCTCAGGTCCTCTTTGAGCTTGTCGATCTCGGCCCCTTTGCGGCCGATGACCACTCCCGGGCGAGCCGTGTAGATGGTGACGCGGCACCGATTCGCCGCCCGCTCGATCTGAATCCGCGGCACGGCGGCGGATTCGAGCTTCTTCTTGAGAATGTTGCGGATGGTCTTGTCCTCGACCAGCAGCCGGCCGAACTCCTTCTTGCCGGCATACCACTTCGACAGCCAGTCTTTCGAGACCGCAATGCGCAAACCGACAGGATTTGTCTTCTGACCCATAATGTTAATGGTCCGACAGGACGATCTTGATGTGACAATTGCGTTTGAGGACCGGTCCGGGGGAGCCTCGCGCCTTGGGCGTGAACCTCCTGAGAATCCCCGCCCGGCCCGCGACGGCCTCTTTCACACGCAGGGTCTCGGTCTTGAGGTTCTTGTTGTTCTCGGCGTTCGCAATGGCGGACTTGAGTGTCTTGGCGACCAGCCGCGCCGACTTGCGGGGGACCACCGCGAGCACCGCCATGGCCCGCTCGGCCGGCATGCCTTGGATTTGCCGCACAACCTCCCGCATCTTCTGCGGGGACATGCGTACGTTCCGGGTGATGGCGTGAACTTCCATATGTCTGCTCCCCTACTTGGCTTCCGCTTTCGCCGTGTGCGCGCCGTGCTTCCTGAACACGCGCGTCGGGGAAAACTCCCCGAGCCGATGCCCCACCATGTTCTCGGTGACAAACACCGGGCTGAAAATCTTCCCATTGTGCACGTTGAACGTCAGCCCGACAAACTCGGGCGTGATCATCGATCGACGCGACCAGGTCTTGATCGGCGCCTTCGACTTCGCATCCTTGGCCTTCACGATCTTCTCCATCAAGTGATGGTCGATAAACGGGCCTTTTTTGATCGAACGTCCCATAAAAAGAATCCCAGGTTACTTCAGCTTCATCGGGCGGCCATCGCGGCGGACCAGAATAAACCGATTCGAGTACTTGCTGCGAACGCGCGTCTTGTATCCCTTGGCCAAGAGCCCCCACGGCGAGGTCAATTGCTGCCAACCGCCGCCGCTCTTCGACTTGCCGGCCCCACCGCCGTTGGGATGATCGATCGGATTGCGCGCGACACCCCGCGTGATCGGACGGCGCCCGCGGTGGCGTGATCGCCCCGCCTTACCCAACACAATATTCTCGTGGTCGAGATTCCCCACCTGGCCGATCGTGGCGTAACACGCCTCGTGGATCCGGCGGATCTCGCCCGACGGCAACCGCACCAGGGCGTAGCCTTGATCGCGGGACATGACGGACGCCTCGCCCCCAGCCGAGCGGACCAACTGGGCACCGCGCCCGGGCACGAGTTCGATCGCATGAATGGGCAGCCCGACTGGAATCGACTTGAGCGGCAGGCTGTTGCCAACCTCAGGGGCCGCGTCCGGTCCGGACACAACCCGCGCACCCACCTTCAGCCCGTTCGGGGCAACGATGTAGCGCTTGTCCCCATCCGCATACTTCACCAGCGCCAGACGCGCGCTCCGGATCGGGTCATACTCGATGGCCTCGACCGTGGCTTCCACACCGCGTTTGTTCCGCTTGAAATCGACCAGCCGGATCTTCTGCTTGTGGCCCCGGCCAATGCCCCGGGCTGTCACCCGGCCGTAGCAGTTCCGTCCCCCGGTCTTCTTCCGCGTGACGACCAGGCGCTTCTCCGGCTTGGTCTTGGTGATTTCCCGATAGTCCGCCACCGTGGCGTAGCGGGTCGACGGGGTTAAGGGTCGAAATGATTTAACAGGCATAACCAATCCTTAAGTCAGCACAATCTTGTCCCCCTTCTTCAGGGTGACAATGGCCTTCTTCCAGCCGGGCGATCGCCCCGCCTGGTGTGTGCGTTGGCGTCGCGCCTTGCCACGAACGTTCAGGGTCTGAATGCCGACGACCTTCACCTTGAACAGTTCCGTCACCGCCCGACGGATCTGGGTCTTGTTCGCACGGCGGTCGGCGACCACCGTGTACTGGTTGCAGCGGTCGGACTGGATACTGCCCTTCTCGGTGAGACGAGCTGTTTTGATGATCTCGAAGGGGCTCATGTTACTTCAAACGTTGCTCGACCTGCTCGAATGCGGGACGGGTGAAAAGGAGTTTGTCGTAGCGCAGCACCTGGTAGGTGTTCAGGTTGCTCCCGGTCGTGACTTCAACCTTCGGAAGGTTTCTCGATGCCAGCAGGAGATTCTTGTCCGCGGCCTCACAGACCACCAGGAGACTGCCCTGCAACTGCAGCGCGGCCAAAACACCGGCCAACTCGCGCGTCCTCGGCGCGCTCAGGGTCAGACCCTCCACGAGGACCACGTCTCCGGCCTTCAGCCGTTCGCTCAGCGCCTTCCGCAACGCAACCAATTTCGTCGAGCGGGAGAGCTTGCTGCCGAATGACCGCGGCTTGGGGCCGAACACAACGCCGCCTCCGACCCACAAAGGCGACTGGAATGAGCCCGCGCGAGCTCGTCCGGTCCCCTTCTGGCGCCACGGCTTGCGGCCCGTTCCGCTGACTTCGCCCATCGTCTTGGTCGAGGCGTTGCCCTGACGCCGGTTGGCCAGATGCGCGACGACCACGTCGTGAACGGCCTGCGTGCCTTTGCCACCCTCGGGCAGCGGGAAGCTCACTTCCAACTCGCCGGCCGCATGACCCTGCATGTCCTGAATCGTCAGTCTCATGGCGATGCCTTATCGTTTACCACCCTTGGCTCCGGCCTTGCCCTCGGCCTTGGCCGCCTCTTTGGCCTTGGCTGCCGCGGCCAGAGCTTGCCGCCGCTCCTCGGCTTTCGCCTTCGGAAACTTCTTGGATTCCCGGATGACCACGTAGTCTCCGCACGCGCCCGGTATGGCGCCCTTGACCAGAAGCAAATTGTCGGCCTCCATCACCTGGACCACCTCGAGGTTCTGAATGGTCCTTTGAACCCGGCCCATGTGGCCCGGCATGCGGGTCCCGCGCATCACCGTGCCCGGGAACAGGCGCTGACCGATCGCGCCCGGCCGCCGGTGCCAGCCCTTCGAGCCGTGGGTGCTGTCGCCCCCGCGGAAGTTGTGTCGCTTGACCACGCCCTCGAACCCGCGGCCCTTGGTGATGCCGATCGCATCCACAAAGTCGCCCGCGGCGAACACGGCGGGCCCCACGACATCGCCCGGCTTCACGGCCAGGGAGAATCCGCGGAATTCGCGGATCCGGCGAACGGGCGTGCCGCCCTGCTTGCGGATGTGGCCCAGGAGCCCCTTGGCAATCCGCTGCTCCTTTTGCCCATCGAAACCGAGCTGAACCGCGTCGTAGCCGTCGGTCGCGACCGTCTTGCACTGCAGCACGCAATTGGGTCCCGCCAGCACAACGGTCACCGGCACAAGATTACCGTGCGCGTCGTAGACGCGAGTCTGTCCAAGTTTCTTTCCGAGCAAACCAATCATAACCTAAATCTTGATCGTGATGTCCACCCCCGCGGGCAGATTGAGCTTCTTCAACTCGTCCACCGTCTTGGCGGTCGGCTCCAAAATGTCCAGGAGACGCTTATGCGTCCGCTGCTCGAACGTTTCCATCGACTTCTTGTCGGCATGGGGCGAGCGCTGGACCGTGAACCGCTCGACGCGTGTGGGGAGCGGGATCGGTCCGGCCACCATTGCGCCCGTGCGCTTCACGGTCTCCACGATGTCACGAACCGACTGGTCAATGACGCGATGATCGTACGCTTTGAGGCGGATGCGGATACGTTGTGCAGCCATACAAAGATCAAAGGTTTCAAGTTCAACTGCGCGCGGCCTTCGGCTTGGCCGAGTCCAAAATCGCCGTCAGGATGTTCGCCGGCACCGGCTCGAACGACTGCGGCTCCATCGAGTACGCCGCGCGCCCCTTCGAGAGCGACCGGATCGCCGTCGCGTACCCGAACATCTCGCTCAGCGGCACGCGGGCGTGCAAGCTCGTGGCGTTGTTCTTCGCCTCGATGCTGGCAATCTTGCCGCGGCGCCGGTTCAGATCACCGAGCAGATCGCCCTGGTATTCCTCGGGCGTGGTGCATTCCACTTTCATGATCGGCTCGAGCAGGATCGGGCCGGCCTTCTTCGCGGCGTCCTTCAGAGCAAAGATACCCGCCATCTTGAACGCCAATTCGCTGGAGTCAACCTCGTGGTACGTGCCGTCGACGATCGCAATCTTCAGGTCCACCATGCGATAGCCAGCCAGCACCCCGCCCGCAATGGCCTCCTCCAATCCATGCACCACCGCCGGAATGTACTCCTTGGGAATCGCGCCGCCGACGATCTCGTTGGCAATCTCGACTCCCTTGCCGCGCTCGTTGGGACGCAGCGTGATCACCGCATGCCCGTACTGCCCGCGCCCGCCGCTCTGGCGGATGAATTTGCCTTCGCCCTCCGCCGCCCGGCTGATTGTCTCGCGGTACGCGATCTGGGGCGCCCCCGCATTGGCCTGCACCTTGAACTCGCGGGAGAGCCGGTCGCGAATGATCTCGAGATGCAACTCTCCCATGCCGGCAATGATCAGTTCGCCCGTCTCGCTGTCCGTGTAGACCCGGAAAGTCGGGTCCTCCTCGGCCAACCGCTGAAGCCCCTCGCTCATCTTGTCGCGGTCCAGCTTGGTCTTGGGCTCGACCGCCATGGAAATCACCGGCTCCGGGAACGTCGGAGGCTCGAGAAGGACCTGCGCCTCCTCGTCGCAGAGGGTGTCTCCCGTGATGATGTTCTTCAGGCCGACCAGAGCCGCGATGTCGCCACAGTACACGTTCTGGACGTCGATCCGCTCGTCGGCCTGGATCATCATCACCCGGTTGATGCGCTCGCGCTTGCGGGTCCGCGGGTTGTAGATCAGGTCGCCTTTGCGGATCTGGCCCCTGTACACGCGGAAGAAAACCAGCTTGCCCACGAAGGGATCGGTCCAAAGCTTGAATGCCAGGGCGCAAAACGGACCCTCGTCGTCAGAGACCACCTCGACCGGCTGATCCGCGCCGCTCCGGTCCAGGGCGGTCGGGGGTGGAACATCGAGCGGGGATGGCAGATAATCCACGACCGCGTCCACCAGCGGTTGCACCCCCCGTTTCTTGAACGCCGACCCGCACAGGACGGGGACGAACTCGATCTTGCACGTCAGACGCCGAATCGCCCGCTTGAGCACATCGGGCGGAATCGGGCGGTCCTCGATGACGAGGCCGGCAATTTCGTCGTCCTTGTTCGACACGGCGTCAACCAGTTCCGCCAAGGCCATGGCCGCGCGCTCGCGATGCGCCTCGGGGATTTCGGCGACCGTGTATCGCAGGCCGATCTCGTCGGCTTCGTCGTAGAGGACGGCCTTCTGGTTCACGACGTCGATCACACCGTTGAAGCCGTCCTCCTGGCCGATCGGAATTGTGACGGCGTAGGCGTAGGCGCCGAGCTTCTTGCGCATCTCCCACACGGCGTTCTCGAAATTCGCACCCACGCGATCCATCTTGTTGACGAAGGCGATGCGCGGGACGCGGTATTTGGTCGCCTGGCGCCAGACAGTCTCAGACTGGGGCTGAACGCCGGCCACTCCGCAAAAGACGGCCACGGCGCCGTCGAGCACGCGCATGGACCGCTCGACTTCCGCCGTGAAGTCCACGTGGCCCGGCGTGTCGATGACGTTGATCCGGTGAGGAATGTTGTCGAAGAGCTTGACCATCCCCTCGGACTTCTGGGTCCAGTAGCAGGTGGTGGCGGCGGACGTGATGGTGATGCCGCGCTCGCGCTCCTGCTCCATCCAGTCCGTGACGGTGTTCCCGTCATCGACGTCGCCCATGCGGTGAATGAGCCCCGTGTAAAAGAGGATGCGTTCCGTGGTCGTCGTCTTGCCGGCGTCGATGTGAGCCGCGATCCCGATGTTTCGGGTGTGCTCCATCGTGTATCGCCGGCGAGGCGAGTTCACGGTCTGGCGGTCGTCCGTCACAGTTGTGGTTGCTATGGCCACGGAAAAAAAGAGACCCCGATTCCACTCGGCCTTCGGGGCGAATCCGACAAAGACTCCGCTACCAGCGGAAGTGGGCAAAGGCTTTGTTCGCCTGTGCCATCTTGTGCACGTCATCCCGCTTGCGGATGGCGTTGCCCTGGCCCTGGTACGCTTCAAGGATTTCGGCGGCCAGGGCCTGCCGCATCGGAACGCCCTTGCGGGCATCCGCAAAATCCACAATCCAACGCATGGCGAGGGAAACCTGCCGGTCGCTCGGGACTTCGAGCGGCACCTGGTAGGTCGCCCCACCCACCCGGCGGGGCTTCACTTCGAGCCGCGGCTTGGCGTTGTCCACCGCCCGCTGCAGCACATCGAGCGGATTCACGGCCAGATCCTTGGCCGCAATCTCGTCGAACGCCCCGTAGACGATCCCTTGCGCCACGTTCTTCTCACCCCACTTCATGACCATGCTGACCAAACGCGACACCAAAGCGGAATGGTACTTCGGATCGGGAGTGATCGGTCGTTTAAATGCTCGGCGACGTCGCGACATAAAAAATCTCCGCGCGGTTCTAGGCGGCGGCCGCGGCCGCCGCAGGTTTGCCGGTCTTCGGGCGCTTCACCCCGTACTTGGACCGGCTGACGCGACGCTTCTCCACACCCGCGGCGTCCAGGGTGCCGCGCACGATGTGGTACCTCACCCCCGGAAGATCCTTCACGCGCCCTCCGCGCACCAGGACGATCGAGTGCTCCTGGAGGGTGTGCCCCTCATCGGGAATGTAGGCGATGACCTCATGCCCGTTGGTGAGCCGCACCTTCGCCACCTTCCGCATCGCGGAGTTCGGTTTCTTGGGCGTGCGGGTCATGACCTGCAGACAGACCCCCCGGCGAAACGGCGCATTTTGCAGGGCGGGTGACTTGCCCTTGTAACGCAGCTTCGCCCGGCCTTTACGCACGAGTTGGTTGATGGTCGGCATCGCAAATGAATCGAGTCGTGACCGCTGACCGCCGTCCGACGCGGACGGCGGAAAAAAACGGAGCGCGGATCATAGCAGGGAGCACTTCCGCTGCAACAAGTATTTCAACTTTTTTACGCCGTTTCATTTCGATCACAGCGTGAGCGGGTTGTCGGCGGGGAGCACCGCGGGCGCCTCCTCGGGCGCCGGTTCGACAAGCAGCCTGACCTGAATATTGCGATGCAGGTCGCAGCCCGTCCCCGCGGGAATAATGTGTCCCATGATCACATTTTCCTTGAATCCGCGCAAATAGTCGATCTTGCCCATCGTGGCGGCCTCGGTCAGCACGCGGGTGGTGTCCTGGAACGACGCGGCGCTCAGGAAGCTCTCGGTCTCGAGCGAGGCCTTGGTGATCCCAAGCAGCACAGGCTGCGCCTCCGCGGGCTTGCCGCCCATCTTCTCCACGCGCTGGTTCTCTTCCTCGAAGACGATCTTGTCGACCTGTTCGCCCCACAGGAACAGCGTGTCTCCCGGCTCGGTGATGCGCACCTTGCGCAGCATCTGCCGGATGATGATCTCGATGTGCTTGTCGTTGATGGTGACGCCCTGGAGCCGGTAAACCTCCTGGACCTCGTTCACCAGGTGCTCCTGGAGATCCTGCGGACCGCACACGTCGAGAATCTCGTGCGGAACGGTCGGACCTTCGGTGAGCTGCTGCCCCTTCTTGACAACGTCGCCTTTGAACACGATGACATGCTTGCCAATCGGAATCAGATGCTCCTCTTGCACACCCGTCTGAGGATCCTTGATCAGGATGCAGCGTTTGCCCCGAACGCTCGCCCCAAAATCGACAATGCCGTCGATCTTCGAAATCTCCGCGGCGTCTTTCGGGCGCCGCGCCTCAAACAACTCGGCCACCCGCGGCAAACCGCCGGTGATGTCCTTGGTCTTCGACGTCTTGCGCGGCGTCTTGGCCAGCAGTGTGCCGGCCACGATCTTGTCCCCCTCGCCCACCACAATGTGCGCCCCCGACGGAATCGGGCAGATCCCCACGACCTCCCGCTTGTCGTCGCGGATCACAATCTGTGGATGCAGATCCTCCTTGTGCTCGATGATCACCATCGCCTCCTGGCCGGTGGTCTCGTCGACCTCCTGCTTCATGGTGACGCCCTCGATGATATCCTGGAACTCGACGCGCCCCGCCTTTTCGGACAGAATCGGCACGTTGTACGGATCCCACTGAACGAACGTCTCGCCGCGCTTGACGCGTCCGCCGTCCGGGGCGGAGATGATCGCTCCGATCACCACGACGTGGTTCTCGAGTTCGCGTCCGTCCTCGCCGAGAATGGAGACCGAGCCATTCTTGTTCAGGACGATATGGTTGCCCTCTTCGAGCTTGACAAGCCTCAGATCATTGTATCTCACGACACCGTCGTACTTGGCCTTGACCTGCGGCTGCTTAAACACCTGCGAAGCCGTGCCGCCGATGTGGAACGTCCGCATGGTGAGCTGAGTGCCCGGCTCTCCGATCGACTGGGCCGCAATGATGCCGACCGCTTCGCCGATCTTGATCTTGCCGCCGGTGGCCAGGTTCCGGCCGTAGCAGGCGGCGCAGACGCCCTTCTTGCTTTCGCAGGTGAGCACGGACCGGATGCGCACCCGTTCCAGATCCGACGCGTCGATCTCCCTGGCGATCTGTTCGTCGATTTCCTGATTGGCCTGGACCAGTTTGCGCTTCGGGTCGCGCGGATCGAGAATGTCGTCGCACGCCACCCGCCCGACGATCCGGTCGGTCAGCTTGACGACTTCGTCCTCCCCTTCGTAGATCGCGTGCACCCAGATGCCGTTGGTCGTCCCGCAGTCCTCCTCGCGGATGATGACATCCTGGGCCACATCCACCAGCTTGCGCGTCATGTAACCGGAATCGGCCGTCTTCAGCGCGGTGTCGGCCAAGCCCTTGCGCGCCCCATGCGTGGAGATGAAGTACTCGAGCACCGTGAGGCCCTCGCGGAAATTCGACACAATCGGCTTCTCGATGATCGATCCGTCCGGCTTGGCCATCAGTCCGCGCACCCCGGCCAACTGCCGGACCTGGGCCTTGTTGCCGCGCGCCCCCGAATCGACCATCAGCCAAACCGGGTTGTATTCCCGTTTGCCCTGGTTGGACTCGAGGGTCTGAATCATCACGTTCGAGATCTGATCCGTGCAGTGCGTCCAGATGTCGATGATCTTGTTGTACCGCTCGCCCGGCGTGATGATGCCGCGACGGTACTGCTTCTCGACCTCGCCAATCTGCTTCTGGGCCGCGGCAATCTCCTGATCCTTCTCCTTGGGAATGATCATGTCGTCGATGCCGATGGAACATCCCGACCCGGTCGCCTCGCGGAAGCCGACTTCCTTGAGGCGGTCCAGGGCCACGATGGTGCGCTCATGACCGCACAGCTTGTAGCAGTTCCAAATGATCTGACCCAGTTGCGACTTGCCAGCCACCTTGTTGAAGAAACCGAGCTCGGGCGGCCAGATCTCGCTGAAAATAATCCGACCCACCGTCGTCTCGATGGTGGGCCGGTCCGATTCGCCGTAGGCGGTCTGCCGGCCGCGGTCCGGATTGGCAAGCAGCACGCGGTCGTGCATGCCCAGGGCGCCGTCCACATGAGCCGTGATCGCCTCGGCCTTCGACCCGAAAAGCATGAGGCGCTGCCGGGGCTTCCGGGGCGTCCGCGGCTCGGCGGTGAGGTAGTAACACCCCAAGGTGATGTCCTGGGTCGGCGTCATGATCGGGCGTCCGCTCGAAGGGCTGAACACATTGAGCGGAGCCATCATCAGCAGCCGGGTCTCCAACTGGGCCTCGACCGACAACGGCACATGCACGGCCATCTGATCGCCGTCGAAATCGGCGTTGTAGGCGGTGCAGACCAGGGGATGGACCCGGATCGCCTCGCCCTCGATGAGCACAGGCTCGAACGCCTGGATGGACAACCGATGCAGCGTGGGCGCACGGTTGAGCAGAACCGGGTGTCCTTTCGTCACCTCTTCGAGAATGTCCCAGACTTCCGGCGATTGGCGCTCGATCATCTTCTTGGCCGAGCGGACGGTGTGCACGTACCCCAATTCCTTCAGACGCCGGATGATGAACGGCTCGAAAAGCACCAGGGCCATCTTCTTGGGCAAACCGCATTGGTGCAGCTTGAGTTCCGGCCCGATCACAATGACGGAGCGTCCGGAGTAGTCCACCCGTTTGCCCAGGAGGTTCTGACGGAATCGCCCGCTCTTCCCCTTCAGCATGTCGGAGAGCGATTTCAGGGCGCGGTTGCCCGCCCCGGTCACGGCCCTGCCATGCCGCCCGTTGTCGAACAGGGCGTCCACCGCCTCCTGCAGCATCCGCTTCTCGTTGCGGATGATGACCTCCGGGGTCTTGAGCTGAAGAAGGTTCTTGAGGCGGTTGTTGCGATTGATGACCCGACGGTAAAGATCGTTGAGATCGGAGGTCGCGAAGCGCCCGCCCTCGAGCGGCACCAGCGGACGCAAGTCCGGCGGAATGACCGGCAGAACGGTCAGGATCATCCATTCCGGGCGAGTCCGAGAAGTCAGGAATCCCTGGAACAGCTTGATCCGTTTGGCGAGCTTCTTGCGGATCTGCTTGCTGCGCGTCTCGGTCATCGCCTGTTGCAGTTCGTCGATGGTCTTCTGCAACTCGATGTTCTGGAGGGCGCCGCGGACGGCCTCGGCCCCCATCTTGGCCGTAAACGCCTCCGGACCGTAGGTCTCGCGGGCCTCGCGGTACTCCATTTCACTGAGCAACTGGTGGCGGACCAGCGGAGTGTCGCCGCCGTCGATGACCAGATAATCCTCGTAGTAGATCACGCGCTCGAGATTGCGGGCTGTCATGTCGAGCATCAGCCCGATCCGCGAGGGCATGCACTTGAAGAACCAGATGTGCGAGACCGGCACCGCCAGATCAATGTGCCCCATCCGCTCCCGACGGACGCGGGAGAGCGTGACCTCGACGCCGCAGCGGTCGCACACCACACCCCGATGCTTAATGCGTTTGTACTTGCCGCAGGAACACTCCCAGTCCTTGACCGGGCCAAAGATGCGTTCGCAGAAAAGCCCGCCCTTCTCCGGCTTGAACGTGCGGTAGTTGATCGTCTCGGGATTCTTGACTTCGCCCTTGGACCACGAACGAATGGTCTCGGGCGAAGCCACGCTGATGGCCACGTAATCGACCAGGTTGACCTTCTCGAGGCCCAACAGCTCGCGTGCTGACTCTTTGGTGCTCAACATAGACAAATGGGGTCAAAGGCTTGAACCGATCACCGCTCCTCAACCCAGCACTCCCAGGGCCGTGGGTTGGGCGGCCTGATCCACCGGATTCGTATAACCGACCTTCACGTCCAGACCCAGAGACTGCATCTCCTTGACCAGGACGTTGAACGACTCCGGAATGCCGGCTTCCAGGGCGTTGTCGCCCTTGACGATACTCTCATAGATCCGCGTGCGCCCCTGGACATCGTCCGACTTCACCGTCAGCAACTCCTGGAGCGTGTACGCGGCCCCGTAGGCCTCCATGGCCCAGACCTCCATCTCGCCGAACCGCTGTCCACCGTACTGCGCCTTGCCGCCCAGCGGTTGCTGCGTCACAAGCGAGTATGGCCCCACGGCCCGCGCGTGAATCTTGTCGGCCACCAGATGGCCGAGCTTCATCATGTAAATGTAACCCACCACGATTTCCTGATCGAACGGCTCTCCCGTAAGACCGTCATAGAGGATCGACTTGCCGTTTTCAGCCACCAGCAAACCCTCCGCCGCCTCGCGCTGCTTGGCCGCGGCCTGCTTGAGATAGGTCCGGATATCCTTCTCCTTGATGCCGTCAAAGACCGGTGTCGAGAACCTCAGACCCAACTGGTGCGCCGCCCAGCCCAGGTGCGTCTCGAGAACCTGCCCCACATTCATCCGCGAAGGCACCCCCAGCGGATTCAGGACAATGTCCACCGCCCGCCCATCCGCCAGAAACGGCATGTCCTCCTCCGCCACAATCCTGGCGACCACGCCCTTGTTCCCGTGCCGCCCCGCCATCTTGTCGCCCACGGAGAGTTTGCGCTTCGAAGCGATGTAGACCTTCACCGATTTGATGATCCCGGTGTCCAGTTCGTCGCCGGCCTCGACGCGCTCCATCTCCTCGTCGAACTGCATCTGGAGATCGTCGAACTTCTTCTTGAAGCCCCCAATGATCTCGTTGATCTTGTTCCGGATCGGGGACGGATCGATCTCGATGCGATCGTACACCTGCGCCAGCTTGCGCAGCAGCGTCTTTGTGATCTTCCGGTTCGCCGGAATGATGATCTCACCCGTCTCCGAGTTCACCACGTCCAGCGGAATCTTCTCGCCCAGCAGAATGTTGCTCAACGCCTCCGTCAGTTGCTCCCGCAACTCCTCGGTCTTCTGACGATGCTCCTCCTCGACCTGCCGCGCCTGTTTCTTGGCCTCGCCCACGGTCGGCCTGGCCTCCTTGTCCTTGTCGCTCTCCTTCTTCGAGGAAAGCTTCACGTCCATCACGATGCCGTAGGTGCCGGACGGAACCTTCAGCGACGTATCTTTGACATCGGCCGCCTTCTCCCCGAAAATCGCCCGCAAGAGGCGTTCCTCCGGAGCCAGCTCGGTTTCGCTCTTGGGCGTGATCTTGCCCACCAGAATGTCGCCGGGCTTCACTTCCGCACCGATCCGGATCACGCCGTCGAGACCCAGGTTCTTCAGAGCTTCCTCGCCCAGGTTCGGAATATCCCTCGTGATTTCCTCAGGACCCAGCTTGGTGTCCCGGGCCGAAACCTCGAATTCCTCGATGTGAATCGATGTGAACACGTCATCCTTGACAATGCGCTCGCTGAGCAGGATGGCGTCCTCGAAGTTGTAGCCGTTCCAGGGCATGAACGCGACGAGCACGTTGCGCCCCAGCGCCAGTTCGCCATCCCGTGTGCAGGGGCCATCGGCAATCACCTGCCCCTTGCGGATCGCATCCCCCTTCTGAACCACCACCTTCTGATTGATGCACGTCGCCGCATTCGACCGCATGAACTTGCGAATCGGATAGAGACAGACGCCCGCGCCAGGATCGTGGCGAAGCCGCTTCTTGCCCTCGGGAAGTTTGCCGTCGGAGGTCACCACCACCTGCGACGCAGTGACCGAAGCCACCTTGCCCGCCTCCTCGGCAATCAGAACCGCCTTCGAGTCGCGGGCCACCTTCTCCTCGATGCCGGTCGCCACCAGCGGCGTCTCGTTCACAAGAAGCGGCACCGCCTGCCGCTGCATGTTCGAGCCCATGAGCGCGCGGTTGGCATCGTCGTGCTCCAGAAAGGGAATCAGGCCCGCCGCCACCGACACCAATTGCTTGGGCGACACGTCCATGTAATCGACACGCGACCCTTCGACGTCCAGAAACTCCCCCTTGCAACGACAAGGCACCTTGTCCGTCGTGAAGTGGCCCTTGTCGTCCACAGGAGCATTTGCCTGCGCGATGATGAACTGCTCCTCCCGATCGGCCGTGAGGTACTCGATGTGACTGGTCACCCGCCCCTTCTCGACCTTCCGATACGGAGTCTCGATGAAACCAAAATCATTCACCCGGGCGAAGGTGGCCAGGGAGGCGATCAGTCCGATGTTCGGCCCTTCCGGCGTCTCGATGGGGCAAATGCGCCCGTAGTGGGACGGATGTACGTCACGCACCTCGAAGCCGGCCCGATCGCGCGAGAGTCCGCCGGGCCCAAGCGCCGAGAGCCTGCGCTTGTGGGTCAATTCCGCCAGCGGATTGATCTGGTCCATGAACTGGCTCAACTGGCTCCGACCGAAGAAATCGCGCACGACGGCCGACAGAGCCTTCGGGTTGATCAGCTTCTGCGGCGTCATGCTGTCCACACCCTGATCGAACAACGTCATCCGCTCCTTGACCAGACGTTCGGTCCGCGCCAGGCCGACACGACACTGGTTTGCCAACAACTCGCCCACCGTGCGCACGCGCCGGCTGCCCAGGTGGTCGATGTCGTCCAGACTGCCCTCGCCCTTCTTGAGGCGCAGCAGGTACTTCGTCGCCGCCACGAGATCCTGTTTGGTCAGAATCCGCGAATCGCTGTCCTCGATCCCGAGTTTTTGATTGATCTTGTAACGGCCCACCCGCCCCAGGTCATAACGCTTGGGATCGAAGAACAGGCGCTTGATCAGGGCCCGGGCGTTGGCCGCCGTCGGAGGATCGCCCGGACGCAGCCGCCGGTAGATATCCTTGAGGGCCTCTTCCTCGTTCTTGGCCGGGTCCTTCTTCAGGCATTTGATCATGATGCCGTCATCGATGCTCGCATCGACGACCCGGATTCGATTGATCCCCAGGTCGGCGATCTGCCGCACCACGGCCTTGGACAACGGCTCGAAAGCGCGCGCGACCACGATGCCCTTGGCGCCGTCGATCGCGTCCTCGACCAACACCTTGTTCTGGATATCCTCGAGATTGTCAGCCTGCCGTATCGTCAACTCCTCGAGGTCGTAGAAAAGCCGCAGAATCTCCTCGTCGGTCCCCCGCGCCTTGTCCGCGTCCTTGGACTTGCTGTCGCTGTCGAGAAAAGCCAGAGCGCGGAAAAAAGTGGTGGTCAGGAACTTGCGACGCCGCTTCTTGCGATCCAGGTAGACGTAAAGCAGGTCGCTGGTGTCAAACTGAGCCTCGTACCACGAACCGCGATCGGGAATGATGCGGAACGAGTGGAGCATCTTGCCGTTGGCATGCTGAGTCGCCTCGAAGGCCAGGCCGGGGGAACGATGGAGCTGGCTGACAATGACCCGCTCGGCGCCGTTGATCACAAAGGTCCCCTGCGGCGTCATGAGAGGAAGCTCGCCCATGAACACCTTCTCCTCCTTGCGCCCCGATTCCTCACGCAGGAGGAAGGTGACGTGCAGAGGCGCGCCATAGGTCGTCCCCTCGCGCAGACACGCGAGCCAATCCAGCTTCGGCTCCCCGATTTCGTAGCTGACGTAGTCGAGAACCGTCTTTCCATCGTAGCTCTCGATCGGGAATACCTCGGTGAACACGGCCTGCAAACCGACGTTCTTGCGCTTGGACGCGGGCACTTCGGCTTGTAGGAACTCCCGATAGGAGTTGACCTGCACCTCGATGAGATTCGGCGGGGCGATGACCTCCTTGATTCTCCCGAAGCTAATCCGATCCGCTGTTCGCGCTGGCATTCGTTCCCCTCTGGTTAGACCGACGTGCTATCGGTCAGATTCTCTGCGTTAGACAACATTATGCCGGGGTCCCCGCTTGCCCACGGAAACTCGCCGGCAACTCGATTTTGATCAAACTAATCGTCGGAGGATTCGTTCCAACGGACAATACTCTGCGCTCTCGAATGCCGCCGGCGCGGCGGGAGTGGTTCCACCCCCCGCCGCGCGGCGGACGAACGATTGTTACTTGAGTTCGACTTTGCCCCCGGCTTCCTCAAGTTTCTTCTGGGCGGCTTCGGCCTCGGCCTTGGGCGCCTCTTCGAGAATCGGCTTCGGGGCTTCCTCAACCAGTTTCTTCGCATCGGCCAGACCCAGGCCCGCCTTGACCTCGCGCACGGCCTTGATCACCGCGATCTTCTTGTCGGCAGCCACCGACACCAAAATGACGTCGAACGCCGTCTTGGCCTCGGGCGCCGGCGCCTGTGCGCCACCCGCCCCGCCCGCCGCCGCCGCCGCCACAGCCACCGGGGCTGCCGCCGACACGCCCCACTTGGCTTCCAAATCCTTCACAAGCTCCGCAATCTCCAACACAGTCGCGTTGCTCAGTTCCTCAACAATCTTCGCCTTATCCAGTGCCATGTTCTTTCCTTTCAGTCTCGTCGCCGTTCGCGGCCCCGAACGGTTTAAGCCCACCGGCCTGCGGACCGACGATTTACTTTGGTTATGTCGACAATACCGCGCCGACTTCGTTCAGTCGGCGCGGACATTCATTGAGCCGGCGTCCCGGCAAGCTTCTCGTTGCGGGCTTGCAGAACTCGGGCGAGTTGGGCAGCCGGCGTATTGAGAAGTCTGACCAATTGAGAGGCAGGGGCCTGGAATAATCCCAGGAGCTTGCCCCGCAGGACGTCCAGCGGCGGCAAGTCGGCCAGCACAAGCAAATCCTCCAAAGCCAGACGCTGGTTGCCCAAATAGCCGAATTGCAGCTTGGGCCTGTCGAACTCGCCCTGAAAGACCTTGAGCACCTTCGCTGTCGGGGCGATGTCCTGCTGCCCTGTCACCACCGCAAGCTGTCCGTTCAACGTGCCGGCCAGGTCCGCCAGACCCGCCTCTTTGGCAGCCGCCTGGATCACCGAGTTCTTGACCACGTGCATCTCAGCACCCACCTTGGCCAGGCGCTTGCGCAGCTCGGTGAAGTGCCCCACGTTCATGCTCCGGTACTCGACCAGCAGGAAGAAGGGCGACGCATTGAGCCGGGCAACGTACTCGCGTGTCAGAAATTGCTTTTCAAGGCGCATAATTCGAAGTGAGTCAACTCAGGTTGAAATCCCGCACATCGAGCCGAATTGCCGGACTCATGGTGCTGGACAATGTGCAATTGGTCAGGTAGGTGCCCTTGACGCTCGACGGACGCGCCCGAATCACGGCCTCGATCACCGCCCGCCCATTGTCGACGAGCTGTTCGGCGGCAAAACCCACCTTGCCGATCGGCACGTGGATGTTGCCCGCCTTGTCGATCTTGAACTCGACCCGACCCGCCTTCACTTCCTTCACGGCCTTGGCCGTGTCGTCGGTCACCGTGCCCGTCTTGGGATTCGGCATCAAGCCGCGCGGCCCGAGCACCTTGCCCAGCTTGCGGACCTCGGACATCGCTTCGGGGGTGGCCACCGCCACGTCGAAATCAACCCAGCCTTCCTGGCATTTCTTGATGAGATCGTCGAAGCCCACATGCTCCGCTCCCGCGCTCCGCGCCGCATCCGCCGCGGCCCCAGGCTTTGCGAAGACCAGGACACGCACCACCTTGCCGCTGCCGTGAGGCAGAGGAACGGTCCCCCGCACCATCTGGTCCGACTGCTTGGGATCCACCCCGAGGCGGAAGGCCAACTCGACCGTCTCGACGAATTTCGCGCGGGGGAACTTGGTCAGAAGGCCGACGCCTTCGGAGAGCGGATAGGACTTGCTCGCGTCCACCATTGCGAGCGCTTTGCGATATCGTTTGCTGTGTTTCTTTGCCATGTGTTTGCCGCGGTGCTGACGAGCTGATGCTCTCCCGCATTGCCAATGTTATCCGACAACGTCGATGCCCATGCTGCGCGCCGTGCCCGCGACAACGCGGATGGCGGCCTCCTGATTCACCGCGTTGAGGTCCTTCTGCTTCAGTTTCACGATGTCCAGCACCTGCTGCCGGGTCACCTTGCCGACCTTTTCCTTGTTCGGCGTCTTCGATCCCGAGGCAATCCCCGCCGCTTTCTTGAGCAGCACGGCCGCGGGCGGCGACTTGGTGATGAACGTGAACGACTTGTCCTGAAACACGGTGATCACCACCGGGATGATCATCCCCGTCTGGTCCCGGGTCGCCGCGTTGAATTCCTTGCAGAACCCCATGATGTTGACCCCGTGCTGGCCCAGCGCGGGCCCCACCGGGGGCGCCGGATTGGCCTGCCCGGCCGGGATCTGCAACTTGATAACACCCGTGATTTTCTTCGCCATATCGAAAGCCTAGGCTTTTTCCACCTGCCAATACTCCAACTCGACCGGAGTGCTCCGGCCAAAAATGTTGACCGTGACCTTGAGCTTGCCACGCGTGGGATCGATCTCCTCGATGACCCCGCTGAAATTCAGAAACGGTCCGTCGTTGATCTTGACTGTCTCGCCCACCTCGTAACTCACCTTGGGCCGCTCGGTGTCCTCAGACTCCGAAATCTGCGCCTTGATCGAGTCGATCTCCTCCTGCGGGGTCGGCGTCGGACGGTCGCCGCCAACAAATCCGATGATGCCCTGGGTGTCGCGGATGAAATACCACGGTTTCTCGATGACGCGCTGGTTCTCATCGAGCAGCGCCATATCGATGAAGACATAACCCGGGTAGAGCTTGCGGGTCGACACGCTCTTCTTGCCCCCCCGCACCTCGGCCACGCGCTCCATGGGCACAAGCACCTCGTGGACGTATTCGCCCATCTCTTCCGGGACGATCCGCTTTTCGATGCTCTCTTTGACCTTGAGTTCCTGCCCCGAAAGCGTGTGCAGGACGAACCACTGGCTCTTCATGGGAGAACTCGATGACATGCGCGCGCCTCAGCGGCTCAGAGCTGGGGGAGCACCCCGCGAACGACCTTGAGGATCAGAAAATCGGCGAGAACAATCATGAGACTCAGGATGGCCGTGCCGATAAGCACCACCACCGTCGAGCCCGCAAGCTCGTCCCGTGAAGGCCATGTGCACTTCCTGAGTTCCTCGCGCGTCTCGACAAAATAGGATGAGAGCCTCATCAGGTGCCCCTTGCGCCACAGATAGGCGAAGACGCCACCGATGATCACCACCCAAATGCCCAATTTGACTAGTTCGTTCACAACTGTTCCTCGACCGTTGGCGGAGGGGGGGGGATTCGAACCCCCGAGAGCGTCACCGCCCTAACGGTTTTCAAGACCGCCGCATTCAACCACTCTGCCACCCCTCCCCGGGGAGGGCCACGGCTGGCAGGGCGGGAGGGGCTCGAACCCCCAACCGACGGTTTTGGAGACCGCTACTCTACCAATTGAGCTACCGCCCTACCTGCCATCTGCGCAACCGCCAGCTCCGGCGATCCTCGCCCGACCGCA
>JAKLFY010000052.1 GCA_022710935.1 Verrucomicrobiota bacterium
CGACAACAACAGTCATCTCGGCGACCCCGGAAAGCCTAACTTAATTTCGCGGTTCCGTGGTCCAACACTTGGGGTCCACCTCAAAGCGAGGGCGGCGATTTCTCCGCCGTGGGATGGGTAGCGACCTGTTCTGCGGTCCTGAAGCTGACAGGATAACCAAGAACCCGCCGATGGAACTGCACGTGTGCGTCTTGCTTGCTCGCTTCGACCGGTACGGGCACACCCAGCAGATCGCGTCTCAGCCGGCCTTGGGGTCGACGCCCATGCGCGGCTGCGGGGTGGTCCCTCCGCAGAAAAGGGGGATTATGGGCGAGTGAAGACGCCGATCCGACACAGGCGCACGACGGGGGTCTGCAGCTCGCGTGATCGGGGCAAATCGACGTCGAACTCGGCCACCCAATCGTTGTGTTCCTCGGGGTCTATGAGCATCTGCTGGACCCGTAAAGCGCGCTGGTCTTCCGATGGCAGGACATAGGTGTGCCGCGTGTTGCGCGCGTTCGGATCGAGGCAGATCCGCTGGTGCCCGGCGTGGTAGGCGTCGATCGTTTCGCGCAGGCGGTCGGGTGTCCATGTGTCTTCCGAGCTCTGGTCGGGGGCGGCGCTTTCCGCCGGCCCGGCCAACGTCGCCAGGGCGGCCTCGTAGTCGCCCACCACGCAGGCGCGGAGGAAGGTAAAGACCACCGTTCGAATGGCGGCGGTGAAGGCGCGCGTGTTCCGCGTGATGTCGGCCGCGGCCTCGTCCGCGCCGGGGGGGCGCACCTCGGTTGCCGGCTCGGCCGCCGCGGCGATCTTTGTTCCGCGCATCTTCTCCCATTCGTCGAGAAGACTCGAATCCACCTGGCGGATCATGGCGGACAGGTAAAGTTCCATCTCGCGGACCGGATCGGTCTTGGCGGCGTCGGGGACAGTCTGGGCGAGGACTTTGAACACGCTGTTGAGATGGCGCAGCAGGAGCCCCTCGGACCGCTGGAGTTCGTAATCGCGGATGTAATCGCCGAACGATCGAAACTGCTCGAACATCTCGCGGGCGATCGACTTGGGCCGGATGTTTTCCTGGCCCACCCACGGGTGCTTGTCGGCGAAGGCGTTGAAGGTCGAGTAGATGAAATCGCGGTTGGGCTTGGGATACTCGAGCTTCTCGAGTTCGTCCATGCGCTCCTGGTACTCGAGGCCGCGGGCCTTCATGTCCGCCATCGCCTCCGACTTCACCCGATCGAGCTGCTTGCGCAGGATGATGTCCGGATCTTCGAGAATCGACTCGACCAGCGTGAGCAGGTCCAGCGCGTAATCGGGCGCCGCCGGATCGAGCAGCGGAACGGTCTCGATCAGGTAGAGCGAGAGGGCCTGGTCCATCGAAAAATCATCCTGCAACTCGACGTTCACGCGCAGCTTGCGATCGGGATGATCCTCCTCGGACCGCTCGGCCTGCGGAATGAACTCGACGATCCTCCGGTCAAGCAGCGAACGGAACAGTTGCCACGCGCGGCGTCGATGCGACCCTTTCGCCTTGGGCGATTCATGGCTCTCCCGAATCAGTTGGCGCATGGCGCGGCAGCCGTCGCTGTTCCGGCTCAGCACGTTCAGCAGCATGCCGTGCGACACCTGGAAACGGGACGCCAGCCGTTCCGGCGACGCGCCGATCAGCCGCGCGAATGTGTTCTTGTCCCAGTTGACAAAGTTGCGCTCGGGCGGCTTGCGCTTGACGAACTTGCGCCCCTGTTTGGCCGATTTCTCCTCGAGTTTGAGGTTCTCGATCACGTGCTCCGGGGCCTGGGCCACCACCCAGCCCCGATCGTCGAATCCCTTGCGCCCGGCCCGCCCGCTGATCTGATGGAAATCGCGCGCGCTCAGGATGCCGGTCTTCTGGCCGTCGTACTTGCACAGGCGGGTGAACAGGACCGTCCGGATGGGGACGTTGATGCCGACCCCGAGCGTGTCGGTGCCGCAGATGATCTTGAGCAGACCGCGCTGAGCGAGTTGTTCGACCAGCACGCGATACTTGGGCAGCAGACCGGCGTGGTGGACGCCAATCCCCTGCTTGAGCCAGGTGCGCACGTTCGGTCCGTAGGGACTGCTGAACTTGAATGTGACCAGTTCCTGCGCCAGCGCCGCCTTCTCGTCGCGGGTGCAGACGTTGAGGCTGGTGAAGTCCTGCGCGCTCTGGGCCGCCTCGGCCTGGGTGAAATGGACGACGTAGACCGGGGCCTTCCCGTCGCTGACGAGGCGTTCGAGCGTCTGGGCCAGGGGCGTCTCCGCATACGCGAATTCGAGCGGCACAGGACGCTCGACCGATTTCACCGACACGCTCGGCCGCCCGTTGAGCCGCGTCAGATCCTCCTCGAAAAAGGCCGTGTCGCCCAGCGTCGCCGACATCAGAAGAAACCGCGCCTGCGGCAGCGTCAGCAGCGGCACTTGCCACGCCACCCCCCGGTCGCGGTCGGCATACCAATGGAACTCGTCCATGACCACTTCGCCGACGCCGGCCCGCGCGCCCTCGCGCAAGGCGATGTTGGCCAGGATCTCGGCGGTGCAGCAGAGGATCGGCGCGTCCCGGTTGACCGAGGCGTCCCCCGTGCTCAGACCCACATTGTCGGCCCCAAACTCGCGGCACAGGGCCATCCACTTCTCGTTGACCAGCGCCTTGATTGGACATGTGTAGATCGAGCGTCGGCCCTGGGCCAGGGCCTTGAAATGCAGCGCCGCGGCCACGAGCGATTTCCCCGACCCGGTCGGGGTATTGAGGATCACGTTCTTCTCCTCGAACAGTTCGAGGATGGCCTCCTCCTGGGCCGGGTAAAGGACGAGCCCCTTGACCTGGGCGTAGTCAAGAAAGCGCTCGAACAGCAGGTCGTTGCCGGTGTCATCGCCGCGCGGCAACAGGTCGTAAAGCGTCGTGGCCATTAGCGAGTGTCCGCCTCGAATCGGCGGGCCGGGGCATTGTGCTGGCAACGGGCCATCCGAGTCACTCGGAATCGCCGCTGAATGTCCTCGTGCCGTGTGTCTGGAGGTTGTCGCTGGGAATCGAGTTTGCGCCGCGTGGGGGCACGCGGCCTACACCGGGAGTCTCGATCCGGTGTAGGCCCGGTGCCCTCACCGGGCGACAGAACACCGACAACGAGCAAGATGCACCGGTCTCCGTGAACCGCATCTCTCGGAGGGCCGATCCCGAGCTGGCGGGAGAGGCACTGATTGACGACAGAGGCTGGTGGCCAAGTTCTGTTTACGCGGGTTGTGAATAACCTGTGAACAGATGTTAACAAGTTATGCTGGCATCGGGTGCGGGGGTAATCGTATTGAATAGGGGGTTATGGGGAGCAATGGGGACTGATCGGATTCAACGTCTGAGGCGGTGGAATGATCGAGGCAGTGCCACAAAACGACCTGTTCGCCGAATACTCGGGCAACTACCGACACAAGGTCGATCGGAGCCACAGGGTTGCCTTGCCCGTTTGCTGGCGTCCCGACGGCTGGCCTCAATCGTTTGTGGTGGCGCGGTGGCCGATTTGTGAGGAGGGAACGGTCCCCGAAAAGCAGCATCTCCTGGTGCTGACACCCGAGCGTTGGCGGGCCGTGTACGCGACCTTGACCACGCAATCCATCTCGGACCCGAAGGCAGCCGCATTGAGTCGGGAGATCGGATCCGCCTACGCCCGGCTGACCCTGGACAAGGTGGGGCGTCTTCCGCTCATGGATTGGCTGGCGCGCGACGCCGGGATTGAAGACGAAGCCCTTTTGCTCGGGTTGGTCAATCGCTTCGAGATCTGGAATCCGAAGCGGTATGCCGAGTTTCAAGCTGACAGCAAACGCCTGGCCTCCGAGGCCTACAAGCAGATCGCACTATGAATCCGACCTCGATCATCCAAATGAACCCCAGCCTCTGCACTGCAATCGGTGACAGTCTTGCATTTCCGGCAAGATCTCCGCACTTCTATTCTCCAGCAGCGCTGCGCAGCAGCGCCGGCGCAGCGCGGCGACCGGGGCGTGCGTCGCCGCCGGACGTGCGTGAGGTTCCCGCTGCGTTGGTTGCGGCTTTGCCGCGCTGCGTCCAGCAGATTCAGGGCAATCCCTACACTTTCATCCGCGGGTGGCGGCCTTTGGCGCTGGGTCGGTCAGGGGCGGCCGACAAGGGGGGCGCACGGCGCGCACCGGATGGGACCGTGGTTGGAACGGCCTGCCAGAGGCCGCGGAGAACAGGCGCGGCCAAGGCGATGGCGTTGACCGCGGTCTTGGTGTTCGCGGCGGTGGTGAATCTGAGTCTGTGGGGTGCCTCCCGCGTCGACCAGCAGAGGAGGACCTATCAATTGGCTCAGCAACTGCGCAAGTCCGAGGCCCGAAGCCATCTGCTGGTTGTCGGGAATCGCAGTGTGAACGCGTTTCTGGCCATGTCGGAGGCCAGAGTCAGTTCTGTCAATGCGATTGCGGCATCCGGTCAATCGAATTCCAAACCGTTACGCCGAAATAAGATATGATTCGTTTGGACATCGAGGTGTCCCACCCACCACCCATGATCGACCGCAATGAACACCACCCGCCAATACCGCGTCCTGGCGCTGATGGGCGTCGCTGTCAGCGTCTTCTTCGGGATTGTCGCGCTCCGGCTCGTTGACATTCAGGTCTGGCGACACGACGAACTGCGGGTCAAGGCGGAGCGCTTCACCCGCACGCGCCGCTACTCGGAGCCGTGGCGGGGCGATGTGCTCGATTGTCGGGGACGGACACTGGCGACGGGTCTGCCGGTGAAGACGGTGTATGCCGATCTGACCGTTTGCTCGAATCGTTTCGAGGAGGTGGCGGCCGTGATCGCGCGGCCTTTGGGCATGACGCAGGGTCGGGTCGCGGAGGTGATGCGCAAGGCCGCGCAGGGCAACGGCCCGGATTCCCCGCGGGCTGCCAAGGCGATTTTGCTCCAGCGATCGGTCCCGCTCTGGATTTGGGAGAACCTGACAAATGCCCTGGCGCAGGCTGACTTTGGACTGCCGTCCGAGCCGACGAATCGCCGGCAGCGATTGGCTCGGGAACGCCTGCGGCGGCGCGCGGTCTTTGCCCGCGACGACCAGGTGCGTGTGTATCCTCTGACGAACGTGCTGGGCCAGGTTCTTGGCTTTGTGCAGCCAGGTCCGGACGCCATCGGCCTCAAGGGCGCCGCGGGTCTCGAGCTGAGCCTCGATTCACTGCTCGGTGGCGTTCGAGGCGTGTGTGTGTCCGAGCAGGACGCTGCCGGCCGCGAACTGCCCTTTGCGCGGAGCCAATGGACGCCGGCGGTGGATGGCAGCAGCGTCGAGCTGACGATCGACGCCGCGATTCAGCAGAGTGTCGAGCGGATGCTGGCGGCGGCTGTCCTGCGCCACGAACCGCGCTGCGCGTCGGTGATCATTCTGCGTCCGAAGACGGGCGAGATTCTCGCCTGGGCATCGAGTCCGCCTGCGAGCCCGATCCGCCCCGCCGAGGGACCGATCGACATTTGGAGGATCTACGGCCTCAGCGACCGGCTCGAGCCAGGATCGGTTCTCAAGGTGCTGGTGGTGGCGGCGGCCTTCGAGCACGGTTCCGCCACGCCAGACCTTCCGTACTTTTGCGAGCACGGGCGCATGATGTTCCAGGGCGGTGCACTGCGAGACCATAGGCCGTATGGCACCCTGACCGTGCGGGACATCATCGCCAAATCGTCGAACATCGGCGCGGCCAAGATCGGTCTCGGGGTCGGACCCGAACGCCTGCGCGAGGTTTTTCTGCGTTTTGGTTTGGGGCAGCGGACCGGTCTGCCCTTGCGGGGCGAGACGCCCGGATACCTGCCGTCCGCCGACAAACTCACGCGGCTGGTCCTGGCACGCGCCGCGATAGGGCAGGGGTTGGCCGTGAGCCAGTTGCAGTTGACCCTGGCGGTTGGAGCGCTGGCAAACAACGGGCGGCTCATGCGGCCGCTCCTGGTGAAGGAGGTTCGGGCCCCGGACGGCAAGCCGAGCTTCCAGGCCAGCCCGGTTGCGGTGCGGCAGGCGGTGCGCCCGGCCGTGGCGCAGGCGGTGATCGAACTGATGCGCGGCGTGGTCCAGCCGGGAGGAACCGGCACGGCGGGCCAACCCAGGCTCTACTCCGCCGGCGCCAAAACCGGGACCGCGCAGAAGGCCAATGAACACGGCTATATGCGGGGCGCCTACACCTCCTGGTTTGTCGGATTCGCCCCCGCAACGGATCCCGAACTGGTCGTTTCAGTCATGTTTGACGAGCCGCGCCGCGGCTATTACGGCGGCGAAGTCTGCGCCCCGCTGTTTGGCGCGGTTGTGGACGAGGTGGGTCCCCGCCTGGGCATTCGCGCTGATCGCGACACGGCGCGTCGGGTTGGAAACCTGGCGAGCCGCGGTCAGTAACAAGCAAGCGCGGACAGTGTCGAGTCATGAACCTCAAGACAGCCATTCTCCTCTGTGCCGCTGGCAGCTTGGCCGCCATCGGCTTGGTTTCCCTCGACAGCACGATGGTCGATGGAGGCGATCCGAACCGATTGCGAACGCACGCGTGGGCGCTGGCGCTGGGCGGCGGTCTTGGCCTGGCTGCCGCCCTGATCGACTACCGTCGTCTGAGCCGGCATGGTCTGCCCCGGATTCTCCTTGGGCTGAGCCTGGCCGCCCTGGCGCTGGTCCTGGTTCCGGGCATCGGCGAAGAGATCAACGGCGCGCGGCGCTGGTTCCGGTGGGGCGGTCAGCCATCGGAATTCGCCAAAGTGGCGGTGCTGGTCTGGCTCGCCAACTACGCCGCGTGCCACCTGGGTCGGATGAGCCATTTTCAGGCCGGGTTCGTCACGCCGTTGTTGGGAAGCGGCGCCGCGAGCCTTCTGATCTTCGTCGAGCAGGATTGGGGAACAGCGCTGCTGCTGTTGGGCTCGAGTGTGACAATGCTCACGGTGGCCGGGACGCGCCCCGTCTATCTGGGCGGGGCCGGGTTGGGGGGGCTTGGACTTCTGACGATCCTGGTGCGACACGATCCGCATCGCTGGGCGCGCCTGATCTGCTTCCTGGACCCTGAGCGCTACCAGGACGGCATCGGCGCCCAGCAATGGCATGGGTTGCTGTCGCTGGGCACCGGCGGGCTCTTCGGCGGCTTCTTCGGGAGCGGGCGACACAAGTTCGGGTTCGTTCCGGAGCAACACACGGATTTCATCTTTTCGCTCATTGGCGAGGAATTGGGGCTGTCGGGGACGCTGTTGGTGCTCGGTCTGTTCTTTCTGGTGTTCAAGTCGGGGCTGTCGATTGCCTGGGGAGCCGGCGATCCTTTTGGCCGTTTCCTGGCAGTGGGCTTGACGAGCCTGATTACGTACCAGGCCCTGGTGAATATGGGCGTGGTCACGTGCCTGCTGCCCAACAAAGGAATCCCCCTCCCGTTCATCAGCTATGGATCGTCCGACCTGCTCTGCATGTGCGTGGCCACGGGACTCCTCGTCTCGATTGCCAGGCATTCGCCGGAACCGCCCGCTGGCCAGACGCCGCCACCCTCTCCGGAAGACGCCGCCGCGCTCGAGCGTCGGTCGGCCCTCCATGCGCTGCCGTTGGGCGACGAGAAGCGTCCCTGGTGGAAGCGGATCAGCCTGCGGCTCGGCAGGGTCGGCGCGCGGAACGCCTTCCGCGCGGCGCGCAGCTATCAGCGGCCACCCGCGCCGGAGCCCTTGACCCGCGAAACCTGCTGATTCCCGTCTTTGCCGAGCGAGATGGCGCGGACTTATCCCGCGACGGCGCATGCGCGTCAACCTAATGAAATCTCCAGCGCTGCTCCTGGGAGCAGCGCTGTCGTGGTTGTCTAAGTCTTTGGGCCGGCGTTCGTTGTGGCAGTCGCCAATGCTCAGTTCGGCGTCGAGGTCGCGGAGTCCCGCGGCCGCGGGAGAGTGCGGCGGTTGACCGCCGCTTTCCGAGGACGGTTTTCAGTGCGCTCCCATTCCAAAGCGGTGCTGAAGCACACGCACTCTCCCGCAATGCGGGACTTCGCGTTGTCGGACACGTTCGTGCCGGGGCGGCTTCCGTGCAGGGTCCGCATCTCAACCACCCTTAGGTTGACGCGTATGCGCGACGGCGGGACGGCTACGGAACCACGGTTCATGGCAAGCGTTGACATTCAACGGTTGAATGCGCACGGGGACCGTGAACGGGAGTTTCCCGCTCCTCATCGTAATCGTAATCATAATCGTAATCCTGTGTCGTCGAGTGGGATTACGATTACGATTACGATCAGGATCTGGGTTAGGACCACCTCGACGGCCTACGGAGACGCTGGCACGGATGCGCGGTAGAACCGACGCGGTGCGCCGCCGGGGTCAGTGAAGCGCGTGATGCCCGTGGCGTTGAGCACATTGGTCAATGCCACCCACGAGCCGAGGTCGGATGAACCCTCGATCCGCACCCATCCGCCGGCTTCGCTCCCCACCTGGCAGGTGAACGAGCCATCAGGCTGGAGCGTCGGCCCGATCAGAAGGGGCGGCGGCGGGTCGGTCTCGGTCAGGACGCAGTCATCGATCCCGTACAAATGCCACTCGACGCCCTCTCCTTTGAGGTGAACGAAGGCGGTGAGCGTGGTGTTCGAAGCCACGGTTGTGAGGGCCGGGTTCGAGTAGCGCAGGTGGCTGTAGAGCCGCGGGGTCCAACGCACACTCGATGCGTTCGGGTTCGTGCCGCCCAGAGGATCGAGGCCAAGGCGAACGTGGATCAGGCGGTTGCGGTCGTTCCAGACATCGTACTTCTCGACGGTCTGGTTGTTGATTCGTTCGAGAGCCTTGGTCAGCACCCAGGCGCTGAATGTGTAGCGCTTCCCGGGCGTCACCGAAACGCGCTGGTACACATGCGAGTCCGAGCTCGATCCGTTGAGCGCGCCTTCGAGCAGCCATTGGCCCGTGTGCGGCTTCAATTCTCCAAACCAGGTCCCGTCCGACATCCCCATGTCCAGCCCGCCAGCCTTCGTCCATCCCGGTATGGGCTTGCGCGGACTCGAGCCCGAGCCTGACTCGAAACCGGGATTGGCGAGCAGATTCGGGCGTGCAGGGCGGGTGCAGAGGGCGAAGTCGCGTGACACGCCCGGGCGATGCCCCGGCGCGGCGGAGGTGATTCGAAGATGATAGAGGGTCTGGGGTTGGAGGCCCGAGAGCGTGAGCACGTGGTCCTGAACCAGGTTCGCATCGGCGACCAGCCCGGTGTAAGGCGGGTTTCCGAGCGCAGACTCGATCCGGCTGTCACTGGCTGTGTCCGTGCGCCAGCGGATGACAAATCGGTCCGACTCGCGCTCGGCTTCGGCCACGGCGGGTTCTGTGACAAACCGGACCGTCGACTGCGTCGCAGTCCCTTGGGCAGCCTCCTCCATCAGCGTGCCGGCCAGATCCGCACCCGCGACAGCCACGCCGTTTTGATACGCCTGCCCGTGCGGGAACGGATCCGCCCGGTTGACATAGATTTGGCTGAACGATCCGCCGCCCGCGCGCGTGACCTCCGCATAATAGATCTGGCCCGGCGTCAGCGGGCATTCGTCGGGGGCCCAGGCCACGATCATCTCGGGATCGGCGGTGACTCGGGGCGGTTTGCCGCGTTTGGCGGTTCCGACCTGTGCGCCGCCCGGGCCGCCTTCGAGCACGCGGACCTCGAACGTGGGGGTCGCGGGATCAGCCAGCCAGAACGCCGCGCTGATCAGGGCTGTGCCGCGCGCGATGAAGGTTTGGCCGACGCTGCTGGCGCTGCCGAGTGGCGCGCCGCTCGATCGGGCGTAAAGGTTCGTGATCAGTCCGTCGTCGTCGGACATGATGACGAGCCCAAGATCGCGGTCCGGGTAGGGGGTGAGGACGCTCCCGTTGCCGAGCCAGAGGCAGCCTCCTGGCATCGGATCCGAGAAATCGGGGCGCGGATCCATCTGCATGAGGACGCCCCCGATACTTGGGGAAGAAGTGCGGATGCGCGCGTAGTATGTGCGACCGGCCACGGTGGGCATGTCGCCGTAACCGTAGATGGGGCGCTGGTCGCCTCCGGAGAACGTCCGGGCCGCACCGACCTGCGGTCCGCCGGGGCCGCCTTCGTGAACCGTGAACGTGTAAATGGTCGAGAACGGGGCCCGCAGGTAGATCATGGAAATCGGGCCTGTGGCCGTGAACGTCTGACCGAACTCGTGGTATCCGGTGTCGTCCCAGAACGCCGGGTATCCCCACATGGTGGCTCTCAGGCGCAGATCGACCGACGGGCTCGAACCGCTTGCCGGGACGCTCACGTTGAAGGCGTAGGCGGAGCGCCACCAGACGTCCCACGACACCACCGTGTAGCGGCCGGCGGCAAGGTTGCCCATGTTGAACCGGCCATAGACATCCGTCGCAGCCGCGCCGCCCGTGCCGACAGCGCCGTCGGGATTGGCGTTGATGCCGTATTCGTAATAGCCGACCCCGTAGGGCTGGCTTTGGAATCGGGCGTACCAGTTCTGATCGCGCAAGTAACCCGCCAAAGTGCCGGCGCTCGCGCCAGGCGTGATCCCCCAAGCCAAGGTGAATGCCCAAAGGAGAGTCCAATGAAACCGTGGACCCTTCTGTCGGAGCGCCGATCCCGCGGACGCGGGAGAGGCCCTGATCGATGACGGCGATTGTCTCGAGTCGGGGACTCTCCCGCGCCTGCGGGATTGTCCCTCCGAGAGGGGTTCATGGGCGCAACGCGCGGCTGAAAGTCGGGGGAGTCTCATCTCGGGATGCAGGTGTGCAATTCAACGCCCAACTTGCCCACACGCATGCTACTTCGCGCACGGGCCCTTCGGATTCGCTTTGCCGGGCCGGACTTCCTTGAGGGCGGCAACCTGGCCGAGATCGATGATGCTGAAAGTGCGATCCTCGTCGTAGACGACGACGTCCCACTGGTTCGGTTTGGGCGGCATGAACGCAAAGTCCGGGTGGGGAACTCGGACAACCTGTCCGCTGTTCAGCCACAGTTCGAAGGGCCTGAAGGGAGTCGCTTGGAGCCGGGCTCTCACGATCGCTGGACTCATATTGCAGCCAAGCTACACGCGCCCCCACCAACCGCAAGGAACGAATCGGTTCGAATCGCCTGTCCCGCCTATTCGGGCGCGCCGCCGGACACAGCGTCAGGAGTCCCGCCGCGTGAGGCCTGCCTGCTGCGCCGCCGCGCTTTGCGGCGCAGGCGGTGCAAGCGGCCTACGGGCTTGCAGGCCGGATCCCCTGACCCGGCGCTGCATCATGGATGTCGCTCTGTCGAGCGAGCGCAGTCAGGCCGATCACTGCCGTCACAATCCGCTCGACGGAGATGGACCGCATGCAGCGGAAATCGATCGGGCACTCGCGTCGGAAACAGGGGCGGCAGGGGACGTCCGCACACACCAGCCGATGTCTGGGGTCGTTCGGCAGGCCGGGGCCGGTGAGCTCGGGCGACGTGCTGCCGAACGGCACGACCACCGGCGTGCCGACCGCCGCCGCCACATGCATCGGCCCCGTGTCGTTGGTGATCAGGACGCGGCAAAGACGGAGCGTGGCGCACAGTTCGCGCAGGGACGTGCGGCCGGCCAGGTTGAACACGCGCGGGGCGCCGCCCGCCGAGTCGCGTCCGGGCAGGTCAGCCTGCGCGGCAATCTCGGCGGCAATTGACGCCGCTTGTGCGACATCGGCATGTCCGCCGAACACGACCCAATGACAGGCCAGGCGTCGCCGCAAAGCGAGCGCGGCGGCGACGAAGCTGTCTCGGGGCCAGCGTTTTGCCGGGCCGTACTCGGCGCCGGCATTGAGTCCAAGCACGGGAACCGCGCTCTCATGGGGCTGAGGCAGGCCGAAGCGACTGGCCGCAGCCTCGATTTCGGCCTGCGTCACAGCGATGTGCGGGGCCAGCGGGATTGGATCGGCCCCGGCCGCAGCGGCCAATTCGAGGTAGTGATGGATGTGGTGGGCGGCAGCGGGCCACGACGGGCTGGCGCCAGCGACCGGGCCGCCGGCGATGAGGGAACGGATTTCCCAGGTCGACCGTTTGCGCATGGCCACATGACCGGGCCGTTGGGCCACCGCCTCGGTCAGCAGCCAGCGCCGCCACGGTGTTGCGTAACCGATGCGGCGGGGCACCCGTCCCCACCAGAGTTCCAACGCCGAGCGCGGCGAGTTGGGCAAGAGGATGCCGAGATCGAAACCATGCGGGCGGAGTTGGAGTCCGGCCCGCCAGGGTGACGCGCGCGGTTCGAGCGGAAGGACGGCATCGATTGCCGGGTGATGCCGCCACAAGTCGGCGAGCTTGCCCGGGGTCAGCAGCGCGATGTGGGCGTTCGGATAGGCGGCGCGGAGTTGGAGAAGCGCCGGGGTCGACATGACGGCGTCTCCGAGCCAATTGACGCCGCGCACGACAATCTTCGAGACTGGGAGCGTGTGGCGCGGGTGCGCCGCTTGCTCGAAGGCCGCCCGGGGACATGCGTCCGAGGTCGAGCAGGGCGGGGATGCGAAGGGTGCAGCGGGCCGGCTCATGCACTCGGGGGGTCGGTTGTGTGGTGGTCTTCGGCCGGCGCGCTGCGCGACGGGGCGCGATGCTTGCCCGGTTTCCAGCGTCGGTGGACCCAGAACCAGTTGGCGGGGTCGCGGCGGACAGCCGTTTCGAACGCGCGATTGACATCGAGCATGATAGCCTCGACGGGCCGCGCCTTGCCGTCGACGCGCGTGGGAATGGGCGGGCCCAGCTCGATCCGCCATCGGCCGAGACCGGTGCGGAAGCAGACGGCGGTGACCAGGAGGCAGTTGTACCGCAGGGCGAACACCGCGGGCGCGGCGCTTGTGGAACAGGTGCGGCCGAAGAAGGGGACGGGGAGGCCGCGGTTTCCGGCGTGCTGATCGGCGAGGAAGCCCACGGCCAGCCGTTGGCGATTCATGGCCTCGCGCAATGCGGCGGCCTCGAAGCGGCGCTCGAAGTAGAGGCAGCCTGACCTGGCGCGCAGGGTTTGCAGGAGGCGATTGAGCGAAGGCTGGCGCAGGGCGCGGTAGGTGGTTGCGGATTGATAACCGTCGAGCCACAGGCTGCCGCGGGCGTAGAGCTCGAAGTTGCCGAAGTGCCCGATCGCCGCAACAACGCCCCGATGCCCCTCGGCGGCGGCCAGGACCGCATTCGCGCCGGCCACGTCGAGGATGGCGCGGATTTCGTCGTTGGACATCGTCGCGGTGCGCACGGCGCAGGCGAATGTTTCGCCGATTCGACGGAAGTTTTCGCGGGCGAGGGCGCGAATTGCCCGCGGCGGCTGCTCGTGTCCGAAACAGCCGGTGAGATTCTCGATGGCGGCCCGGCGGTGGCGGGCGTCGAGGGCGTGCGCCAGAGAACCGCCCATGCGGCCCAGGCGCGCGACCAACCGGAGAGGCAGCGCCTGCAGCACGGCGATCAGTCCCTGTGCAAGCCGAGACACGATGGTTTCCATCTGTGGCGCAGTGTAACGAACGCGTGGCTGGATTCAATGGCCGGACGCAACCGGCACACGGGCGCTCAGCCGTAGCGGCCTTCGATGTATTCCGCCGTCTTGGGGTGCCGCGGATTGAGGAAGAGTTCCTCGGTGCGGCGGTGTTCGATGATCTTGCCCATCAGCATGAAGATGCACTCGTCGCTGACACGCCGGGCCTGGGCCATGTTATGCGTGACGATCAGGATGGTGTAATGCCCCTTGAGGGCGAACATCAGCTCCTCGATGGCGCGCGTGCCCTCGACATCAAGGGCGGAACAGGGCTCGTCCATCAGGATGACCTGGGGCTTGAGCGGCAGGAGCCGGGCGATACAGAGCTTCTGCTGCTGTTCGAGCTGGAGGCCGGTGGCCTTCTGGCCGAGCCGGTCCTTGAGGTCGTTCCACAGGCCGACTTCGGTCAGGGCTTTCTCGACGGCTTCATCGAGGTTGGCGCGAGTCAGTTCGGCGCGTTCCTTGTGGATGCGCAAGCCGAAGACGACGTTCTCATACACAGAAATGGGCAGCGGATTGGGCCGTTGGAACACCATGCCGACGCTCTTGCGCAGTTCGATCAGAGAGACATCAGGGTCGTAGATGTTCTTGCCCAGAATCCTGATCTCCCCCCGGGTGGTGACGTAGCCGTAGCGCTCATTCACGCGGTTCAAACAGCGCAGGAGCGTGGTCTTGCCGCACCCGGATGGCCCGATGAGCGATGTGATCAGCCCATGCTGGATGTCCACGGTGACATCGTGGAGCGCCTGGAATCCGGCATACCAGAGGTTCAGGGCGCGGGCCGTGATCGAGGGCGCGAGGGGCGCCGGGGGTGGCGGATTGAGATGTCGGGATGTTGGCGCGTTGGGGGGCGAAGGCCGGTCGGCGTCCGCGGCAGGACTGCGGTCGGGTCGATTTGGATCAAGGTCAGCCATGGCGGGTGCGTCCGGGATCGAACTTCAACGCGTCACCCAAAGACGCCGTTCACATAATCGAAGGTCCTTCGGTCCCTGGGCGTGTCGCCAAAGATCACGTCCGTGTCGGCCATTTCCACAATGTCGCCGTTCCACAGGAACATGGTGCGATCGGCCAGGCGACGGGCCTGTTGGGTGAGATTGGTCACGAGGACGATCGTGACGTGGGCCCGCAGCTCCTGGAGGACGTCTTCAATGCGCATGGTCGTGACCGGGTCGATGGCGATCGAGAACTCGTCGAGGCAGAGGATCTCCGGGTCGTGGGAGAGGGCGCGTGCGATGGTGAGGCGCTGCTGCTGGCCGCCGGAGAGCTTTGTCCCCAGGCTGTCCAGCCGATCCTTGACTTCATCCCAAAGGGCGGCCTGACGCAGGCATGTCTCGACGCGGGCGTCCAGTTCGGCCTTGGCGGTGAGGCCGGCGCAGCGCGGGGCGAAGGCGACGTTGTCGTAGATGGTCAGCGGCAGCCCGACGGGCAGCGGGGCGACCATGCCGATCCTGCGGCGCAAGCCATAGACATCCGCCATGCGCATCAGGTCTTCGCCGTCGACGCGCACCGTGCCGCTCATGACCGCGCCGGGCGTGAACTCGACCGTGCGGTTAATGCAGCGCAGGAGCGAGGTCTTGCCGGATTGCGCGGGGCCGATGACGGCGAGGATTTCGTTGGGCGCGATGGCGAAGGAGACGCCGTGCAGCACCTCCTTGTGTCCGTAGCTGAGGCGAAGATTCTCGACGGAGATTTTGGGTGTGGGGGTCACCATTTCTTTCGGGAGCGCAAGAGGCCGCGGAGGAGAATTGCGGCGGCGTTGACCAGGAGCACGGCGCCGAGCAGGACGACGGCGATGGCGTAGGGCAGGGCCTCGGGCGCGTTGGTCACCTGGGTGGTGACGGTGTAGAGGTGCATCGAGAGCGCCATGCATTGGTCGGTGAGCGCATAGGGGAAAAGCGTGTCGTCGTGGATTTTTTTTAAGAAGACGGCGCCGGTGAACATGATGGGGGCGGTTTCGCCGGCGGTGCGGGACACTTGGAGAATGACGCCGGTGAGGATGCCGCTGATGGAGTTGGGCAGGACGACCTTCCAGATGGTCTGCCAGCGCGAGGCGCCGACGTTCCAGCAGGCTTCGCGGAAGGACATCGGCACGGCGGCGAGCGCTTCTTTCGTGCTGGCGATGACCACCGGGAGGGTCATGATGGCAAGCGTCAGCGCGGCGGCGAGAATCGAGCGCCCGATCCCGGCGAACAGGACAAAGGCGCCCAGACCGAACAGGGCATGGACGATGCTCGGCACGCCGGCGAGATTGACCACGGCGAGATGGATGAGGCGTGTGAACCAGTTCTCCCGGGCGTATTCGTTCAGATAGACGGCGCAGAGCACGCCGACGGGCGCGGAGACCAGCAGAGCGATCACCACGAGATAGATCGTGCCCACCAGGGCCGACCAGATGCCGCCGGCGCGCATGCCGTTGCTGGGGTTTTGTGTCAGGAACGACCACGAGATCAGCGGCGCGCCCTGGACCACCAGGTAGGCGATGATGGCTGCCAGCGGCAGCACCATGGCGAGCACCATGCCGGCCAGGACCGCACGGGCGAGGCGTTCCTGCCGCAGCTTTCGGCGGACCAGGGGCGTGGCGGTGAACGTGGGCGGATTCATTGGCGGCGCACGCCGCGCACGGCGAGGTCGGCCAGCAGGTTGACGGCGAAGGTGATCGTGAACAGCATCAGTCCGATCAGGAAGAGCATCCGGTAGTGGGGCGAGCCCACCGCCGTCTCCCCCAGTTCGGCCGCGATGGTGGCGGTGAGAGTGCGGATGGGATCGAAAAGGCTGGTGGGGATGTTCACCGCGTGTCCCGTGGCCATGAGGACGGCCATGGTTTCGCCGATGGCGCGCCCGACGCCCAGCAGCACGGCGGCGAGCAATCCGTTGCGCGCGGCGGGCAGGAGCACGCGCCAGGCGATTTGCCAGCGTGTGGCCCCCAGCGCCAGCGCGGCCTCGCGATAGGAGTCGGGCACCGCCTTGAGCGCGTCCTCGCCGATGCTGACGATGATGGGCACGCTCATCAAGGCGAGCAGCAGGGCCGCATTGAGCAGATTCAGGCCGACTGGTGCGGGCAGGAAACGCTGGATGAGGTGATTCACCACGCTGAGACCGATGAAACCCCACACGATGCTCGGGATGGCGGCCAGCAGTTCGATCACTACTTTGAGCGTCTCACGCAGCGTGCCGGAGCAGAACTCGGAGACGAAAAACGCCGCCCCGAGCCCGAACGGCACGGCGATGACCATCGCCAGCCCGGTCACGCTCAGCGTGCCGATGATCATGGCGCCGACGCCGTAACGGACATTCTCGCGCGAGGTCGGATACCAATCCGGGCTGAAGATGGCCTTGCTCCAGTCGAGGTCGGTGATCAGGGGCGCGCCCTCGATGAAGACGAACAGGAAGATGCCGAAGACGAACAGCACCGCGCTGACACCACTGAGGCGGATGAGCAGTTCGACGGCCCGCTCACCCCAGAGGGCGAGCGCCGACCGGGTCTGGCGGGCGGGTGAGGCGGGCGGAACGCTCATGGCTGGGCCTCTGGCGGGGGCATGGGGATGTAGCCCGTTTCCTCGACGATCTTCTGGCCGGCGGGCGAAAGCACCCACTCGAGGAACCGCTGCACATGCGGGGGCGGCTCGCTGGGCGTGTACATGAACATCGGGCGCGAAATCGGGTAGCTCTTGTCGAGCGTGGTCGCAATGCTGGGCAGGACCGCGCGGGCCCCTTTGCGGGGCGAGACGGGGATCATCTTGACGTTGGGGGTTCTGTAGCCGAGGCCGCTGTAGCCGATGGCGCCGGGTGTCCGCGACACCAGTTCCACCACATCCTTCGAGCCATTCATGTCGAGCGAGCCGAGCTTGAAATCGGTCTTCTTGCCGCAGACGGTGTCGCGGAAGTAGTGGTAGGTGCCGGAGTTGTTCTGGCGACTTACGCGGATGATCCGGTCGGTCCGGGCGTTGGGGATGTTGGTCACGCCCAACTGGGACCACCGGTCGAGAGCGGAGTCTTCGGCATAGATGTCGTGCAACTCCTCCATGCTGATTTCCGTGATGGGGTTGTCCTTGTGGACGAAGATGGAGAGCGCGTCGAAGCCCACCAGAAACTCGCGCGGCTTGACGCCGGTCCTCTCGACGATCTTGGCCTCTTCGCTTGGCTCGATGTGGCGGCTCGAGTTGGCGATGTCCGCCGTGCCGTTCATCAGGGCGGCGATGCCCAGGCCCGAGCCGCCGCCGGAGACCTCGACCGAGACATCCGGCGCAATCCCCTGGTAGGTTTCCGCCCAGGCTTGCGCGAGGTTCACCATCGTGTCGGAACCGATGTTTTGAATGACCTCGGGCTTGACCGATGCGCCGGGGCCCGGACGCGAGCAACCGGCGGTGAGCAGCGCGACCGCGCACGTCAACGCCGCCCAGGGCGCGGCGGAGTGTCGGAGCGTCGGCGACGGGCGGTTCATCGAGGGCTCAGGCGGGGTTTTCGCCCACGATGGCTTGGATCAGGGCGCTCAACTGCTGGTCAAGTGCCTGGTAGGCGGATTCGCACGCGGCGCGCACGGCTTCGGGCGGTCCGCCGACTGTTGCCGGATCGGGCACAGGCCAGTCGAGGAAGATGATCTTGTGGGCCTGTTGGGGGAACAGTTTCTTGGCCTGCGGGTCCAGGACCGCCACGACATGGTAACGGTCGAGGTCAGGGACTTGATTGAGCGCCTTGCCGTGCTTGCGCCCGAGGTCCAGCCCCTTCTCGCGCATGAACTCGAGCACGGCCGGGGCGCACGGCTGCGGATCCAAGCCCGCGCTGCTGAAGGAGAAGCGGGGCTGTCCCATCGCCTCGGCCATCGCCTCGGCCATGAGGCTGGCGCCGGCGTTGTGCCGATCCAGAAACAGGATGCGAAACGTGTTGGAATCCGGGTGCTGGGCGAACTCGCCCGTGCACAGGTAAAGCGTCTCGACACAGATGTTGCGGGCCTGATCTGAAACCCGTTCCAGGCGGCGCGTGATGGTGAGGCACGGGTCCAGCGCCTCGAACGGCAGCCGACTGTCCTTGAACATCTGGATGAGGTCCTTGCGCAGGCGGCTCTTGAACTGATCGGCGGTGTTCTCGATCGGGATGGTGGCGCGGGCCAGGGCGGCGTCTTGCCGGATGAAGGCCTGGACCGAGTCATGCACCATGGGCACCACCAGGTCGGTCAGTTCCTGGAAACGATCCAGAGGCACTTGGGCATCCTGGACAGCGAGCTTGCTGGCCTGGTGCGCGATGCTCTCGGCGTAATCGCCGATCCGTTCCAGATCGGTGTTGATTTTGACGGCCGAGTAGGCAAAGCGGAGGGGTGTGGCGACCGGTTGCTGGCGCACAAGGAACTCAATGCACAAACGGGCCGTGGCCTCCTCGAGGGTGTCAATGGCCTGATCCCGAATGATCACCGCGTAGGCGAGCTGGCGATCGCGTGTCCGCAAGGCCTGAATGGCATCCCGCACCGCGCGGCCCGCCAGGTCCGCCATGCGTGCAAGGCTGTCGCTAATCCGCCGGCGATCGCGTTGAATGGCGGCCTCGTGGCGCGAAGTGGCCCAACCGCCCCCAGGTCCCATCGGGTTGCCCGCCGCTGGCGGGCTCGAATTGTCTGACATGATGACACAGTCGCCGGAATCAACCGGGAGCGAGACCGGTCCGGGGATTCCAAGTATTTGCTCTTTCGATGTGGCGGCAGTGTGCCCGCCCCGAGGAGGGCCTTCAAGGCCAAACGACCGAAGGCTTTCCTAGCCTGCATGCTGACTTCTCTTGTGAACTCCGGCTTCGCGGTGGCACAAAGTGGTGAGAAATGCAGGCTAGCCCGCAGCCGCCTTGCGTTTGCCTTTGAGAGCGGACTGGATCATGAGAAACTCACCCAGATTCTCCGCGGTGACCATGCCGACGAGGCGGTTGTGGTCCAGGACCGGCAGCGAGCGGCAATCCGATGTCTGGAGGCGTCCGAACACGGCGTCGGCCTCCTCGGCCGGGCGGGCGGTTTGGAACTCGCGCTGCATCACGTCATTGACGGTGGCGTTCTGTCCCTGGCGCGTGAGGGCGGTGAGGAGCCCGCGGCGCGTGAGGATGCCGACGACGCGGTCGCCTTCGAGGACCGGGAAATCCTGATGGAAGCCGGCAAGCGTGTGGTCGATGGCGCGCTCGAGATGGTCGTGAGGTGCGAGGGTGCGGAGGTCGGTGATCATGACGCGCTCGATGGGCACGCCCGACAACACCGAGCGCATTTTGACCAGTTCGAGTTCCTGATCGGCACCGACGAAGACGAACAGGGCGATGAACACCCAGAGCGGGTTCATGGCGTAGAGGCCCACGGCGCCAAAGGCGAACGCCAGCGCCTGGCCCACATCCACCGCCAGCCGCGTGGCGCGGTTGGCGCCCAGCCGCATGGCCAGGATCGAGCGCAAGACCCGTCCGCCATCCATGGGAAAGGCGGGAACCAGGTTGAACACGCCCATGGCCAGGTTGGCCCACGCCAGTTTCTGGAGGAAATGGCCGCCTCCCCAGCTCAGATCGGTCGTCAGCGCCAGCTCCGAGATCGGGCTGATCGTTCCCCAGTAGAGGAGGGCGATAAGGAAATTCACGGCCGGACCCGCCAGGGCGACGATCAACTCCTGGTGCGGCTTGTCCGGTAGCGCGTCCATCCGGGCGAGGCCGCCGATGGGCATCAGGGTGATGTCGCGCGTTCGGATGCCGTAGCGGCGGGCGGCGAGGGCGTGGCCCAGTTCATGGAGGAGGACGATGACGAAGAAGCACGCGACGAACAGCACCGCCTCGACAACGTCGCCTGCCCGATGCCGCCACGCGTAGTATTCGTACCCGACCCACGCGATCAGGATCAGCAATGTGGCATGGAGATAGACTGTGACGTCGGCGATGCGCCCGACCCGCCAGGACCATTTCATATCGGTGAATCAAAGAGACAACGCCCGGCGCGGTCGTGTTCAAGGACAACTAGACGGTCATGATTTCCTTCTCCTTGTGGGTGGCGTGCTGATCGATCTTGCTGATGAAGTCGTCGTGCAGCTTCTGGACCTCTTTCTCGGCATGCTTCTGCTCGTCTTCGGTGACCCCGCCGGCCTTGGCCGCCGCCTTGAGGTGTTCGATGGCTTCGCGACGCACGTGCCGCACGGCGACACGCCCGTCCTCGGCCATTTTCTTGACGATCTTGACGAACTCCTGCCGCCGTTCGGTGCTCAGCTCGGGGAACACGATGCGGAGCACCCGTTTGTCGACCATGGGATTGAGCCCGAGGTTGCTCTTCTGAATCGCCTTCTCGATCGGATGCAGGGCGGCGGCGTCCCACGGTTGGACCACAAGCACGCGCGGTTCGGGCGTGGTGATGCCCGCCAGCTCGCGGATGCGCATTTGGGATCCGTAGACTTCGACCATGATGTTCTCGATCAGGGAGGACGAGGCTTTGCCGGTCCGCACGCCGGCGAACTCGTGCAGGACGACCTGCTCGGTCTTCTGCATCTTCTCTTTGGTTTCAGTCAGGATGGACTGGATTGTCATAAGCGACGAGTGTTTGAGTTGAATTTGGGAAAACGGGGGAGGCGCGCTGCGCGGGTCAGCCGGTGACGACGGTCCCGATGGTTTCGCCCAGGACCACGCGGCGTATGCTGTGGGGTTGGGAGAAGTTGAAAACGATGATCGGCATCCGATTGTCCATGCAGAGCGAGAAGGCCGTGGTGTCCATCACCTGCAAACGGCGCTGGAGGGCCTCCTGGTAGGTGATTTGACTGAATCTCCGCGCGTCCGGGTTCTTTTTCGGATCGCTGTCGTAGATGCCGTCCACCTTGGTCGCCTTCAGCACAACCTCCGCGGCAATCTCGTTCGCCCTCAACGCGGCCGCCGTGTCGGTGGAGAAGTAGGGATTGCCCGTCCCGCCGCCGAAGATGACCACACGCCCCTTTTCGAGGTGGCGCACGGCCCGGCGCCGGATGAACGGTTCGGCCACTTGCGCCATGGTGATGGCGCTTTGCACGCGTGTGGGGACGCCTTGCTTTTCGAGCGCATCCTGCAGGGCCAGGGCATTGATCACCGTCGCCAGCATGCCCATGTAGTCGCCCGTCGCGCGTTCCGTACCGCGCACGCTCCCGCTCAGGCCGCGGAAGATGTTGCCTCCGCCGACCACGACGACGATTTGGACGCCCAGTTCGCGGACCTCGCGGATCTGGCCGGCCATGTGGTGGACGACCTCGGGGCAAATGCCGGTGCCGGCCTCGCCGCCGAGTGCTTCGCCGCTCAGTTTGAGCAGGACGCGCTTGTACTTGGGCTTGAGGGGATCGGACGTTGGATCAGGCATGGGACAAGGGGCTGGGGGGATCGCTCCGGGCTAGTTGCCGAGGCGTTTGAAGAGTTCGACGGTGCCGACCACGCTGACCTTGTTGGCCTGGAGGGCCTTGACCGCGGCGTCCGGATCGTCGAAGCGGAACAGCATCAGCCCTTTGCCCTCCTGTTTGGCGGTGAACGGGTACATGTATTCGACGTTGATGCTGGCGCGCTCGAAGACCTCGAAGAGACTCGCCAGGCCTCCAGGGGTATCCGACACCTCGATCGCCACCACATCGGTGACTTTCACCGTCCACCCGCCCTCGAGCAACACCCGCCTGGCCTTTTCCCATTCGTGGACGACGAGGCGGAGGATGCCGAATTTCTGCGTGTCGGCCAGGGCGAATGTCTGGATGTTGACGCCCGCGTCGGCGAGGGCGCGGCAGGGCGCGCTCAGCGTCCCGGGTTTGTTTTCGAGGAAGACCGAGAGTTGCTTGAGGATCATGAGTATGCCTTTCTTGAGACGGGACCGGGGTTACATCTTCCTTTTGTCGATCACGCGTTTGGCTTTGCCTTCGCTGCGCTGGAGGGTGTGGGGAGCGACCAGGCGCACTTCGGCGCGCAGGCCGGTGACACTTTCCACCGAGCGACTCAGCTTGGCCTGGAGTTTTTCGAGTCCTCCGACCGTGTCGCTGAACAGTTCGGCTGTGACTTCGACCTGAACTTCGAGGACATCAAGCCCCCTCTGGCGGTCGACGACAATCTGGTAATGCGGTTGGGCCCCCTCGACGGCGAGCAAAGCCGACTCGATTTGCGACGGATAGACATTCACCCCGCGGATGATCAGCATGTCGTCGCTGCGCCGTCCGATGCGCCGGATGCGCCGCAGCGTCCGCCCGCAGGCGCACGGCTCCGAATTGAGCGACGTGATGTCCCGGGTCCGGTAACGGATCATCGGCATGGCGCGCTTGCAGAGCGTGGTCAGGACCAGCTCGCCCTCGGACCCATCGGAGAGCAGTTCGCAGGTCTCGGGATCGATGATCTCCGGGTAGAACATGTCCTCGAAAATGTGAGGACCCGCCTGGTGCAGGCATTCCATCGCCACGCCGGGGCCGATGATTTCGGACAACCCGTAGATGTCGTAGGCCTTGATGCCGCTCTCCGCCTCGATGCGTTGGCGCATCGACTCGGTCCAGGGCTCGGCGCCGAAGATGCCGGCGCGGAGTGGGAGATCCTTGAAGTTGACGCCCATGCCGGCGGCCCGCTCGATGAGGTGGAGGAAGTAGCTCGGGGTGCAGCAGATGGCGGTCGCGCCGAAGTCGCGGAGCACCATGACCTGGCGATCGGTGTTGCCTCCGGAGATCGGGATGACGCTGGCGCCGAGCGCCTCGGCTCCGTAGTGCGCCCCCAGTCCGCCGGTGAACAGCCCGTAGCCGTAGGCGTTATGGACGATGTCGCCGCGATGCACCCCGCACGCCGCAAAGCTCCGGAGCATCACCTGCGCCCAGTCGTTCAGATCCTCCTGCGTGTACGCCACGACAATCGGCTTGCCCGTCGTGCCGGTCGAGGCGTGGAAACGCACGATCTCCGCCAACGGGCTCGCAAAGAGCCCAAAGGGATAGGTGTCGCGCAGGTCCGTCTTCACCGTGAAGGGGAGCTTGGCGATGTCATCGAGCGTCTCGAGGTGGGCGGGCTTCAACGAGCGGGCGTCCATCCGCTGGCGGAACAGGCCCACCCGATCGTAGGCGCGCTGCACCATCGCGCGCAGGCGTTGGAACTGCAAATCGCGCAGTTGAGACAATGGCAAATAGTCCATCGCGCTTGCAGGATGGAACGGGCCGGGTTGGTAGTTCTTGCTCATGGCGGTTGAGTTGCGATCGGGAGGGCGCGGCCAGGAGAGGGTCGCGGTCCCGGTCTGCGGGTTGGGTTCAGGTCGATGGACGTTTTGCAGAGCCGCTTTGGCTGAGGCGTCCGAGCTGGAACGCCTGTTCGTTTGCCGCCCACAAGTCCTGGCGGAAATTGGCGTGCAAGGCCGCCGTCCAGAGCTCCGCGGGCAAGTCGAGGTGCGCGCTCAGGGCGCCCGTCAGAGCCACATTCAGACTGCGTCGGTTGGGGAGCGCGGCGGCCTCGATGGCGTCAGGCGCAATCACAACGCCGCCCGGGCGCAACAGGTGGCGACAGACATCCACCTGGCTGGAATCGACCGCAACCAGGTAATCGGCCTCCCCGGGCGAGACCATGGGGCTGAACACCTCGGGTCCGTACCGGACGTCGCTTCGGACCGATCCGCCGCGCTGGGCCATCCCGTGGACTTCGCTCTTCTTGACATCGTGTCCGGCGCGCAGCAGGGCGTCGCTGAGGACATCGCTGGCCTTGAGAACGCCCTGGCCGCCCAGGCCGGCCACAACAATGTTGGTTACGGTCGACGTCATAGTCAGATCCCGCTCTTGGGGCGATCCGCGCCGGCGCCCGCCGGAACGCCGTTCGGGCAACAGGCGGCTTCGGCGGCAATCCCCGTGCTCGGGAGCGGCGATTCGGGTGCGGTGTGGCGTTGTTCCAGCTCCTTGAGACGCTTGGCAATGAGGATGCACGGGCGCCGGGTGATGAGGACGCACAGTTCGCCGGAGGCCAGGCACTCGAGCAGCATGCGGCCGAAATCCTCCGATCCGACGCGGGGTTCGACCACATGGACGCGGCGGACGCCCAGGGCGCGGGCCAGATCCTCGATGACCAGCTTGTTGGTGGGTTCGTGATCGAGTGTGCGTCCGGTGCCCGGGTGTTCCTGGTGGCCGGTCATTGCGGTGGTCGAGTTGTCCAGGATGATCAGCACGTGTCCGCCCGGGGGTGGATTGTAGACCATCTCGACCAGTCCGCTGATGCCGCTGTGGACGAACGTGCTGTCGCCGATCACGCTGACAACGCGCCGGGCTTCGTCGGGCGGCAGCGCGTGGCGCAGGCCCAGGCCGACACCGATGCTGGCGCCCATGCAAACGCACGAGTCCATCGCCTCGAACGGCGGCAGCACGCCCAGCGTGTAGCACCCGATATCCCCGGCCACGATGCAGTCGTGGCGGCGGAGTGTGTCGAACACCACCCGGTATTGGCAGGCGTCGCACAGTTGGGGTGGTTTGCCGGGAGGCGGCTTGGATTCCGGGCTGACGTCGCCTTCGAGGATGCGCCGGACGCGCGGCACGCTTAGCTCGCCGAAGCGGTACATGTCCGGCTTGCCTTCGACGCGGATCCCAGCGGCGCGGAACGCGTCGACCAGCCACGGATCGCCCTCCTCGATCACCACGCACCGGGACACGCCGCGGGCGAACTCGGCCACGCGGCGGAGCGGGAGCGGGTAGGTGAGACCGAGCTTGAGAACAGAGGCCGCGGGCGCGGCTTCGCGCACATGAGCATACGAAACGCCGGAGGTGATGATGCCCAGGGCTGGGTCGCCAGGCAACGCGCGGTTCAAATCCGAGGTCTCGTTCCAGGCCTGGATCTCAGCCAGCTTCTGGCGCAGGCGGCGGTGGGCCGGACGGGCGTATGCGGGGATCATGACCCGCCCCGGTATGTCGCGGACGAAATGCGGAGCCAGTGGCTGGGCCTGGACGGCACGGGGCCGGACGACTGTTTTGCTGTGGCAGACGCGCGTGGTGACGCGCAGCAGAACGGGCGTGTGCCACCGCTCGGAAATCTCGATCGCCGCGAAGACGAAATCGTAGGCTTCCTGCGAATTGGAGGGTTCGAGCATGGGGACGCCCGCGGCTTCGGCATAATGCCGATTGTCCTGCTCGTTCTGGCTCGAGGCCATGCCCGGGTCATCGGCGGACACGATCAGCAGGGCGCCGCTGACGCCGGTGTAGGCCACGGTGAAGAGGGGATCGGCGGCCACATTCAGGCCGACATGCTTCATCGTGACCAGGGCGCGCGCGCCCGCGTAAGCCACGCCGATCGCGACTTCAAACGCGACCTTCTCGTTGGGCGACCATTGGGCGCGTCCGCCCATCTTGGAAAAGGACTCGAGGATTTCCGTGGATGGCGTGCCGGGGTAGCCTGCCCCCAAAGCCACACCGGCGTGGAGACAGCCCAATGCAATCGCCTCGTCCCCGTTCAACAATATGCGTTCAGTGGCGGACATGAGTTGCTATGCCTACGGCCGCGCCAGGCCGCCACGGCGCTGGCGCAGTCTCGGTTGGCACGGGCAGAATTGGAGAAGCGGGGAGGATTTGCCAGAAAAAACAATCCAGGTCTCGGCGCGCGCCGACGCTGCCGACTCAGCGAACCGAGTCGGGTGCTGCGGCAGAGTTCGAGACTCTCACGGTATTCATTACAAAGTACTTGGACCAGTCCTAGACCAATTCTGTGTCGCGATCGCGACGTGAAATCGGCGCAACGCCGCAGTTCCTGAACCGTGGGTGCCACTGCAGCGGCGTTTCTTTGAATCGGAAACTGGCCTCTGGCAAATCTGTGTTCCGCCCTGAATCGGCGAGGGATTCGACACAGATTCGCGCCCCAACAGCAATCGCGGCGCAAATCCCGGATCATTGCAGTCACACCAACACCAACACGGGTTTCTGGAGAGGTTCTCGTCGAACTCAAGAACTCTGAGTGGTTCCGATCGGCGGCAGATCGCCCGTAATGCGAAAACCCGGGTCGAGGGGCGATTCGGGCGGCGGGAGGGGGTGTTGTTCGAGTTCCGCGGCCGGCTGGGCTTCGTAACCGTTGACGACCCATTCGATCTGGCCCGATTCGATGTCGACCATGAGGCCATGCACAGGGACGGCGCGCGGGATGAGGGGGCTTTGGCGGATGTGCTGGACGGCAGAGCGGACGTTGGCCCGCTCGTTGACCAAACGCCCGAGGAATTCGTCCAGTTCGGACGCCGCCGCTCCCAGGTGGATGCCTCTGCTCCTGAGGCGCCCTTCGAGCAGGAAGCGGACGGGTTGAAAGAACCGGCAGTCGGTGTGGCCGAGGACGGCGATTTCCTTGCCGTCATGCATGCCGCAGGCGAGCGCCAGGGAGCGCACGGTGCTGCTGAGCGGGCTGGTGATGATGTTGCCGGCATTGGTAAGCCAGATGAAATCGGCTTCGCTCACTCCCAACACTTCAGGCATCAGCGGGTGCAGGCGAGGGTCGAAACAGGTCAGCACGACAGCCGGGAGCGCCTCCGCCCATTCGTGCGGGCGCAGCCCGGCCTGTTCGTCGCCGCTCAGGGCGCGGTGGTTGGCGTCGACGATGGCTTCGAAGAGACGCATGCACTCAACCGAGGCTGCCGCCGTCCCATTCGTGCTTCGGATCGGGGTAGAAGGCGATGCCGCTGAGGCCATCGTTCCCGCAGGTGACCAGCAGCCAGCCCCCGGGGACCTTGCCGCGGAAGGCTGTGGTCACCCACTTGCTGAGTCGCCCCGCTTTCCGGCCGTCGTAAGCGAGTTGGATTGTTTCGAGATTGAGGCAAGGGGATTCCGTCATAGGTCACTCCTGCTTGTCCGGCTTGCCCATGGCATTCTTGAGCGCCGGCACCTGTTCGAGAAGCCGCTCGAACTTGATCCCGGTGAGACTTTCGATCACAGGCGGGAGTTGGCCGATGATTTGGGTGACGTCGCCAGTCAGCTTGCTGGCGCCGCCGCCCAGACCGCCGCCCGAGTTGATGATGACAATCTTCTCGGTTTTCGAGAGCGGCTCGCTCACCTTGCCCGCCACATCCGGAAGCACGCGGACGATCATCTCGATCACCGCCGCCTCGTTGTACTGCTTGAACGACTCGGCCTTGAGCCGCATCGCCTCGGCGTTCGCTTTGCCCTGCGCCTCGATGATGGCCGCCTCGGCCAGGCCGCGCGCCTTGTTCGCCTCGGCCTCCGCGATGCCGGTGGCTCTGGCTACATCCGCGTCGGCGAAGCCGCTCGCCTTGGTGGCGGACGCGGCGCCGGTGGCTTCGGTTTCGAGTTGGAATTTCTTGGCATTGGCCAGGGTCTCGACCTTGTAGCGCTCGGCGTCGGCCGGCTTCTGCACGTTGGCTTCGAGTTCGCGCTGTTTGCGGAGGATTTCCTGCTGCTGCAGCTCGATCTGCTTCTGCTTCTCGATGATTTGGACCTGGACCTCCTCGGCCTTGACGAGCTGGCCGGTCTTGAACTTCTGGAGGTCATAGGCGAGGTCGGCCTCGGCCTTCTTCTGGTTCACCGCCGCCTGGTACATCGCCACGTTCGTCTGATAGTCGCGTTGCGCCTCGGCGATCTTGGTGTCGGCGGCGAACTTGGCTTCCTGCCCGGCCTGTGTCGCCTGCGAGGACTTGATCTGGGCGTCGCGGTCGGCTTCGGCCTGAGCGATGACGGCGTCGCGTTTGACCTGGGCGATGCGCGGCTTGCCGAGGGCTTCGAGGTAGCCCTGGCCATCCCGGATGTCGCGAATCGTGAAACTGACGATCCCCAGGCCCATGTTGGCCATGTCGCCCGCGGCAACCTCCTGCACCTTCGACGCGAACGCATCGCGGTTCTGGTAGATGTCCTCGACGGTCATGGTGCCGAGAATGGCGCGGAGATGGCCTTCGAGGGTCTGCGTGGCGATGTTGCGGATTTCGTCCGTTCTCTTGCCCAGGAACTGCTCGGCGGCGGTGGAGATCGAAATGTCGTCGCCTTTCACCTTGATCTGCGCCACGCCGTCCACTTTCACCGGCACGCCCTTGCTCGTGTACACCTCCGGCGTCTGGACGTCGATCGTCAGCAACTCGAGCGAAAGAATGTCCACCTTCTCGACCACGGGATAGACGAATGTGCCGCCGCCCTTCACGATCCGGAACCCCCGCTTGACCTCGCTGCCGTCCGGATCCCGGTAGGCGTGTTTGCGTCCCGAGATGACCAGCACCTCGTTCGGACCCACCTTCGTGTAGCGGCTCAGAACCACCACGATGCTGATGATCACGACGATTGGCACGATCAGGGCGACGGCGACCACCCAGAATTGCGACAGCAGACTGGCCTGGGCGAGGAGCGGCATGATGTTCATTTGGATTGATCGGTTTGAGTGTGACTCGAATGTTGTGGCGATGTGTCGGTGCGAACGGCGGTTCAGCCTGGGGTCACGTAAAACTGGCCTCCTGCGATGCGTGTAATCCGCGCCGAAGCTCCGTTCGGCAGGGCGGCGCCGTCTTCCGTGCGCGCCGGCGCGGTGTATCGGGTGCCGCCCTGCACGTAGGCAATCTCGCCCACCCCGTGCGCCGGGATCGGCGTGATGATCGTGCCCACGGCGCCGACCAGGGTGGCGACGTGCGATTCGCTCGAACTCTGCGTGCGGCGGAACAACTGCCTCAACACCGCCAGCACACCGGACGCCACGATCGCCCCGCCCAGCACCGCCAGCGGCGCGCTGATGACCGGATTCCGCGTTGCGGGGATCTGATGGAAGATGATGCCGAAGCCGCCGAAAGCGGTAATGAACGAGCAGATGATGGTCGGGCTCAACACCGAGACCCCGGGCGCGTCGCTCGAGTCAATGCCCGCCTCCGCGTGGCCGCCGCTGCCGTCCAGATGGCCGTGGTCGCCGCCGAAGAAGTGACCCAGGACCGCGCTTAAGATCGTGAAGACCAGGCCCGCCCCCAGGCAACTGAGATAGATCAGGAAGTCCATAGCGCCAGAGTGTCTGTGTGCGTGCCTTTATTATAGAGTCCAGATCAAGTCGAGCAAATACAGGCCCTTGCCAACGCGCGATGCGGACTCTGGTTTCATTGGCTGTCGGTCCGTGACGCGGGCAATGGAACCCGAATCGGGCAGCGCGCGCATTTATAATGACTTGGGACGATTGTACGCCGACGCGGGACTTCGCTCCTCCGCGCGCGGACGGCGAGGTCGCGAGGCGCCCCGGAGCGCCGGCTTGCAGCCGGCTTAACGCGGGCGCCGTCCCCGCAGAGGTTCATCCGCCCAATGCGTTCCCAAGAGAGAAATCGCCTGCATGCTGACTTCTCTTGTGAACTCCGGCTTCGCGGTTGCAAAAAGTGGTGAGAAATGCAGGCTAGCGTCAGATCGCTGACACAGGCCTTTGAATGCGGATTTGTTTTGCCCTGCCAACCATGAGGATTCAGCCATGAAACCTGACGAGCGAACAGAGAATCGAAATCCACCCGCGCTTCAGCACGGTTGCAGCCGCCGGGCCATGCTGCAACTCATGGGCATCAACCTGGCCGGGTTAAGCCTGCTCGACGGCCTCTTGACGCCCCGGGCCGAGGCTGCCGACGGCGGTGTCACTGCCTCGATCGAGCCCCTGAATCGTTTTCCGCGCATGGTCCACGAGTATTTCGTCGAGCGGGTGCGCCAGATCGAGCGGGCGCACAGCGAGGCCCATGCGGCTCTCAGGACCAAAGCCGAGGCCGAGGCCTATGTGAACACCGCGCGCGAGAAGATTCGCGCCGCCTTCGGTCCGTTCCCCGAGAAGACACCTCTGAATCCGCGCGTCACGGGCGTGGTCGAACGGGACGCCTACCGCATCGAGAAGGTCATCTTCGAAAGTCGGCCTGGCTTCCTGGTGACGGCGAATCTCTACCTGCCCAAAGGTCGTCGCTCTCCGCTCCCTGCGGTCGTGGGCGCTTGCGGCCATTCGGACAACGGCAAGGCCAGCGCGGCCTACCAGTCCTTCTCGCAGGGATTGGCCCGCATGGGGTATGTCGTCCTCATCTACGATCCCATCGGGCAGGGCGAGCGTCTTCAGTACCCCGACGCCCAACTCAAATCGCGCATCGGAGCCGGCGTCGCCGAGCATCTGCATGCCGGCAACCAGCAGTTTCTGGTCGGCGAGTTCTTCGGCGCGTGGCGCGCCTGGGACGGCATCCGTGCGCTCGATTATCTGCTGACCCGCCCCGAGGTGGATCCGCGCCATCTCGGAGTCACGGGCAACTCGGGCGGCGGCACCCTCACCACATGGCTGTGCGGACTCGAATCGCGTTGGACCATGGCGGCGCCCGGTTGTTTTGTGACCACCTTCCGCCGCAACCTCGAAAACGAGCTGCCTGCCGACACCGAACAGTGCCCGCCCCGAGCCCTTGCGTTGGGATTGGACCACGAGGATTTCATCGCCGCCATGGCTCCCAAGCCTGTCATCCTGCTGACGAAGGAACGGGATTACTTCGACATTCGCGGATCGGAGGCCGCGTATGCGCGCTTGAAGAGACTCTATGGGCTCCTTGGCGCGGAGGATCGCATTGCACTGTTCACCGGGCCGACCGCGCATGGGTACTCGCAGGAGAACCGCGAGGCCATGTACCGTTGGTTCAACCGCGTCACCGGCGTCTCGAACGCGCAGACCGAACCCGAACTCGTCATCGAGCCTGACGAGACCCTCTGGTGCACACCCAAAGGGCAGGTCGCGGAATTGCAGTCGCGGCCCATCTGGTCCTACACCCGCGAGCGATCCCAGGCCCTGGCTCGTGAGCGCCCGAGCCACTCGGGCAGCGCCCTGTCCCGCATCGTGGCCTCGACTCTCAAACTGGAGCAGCGGCAGGGCCTGCCCGATTACCGCATCCTCCGCGCATTGCCACCACGCCGATACCCCTGGCCGCACGCGACAACCTATGCAGTCGAGACCGAGCCTGGGATTCACGCCCTGGTCTACCGCTTGTTTCAGGAACGCCATGAATCGCGTCCGCCCCGCGACCCGGCCCGGGCAGTGCTCTACGTGGCGCACCTGTCCAGCGACGCCGAATTGCGCGAGGAACAGTGCGTCCGCGATCTGCTTGCCGCGGAACCCGACGCGGCCTTCTACGCATGCGATGTGCGGGGCATCGGCGAGTCCCAGCCCGACACGTGCGGTCACGACACATTCCTGAAGCCGTACGGGAGCGATTACTTCTATGCCATCCACGCCCTGATGCTGGATTATCCCTATGTCGCCCAGAGAACCCACGACGTGCTCCGGGTGCTGGATTGGCTGCTGAGCGTCGGCCACGAGCAGGTTCATCTGGCGGCCAAAGGGTGGGGGACACTCCCGGCAACATTTGCGGCCCTGCTTTGCGACGCGGTGCGCCAGGTGACTTTGAAGAACGCACTCGCCTCCTACAGCGAGATAGCGGAGGCCGAGCGCTATCAGTGGCCGCTTGCTGCGTTCGTGCCGGGCGTGCTCGCCCACTTCGACTTGCCCGACTGCTACCGCGCGCTGGCCGCCAAGCAACTCAGGCAAATCGACCCTTAGCGAGGCTCCGCCTCAGGCCTGCCTGCCGGCAGGCAGGGGACCCGGCCAAGCCTGTAGGCCGCGTGCCCTCACGCGGCGGAACTTCTGACGCTGTGTGAAGAAAGCAGGGCAGCGCCCAGAAAGGGAACCGGGAGCCTTGTGTCGGTTCCGAAGGCGTGCTGCCGGTCAGTCAACCGTCCACAACGTCACCGCATCCTGGTCCTTGATGAAGAGGCGGTTGCCCGAGGCGACCGGATACGCGTAGGTCGGCGAGTCGGCCACCTTGAGGCGGGCGATTTCCTTGTACGCTTGAGGATTTGGCTCGAAAACCACCAGCATCGACGAGGGCGTCAGGGCTAGCAGCACCGACCCGGCATCCACCACCGAGCCAAAACCGCTCCCCCCGCCACCGCGCCCGCCGCGCCCGCCGCGCCCGCCGCCGCCGGTCGATGCCGGCGCGGCGTCGGTCGCCGCGGGCGCCCACGGCGCGGTCCAGGCGGTCTTGCCGTCCTGGGCATTGAGACAAAAGAACTCGTTGCCGGCCGTGAGTCCGTAGAGGAAGCCGCTCTTCAGGACCGGAGTGTTGAATTGGACGCTATTGTCGGCGTTCTTCCAGAGTTCCTTCCCCGCGAGGCCGGATTCCTCTTTCTCGAACTTGACCGCCGTCGCGCCGCGTCCGGAACCGAGGTAGATGACCGTGTCACCTGCGACGATCGGGGTGGCGGCGTTGTAGCCGCGACCTTGGACGACAAAAGGCGTTTCCCAGGCCAGCTTGCCGTCGGCCAGCGCCAGCGCCACCATCTTGGTGTCGGTCTGGGTCAGGGCATACGGCGTGCCGTCCACCGTGATCAAGACGGGGGAGGCATAGGCGGCGCCATCACCGGTCCAGCGCCACTTTTCGGAGCCGCTGGCCAGGTCGTAGGCGATCACGCCGCCGTTTCCCGGGCCTCCGAGCACAGCCACGCAAAGGCCGTTGGCGACCAGTGGCGAAGCGGAGGTGAAGAAGCGCGGCCAGGCGCCCGTGAAATCCTCTTTTCGCCAGAGCCGCTTGCCGCTGGCGACTTCGTGGCAGGATAACACACCCCGGAGTCCCAGGGTCACGACCTTCCCCTCGGCCACCGTTGGTGAGCAACGGGGTCCCGAGTGCCCCGAAGCGGGTCCTTCGGCGCCCAAGGCGTCGTGTTTGTCACGCCACCGTTCCTGGCCGGTCGCCGCGTCGAGACAGCGCAGGATTTCCCCTCCCTCCTGGCGGGCGAACACAAAGAGGTCGTTCCCCACCAGGGAGGGGGTAGCCGCGCCCTCTCCGACGGTGACTTTCCACTTCTGTGTCAGTTCTTTGGGCCAGGTTTGAGGCGCTCTGAACCCCACAGCTTTGGCGTCGCGATTTGCGCCGCGCCATTGGGGCCAATCCTGGGCCCACACGCAACTGGCGGTTCCGGCGAGCACGCAGCCCGCCACGAGAGCGAGGATCTGTCGGGTCGAGTTCATAGCGATTCCGTTGTTCATGGTGATTCCATTGTCTGTTCGCGGGCTGTTGGGTGGAGTCGGCCTGATCGCGGCCTTCTCGCGCTTCTTCCCTTCTTTACAATCCCTCGGTCAATCGGGCCGGTGTGGCCCTGGGCTCAAGGAGCAAGCCAGGCACAGTGCAGGAGACCGCCGACGCGATCGTCGCAACCACGCCGATCAATAGCTCAGGTTCGGTAAGCTCAAGCTCGGCGAATCTTCGAAACACGAACATCGGAATAAGGCAGGCACTGGCGAAGCAAGCAAGCCGGCCGAACCGGGCTGCGGCGGTCTTTGCCTGCAGCAATTCCTCGCGCAAGGTCTTGTACTCTTCAGCAGGACCACTCTCGCTACCCTTCGTGCTGGTTTGATTGGTGGTCATAGCGCTCGAGCTGCGCGGACGGCGCCCAACAGGCATTGTGCGGACCCGGCTGGTCGAGAACGAGAAGGAGTCCGTCCAGTTCGGTCGTCGATCCAGGCGCGGGCATGGGGAAAAGGTAGTTCGGGACCGATGGAGGGACAAGGCGAAAACAGGCGAAAACAGCGCTGGCAGCAGCGGAGGGAGGGATGAGTTCCCCTGCACCCACTTGCGTCACAGTTCCTCAACTCTCAACGCCCCACTTCGCGGTGGTCACGACTCAATGAACCAGGCGGCCTAGTCCCCAAGGCTGATGCCCAGGGCGCGGGCCGTGCGGACGAAATCGCCGTCGACCGGCACGCGGCGGAGGCGTCCGACGGCCTCGGTGATCGGGACTGGGACCATATCGGGCGGGCGGAACGCGACCATGCAGCCGTAGTGTTCCTCGGCGATCAAGCGGACCGCGTTGGCCCCGAAACGGGTGCAGAGGAGCCGGTCGAACGTCGTCGGGCGCCCGCCCCGTTGCAGGTGCCCGAGCACGCAGACGCGGGCTTCCTTGCCGGTCCGTTTCTGGATTTCCTCGGCTACACGGGCGCCGATGCCCCCGAGCCGGGCCTCGCGATTGGCCTCCTGCGGGCCGCTTGTAGCGTAGGTGCCGCCGTGTTCGTGCGCCCCTTCGGCCACGACGACGAGCGTGAATCGGCGTCCGTCCTGCTCGCGTTCGGCGATCTTGGCGCAAATCCGATCGAAGCGGAAAGGAATCTCCGGAATGAGAATGACATCGCCGCCGCCGGCGATCCCGGCGTACATCGCGATCCACCCGGCATACCGCCCCATCACCTCCAGGACCATCACCCGACCGTGGCTTTCGGCGGTGGTGCGCAAACGGTCGAGAGCGTCGGTGGCGCAATCCACCGCGGAGTCGAATCCGAACGTGATGGCTGTCGCCTCGAGGTCGTTGTCGATGGTTTTGGGCACCCCGACCAGCGGGATGCCTTTCTCGTGGAGTTGCTGGGCGATGCTGAGCGAGCCGTCCCCGCCCACCACCACCAACGCCCGCAGCCCCAATTCGCTCACGGTCAATCGGGCCGCCTCCAGGACGTCGTCCGGGATCCGCTGGGCGACGCCGTGGCCGGTCTTCGCGGTGAACTGCCCCTTGTTGGCGGTGCCAAGGACTGTCCCACCGACGAAGAGGAGACCGTCCATTTCGTGGTAGTCCAGGAGTCGGGTGCGCCGCGGGGGCAGCAGACCGTCGAAACCTCCCAGGATGCCCACGGTCTCCCAATCCCGTTTGGCGGCGGTCTTGACAACCGCGCGGATGACTGCGTTGAGACCGGGGCAATCGCCGCCGCCAGTCAGGATGCCGATGCGTGTCTTCATGAGGGGTCTTTTCATGTCGCGGCCGTCATGCGATGCAGCCTTTCGGCGATCGCCACGAATGCCTCGCCGGGCTTCGACTGCGGCGCCGAAACCACGATCGGCACGCCGCGGTCTCCGCCCTCCCGGATCTCGGTGAACAGCGGGATCTCGCCGAGGAACGGGATGCCTCGGCGCTCGGCCTCGGCCCGCCCGCCTCCGTGCCCGAAGATCTCGATGCGCTCCCCGTTCGGCGCGGTGAAGTAACTCATGTTCTCGACCAGGCCGAGGATGGCGACGTTGACCTTCTCGAACATTGCGATGCCCTTGCGCACAACGCCGAGCGAGGCTTCCTGCGGTGTGGTCACCACGACCCCGCCGTCCAGCGGCACGGTCTGACACAGCGACAGTTGGGCGTCGCCTGTTCCGGGGGGCAGATCGACCAGGAGGTAATCGAGGTCCCCCCACTCGACCGAGAAGAGAAATTGCTGGATGGTCTTGGTGATGAGCGGCCCGCGCCAGATCACCGGCTGATCGTCCTCGACCAGGAAGCCGATGCTCATCAGCTTCACACCGTGATTCACGGGAGGGACTAGCGTCTCGTGATCGCTCACGGTCGGGCGCTGCTTCAGCCCCATCATCAGCGGGATGGTCGGGCCGTAAATGTCGCAATCGAGCAATCCGACCCGCGCGCCCACGTGCTGCAACGCGCAGGCGAGATTCACCGAGACGGTGCTCTTGCCGACGCCACCCTTTCCGCTGGCGATGGCGATCACGCGCTTGACACCCGGGACGCGACTCTGTTGCGCCCAGGGATTGGGTCCGGCGCCCGGGCCTGCATTCGGTCCGGTCGGATGTTGGATCTCGACACGAACCTCGCCGGCACCCGGCAGGGCGCGGAGCGCCTGCTCGCAATCGGCCTTGATCTGCGCCGCCAACTCCGGGCTGTTGGATGGCAGCGTGAGCTGAACGCCGACTGCGCCGGCGTCGGCCGTCACTTCCTTAACCAGGCCAAACGACACGATGTCGCGGGAATAGCCGGGATACTTCACCGCCTTGAGGGCGGCCATGATCTCGTCACGGTTGGGCATGAGAGGTATTAACAGTCCTGCGCACGATGCGTTTCTTACGTTCGAGAATGGACGAGACTTGCCGCGGGAGCAACATATTCAAGGCAGCTTGTACCGTCTCCGGTGCATCCGGTCGGTGTCGGTGTTCTGTCGCCCGGTGAGGGCACCGGGCCTACAACGGATGGAGACTGCCGGTGTAGGCTTCACGCCAGGCCGCGAACCACCTGCTCGATGATCGCAAGGCCTTCGTCCGCCTCGGCGCGGCTCAGGTTCAAGGGGGGGAGCAGCCGCACAACCCGCGCCCCGGCGGGCACGGTGAGCACGCCAGCCGCGTGCAGGCGATCCACAAACTGCGCCGCCGCCGTCTTTGGGCCCGAAGCAAACGCGGGAATGGCTTCCTTGTCCGCCAGCTCGAAACCGATCATGAGCCCCAATCCGCGCACACTCGTGAGGACTCGAGGGAACTGGCGCGCCAGGTTTTCGAGACCGGACTTGAGGTGCGCCCCCACCGTCCGCGCGTTGTCAGCCAGCCGGTCGCGGGCGACAATTTCGAGCACCTTCATCGCCACCGCGCACGCCAACGGCGTGCCGCCAAACGTTGTGGCATGGAGTCCGGGACTGAGCAGGTCGGCGTATGGCGCGCGCACCCAGAACGCGCTGATCGGGAAACCGCCCCCGAGCGATTTCGCCATCGACACCCCGTCGGGAAGAAAACCGTCGGCGCCCGACACCCCTTCGAGAATGCGCTGGAAACTCTGGAACCGGCCGGTGCGAAAATAGCCGCACTGGACGCCGTCCATCAGGAGGAGGAGTTTCTTTTCATCGCACAGGGCGCGCAGTCCAAGCAGGTACTCGGGGGTGGCGGGGGTGATGCCGCCTTCGCCCTGGACGCCCTCGATCAGGATGGCCACCGTCGCCGGGGAAAGCGCCTGGCGCATCGCCTCGAGGTCGTTGAACGGGACATGGCGGAACCCGGCCACCATCGGCTCGAATCCCTTCTTGACCTTGTCCTGGCCGGTGGCCGCGATGCCTGCCAGCGTCCGGCCGTGAAAGGAATTGAGCGCGGTGAGAATTTCGAACCGGCCTTCGTCGTGTCCGAATTTGCGGGCCAGCTTGAACAGGCCTTCGTTGGCCTCGCCGCCCGAGTTGGCGAAGAACACCTTGCCGGGGGCCAGCAGGCGCACGATCTGCTCCGCAAGGCGCCCCTGGGGCTCGTGATAATACAGATTCGAGATGTGCACCATCCTCCGCGACTGCTCGATCAACGCCTGCGTGATCTCCGGATGCGCATGGCCCAGCGAGCAGACGGCAATGCCGCTGCCCAGGTCGAGATAGCGCTTCCCAAACACATCCCAGAGGAAGCTGCCGGCGCCGCGGGCGAACGCGAGGTCGAAGCGTCCATAGCTCGGGACGACGTACTTGTGGAAAAGCTCGCGCACCGTTTCGAACTGATTGGCGATGATGGGTGGAGGCGGAACAATGTCTTTCATAAAAGGGAGTCCATTCGATCCAAGGGGCGTCCGGCGCGGTTTTGCCTCGCTAGCGCGCATGAGTGCACTTTTCGATAACCTCAGCTCCGCGTTCTTCGGAGGTTGGTGAGCAATGCGCGCTAGAGCACCACCTCCGTCCCGACGCCTTCGTCGGTGAAGATCTCGAGAAGAACCGCGTGAGGCACCCGCCCGTCGACGAACGAGACCTTGTCGACCCCGGCCCGAATGGCGGCGACCGCGCTGTCGACTTTGGGAATCATGCCCCGCTCGACAATCCCGGCGTGCTTGAGGGCGTCCACCTCGCTGGCGCGCAGATGCGGGATCAAGGTGGCGGGATCCCTGGGATCGCGCAGCAAGCCCGGCACATCGCTCATGAAAACCAGCCGCCGCGCGCGCAACGCGATGGCCGCGCGCGCCGCCGCAACGTCCGCATTGCAGTTGTAGACCTGGCCGTCCTTGTCCCGCGCGGTGGGGCTGATCACGGGCGTGATCCCCTTCTCGATGCAGGCCAGAAGCGGGGCCGTGTTCACGCCGGTCACTTCGCCCACGAAACCGATGTCCACCGGCTGCCCGTCCGCCCCATGCACCAGAAGCTTCCGACAGGTGAAAATCTCCGTGCCGGCGAAACCCTTGGCCAGCCCGCCCAACGAGCTGATCGTCGTCACCACCTCCGGATTGATCTCGCCCGAAAGCACCGCATCGACCACCCGCACCGTCGCGGCGTCCGTGACACGCTGGCCCTGGACGAATTGCGCCTTCAGCCCCGCCTTCTCCATCGCGCGCGTGATCGCCTTGCCGCCCCCATGCACCACGACGGGATTGATCTCCGCGGCCTCAAGAAAGACAATGTCCCGCGCAACACCGGTGCGGATGACCGGGTCGGGCGAGTCCATGAAGCTGCCGCCGTATTTGACGACAAACGTGGCCCCGCTGTACTTCTGGAGATAGGGCAATGCCTCGAGCAGCGTCGCGGCTTTCGAGATCAGGTCTTGCATCGGTTTGGGACTGGCGAAAAAGGCGCCAACATTATCTGAGCGCAGGGGCTATCACGCCAACGCCTCGCCGTCAACGGCCATCAGCATTTCATCAGCAATTTCAGTTCGTGGCTGACCCCGCCGACCGGCGGCGGTAGTCTCGCCCCGTGACGGTTTTGGAAGTCATCCGACGCAGCACCGACTACCTGGCTCAAAAGGGCGTGGACTCGCCCCGCCTGCAAATCGAGCTGCTCCTGGCCCATGTGCTGAAGCTGCCCCGGCTCCAGCTCTACCTGAACTTCGAGCGCGTCCTCGAGGAACCCGAACTGGCAACGGTCCGCGCCCTGGTCCGCCGGCGCGGCAACCGCGAGCCCCTGCAACACCTGACCGGTCTGGTGTCGTTTTGCGGGTTCGAGCTCGCTGTCAGCCCTGATGTCCTGATCCCGCGCCCGGAAACCGAGGTCCTGGCCGAGCGCGCCTGGACACTTCTCGGGACTTCGCCGGCGGCCGCGCCGGCGGCCTTGGATTTCGGGACCGGCAGCGGCTGCCTGGCCATCGCCCTGGCCCGGCATTGCCCCGCCGCGCACGTCACCGCCGTCGATATCTCTGAACCGGCCCTGATCCAGGCCCGCACCAACGCAGAACGGCAGGGAGTCGCCGACCGCATCGAATGGCTGCGGAGCGACGGCTTGGCCGCGGTCCGCCCGGAGCTGCATTTCGACCTCATTGTCGCCAACCCGCCCTACATCCCGAGCGCCGAGATCGACCGTCTCGCTCCGGAAGTCCGCGATCACGATCCGCGCTCGGCGCTCGATGGAGGTCCAGACGGTCTGGACGTCATCCGCCTCTTGGCCGCCGGAGCCGTCGCTCACATGAATCCATCCGGCCATCTTCTGCTCGAATTCGGCGACGGCCAGGCCACGGCCGTTGCCGACCTCTTCGTTCGGCACGGCTGGACCGTCGTGGGCGTCGAGGCCGACCTGAGCGGGCGGGAACGAATCTTGATTGCGCGGCTCGGCGGAAGGTGAAACATTGCCGCGCACTGTCCGGCCGCGGCCGGCGTGTCGGGGAAACGGGCGGGGCGCGCCGTCTCGATGCGGCGCGGGGATCAAGTAGCGTGCCATGTACAGTCTGTTGATCGAGGGCGGGCGACCGCTGGAAGGCGAGGTCACGATCAGCGGGGCCAAGAATGCCGTGCTGCCGCTGATGGCGGCCGCGCTGCTGACCCGCGAGCCGTGCGTCATCCGGCGCGTGCCGGCGTTGAGCGACGTGGCGTTCATGGTGCGCATCCTGACCGCGGTGGGCGCCAAAGTCCGGTCCCAAGGCGACACCGTCTCGATCGAGGCCAATCGCATTCGCGGCTTCTGCGACTACGATCTGGTGCGCAAGATGCGCGGCTCCGTCTGCCTTCTGGGCCCGCTGCTGGGGCGCCTGGGACAAGCCAAAGTCTCACTGCCTGGCGGATGCGTCATTGGCACCCGCCCGATCGATCTCCATCTCAAAGGTCTTCGCGCCCTCGGGGCGAAGATCCAGGTTGACAGCGGGTACGTCTGCGCCCAGACGCGGCGCCTCAAGGGCTCGGCCATGTTCCTGGGCGGGCGCGCCGGCCCGACCGTTTTGGGCACAGCCAACGTCATGATGGCCGCCACGCTGGCCGAGGGGGTGACGGTGATCCAGAGCGCCGCCTGCGAACCCGAGATTGTTGACCTGGCCGAATTCCTCAACGGGATGGGGGCGCAAATCACGGGCGCCGGCAGTCCCACCATCACGATCACCGGCGTCAAGGAACTGCACGGCGCGGAGCACGAGGCCATCCCGGATCGGATCGAGGCGGCGACCTTTGCCATTGCGGCGGCGTGCTCGCGCGGTGAAGTGACCCTGCGGGGGGCGCGTCCCGAACACCTCCACGCGGTCCTCGACAAGCTCGAGGAAGCGGGCGCCCGGCTCGATCGCACCGGCGGGAACCTGACGGTGAAGGGCGGGCGGCGGCTCCGGCCCGTGGATGTCACCACGCAACCGTACGCCGGGTTTCCGACCGACGCCCAGGCGCAGATGATGGTGTTGATGACCCAGGCGTCCGGCATCAGCATCATCACCGAGCGCATCTTCGAGACCCGGTTCATGCACGTGAGCGAATTGGCGCGGCTGGGCGCTGACATCACCATCGAAGGACCCAGCGCCGTCGTCAAGGGCCCCTCGGTCTTGAGCGGCGCGCCGGTGATGGCGAGCGACCTGCGCGCCTCGGCCGCGCTGGTGATCGCCAGCCTCGTCGCCCAGGGCCGGACGCACGTGAAACGCATCTACCATCTCGACCGCGGCTACGAGCGCATCGACGACAAATTGCGTCGGCTCGGCGCCCGGATCCAACGACTCTCCGACTCATGAGACAGTTCCTGACCGTTGTCATGGTTGTGGCCCTGGTCTGGCTGGGCTGGAAGTTCAGCCACTTCGCCAAAAAGGAAATCGGCACGACTCCGGTGCGGCAAGATGCCGGGCGAGCGCCCGCCCCGGGCAAACTGCGGGGCATGGCCGCCAGCCTCGAAGAGAGTTATGAGGCGGCCAAACGCGAGGGGGCTCAGGGGGTGGGCCGATGGCTGGCCCAGCACCAAAGCGAAATCCAGGATCCGCGGCTGACGGACATCGAGCTGGATTATGTGCTGTTGGTCGGGCGTTCGAATGTGGCCGAGGCCCGGCGCGTGCTGGCGGAAATCCGGCAGCGCATCACGCCCGCATCCCCGGTCTACAAACGGTTCGAGCAGCTCTCGAAAACGTACGAATAGCATCCAACTTTCGGCTCGACGCGCGCCGTTTCGCGCTCCAAGTTGAGCCTGGACGACGTGGGGCTCTCCCACCGGCGAGCCCGCCGCCGTAACAAGTGAAAGACACGGACATGACCATGGAAACCTATTTCCACAACATCGAAGAGCCGGCCAAGATCAGTCGGGAAAAAGTCGCCGAGGATCTCCGCGTCCTGATCCGCGACGCCGAGGAGTTGCTCAAGGCGGGCGTGGGTGACACCAGCGGCAAGACCGCCGAAATCAAAGCCCGCCTCCAGGCCTCGGTCGACAAGGCCAAAGCCACCGCCACTCAACTCGAAGACAGGGCCCTCGCCAGCGCCAAGGCGGCCGACCGGTTGATCCGCGACCATCCGTACGAGTCCATCGGCGCTTCCTTCGGCGTCGGCCTGTTGTTTGGCCTGTTGCTGGGACGCAGGTAGCCTCATGGCAACCGAACCGAAGTCGCCTCAAGGCCTCTTCGCCTCGTTGCTCGGCGCGATCGAGTCCGTGCTGGCCCTGGCGCGGACGCGCTTCGAGCTGCTGACGGTCGAGTTGCAGCAGGAGAAGGTCCGGTTGATCGATCTCCTCCTGCGCGTGGCCGCGGCCGGGATTCTTGCGCTGCTGGCCCTGGGCACGCTCACGGCCGGCCTCATCTGGCTGCTCTGGCCATGGTCGCCCATCGCCGCGTTCGTCGGGTTGACCCTCCTCTACGGCGGCGGCTCGGCCTGGCTCCTGATCGGCATCCGACGCGAGTTGAAACACGGGCTCAAGCCATTCGCCGGCACCCTGGCGGAGTTCGAAAAGGACCGCGCATGTTTTCGAGCCGGACGCTAGGCGAACTCGAGACGCGACGGCAATCGCTCATCACTGCCGCCGCGGATCACCGCGCCCGACTCCACGACGACTGGAGTCGCCTGACCGATTCCTTGGGCTGGGCGGACCGCGCCCTGCATTGGGCGCGCGGGGCGCGTCCGCTGCTCTGGATTGCCGCTCCGGTTGCCGGTTACACCCTGGCCAGACGCGGGCGTGTCCTCCTGCGCTGGCTCCCCTTGATCTGGCCCTGGTGGCGCATCGCCAAAAGCTTCGGAGCGCGTTTTCGACAGTAATCTCGATCTGTTAGGGTCAGAACTGGATTCTGGGCACAAGGGCCGAAATCTCACCCGCGGACCGTCCGGAATGCCGCGATCGCCCCACTGGTGAGATTTCCGGGTTAGGGGGGCTGCGCGATGACGCTGATCTCGTCGAAGAAGGCTTCCTCGTTGCAGATCCCGAGCGGACCACCATAGGCCGCCTTGACCACCAGACACACCGTTTTGCCGGCGTAGGCTCTTAGGGCATAGGTTCGCGTGCGCCAGTTCTCGTCCGCCGGCTGGGAGCCTGGGTTGATGGTCTCCGTGGCAAACCAGGTCAGCGTCTCACCATCGTGGACGCCGACCGCCATGAGGAAGTCGCTCTTGCCGGGATGCTCGTAGGGATCGCCGCTGACGGATAGACGCAGCTCGCATGCGGTCTCCGCCGGCAGAGCGACTTTGCGCACGATGTGGCACGAGACGGTTTCGCTCTGCGCGTGAACGGCCAGAATGCCGCGTCGTCCGGGGTTGGGATTGCCCGGATGGCCGCCTTTGGCCTCCGGCACGTCGATCCAAAACGGATGGGTTCCCGCATAGCATCCGACGATCCGGCAACGGTCCAGGTCCTCACGCCGGTCAAATCGGTTCGCGAGCCGAGGGTCCAGCGGCGTCGACCGCATGACCTGATCGAGGTTGGTCGGGTCGAGATTCGGGTGCAGCATGGCGACCCTCCGGGATGCGAGGGGCGGCAGGGGTTCGTGCCGGTAGCCGGCGGGATCCGCCTGGTACCAATAGAAGACCGACGCGTAGTCCATCCAACAACCGTCCTCCTCCACCCGCGCAGCCCAATCGGGTCGCGAGGTGAAGCCCCGTTCCTGGCTCCAGTTGATGGACCACGTCAGCTCCCGCGCAAAGCGGATCGGCAGGTGATCGTGGAAGCGGTAGATCGAGAGCATCGCGGGTGTGCCTTTGCCAATGAACGGCATGCCGGCGCGCAGCCCCGCAAACGGGGTCTGGAAGCCCCAACTGAACGTGAAGGAGTCTTCGGTCCCGAGGTAGTCCAGCGCCCGTTCACGGCCATCGATGTCGACTTCGTTGTTGCCCTCCATAACGAAATTGAAATCGCGGAAGAGGGGTTCGTCGGTCACGACGCTGAACTGGCGTCCGACGAGGTGGCCTTGCCCTTGGGTCTTGAAAAACGTGACCTTGGTGTCTTTGGTGAGCTGGAATGACGAGCGGCGCCACGTCGCGTGAAAGTAACCCAGCTCGGGCTTCCATTGCGGCAGCGGCTCCCACTCGACGTAGCTGTAGTTCATCGCGTCCCGCGGAGTGTCGTTGTGGAGGATGACCCGGGCGCGCCTGGCGAAGGGCATCGGGAAGTAGCAGTTGTAGCTCCACGGGGCGCATTCGATCAGCGGCGTGCTGAAGTCCATGCTCTTGCCGTTGCAGCCATCGCCGAAGAAGTCGGCAAGCGGGCACACGACCGCCGGCTCCGGCGCATCGTCGAACGTGATCTCGAGGACGATCCCCCGGGCGTTCAGGTCCGGATCCTGGTGTCGCGTGGTGTGAATGTGGCGGATGATCCCCGGACCTTGCAGGTCTGCCACCACCATGCGCTGACCCGCATCGAGCGACGGCAACTCCTGGTAACGGTCATACTTCCAGCCGGCGTTGGCGAACCCGGTCGGGGTGTTTGTCTTGAGCACTGCCAGGTCGCTGCCCACTTCCATGCCCCAACCGAGGGGCTGCTGAGCCGACATCGTGAGCGCGACAGCGGCGCACAGGGAGAAACGACTGAGAGATTTCATTGTTCTTTGTCCTTTGAACTGGGGCTTAACCCGGCTGAAAGCCGGCGCTCGTGCGCCTGTGGAGGCGTACACACAGCAGGGTGAAAGTCCCTGTCAGGCGGAACGTTCACCCGCCTGTAAGCGAAGGCTACTGCGTC
>JAKLFY010000053.1 GCA_022710935.1 Verrucomicrobiota bacterium
TTTCCGTGTCGGCTGACTCATGGTTTTGTCCATTCTCGCCACGGTAACAGTTGGTTCTGGCGCAACGAATCATTTCCCCCGTCTTTACCCCCCCTCCCGGGTAACAAAACTTCTGGCGCAATTCGCAGGCGACACCATAAAGGTCATTTTTCTTGAACGCGCCTCTGGGCGCGGGCATTGTCGGGCGGCAGGCGTCGAGCAACTCCCAGCAGGTCGGTTGAACGTTCCGAGTGAAGAGCACACCCGAGATTCTCGAAGCTCTCGAAAGCGAATCGATTGAGATTCTGCGAGAGACCGCGGCGGCCTTCAAGAACCCTGTTCTCCTCTATTCCATCGGCAAGGATTCGTCGGTGCTTCTTCATCTGGCGCGCAAGGCCTTTCACCCGGCCCAGCTTCCATTCCCGATGCTGCACATCGACACGACCTGGAAATTCCGCGAGATGATCGCGTTTCGGGATCAGATGGCGGACCTCTACGGCGTCCGGTTGCTGGTGCACACCAATGCGGAGGGGCTCAGGGAAGGGGTGACCCCCTTCAACACGGGCGCCTCCGAGTACACGCGCGTCATGAAGACGGTCGCGCTGCGCCAGGCCCTCGACCGGCACGGCTTCGACGCCGCGATCGGCGGCTCGCGTCGGGATGAGGAGCGGAGCCGGGCGAAGGAGAGGGTTTTCAGTGTGCGCGAAGCCGGCCATCGGTGGGATCCGCGCCAGCAGCGCCCCGAGCTCTGGCGCACCTACAATCCGCGCCTGCGGCCCGACCAGACGATGCGTGTGTTTCCCCTCTCGGATTGGACCGAGCTCGACGTCTGGCAGTACATCCATCTGCACAGGATCCCGGTGAATCCGCTCTACTTTGCCAGGGAGCGCCCGATTGTCTGGCGGGGGCACCAGTTGATCATGGTCGATGACGACCGCTACCCGCTGGGTCCGGGGGAAAAGCCGGAACTGCGCCGCATCCGTTTCCGCACGCTCGGGTGTTACCCGCTCACCGCGGGCGTCGAGTCCGATGCGGCGACTCTCGAGGAGGTGGTCGACGAGGTCATGCGGGTCACGCTGAGCGAGCGCGCCACCCGCCTCATTGACGGGGACCGTGAGGACTCGATGGAGAAGAAGAAGATCGAGGGTTATTTCTGACGATGCACTCGCGTCCTGTGATCCGATTGGTTGCGTGCGGCAGTGTCGATGACGGCAAGAGCACACTGATCGGACGCCTCTTGGTCGAGACGGACAGCGTGCCGCACGACACCGTGGCCGCCGCCCGCAGCGTTCGGCGCGCGGGCTCCCTCATTCCACCCGGTGAAATCGACTACAGCCTTCTCACCGACGGTCTCGAAGCCGAGCGCGAGCAGGGGATCACCATCGATGTTGCCTATCGCTCGATGTCGCTGCTCGACGGACGGCGTCTGTTGATTGCCGACGCGCCCGGACACGAGCAGTACACGCGGAACATGGCCGTGGCGGCGTCCCGGGCCGACATCGCGGTCATGCTGGTGGACGCCACCCACCCGCTCCGACCCCAGACCTTTCGCCATCTGACGATCCTCAAACTCATGGGCGTCGATCAGATCATCGTGGCGCTCAACAAGCTCGATGCGCTCAACTTCGATCAGGCCGCCTTCGAGTCCGTGTGCCGCGACACCCGCCCCGCGGTCGAGCGGCTGGGAATCGACAGGATCTCGTACATCCCGATCAGCGCCCTCGTTGGCGACAATGTGACCGCCAAATCGGACCGGACGCCGTGGCACACCGGACCGACCCTGCTCGAAGCCATTCAAGGCTGGCATCCCCTGCAATCCGGTTCGAGCCGGGCTCGGATGGGCGTTCAAATCATCCTGCGCGCGGAGAACTTCCGCGGCCTGGCCGGCACAGTCAGCGACGGCTCGTTCGCCGTGGGCGATGAGGTGGTCATTCTCCCGGGCCTGAACCGGGCGCGCATCGCGCGGCTGACCGCGTTCGACGGGGAGATTGCCCATGCGCATGCCGGCAAGGCGGTCGCGATGGTGCTCGAACCGGATGTCGATGCGACACGCGGCGACGTTGTCGAGCGGGTGGACGGCTGCACGACCCCCGCCGACCGTTTCGCCGCGCATGTCGTCTGGCTCAGCGAAAGCGAACTGATCCACAGCCGCTCGTATTACCTGCTGAATGGCTCGACCATGGTGCCGGCCACGGTGACGGCCATTCGCCACCGGTTGAACATCCGGAACGGCGATCACGAATCCGCGCGGACGCTGAAGATCAACGAGATCGGCGTGATCGAGGTGGCCACCGACGCCCGCGTCGCCCTGGCCCCCTACGGCGAGAACCGCAACTCCGGCAACTTCATCCTCGTCGACCGCGTCTCTCTCAATACCGTCGGCGCGGGCATGGTCATCCACGCCCTGCGCCGCGCCACCAACATCACCGAGCACCACTACGCCGTCACAAAGGCCGTGCGCGCCGCCCAGAAACACCAACGCGCCAGGCTGGTCTGGCTCACGGGGTTGTCCGGATCGGGCAAATCGACCCTGGCCGACGCCCTCGAGAGGCGGTTGTACGGCCTGGGGCTGCACAGTTACGTCCTGGACGGCGACAACTTGCGTCTGGGCCTCAACAAGGATCTCGGGTTCACGAAGGAAGATCGCGCTGAGAATGTGCGGCGGGTGGCGGAGGTGGGGCGGCTCATGGTGGACGCCGGCCTGGTTGTGATTGTGGCCCTGGTGAGCCCCTTTGCGATCGATCGGAACCACGCGCGCGAGCTCTTTGAAGAGGGCGAGTTCATCGAGGTCTGGGTCAAGACGCCGACCGAGATCTGCGCCCAACGCGATCCCAAAGGCCTGTACCGCAAGGCCAAGGCCGGGCTCCTGCCCAATCTCACCGGCGTCGGCCAGGAATATGAACCGCCGGCGAATCCGGAGTTGGTCCTGGACGGGACCGAGGAGATCGCCGTCAACGTCGAGAAGCTGGTGCGCGCCCTTGTATGACCTGGCTCTTCTTCGTGCTGGCCGGTTGCGTGGCCCAACTCATCGATGGGTCTCTGGGCATGGGCTTCGGGCTCACCAGCTCGACGCTCCTCCTCACTTTGGGAACCTCGGCCGCGGTGGCTTCCGCAGCCGTGCACGCCGCCGAAATCGGCACCACGCTCGCTTCGGGCATCTCGCACTGGCATCGGGAGAATGTCGACCGCGAGATTCTCATCCGGCTGGCTGTGCCGGGCGGACTCGGGGCGGTGCTCGGGGCGACCTTTCTGTCGTCGATCGATCTGGGCGGGAGCAGGATCTACATCTCCACGATTCTGCTGCTCCTGGGCTTCGTCCTGTTCTATCGCAATGTGTTCCAACCTGCCGTCCAGCCCAACGTCGCGGATGTCGCGCACCCTCTCTACCTGAGCTTCCTCGGGGCCACGGGCGGCTTCGTCGATGCCTCGGGCGGCGGCGGATGGGGACCGGTCGTGACCCCGACGCTTCTGGCCACCACCCGCCACGAACCCAGAAAGGTCATCGGCACCGTCAGTGCCGCCGAGTTCATCGTCGCCCTGTGTGCAAGCCTCGGTTTTCTCCTGAACATCAGGCGGCTGGATATCGATTGGACCGCCGTGGGCGGGCTTGCGCTGGGCGGCGTTCTCATGGCGCCCATCGCCGCCAAACTGGTGTCGTCGCTGCCGCGCAGGCCCCTCGGCATCGCTGTGGCCGTGGGAATCATCGCGGTCAATGCCGTTCGGCTGCTGGGCGCCTGACGAGGCAAGAATTCGGCTCGCCAACTCGGGGCAGGCTCCTATCATCCCGCACTCATGACCTTTGCGGAGAAAGTCAGATTGGCCGGTGTGGTGGGCGCCGGGGGCGGCGGTTTCCCGACACACATCAAGATGTCGGGCAAGGCCGATACGGTCATCGCCAACGGCGCCGAGTGTGAGCCGCTGCTGCACAAGGACGCCGCGATCATGGCACACCATGCCGCGGACGTGGTCCGCGGCGTCGAACTGGCGATGGAGGCGGTTGGGGCCAAGGACGGCGTCGTGGCCGTCAAGGGCAAGAAGCGGCAGGCGGTCGAGGCCGTGCAGCAGGCCTGCAAGGGCAGCCGGGTCCGCCTCCAGCTCCTCGGCGACTATTACCCCGCAGGCGATGAGTACGACTTGGTCCACACGGTGACCGGGCGCCTCATCCCGCCGACCGGCATTCCGCTCCAGGTCGGTGTCGTGGTGTGCAATGTCGAGACGCTGGTCAACCTGGTGCGAGCCGACGCCGGGCAGCCTGTGACGCACAAGACCCTCACTCTGGCCGGGGCGCTGCGCGAGCCCGTGACGATCACCGTCCCCCTGGGCACGACCTATCGTGAGGCTTTCGCCGCCGCCGGCGGGCTCACCACCGACGAACCGGTGCTCTGTCTGGGCGGACTCATGATGGGCGAGACCACCCTCGACCTGGATACCCCGATCACCAAGACCGCCACCGGCGTGGTCGTCCTCCCCCGCAGCCATCACATCATCCGGCGAAAGCTCACACCCCCCAAAGCCCAAAACCAGATCGGCAAATCCGCTTGCGACCAATGCCGCTACTGCACCGAGTATTGCCCCCGCTTCCTCCTCGGTTACGCCGTCGAGCCGCACCAGGTCATGCGCACCCTCGCCTTCACCGCCACCGGCGCCGAGTACTGGAACCAATGGGCTGCTCTCTGCTGCTCGTGCGGACTCTGCACTCTCTACGCGTGCCCGGAAGAGCTGTTCCCGAAAGAGGCCTGCGACAACGCCAAGGCCGAAATGCGCAAGGCCGCCCTCAAGTGGACCGGCAAGGCCGACGTCAAGCCCCACCCGATGCATGAGGGGCGCCGCGTGCCGATCAAGACCCTGATGAAGAAGCTGCACGTCATCGAATACGATCATCCGGCCGAGTGGCGCGAGGCCGCCCTGAAGCCGCAGCGGGTCGTCCTGCCCCTCAAACAGGGCGCCGGCGTGGCCAACGTTCCCCTGGTCAAGGCGGGCGACCGCGTCGCCGCCGGCCAGCCGCTGGGAGAGATCCCCGCCAAGTCCCTCGGGGCCGTCTTGCACGCGCCCTTTGCCGGGCGCGTTGTCTCCGTCACCGACCGCATCGTTTTGGAGAGAGCATCATGAACGAGAAATCCATTGGTTTGATCGAGTTATCGAGTGTCGCCGCCGGATTCGAGGTGGCGGACACGATGTTGAAGGCCGGCAACGTCCGGCTCCTGTTGTCCCGCTCGATCTGCTCGGGCAAGTACATGGTGCTGATCGGCGGCGACGCCGCCGCCGTCGAAGCCGCCGTCGAGGCGGGCGCCGTGGCCGCCAACGGGTGTCTGATCGACTCGTTCACCATCGCCAACGTCCATCCCGAGGTGATTACCGCCCTGGGCCGAACAACTCCGGCCGAACCCGACGGCGCCCTGGGCATTCTCGAATCGTTCAACGTCGCCACCCTGCTCCAGGCGGCCGATGCCGCCGCGAAAGCCGCCGCCGTCACGCTCCTCGAGATCCGGCTCGCCATGGCGCTCGGCGGAAAGGCCTTCTGCACCATGACCGGCGATGTCGGGTCCGTCCAATCGGCCATAGCCGTCGGGCGGCGTCTGATTGCGGACGCCGGAGTGCTGGTCAACGCCGTGGTCATCTCGCGTCCCCACCCCGACGTCTACCGGGAAGTGATCTGATTTTGGCCGCAGCCCTGAAAGGGAACGCCGAAGCGCGGGCAAACCGAGTGCCCGAGCGCTATTTCAAGTCCTCGCCGGCGAGGCCGCCGACAGTCCAATCGAGGTTGTAAACGGGGGTTGTGCCGTCCATGAATGGCGCGTTGAGGCGTTCGTAAAGGGCGAACTCGGCATGGCCCTCGACGAACAGAAGCGCCATACCCTTGGCGCCGTGACCCGCGGTGGTGGTGTTCTTGCGGATGTCGTTCCACTGGCGCGCGACGCTGGCGAAACAGGGAGAGATCGCCTTCTTGGCGGGGGACCGGACGTCGGGGACTTTGCGAAGCTTGAGGGCGCTGTTGTCGTCGGTACGATAGAACGTGACGTAGTAATAGTAGGAACAGGGGAAGAGGAGTTCGTTGGTGCGGATCGGATACGCATTCGCGAGAGTCCACTCGATGTTGAACCCGCGTCCGCGGTCGGCCGGGCACACGTAGAAGGCGCGCGCGTTGGTCGTGATGTAGGGGTCGAAGAGCTTCAGGACATCGACAAAGCCCATCTGGGGCCAGTCGCGGCCCGAGTATGGAAAGGCGTCGGTGTTGTCGGAGTTGTACATGGCCATCGTGATGCCCACCTGGCGGAGATTGGAAAGGCACCGGGCGAGTTGTCCCTTGGCCTTCGCCTTGCTCAAAGCAGGCAGGAGCATCCCCGCCAGGATCGCGATGATGGCGATCACCACCAGCAGTTCGATCAGCGTGAATGCGGCCATCCGCCGCCGCTGTCCTGATTCGGCGGCGCCGCGTGTTCGAGGAGGTTTCTTCATGATAGCCATGCCTCATCGAGGCTTCGCTTCAGACCGACAACGCCCCACACCGGCTCAATCACGCCGGGCTTCGACAAAGCCTCGGGGCTGTCGGTGCCTTGCGCGCTCAGCGGGTGTGTCGTGCCGAAAGATACTTCCGGCAATCGGGGGCGTCAAACCCTGCAATGAGACCACCTTGCCCTCGAGGGAGCACGTCCATCCCGATCGAGTGTCGCCCTCCGCAGGATCTCCTGGCCAGGCGCGGTTTTGCTTTCCAGCCCGCAGTGGTCCGCATTTTGGAGGTTTCGGCTTCGCCGTGGTCACCACTCCATACACCCTGCGGGCTAGCACGAAACGCTTTCCTGCGCCGCCGCCTTGTGCAATGTATGGGGCCAGTCGATGAACGACTGGAATCTTAGAGGCTGGGGCTGCGCCCTCGCCTTGGCCGTGGGCAGCGCGCTCGCCGCCGAGGCGCCCACAAATGCCTTGCCGCCCCTCGACATCGTGCTGGATGGCATCGTGCAAAAGGCAGAGGCGGATGCCAGGATCGAGCAGGAGTTCCTCGCCCACTATGCCTTCATCCACACCCTGACGCGCCACGAGTACAATCCCAAAGGCAAACTCAAGAAGCGGAAGACCGAAACCGTGTCCCACGACCCCACGGCGCAGAACTCGACTCCGCCGCCCTCGCTCTCCCGGAGGAGCAGTCAGAGTCAGGCCCATCGCACCCATGCGCAGCCCGAGGCCGCCGCCGACGAGGAGCCGCTGGACCGCCCCTACGAGCGAGAGGATGTGGTCGTGACCGACGGTTTGATGCGGCGGTTCGAGTTCACGCTCCTCGGACGCGAACGATGGGAAACCTTGCCGCTGTTGAAACTCGATTTCCGACCTGCGGTTCCAAGTCTCCACGCCAAGGGAGTCCTCGATCGGTTGATCAACAGCATGGCCGGAACCCTCTGGGTGGATGAGAGGGATTACACCGTCGCGCGCATCAGCCTCCGCCTGATCGACAAGGTCAATGTCGGCGTGGGCGGGCTGCTCGGCTCGGTCTCGGCCTTCCAGTGCGAGTTCGAGCGGTTGAGGACGCCCGACGGGCTCTGGTACACGCGCCGGGTCGATTGGCGCGCCGAGTACCGCGAGTTCCTGGTCAACAAGATCGTCGCGCAGCAGGAAACCCGAACCGAGGTCCGCCGGGTCACCGGAAAGTAGCCAACCTCAAGGCGCAACCGCCCGCCTTCCAGCGTCGGGTCGATGCCGAATGAGGACGGCAAGACCTTCGCCGATTGGATGGCTTCCGGACAGGCCACCGTCACCGTCACCGCGCCCGACACGTCGAAGGAGGCGAAGGAGGCCAGCTCGAAGTAATCAGCAGAGTTCGCTTTGTCGTCCATCGCCTTCCAGCGCCGTGCCGGATCGGCGGGGGCGACCTTGGCCAGATAGACCGGCACCGGCTGGTCTTGGACGGTCACGCGGAAGTCCTTGGACAGGGTTTCGCCCTCGGGCGCAGGGTGGACGCGCACATTGGCGGTCCAGGCAGACGGAGCGGTGGCGAGGGCGGTGGCGAGGGGAAACAGGGCAAAGAGAGCCTTCATGATGGGGGGAACATGGCAGGCCGCGGCGCGGATTCAAGTCGTGCCATCATCGTGGTGATTTGTGACCGCGCAAGCCTTGGAGTTGCCCTAGCCGCATTTCTCACCAACTCTTGCGCAGCAGCGCCGGCGCAGCGCGGCGACCGGCGCGTGCGTCGCCGCCGGACGTGCGTAAGGTTCCCGTTGCGTTGGTTGCGGCTTTGCCGCGCCGCGGCCTCCCTCGACTTTGGGTCAGCCTCCGACCATCTGCAGGTCCGCTGCCGGCGGTCGGCGCCAGGGCACATGTGTTGATCATTGAGCCTCCGGCATGCATAGTCGCTTCCGCCATGTCGTGCACAGCACTCCACTGGTTGGCCGTGTCAACGCTTCTGGCCCTGCCCAGCGTGGCTGGGTCTGCCCAACCCGACATGCCTCCAGTCCCTCGGGCCGAAATGCTGATCACCACCAATTTCGCGTCCGCGCCCTTTCCGCATCCGCAGCGTGCCAACGGCCACACATACCGGGGCGAGGTCTTTCCGGCGTCTCCGCACTATTCGGACAATCGCGTGGCGCTGTTTGTTCCGGGTGGATTCCGAGCCGGAAAGCAGGTCGATTTCGTGGTGCACATCCACGGCTGGCGGGCCGCCCTGGAGGAGGTGTTGGAGAAGTTCAAGCTCGTCGATCAGTTTCGCGCGAGTGGAAGGAATGCGGTGTTGGTCGTGCCGCAAGGACCGCTACGCGCGCCGGATTCATTCGGCGGCAAGCTGGAGGACCGTGACGGTTTGCGGCGGCTGCTGACCGAGGCGTTGGCCGTGCTGCGCGAGCACGGCGTTACCGGCCTGGCGGACATTGGCCGCGTCATCCTCTCAGGCCACAGCGGCGGGTACCACGCCATCGCCGCCATGCTCGATCGCGGCGGCTTGCCCGACTCGATCGGGGAAGTCTATCTGTTCGACGGTCTCTATGGGGAGACCGACAGATACCTCGCGTGGCTCAAGGGCGGAGGAGGAAAGCTGATCAACATTTACACGGACAGCGGGGGCACGAAGGCGGAGTCCGAGCGAATGATCGACGCGTTGGGGCAGGCCAATGTGCCGTTTGGCCGTTGCGGGGAGAAGGACTTGGACCTGACCGAGCTCAGAAGTCAACGTGCGCTCTTCGTCCACAGCGACCTCGGCCACGACGGTGTGTTGTTCGAGCGACAGCAGTTCCGCAACTTCCTCCGGGCCAGCCGCCTGGAGCCATTGGGCCGTGGGCGGGAAGTCGTGTTCGGTGGCTGCACGTGGACGGTCAGGTCAGGCCGTGGCGGACCCGGGCCCAATGTTTGGGAGCCAGACAACGTCTGGCTGGATGCGTCCACGAACTTGCACTTGAGGATCGCGCACCGTGAGGGCGAATGGTCGTGCGCCGAGGTCACCATGCAGAAGCGGTTGGGCTTCGGCCGGTACCAATTCCAGACGATCGGCCGAATCGACCGCCTGGATGACAACGTCGTGTTGGGCCTTTTCAACTACCCCACTCGCGATGTCGGACCGGATGCCACTCACGAGATTGACATCGAGTTTGCGCGCTGGGGTGAGGCGAGGAATCCGCTGGGCAACTTCACCGTATGGCCGGTCGAACGGGAATTGAAGCAGGTGTCCAAGGCGTTTCCGGTCGTGCTGACGGGTGACGAAGCCACACACCGCTTCACCTGGAGCCGCAGTCAAATCGTCTTTCACTCCGTGAACGGACGCCGGGAGGGTGACCAGGAGGTGATCAGCACGTGGACTTACGGCCCATCTGAGCCGGCGCGATTCATCTCGCAGCAGCCGATGCCCGTGCACATCAATCTGTGGCTGTTTCAGGGACGACCGCCGAAGGACGGCCAGGAGGTGGAAGTCATCATCCGGGATTTCAAATACACCCCGAACGAGTCGTAATGCGGAGGTTTCTGTTTGCCGGCAGGGTCTGACTCGCGAAGGCCGCGCAAATGGCCAAAGACTACTCCTCGCTCTGGGCGGCCCGAGGGCATAATCAGCGTCATGGCATCGACATCCTGTTTGGTTTGCCAGCGCACGACCAGCGTCGGGTTCGATGCGCCGCGCGACAGGCCGTCGGCCTCTACGGCGTAGGTGTCGCCCGCCTTCACATCATGCGACTGGATGAAGCATCCCCATTTCACGCCAGTCGCCCGACCGGCACCGCTCCCCACGCTGGGGTCCCAGGTGAACTTTCCCGACGATGTTGTCTCGTCCTGCCAGGCCCCGAACTCCGCGGGCAAGGCCCTCGTTTCCTCGGCGGACGGATGTGCGAAGTCCGGATTGCGGGCGAGGTTGGTGAGCGCGCCGGCGGCCCGAAGTCTGGCGATCTCGTCTTGGGCGGCGCGGATCGGGTCGCGCACGCAGGCGATGGCGCGCGTGATGCCGGGCATCGCTTCCTCCCAAAGACGCCCCTTGCCGACGCTGTTGGGCACGTTCAGCGGCTTGCCCCACCAACGGCATTGCTCGCCATAGACCCACACGTATTCGTCGGCGGCATCACGCGCGAAGCCCAGGTTCCGTTCCAGCCGGTCCAGCCGCGAGCCATCCAACGGGCCGCGATAATACCGATTTGTCGCGTCGTTCAGGAACATATCGAGGTAGAAGCCGAATCCGGCCTGCACCTGCTGGCGATACTTCGGACGGTTGGCCTGCGAGACCAAACGAATGGCGTCGCCGTTCCACGAGCGCATCGCGTGGGCCGCGCGCAGGTACTCCTCGGCGCTGTCCATGTAATAGCCGTTCTCGCAGCCGTCCACCAGCACCATCGCGGGCGGCGCGGCGTCGAGCATCCCGTCGATGAACGCGGGCAGCAGACCGTAGCCGGACGAGGCGAGGATCGTGTCCGGTTCAGCACTGGCGCCGGCTTTGAGATTGATGCTGTTCAGCCAGAGCGCGAGCAGGACGGCGTCGGGGAATTCCCGCGCGATCCCTCGGACGAACTGGCCGCCGCGTCTTCGTGCCAGGGCCGCCGTCTCGGCGAACGCGCGCCCTTTGGCGGCGTCCAACTTGAACTGGTGGGCGCCATAGGACTCGAAATCGATGGCCAGACCCTTGCTCCCGCTCTGCTTCATCAGCCAGGCACAGTGGCCGGCCTTGTCTGCCAGCGCCGCCCAGCCGGCGTCATCCGCCCAGTCGAGAGTGCCGGGAGTGGCATTGAAGCGGACAAAGTTGTCGGTGAACCGGGCGAAAGCACAGGACTTCAGATCGGCAAGCGCTGGCTCGAGCCACTCGCGTTTCCAGGGGCGGCCGTCCCAGAGCGACTCGCTGCTGAGCGCGCCGCCCTGATCGTCCTTGGCCTCGACCTTGAACATGACGCCGTCGAACGGGGTGGTCTGTTCCATCTCCCGCCAACTCTCGCGCAGTAAGGCAGTCGCCGGGATGTCCCATCCCAGCTCGATGAACTTTCTTCGAGGCGTTGTGGTGTCGCCATCTGCGAAGACCTGGGTGCCGGTGCAAAGCACAAGCACCGCAGCGCGGCAAAGCCGCAACCAACGCAACAGGACCCTCACGCACGTCCGGCGGCGACGCACGCGGCGGTCGCCGCGCTGCGCCGGCGCTGCTGCGCAGCGCTGGAGCATAGAGGTGCGGAAATCTTGCCAGAAACGCAAGACTGTCACCGATTGCAGTGCCAAGAGAACGCGGCACGAGGGAGAAATCCGATTCAGAGTCTTCATAGCATTCATTGAACCGTGAGCGAAACCAATGGTAGGGGCTGTGCAGGATCAATCGGTCACTGGAGCAGTGCCGACAAAGCCACTCGGCGTGGAGTGGCCAACGTGGATGCCCTCATTCCGCGCCAGTTCAAGGGCTGGTCCCAACTGGCCTTGGCGGGCGGCGACGTCCGTGTCGAACAGCACCCAAACGTGATCGTAACGTGCGACCTCGGTGTTCCCGGCTTCCCATCTGCTCCTCCTGCATGCCACGTAACTCCAGATAAGGGGGGGCGTGATCCGACGGCCAGAAGGGAAAACCTCAGTACCATGACCGTGCTGTCGGTGTTACTGCTGACGTCGGCAGTGACATCGCTGCAAGCAGCGAGCACGATCCAGCTTTCTGGGGCGATCTTCAACGTCACCGAGGGCATGCCCGAGGCCTCCGTCATCGTCCAACGGACCAACGACCTCGACAAGGTCGTGAGCGTGGACTTCGCCACGACGCCCGGGTCGGCGACGGCTGGCTTGGATTACGTCGATGTGGCCACCACCCTCACCTTTGAGGCCGGGGTGACCGATCGGTCCGTCGCGATTCCGATCCTGAACGACGGCTTGAGCGAAGGTGTCGAGACGGTGCGGGTGTCGCTCAGCAATCCGGGGGGCGACGCTGTCCTGGGCGTTCGCACCAACGCCACAGTCCGGATCGCCGACAACGACAAGGGGCTCCAACTGGAGGTGGCCAACTGCTCGGTGAACGAGGACGCCGGGGCGGTCACGGTCCGGGTCCTGCGGGGCGACGATGGCGACTTGCCCGCATCGGTGGATTACGCGACAGCCAACGTGACGGCGCTGGCTGCCGCGGACTACGTCGCCGCCACAGGGACTCTCACCTTCGCGCCGGGTGAGACGCTAAAGCAGATCACGGTCGGCCTGGTCAACGACTCGGTTCGTGAGCTGACCGAGGCGTTTCGGATCGCGTTGAGCAACCCGTGCAGCGGAGCGTCGCTGGGCACGCCGACGGAGGCGACCGTGACGATCACTGACACCGACGAGCTTGTGCAGTTCCAAGCGGCTTCCTGCACGAGCTGGGAAGACGCGGCGATCGTTCGCCTGGCGGTGGTACGCGGCGAGAGCGCCGTGGCAGGCACGGTGGATGTTACGACCACCGATCAGCAGGCGATCTCCGGCCAGGACTACCTTGGCATGACCACCACCCTGGCTTTTGCCGCCGGGGAACGGATCAAGCTCATCGAGATCTCCCTGATCAACGATGGCCAGGCGGAACCGACGGAGAGGTTTGGTGTTTCGCTCAGCAATCCGACCGGTGGACTGATGATGGGCTCGAGGCGAGCCGCAACGGTCCGGATCCTCGATAACGATCCAGGCTTTGGCTTTGGTTTCGAAAGGGACTTCGTGTCGGTCTGGCAGAAGCTGCCCGCGGTGACGCTGAACGTCATTCGCGGAAACGATACGTGGTTGGAGCCGCTCACCGTCGATTATCAGACCGTCGACGGCGCTGCCCGGGCCGGTGTGAATTACCAGGCCGCGTCCGGCACGCTGAGCTTTGCGGCGAACGAGCGGGTGAAGAGCCTTTCGATCGACATCATCCAGAGTGCGGAGGCACAGGGCAGTAAGTCCTTCATGGTGGCACTGACCAATCTGACCGGTCAGATCCCTATGGGCCGGAGCACGATGCGCGTCACGATCGTGCCTGCTTCGCTGGGAATCGTGGATACGGTGGAGCCGACGGTGCGCGGCGCGATCGAAGGGGATGGCGGTCTGGTCGAGGTTTCCTGGCAGGAACCGGCGGCGCTGTCACGGGCGGACTCGGTCACGGGGCCCTGGGAGGAACTCGGAGCCATCGACAGCCCGTTGGTGGCCAGGCCTGATTCGCCCGGCAAGTTCTACCAATTCCGGAGTGCCAGGCCTGCCCAGGTCTATGTGCCGTCGGTCTATGACAGCCAAACGCCTTTGCCGCTGGTCGTCCTGCTTCACGGCTGGGGGGGCGACGGTGCGATGATCGAGGGCGCCTACCGACTTCGGCCTTTTGCAGAGTCACGGGGTTTCCTGTTATGCTATCCTGACGGCACCCTGGACAGCCATGGCTACCGGTTTTGGAATGCCACCGACGGGTGCTGCAACTTCGACGGCGCTGCGGTGGATGATTCAGCCTATCTGCGGAGCTTGATCGAAGCGATCGCACAGCGGTTTGCTGTGGACCGGAAGCGCATTTACTGCACCGGATTCTCCAATGGGGGATTCATGTCGCACCGGCTCGCCTGCGATCACGCCGACCTTATCGCGGGCATCGCTCCCTGCGCGGGAGTGACTTTCCTGGATCCCAGCGGCCACCGCCCGAGTGAGCCGGTGAACGTGCTGCATATGCACGGAACGGTGGATGATGTCGTGCCCTATGGCGGAGGGTCTCTGGGCGGCGCACTGTTTCCGGGCGCGGTGCAGACCGTGCAGATGTGGGCCGACTTCAATGGCTGCCAAGGCCCGGTCTGGGATGACCACTGTTCCATGGACCTGGTTGTCGACGTGCCGGGGCTGGACACCACGGTCATGCGTTACACGAACGCTCCCCCGGGAGGCGCCGTCGAATTGTGGACAATCCATGGGGTCGGCCACTCTTTTCAGGCCTCGGAGTTCCAAGAGAAGTTCATCGATTGGCTCCTGGCGCATCCCAAGCCGTGAGAGGCACTCCTTTCTCTGGAGTGCAATCGCCCGAAATCTGCCCAGCCGCCGACGATTTTCGGAGGGCCGATCCCGCGGCGGGGAGGTCGGCGCAGGCAATGGAGCGGGGACGTCCTCGTCCCCGACCAATAGGATCGCAGACTGTTTGTATTGGGGTCCCGGAATTCAGGAAGATTGAACTCGGGTTTTCCGCCGCCACTCCAGGATTCGCCGTTGGTTCGCTTGCACAGGCGCGGCTTTGACTCACAGGGCCTTTCTGGTAGCGTTTGGCGGCAATGGGCGAAGCAGGATCTGCAACACGGGGCAAGACGCCAGCGGCGAAGAGCGTTCAATACTCAGGTTCAAATCCTGCTGTCCCCGGTTGTTCTGTTAACCCGCATATTCACGCCCCATCAGCGCACATTCCGGTCAGACCTCGCAAGATGACTGCTGTGCGGGTTCGAGGAATGTCTTCCTTTTTTTGCACATCGATCCGACTGAGCGCGGGGCTGGTCTTCGCCGCGCTCGTTCTGGGTCCTGTGGCGGGGTCGTCTGCCACCCCGTCGAGCGAACCCGTGTTGATCGGGACACGCGTGGGCGAGGAGCACGAGCGCGGTCCGCATCACCAGGTGATCGACAGCCTTGCCACCTGGCGCACTCGAGGCGGCGCGCTGATTACGACGACCAACCGCGTGACCGTGCTCGCCACCGGGCTGTTCTATCGCGACGGCGAACGGTGGCTTCCGTCCAGAGAAGAGATCGTGTTCACCCCGCATGCCGCGGCGGCGGAGACCGGACCGCACCGCATCGAGTGCCCGCTGGATCTCGGGCTGGATCCTGTTCACGCGCTCGAGACCTGCGACGGGCAGACGTTCCGCTGGCAGGTGTTGGGATTGCAGTATCGCGACCCCGACAGCGGGCGGAGGGTCTGGATCGCCAGGACCCGGTCCGCCCATGCCGAGCTGGCCGCGCCGAACAAGCTTGTGTATCGGGACGCCTTCGACGGGGTGAAAGTCGATTTGCTCTTCGAGTACACAAAGGCCTCGTTTGCCCAGGACGTTGTGCTCCGCACCCGGTTGCCGGATCCAGCACAGTGGGGCCTCGAGTCCGACCGCCTGCGGCTCGAGATCGTCACCGAGTTCCTCACGGCGCCCGAACCGCGGATCGATCGGGTGCAGGTCTGGCGGGAATCGGATCCAATCCGGGCTGCGCGCATGCGCGAGCCGGCTCTGACGCACGATCGACTCGAGTTTGGCGCCTACCGGATGGTGGCCGGACAGGTCTTCTGGGTACACGGGACGGAGCCCGAGAGCGATCTCGGACTCGATCTGCCCGTGCTGCATCGGTGGGCCATGATGGACGGGCGGACCTTCCTGTTCGAGAGCGTCGAGTTCGATGCGCTCCGCAGCCTGCTCGAGGCATTGCCTCCGCATGAGCCGTCGCTCGACGGCTTCGATCAGGCCGATCCGGCGGTTGCATCCGATGCGTCTCGATTGCCCGTGGCGCGGGGTCTGGTGCTCGATTGGACCATGGCCAATGGGAGCCAGAAGGACCTCACATTCCGCGGCGGCTCGACGTACCTGGTGGCGGGCGTGGTCAACCTGAGCGGGACGACGACCATCGAGGGGGGCGCGGTAGTCAAGTACACCAACAACGGCCTCGCGCGGCTGAATGTTCAAGGCGAGCTGGTCTGCGATACGGCGCCGTATCGCCCGGCTGTTTTCACCGGCAACGCCGATGACAGCGTCGGCGACATCACCCCGCGGGGCGCGGCGACGGATTACTACGCGGCGGTCGCGCTTCAGATGCCGGCGGATGGGGCGTCCATTTCCAACGTGCGGATTCTCCGAGCTCGAACCGCGCTGTATTTCCCGCCGACCATCAACAGCCTGCCTTCGGACCGGGTCGAGCATGTGCAGGTGGTGAACTGCCAGAATGGGGTCGTTGCGTCGGGCATCCGGTATTACAACATGGTTTTGAGGCGGACGCTCCACCTGGGCAACGGGCTGTTCGCGCGCGAGGCCGGCCTGGGCGGGACCAGCAAAGCGATTGTCGGGGCCTATCTCCGAGGCACAGCCGAGCATCTGACCCTGGACGGTTGGACCTACATGGCCCAAGCCACCGGCGAATCCTCGAGTTCGCTGGTCGTCAGGAACTCCGTGCTCGCCAACGTGGTCAACACGAGCCCGACGCCGCGTCTGCGTCTGCAGGGCAGCGGGTGGAATGGGTTCTATGCGACGCCGAACTTCGGCGACCAGTGCATCGAGATCCACGGCAATCCGTTCACAACGGCCGGCGCCGGCCGCTACTACCTGGGGGCTGGCAGCCCGTTCCTCGATCGGGGGACCGACGAGATCGACCCCGAGCTGATGAAGGAACTCGAACAGCGTACGGTCTGGCCCCCGCTGGCGCGGACAGCCGCGAAGCCGGTCGCGCTCGACACGACGCTCGGCCCGACGGCGCCGCGGGACAACGACGGGCGTCCGGACCTGGGGTGGCACTATGCCCCGCTCGACTGGTGCTGGACGGGGCTGACGGTGGCGGGCACGAACGGGCCGGCGACGTTGCTGCTCACCAACGGTGTCGCCGTGGGCATCCGCGACAGCATTGGCACCATCCTGCTCGATGGAGCCCGTTTTTTGAGCGCGGGCTCGCCATCACGCCTCAACCGCCTGGTGCGGTGCGAGACGGTCCAGGAACAGCCCGCGCCCCGTAACGAGACGGGACGCACTGCCGCCCTGTTCTCGGCCGCGGGCACCCGGTCCATCGCGAAGGAGGTTCAGCTCCGGTTCACGGAGGTTGCGGTTCTTCCCGGGAAGCGGGCGCTGTTTGACAACACGACTTTCCTCCCGCTGGGGTTGTTGTCTCTGTGCGACTCTCGGTTCGACGGGGTGAGCCTGCACTTGTCGCTGTATCCGCCAGGCGCGGCAGGGCCTGCGACCCTTGGACTGACCAACAACCTGTTCCATCGGTCGAGTTTGAGTCTGGATCAGGACACCGAGTTGCACCGTCCGTTGCTGGTTGTCCATTTGCGCAACAACCTGTTCGAGGGCGGCAGGCTGAGGCTGGCGGATTACTCGGGATCGGATTCGTGGGGGGCATACGACAACACGTTTGACACGCTGGAGAGCGTCGCATCCGAAGGGGTGCCCAACGCGCACAACGGCTACAGCGGGGAGGTTGCCCTCTCGGGATCCGCCGGAGGGGACGTCACACATCTTGCGGTCAGCGCCCGGACCGCCAGGCCGGCCCGTGGCGCGTCTCTCGCGGGGCTCGTCAATCCGGCCGCTCTGGTCGATGCGGGCAGCCGGGGCGCCGCCGACGCCGGGCTCTATCATCACGCCACGGTGAACGGGGCCTCGAAGGAAGCCGACTCCCAGGTTGACATCGGGTACCACGATGTCGCCGCGATTTACGGGCGTCCGTTTGACTCGGATTCGGACGGTTTGCCCGATTACGTGGAGGACGCCAATGGCAACGGGGTGGCTGATGATCGGACAGACTGGACGGAGGCGGCCACCGAACCGGACGCGGCGGGCTACACCGACTTGCAGCGTCTCGAGCTGGCGTCGAACATTCTTGTGAACGATCCGGCCCAGGATTACGCCAACGAACAGAACACCCAATACCAGCCTGGCGTCGTGGTCCTCGGAAACACGGTGGTCGTCGGCTATTGGGACAGCAACCGGGGGATTTACGGGCTGGCCAGCCTCGACGATCCGCCCGAACTGTGCCGCATGGTCTCGTATTCCGTCTCTCACGATGGCGGTCGGACCTTTGTGGATCGGGACGTGCTGCCGTTGCCCGAGGGCGCCACGAGCGGAGACGCCGGCGATCCCGTGCTGGCCGTGGACCGGGTGTCGGGGGTGATCTACTACGCAGCCACTTCGGAGAGGAAGGAAGGCACGTTCAAGGGGATCCCTCTCTGGAAGTCGGTCGATCGCGGCGCGCGTTTTGTTCGCTGCCCGCCTCTGGCCGAGGAGATCGAGGGATCGGACTACCCGTGGATTGCGGTCGATGACTGGCCGGGCACGGGCCAGCACGACGTGTACGCGGTCATTCAGGGCAGCGTCGACGGGTCGCGGCGGCGCCAGTGGCTGACAGTATCCAGGGACGGCAATGTCAATGCGTGGTCCCAACCAATCGCCATCGGCACCGTGCTCTCGATGATGCCGCAGATGGCGGTGGGGGCCAACCATGTGGCCTACGTGGCGTGGAACGAACGGGGCACGCCGCAGTCACTCGAGATCTGCGCCGTGGAGGAACGCGGCGCCAAGATCGGCCCCACGCACACCATCTGCAGGCTCAGGACGCCGGTCTCGCCCATCCCGCTTCGCAGGAGCAATGCGATTTCGGATCCGGGCGACTGGTTCAAGGCCTTTTGCCTGGCGACGCTGGCGGTGAATCCTGATCCGACCCGGTCGAACCACCTCTACGTCACCTACGCCGACCAGGGCGCCACCCACGGCGATCGCGCGGACATCTTTTTCGTGCAGTCGACCGATGGCGGCGAACATTGGACCACGAACCCCATTCGTGTGAGCCTCGACGCCGGCCTGAATGATCAGTGGATGCCGGCCCTCGCCGTTCGGCCCGACGGCGAGATGCTGTTCGTCGGGTGGCACGATCGCCGGAGCGATCCGGACAACTCGCTCATCGAGGTGTACGGGCGCTGGGCCGCGATTGCAGCGGATGGCGTGGTTTCATTCTTCACGAACGACTTCCGAATCACATCCGAGCCATTTCCGCCGGCCTTTTCCGGCTCCCTGCCCGAGCAGGCTCAGCCGGGCCATTACGACCCGGTGTGGGCGCCGGGCGGGGTGAACCTGCACTGGTGGTACCCGTGGTATCCTGAATTCGACGATTGGGGCCAGGAGGTTTTGACTTCGGACATCTACTCGCACGAGAGTGGCGAGCACAATCAGGCTGACGCCGACGCGCACTATGCCTACATGGTGTGGCCCGACAACCGCAGCCGCTCCCAGGCCACGCGTTATCCAGCGAGGAAACAAGCCGATATCCGTCTGGCGCGGCTGCCCTGGCCGCAGCCCTGAGGGTTCACATGTGGGCGATGATGGCGTCTCCGAACTGCGAGCACCGGATTTCCGTCGCCCCCTCCATGAGCCGGGCGAAATCGTAGGTCACGCGCTTGCTGGCAATGGCCCTTTCGAGCCCTTGGATGATCAGGTCCGCCGCTTCGGTCCAGCCCAGATACCGGAACATCATCTCGCCGCTGAGAACCACGCTGCCCGGATTGACCTTGTCCTGGTTGGCATACTTGGGCGCGGTGCCGTGCGTTGCCTCGAAGAGGGCGTGGCCGCTGATGAAGTTGATATTGCCGCCGGGCGCGATGCCGATGCCGCCCACTTGTGCGGCGAGCGCGTCGCTCAGGTAATCGCCGTTCAGGTTCAGCGTGGCGATGACATCGAAATCCTCGGGCCGGGTCAGCACCTGCTGGAGCGTGATGTCGGCGATGGCATCCTTGATGACTATGCCGGCCCCGGGCCGGCCCTCGGGGATGCGGCACCAGGGGCCGCCGTCGATCTCGACAGCGCCGAACAATTCCTTGGCGGCGAGGTAGCCCCAGTCGCGGAAGGCGCCCTCGGTGTACTTCATGATGTTGCCCTTGTGGACAAGGGTGACGCTCTTGCGCTTGAACTTAATGGCGTGGGCGATCGCGCTCTGGACCAGGCGAACGCTGCCGGACCGGCTGACCGGCTTGATCCCGAGGCCAACACAGACATCCGACGGGAGCGCGGCGCCGGCCCGCCCCCAGAACTCATCGGCCTGGGCGCGGGTTCCGAACCGCATCTTCTCGAAGGCCTGAGGAAACTCGCGGGCGAGGAACTCGAGGATCTTCCCGGCTTCGGCCGAGCCGCCCGGGTACTCGATGCCCGCGTAGATGTCCTCTGTGTTTTCCCGGAAAATCACCATGTCGACCTTTTCCGGATGCTTCACCGGAGAGGGCACGCCGCGGAAGTAGCGCACCGGACGCAGACAGACGTAGAGATCCAGTCGCTGGCGCAGAGCGACGTTGAGCGATCGAATGCCCCCGCCGACAGGCGTGGTCAGAGGCCCCTTGATGCCCACCAGAAAGTCCTGGAACGCGGTGATGGTGTCCTCGGGCAGCCAATCGCCGAACTTGTCCTTGGCCGCCTGGCCGGCGAAGACCTCGAACCACGCGACTCTGCGCTTGCCGCCGTAGGCCCGCTCGACCGCGGCGTCGAAGACCCGCTGGCTGGCCGCCCAGATGTCCGGGCCCGTTCCATCGCCGCGTATGAACGGCAGGATGGGGTCGTCGGGGACCACCAAGGCGCCGTTTCGTATGCTGATACTCGAACCGCGAGGCGGAGTCATAATCGAAGAGAGGGTCAGGCCAGGGCGGCCACCGCGGTCGTAGGCAGGCGCTGCTGCAACTTGGATCTCACCTCGGCGATGGCGCGCTCGGCGGTCAGCCCGTACTGCTCGCGGAGTTCGTCCGCGGTGGAAGCATGCTCGATGAACTGGTCCGGCCAGCCCATCCGGACGACTGGAGTCGTGACGCCGTGATTGCAGTACAACTCGATGACGCTGCTGCCATAACCGCCGGCGAGGACATGATCCTCGAATGTGACCACAGCATCGGCCGCCCGGCCGAAGAACAGCGTGGTCGCCTCATCGAGTGGCTTGATGAAGCGCGGATTGACGATGGCGACGTCGCACCCGTCGGCCTTGAGACCCGCAGCCGTGTCGCGTGCCAGGCGCTGCAGATTCCCAAGCGCGAAGAGGGCCACCTTCCGCCCGCCGGACTGGCTGAAGTGCTGGGTGATCTCGGCCTGGCCGATCGGGAGCAACCGCGGCTGGTCTTTGAGGGCCACGCCTTCTCCGGCGCCGCGCGGGTAGCGGATGAAGACCGGATGGTTCTGGTGGGTGGCAGTGAAGAGCATGTCGACCAGTTCGTCTTCGTCCTTGGGCGCCATGGCGATGATGTTGGGCACGCAGCGCAGGAAGGCGATGTCGAAGAGGCCATGGTGGGTCGGGCCGTCATTGGCAGCGAGGCCGGAACGGTCCATGGCGAAAATCACGGGCAGATCCTGGAGGGCGATATCGTGGATGATGCCATCGTAGGACCGCTGGAGGAAAGTCGAGTAGATGGCGACGACGGGGTGAAAGCCGAGCGTGGCCATGCCGGCGGCGAACAACACGGCGTGGCCCTCGGCAATCCCGACGTCGTAGTAGCGCTGGGGCATGGCCTGTTCGAGGAACTTCAAGCCGGTCCCGGCGGGCATCGCCGCGGTGATGCCGACCAGGGTGCTATCGCGCTGGCAGAACCGGACGAGCGCCTGGCCGAACACATCCTGGTAATTCTTGGGGGTGCCCGGCTGGGCGGCGATCGGATCGCCAGTGACCAGGTCGTAGGGGCCGACCCCGTGAAACTTCTCCGGCGACTTGAGCGCGGCCTCGTACCCCTGTCCCTTGCGCGTGACCACGTGGAGGACGACCGGGCGATCACACTGCTTGGCGTATGTAAGGGAATCGATCAGGAGCGGCAGGTTGTGTCCGTCGATGGGCCCCAGGTAGTGGAGGCCCATTTCCTCGAAGATCAGGCTGCTGCCGTAGCCTCCACGCCCTTCCGTGCCGGGCTGGCGGGTGCCCGGTTCGAGGGCGACGCCCGAGACCGCTCCCTTGAGCGCTTCCTCGGCTTTGTGGCCGAGCTTGATGGCCAGCTCGCCTTTGGGCATGCGCCGCAAGAGACGCTCGAAATCCCTCTGCAGCCGCCCGTAACGCGGATGCCGGATCAACTGGTTGAGGTAACTGGCGATGGCGCCGACGTTCTTGGCGATGCTCCATTCGTTGTCGTTGAGGATGCCGATGAACCGGCGCGTTGTGTGGCTGATATTGTTCAGCGCCTCGAAGGACATCCCGTTGGTGAGGGCCGCATCGCCAAAGATGCAGACCACATGCTCGTCACTGCCCCGCTGATCCCGCGCCGCGCAGATGCCCAGGGCGGCGGACAGCGCGGTCCCGGCGTGGCCGGCGCCGTAGGCGTCATGCTCGCTCTCGGCCCGCATGGCGAATCCGCTCAATCCGCCGGTCGTGCGGATGGTATGGAACCGATCCTTCCGCCCGGTGATCAGTTTGTGGGCATAGCATTGGTGGCTGACGTCCCAGACGAATTTGTCCTTGGGTGTCGAGAAGACCCGGTGCAGGGCGATGGTCAGTTCCACCACGCCAAGGTTGGGGCCCAAGTGTCCGCCGTTCTTCGAGAGCACGGTGATCATCTCGTGGCGGATTTCCTCGGCCAGCAGGGTGAGCTGCTCGAGCGTCAGTTTCTTCACGTGGTCCGGACTGTCGACCATGTCGAGGTAGCGACTCATGGTGTCTGCGTGTGTGTGTCTCTGCCCGTCACTCGATGTCCTTGCCGCCCTCCGGAGTCATTGGGGTCAGCGTCGCCGGGCCGGACGCGTTTTGTTCGAGCTGGCTGATTTTGACCTCGGCAGCGGCAAGCTTGACCTGACAGGCCTCGAGCAGTCTGACGCCCTCTTCATAGCGCGCGAGGAGGGTCTCGAGAGGAAGGTCGTCCGACTCCATCGCTTCCACGACGGATTCGAGGTGCTGCAGGGCTTGCTCGAAGGGCATCTCGCCCAGGGCATCGCCCGACGCCTCCGGTTTCTTGGCCGCTTTCGACATCAGGCGGGCAGGATAGGACAAGTCGGGCGGGCCGTCCAGCGCGTTGCTTGGCCGGGCATATCCGTCCGACGATTTGACTGGCGGGGGGCGGACGATTTCACTTGCGTCGGAAAGGATGATGGTGAATAGGTAACAGCGTTCTCGCTGTCCAATTGACGGCATGCAAGTTGAGCCGACAACGCATGAATGAGCTTCAACCGGGGAGGGCTTCTTGAGCCGTCCCTTCTCCTCGCATCGTTACCCCCCCTCCGCAGGTTCCTTCGTCCGGATCAATGGAAAGATCCGTGCCCGCGAGGTTCGTGTCATCGGTCCTGACGGCCAGCAGGTGGGTGTCGTTTCCCTGCACGAAGCGATCAATCTGGCCCGCCGCAGCGCGATGGATCTTGTCGAGGTCGCCCCCAACGCGACGCCGCCAGTCTGCCGGGTGGTCGACTACGGCAAGTACCGATACGAGCAAGCCAAGAAAGAGAAGGAATCCAAGAAGCACCAGCACGCCAATCGGGTGAAGGAGATCCAGCTCACCGCCACGATCGACGACAACGATTTCGGCGTGAAGCTGGGGCATGCGACGGGGTTTTTGTGCGAGGACATGCGGGTGAAGGTCAGCTTGCGGTTCCGGGGCCGCGAGATGGCCCACCAGGAATTTGGCATGCAGGTCATGGAACGTTTCGTCAAGGAGTTGGCCGCTTACGGGCAGGCGGTCGAGGTGCCTAAACTGGTCGGGCGCAACCTCCACGTCATGCTCACTCCTCTGCCCAGGAGCAAACGCGCCAAGAATCCATTCGAGGCCGAGCCTGCCGCAGCCCCGAAGACGGAAGCCCGCGGCACGGAAAGGCCGACCCCGCCCGACACAGAGGACCGTGTCGTCGATTTCCCCGCTCCGGATGGCGGGGCGGACGAGAGCGGGTCCTCGGGTTTCACCAACAATCCGTTCTCCCAATTGAGCGCCCAGAGCGAGGAGAAGTCCGGCTCCTGACAGCCCATGACAAATTCAGTGCCAGGCGGCCCGCCGTCGCCTGAGGAGTTTCAGCGTCAACTGGCGGAGTTGATGCGGCAGACTTTTCCGGCGGGGACGAGCGGTTTCACACAGCCCAATGCGGGTCGCGGCGGGAGCGGTGAGGATGAATCCGCGGGGGAGGTCGAGTTCGCATTCAACCAGAAGCCGCGCGAGGTCAAGGCCTACCTGGACCGGTTTGTCATTCGGCAGGAGGAGGCGAAGAAGGTCCTGAGTGTGGCCCTGTGCGATCACTATCACCATGTGCGCCTGGCCCTCGAAGGACAGGACCAGCCCAACTACGCCAAACAGAACGTCATACTCGTCGGGCCCACGGGGGTCGGTAAGACCTACCTTGTCCGGAGCATTGCCGATCTCATTGGGGTGCCCTTTGTCAAAGGCGACGCCACCAAGTTCTCCGAGACCGGGTATGTGGGGGCCGACGTCGAGGATCTGGTGCGCGAGCTGTTCCGGCGCGCCAACGGCGACGTGAAGCGGGCCCAATACGGCATCATCTATATCGACGAGATCGACAAGATCGCGGCGTCCGTGAACCATACCGGGCGCGACGTGAGCGGGCGAGGCGTTCAGACCAACCTGCTCAAGCTCATGGAGGAGACGGACGTTCCGGCGCGATCGCCCAACGACATTGCCGGCCAATTGCAGGCGATGATGGAGATGACGCAGCGGGGCAGGAAACCCGTGGACGTCATCAACACCAAGCATATCCTCTTCATCGTCAGCGGCGCTTTCCCCGGCTTCGACAAAGTGGTCCGCAAACGCCTGCGCGAGGCGACGATCGGTTTCGCGGCCCGCACCGCATCGGTCGAGGAAGGCAACGAGGTGATGGCGTGCGCCCAAACGCGCGATTTCATCGAGTTCGGATTCGAACCCGAGTTTATCGGGCGCCTGCCGGTGCGCGTCTACTGCCATCCGCTCTCGGTCGACGACCTCTTCACCATCCTGAAAACCTCTGAGGGCAGCATCATCCGGCAGTACGAACAGACCTTCGCCGCCTACGGCATCGAGGTGTTGTTCCGCGATGACGGCCTGCGCCGGATTGCGGAGCTGGCGAACGACGAGCAGACCGGCGCGCGCGGCCTGATGACGGTGTGCGAGCGCGTGTTCCGCGAGTTCAAGTACGAGCTACCCTCCACCCCCGTCAAACGGTTCGTCGTCACCCGGGATCTGGTCGACCAACCGATGCCGGCCCTGGCGAAACTGCTGGCCGAGCATGCCCAGGAAGAACGCGTCGTGCTGCGGCAGTTGGTGAATGACTTCGCCGAACGATTCACCAAGGATCATGGGATTCAGATCGCCTTCACGCCAGCCGCCGCCGACCGCCTCGTCGCGCTCGCCTCGGAAACAGGCCGTCCGGTGCGCGATCTCTGCACCGACCGCTTCCGCGATTACCAGTTCGGGCTCAAGTTGATCACTCAGAATACCGGCCAGCGCGAATTCCAGCTCGACCTCGATGCGGTGGAGAGCCCGGACGAGACCCTCAGCAAGTGGGTCGTCGCCAGCTACCGCCCCGCGGCATCCCAACCCGCCTAGCCCGCATGTTTCATGGATTTGTGGCCACGGCGAAACCGGAGACTCCAACATGCAGACTGCTGCGGGCAAGACAGAGCGACATCAATGATGCAGCGCCGGGTCAGGGGACCGGGCCTGCGAACCTGTAGGCCGCGTGCCCTCACGCGGCGGAACCTCTGAGGCTGTGTCTAGAACAAGCAAAACCGCGCCGCGCACGAATCCGACCCGCCCGCATCCTCCCCAGACAATCGAGTCACGGTCGGCAGACCGCATCACCCGGATCGCGGCCGCCGTCATTGCCCGGGCGGATCGGGATCATCCGGCCGACGCAGTGCTCAGAGCGACTCTCCGTGAGGCGTGCGGACTGCCCCGCGCCGAGGGGCGGATGGTGAGCCGGGCAGTCTTCGCCTACTACAGGTGGTTGGGGTGGCACGATCCGGCCCAGGGCGCGATGCCCGGCATCGAGTCCGCCTCGATGCTGGCGGAGCGATACCGGCATGAACCGGAGCGTTTCCCGATCGAGGAGTTGCGCGCCCGCGCCGTCCCCGCCTGGACGCACGAGGAGGCGGATGCGACAGGCGCCTGGTTGCAGTCGCTCCAGGCAGAACCGGCCTTGTGGATTCGGGCGCGCCCCGGCCAGGGCCAACTGCTGGCCAAGCAAATCGGGAATTGCCGTCCTGCCGGCGATGGGCCGGCGGGCGACGCGTTGCGCTATGTCGGACGAATCGACCTGCATCGGACGCGTGAATTCAACGAGGGGCGTTTCGAGATCCAGGATCTTCATTCCCAGGCGGTCGGCTGGCTGTGCGCGCCGCGCCCGGGGGAGACCTGGTGGGATGCGTGCGCCGGCGAAGGCGGGAAGACGCTTCACCTGGCCGACCTGATGGAGAATCGCGGGCTTGTCTGGGCATCGGACAGGGCGGCGTGGCGTCTGGCGCAGCTCAAGCGGCGGGCGGCGCGGGCGGGCCTGTTCAACTACCGCGCTCGTCTCTGGGAGGGCGGGGCGGCACTGCCGACCAAGACGCGTTTTGACGGAGTGCTGGTCGATGCGCCGTGCAGCAATCTGGGGACATGGCATCGCAATCCGCACGCCCGCTGGACGATGCGTCCGGAGGATGTGGCGGAGCTTGCGCAGATCCAACTCCGTCTGCTGCGTCACGCCGTTTCGGCTCTGAAACCCGGGGGCCGCCTGGTCTACGCGGTCTGCACGTTGACACGAGCCGAGACCACGGCGGTCGCGGATGGGCTCACGCACGAGTGTCCGGAACTCGAACGTCTGCCTCTGCCGGCCGTCCTGCCGTCAGCTCGAAGCACGCCGTCCGGCCTTTGGCTTGAGGGGGCGCCGGGGGGGGGCAACGGCATGTTTGTCGCGGCATGGCGGCGGCGCGCTTCGATCAGCGCGCTTGCCAACGAGGGGTGTCCGCCTCTTTAATGGCCGCGTGGTCCAACAACAAACTCTGCGCGAACCGGTGCGGCTGAGCGGCATCGGTTTGCATAGCGGCAACCGGGTCACCATGGGGCTGCTGCCCGCCCCGCCCCACTCCGGGATCCGCTTTCGCCGCATCGACCTGGAAGGCCAGCCCGAGATCGAGGCCCACATCGACAACGTGGTCGAGACCACTCGCTCGACCACTCTGGGCAAGGGCAATGTCCGGGTCCACACCGTCGAGCACATCCTGGCGGCCCTGGCCGGATGCGGGGTCGACAATGCGCTGGTCGAACTCGATGCGGGCGAACCGCCGGTGACCGACGGGAGCGCGCGGGAGTACTCGCGCGTGATCGAGGCGGCCGGAATTGTCCCCCAGGGCGAGGCGCGTGAGATCTACTCGGTCAACGAGCCCCTCGAAATGTCCAGCGGGGACACGTTCATGGCCGTGTTTCCCCATGACCGTCTCAAGGTGACATGCACCAGTTCGGATCGGCAAGGCCGCCACACCCAGTGCCGTTCGATCGAGCTCTCGGCGGAGACGTGGGCCCGCGAGATCGCGCCGGCGCGGACTTTCTGCTTCTTCGAGGAGATCGAATACCTGATCAAGAACGGCCTGATCAAGGGCGGCGGCCTGGAGAACGCCGTGGTGATCCGCGATGACGCCGTCCTGACAACCGAACCCCTTCGGTTTGCCGATGAATTCGTGCGGCACAAGATCCTGGACATCGTGGGCGACCTCAGCCTGGTGGGCCGGCCGGTGGCAGGTCACGTGGTCGCAGTCCGCCCGAGCCACGCGGCCAATTGTGAACTGGCCCGCCTTATCAGCACCCAGATGCGCAAGGTCCAGGCGGCCACACAGGCCTTCGCCCCGCCGCCCCATCCGCGGGATGCGGCCCCGGCGACGGGCGGCAAACCTCTGGCGCCGCTCACCGACGGCTCCACGCTCGATGCCGACGAGTTGCTCAAGATCCTCCCCCACCGCTATCCCTTCCTCATGGTGGATCGGGTGACGCGGATCGAGGGCAACACGATCACCGGCGTGAAGAACGTCACGGTCAACGAACCGTTCTTCGCCGGTCATTTCCCCGGACACCCGATCATGCCGGGCGTGCTCCAACTCGAAGCGATCGCCCAGGTGGCAGGGATCCTGATGCTGCGCCAGGCCGAGTACTCCCGCAAACTCGCCTACTTCATGTCGGCCGAGGTGGTCAAGTGGCGCCGCCCGGTCCGCCCCGGCGACACCTTGATCATCCAGGTTGAACTCACCAAGTGGCGCGGGAAAATCGGGCGGGCAAAAGGGGTGTGTTTGGTGGGAGAGGACGTCGTGAGCGAGGCCGAGGTGACGTTCATGCTCGTCGATGCCTGACATGCCGGAAACAACACTTCATGCAGACTGACAACCCACCCCATATCCCGAAGAAGCCGCGCCCCCGCATCAAGCGCCCGCCGGTGCTCTTCAATCGCACCCAGAAGATCGTCGAGCGGATCGAGCGGCAGGTCGGACGCTGCTTCCTGACCTACTGGAACTCGAACAACGGGTCGGTCTGCCAGAACGACGTCATCGCGATCTACGGCCTGCTCCGGCGACTGGGGCCCCAGCCCCAAATCACCCTCTTCGTCAAGTCCGACGGCGGATCCGGCCAAGCGTCCCTGATGATGGTGAATCTGCTTCGCCAATTCACCAGGCGCCTGGTCGTGCTTGTGCCGCTCGAATGCCAGTCGGCCGCAACCATGCTCGCCCTCGGCGCCGACGCCATCGAGATGGGGCCTCTGGCCCACCTCTCCGCCGTGGACACCTCGCTCGCGCACGCCCTCTCCCCGCTCGACCGGGACAACGAACGCGTCAGTGTGAGCCAGGACGAACTCATGCGCGTCATCCGCCTCTGGCAAAAGGAGGTCAAGGCCGACGCCGTGAATCCGTACCAGGCGGTCTTCCCCTACATCCACCCCCTGGTCATCGGGGCAGTCCACCGGATCAGCTCGCTCTCGGTCAAACTCTGCATGGAGATCCTCTCCTATCACATGAAGGATCGGAAGAAGGCCGCGGCGATCAGCCAATGCCTCAACTCGAGCTACCCCTCCCACAGCTACCCCATCACCCTGCGCGAGGCCCAGCGGATCGGACTGGCCGCCCGCCCCCTCGACAGCGCGCTCAACGACCTCCTGCTCGAACTCAACGAGCTCTACTCCGAGATGGGCCAGCGGGCCGTCACCGACTACGACGCCTTGAACAATCACGACAGCCAGATCTGCAACATCATCGAAGGGCGCGGACTCCAGGCCTTCTACCAGTCCGACCGCGACTGGCATTACCGCAAGGAAGAACGCCGCTGGGTCACCCTGAACGACCACAGCGCCTGGCGCAAAGTGGAAAAAATCCGGGGACGCACCGTGTCGTCCGTCTTCCACATCAGTTGACGGGGGTGTTCCATGACTGTCTGATATTCCCCTTGGCATCAGAGCAAAAAAGAAAGTAATTCCGCCCTTCTCGGCTTGACGACTGAGGGGCGCCCTCTGTAGAAACCAGCCCACAGCCCATGCAGCCATCCATTCCGACCTCGCTCAGGATCTATGTGGCAACCGCTCTGGGTTCAACCTCGACGGTGCTCCACTCCAATGGCTTCGACTTGCCCGACCAGGATGCCTTTGCCGTGGGTCGGGGCATGGCCTTCGTTGCCACGGCGGACAACCCGTCGGCCATCTACTACAATCCCGCGGGAATCAGCCAGTTGGAGGGCCATCATCTGCGCGGAGGAGTGTATGGCCTGCACCTGGGCGTCGAGTACGATTCGCCTACGGGCCGATCGTTCGACAACGAGAACCCCTGGCACGCCGTCCCGCAGATCTTCTACACCTACGGCCCCGAGAAGCTGCCGTTGACGTTCGGGCTGGGCGTCTTTTCGCCTTTTGGCCTCAGCATGGAATGGCCCCAGGACACCGGCTTCCGCACCGTGGCCACCGAAGGCAGCCTGACCTACATGACGGTCAACCCGGTTGTCGCCTGGGCGATCCGTCCGAATCTCTCGATTGCCGGCGGTCTAACCGTCAATTACGCCGAAATCGATCTGCGCCAGGGATTGCTCTGGCCGAACCAATCCTATGATGCGTTTCGGGTCAAGGGTGACGGATGGGATCTGGGCTATAACCTGGGCGTGCTCTGGAAACCGTGTGAGAAACTCTCTTTCGGCGCCTCCTTTCGCAGCATCACAACCCCCAACCTCGAAGGCCGCACGTCGTTCCGAAATGGCGTCGCCCTCCCCCTGCCCGGCGGCGGAGCCGTCCCTTCGTTCCCCGAACAAAAGGTCGATGCCCAGGCCGACTTCCCGTTTCCCCTCAAGACCATCGTCGGTGTTTCCTACCGCCCCAATCCGCGCTGGAACTTCGAGTTCAACGCGGACTACACGGACTGGAATCGCCTGAACACCGTGACCATCAAGCAAGCCGCGGCCTTCCCGCCGCTGCTCCCCCAGGACATCCCCCTGACATTCGACTGGGAATCGAGCTGGTATTTCGAATGGGGCGCCACTCGCTACTTCGACAATGGCTGGCATGTGAGCGGCGGCTATATCTTTAACCAGAATTCGGTCCCGGACGAACACTACACACCGCTGGTCGCTGATTTGGACCGGCATGTCTTCAGCTTGGGTGTCGGCCGCAAGGGGAAACAGTTCAGCTTCGATCTGGCCTATCAATTCGGGTACGGACCCACCCGCACCGTCAAGGGCAGCGCGCCGTCCGCGACCGGCCAGACCGTCGACGGCGATTACGAAGTCTTCAATCACGGCTTGATGCTGACGCTGGGGTATCACTTCTGACGAGGCGCGCCTCGGGCCAGGATGACACTTGCCGGGCCTGCTGCCTGTTTTGACATTCGAGGGTTCTTCACCGGTGAAACCTGTAGTGGACACGCACTGAGCTCGCCGAACTCCTGTTGGTTGGAAATTGAGCGTTGAACGTCGAGCGTTGAGCGTTGAACGTTGAACGTTGAACGTTTAAAGTTGTTTATTAACAACGATTTGCGAAGACGGCGGTTAGGTAATCCCATGAAAACACCTTCTTTCCGTTCTCTCTCCTTCTGGTCTCTCCTGTGGTCTCTGCTCGCCGGCGGGGCGATTGCGCCCGAAGGTCGGGCTCAGATCCTGTTGAATGTCGATTTCGGCGCCGGATCGGCGAGCGGCAAGGTCGGCTTCGCCGCGGCCGGCCAGCAGACAAATGACTTTTGGAATGCCTATGGCCATTACCAGCCGAAGTACCAGCCCGGCACCGCCCCCGTCCCGGACGGGCGTTTGGAAGGCCTGCGATACGCCGACGGCTCGACATCGCCCGTCGCCGTGGCTGTCAGCAATGCGCCGGGTGTCTGGGGCAACGCGACGGGCGATCCGATGCTCGACTCGTATATGTTCGCCCCGAACGGGTCGAACATGGTCGTCACGCTCACCGGCCTCGACGCCGGTCGGTATCACTTCTACCTCTATGGTTGGGCCGCGCCCGATGTGGCGGGCGAACAAGCCTCGAGTTTCATCTTGCGCTCAGGGACGAATACGTTCGGGCCTTTGAGGGCCTCGCCGCAGGAGGAGGCGCCCGTGCTGCTCGCGGGCCGCGGGCGGATGCCGGTGATTGTCCAACGCGACTTGCCAGTCGAAACAAGCCAGCCCGTGGTGATTGAGGTCGTTCCGGCGCCGGGGGGCGTGGCGGTGCTTAACGGGCTGCAGGTGCTTTCCCGCGGCACGGGCCCTCCCAGGCTGGCCATGCCTGACGCGGGTCCGTCCCCGGCCGGTCTCACCAATCTGCTGGTCCACTCGATCGCCTACACCGGCGAAGTCGCGGCCGCCAGCGCGCGGTTCCTGGTTTCGATCCATGCGACATCCCCAACGACGAATCGTGTCATGGCGCCGCTGTTCGAGGGCGAGCTGGCTCTGCTGGATCCTCAATTGCCTGACGGCTGGCAGATCGTCAGGCAGGGCCGCCAATTCACCCTGCACGCGGACGCTCCCGGCAGCAATCGGATTGACCTGACGCTGGCGGCCCGGGTTACCCGGGAAGAACCGTGGAGTATCGTCCGCTTCACCGGGCCTCCGGCGGCGGCGGCGACACTCTCCGTCAGGTCCGCCGACCCGCACGTGGACCTCCAGCTTGCGAGCGGTGTCCCCCTCGAAGGGAGCGACCCAACTCAGCCGGAAGTTCGCGGCGTGGTGGGAGCAGACCGCCAGGTTGCCGTGCGCTGGCAAGCGAAGGCGACCGAAACGACGCGCGAGGCTCTGGTCACGGTGGACACGCGATGCGCTGTGGACGCCACGCCGGCGGCCATCCGTCTGTCAACCACCTTTGCGTGCGAAGTCCTGCAAGGTCGATGCTCGCAGATCCGGTTCGCGTTGCCGTCGGGCCAGACGCTCACCAAACTGAGCGGCGATCTGATCAAGGATTGGCAGGCAACGTCCGAAGCGGGCGCTTCGATCATCATGGTCGACCTCATCCGCCCGCTCGAAGGCGTGACCGCTTTCGACGTGGTGTCGGAACAACCGCTGCCCGCTTTGCCGGGCGCCGCTGAACTGCGTCCACCGCAACCCCTGGGAATCCAGCGCGAGACCGGTCGCCTCGGCGTGCGGACTGAGGACCTGGTGGCGCGGGTGGACCGGAGCGAGGCGCTGTGGCAGGTCAATGCCGCTCCCGGCGAGTTCGCGGCGTTTCAGTTCAATCTGCGTCCCGCGGTGCTCCACCTGCATCTCTCACCCGTCGAGCCGCTGGTGACGGGGAGCACGCGGGTGCGGGCCGCGGTGGAGGAAACGCGCCTGCTGGTCGATCATCGGGTCGATCTCAATGTCTCGCGAGCCGGCATCTACGGTCTCGAATGGGGTCTGCCGCCCGACTTGACGGTTGCGCACGTCGAAGGCGAAGGGATCGAGGACTGGCAATCGAGCGCGGGCAAATTGCGGTTGCGATTCGCCCAACGCCTGCTGGGCCAGCGCGTCCTCACGATCCGCCTCGAACAGGCGCTCAACCGCCTGCCATCGGAGATCATCCTGACCCCCTTGCGCCTGACCCACACCGCGCGGGAAACCGCGCTGATCGGCGCGGGTGCCAGCGCGGGCATTCAACTGAAAACCGGCCCCCTGAGCGGCGCCCGGGAAATCCCGGTCAGTGGCTTGCCCGAGCGGCGGGATGAGTTGCTCGCCTTCCGTGCGGACGCCGCGGATTGGCGTGTCATCCTGGCGGTCGAACGTCTGAGTGCGCGCATTGTGGCTGAGGTCTTCAACCTGATCACGATCGGGGACGGTCTGGTCGGCGGCGGCGCCACGATCCGGTTTGGCATCGTCAACCAGGGAGTTCAGCAATTCCGCGTCCGGCTCCCGGCCCACTGGCGGAATGTCGAGTTCACCGGCGCCAACATACGCCGCAAAGATCGCGAGGGCGACGTCTGGACGATCACCCTGCAGGACAAGGTCTGGGGCGGCTACACCCTGGTTGTGACCTATGACCATGGCTTCGACCCGCAAAAAGCGACGCTGGACGCCGGGGGCGCCCACCCGCTCGACGTCGAGCGGGAGACCGGCGCGGTCGCCATCACGAGCGCGGCCAACCTGGCCCTCGAACCGGCGCCGATCGCCGAGCCTTTGAGGCGCATCGATCCCTCCGAACTGGCCGCAACCGATCGCGCGCTGGTGGCCCGGCCGGTGCTCCTGGCCTACCGCTACGAAGGTCCCGCCTATGCGCTCGAACTCCACCTCATGCGTCACGAGGAGGTCCCGGTGCTCGATGCGGTCGCCGACCGCGCCCAATTCACGAGCGTGCTGACCGACACAGGCGAGATGCTGACGCAGGCGAGCTTCCTGGTGAAGAACAACGAGCGCGCGCACCAGCGCTTCGAACTCGCCCCCGGCGCGACTCTCTGGGGCGTGGCCGTCAATGGCGAACCGGTGCGCGCCGACAGGGACGGCGATTGGGTGGTGGTGGCGCTGCCGCGCGGCGAGAACCGCGATCAGATCTACGCCATCGATCTCAAGTACGCTCAACAGGTCGGCACCCTCGGCGGCCTGTGGCCCAGGCGCCTCGAACTCGATGCCCCCAAGACCGACGTGCCCGGCACCTATGCCGAGTGGGTGCTGCACGTGCCTCCCACCCGCCACGTTTACGGCTTCGGAGGCACCCTCGAAGTCACCGGCGGCACCACCTACGGCTGGCGCGACGGCTGGGACCAGTTCATCGCGACCTATCGCGGACTCTGGCACGAGTATGGCGCCGTGCTGATCTTCGGCACGGGCCTCCTGGCGTTCGTGATCGCCCTGGTCTGGTACGGCAACAGAAAAGGCTTTGGCGGCGTTGTCACCGTCCTGATCGTCTTTTGTTTCCTCGCCATCCTCGCCGGGATGCTGCTGCCAGCCCTCTCGAAGGCCAAGAGCAAAGCCCAGCGGATCAATTCGCTCAATAACCTCAAACAAATCGGCTTGGCCGCCCGCCTTTACGCGGGCGACAACCAGGAACGGATGCCCGACAGCTTCGAGGCGATGAGGAACGAGCTGGGCACCGACAAGGTGCTCATCGATCCTGAGACCGGCCAGCGATACACCTACGTCGGCGCCGGCAAGTCCGAGGCCGATCCCAATGCCATCATCGCGTACTCGCCCGAACGGCCCGGAGGACGCCGCGAGGTCGTGTTCGCCGACGGCAGCGTGCAGATCATGTCCGCCGACAAGTTCTTCGAAGCCACGGCCCGCGACCAAACCGCGCCGATGGATCAGCGGATGCTCGAGCGTTACGGCCTTGCCGGACGTCCGCAGGTCGTCCCAGCCCCTCCCGCGGCCCCTCCCGCAGTCCAGACCGGCCCGGCGGCTACGCAGCCGGCACAGCCCCAGCAGGTCCAAGTGGTCGCTCCGATTCAAGCGCCGACTGAAGCCCTCGCGGATGCTCCCGAGGCGATGCCGGTCTTCGACGCCGCCGGGCCCACGGCGGCTGGCATCAAGTCGATCCGCTTCGACCTTCCCAAGGCGGGACGGGCCTACACGTTTACGCGAGTCCTGAGCGTCGAGGAGAAGGCCCCCCGGATCAGCGTCGGCCTGGTGTCGAACCGACTCTTCACTTTTGCCCGTGCCGCCGTCCAGGTGCTGGCTTTCCTGGCGGGCCTGATGCTTGTGCTGGTCCAGTGGCGCTCGGCCCATCCCAAAGCCCTCTGGCTGACGGTCGGGCTGATGCTCGCGGGTCTGGCGACCGCCGATCTCTTGATCGCCTGGCGTGTCTTGCACCTGGCCCTCACCCTGGCCGTTCCTGCCCTCTTGGCCTCGCTGCCCGCCTGGTGGCTTCTGCGCTGGCGTCAACGCGCCAGGAGTAACCGCCCGCCTCCAGCGTCCCCTCCCGATGCTTCACCGGGAACCGAGATCGCCGGGACACCCTCGGCCGCCGGGACGACTGTGCTGGCAATGTTGTTGCTGACGGGCGGTGAGGAGGCCCTCGCTGCCTCGTCGCCGCAGCCGCTTTCGAGCCGCGTGACGATCACACGCCTGGATCTGACCGGCAGCGCCGGCCCGCGGGCCGCCCAATTCGACGCCACGCTCCTGCTCGTGGCCAACGGCACCAATGCGTCTGCTCAGTTGTTCGGCGCGGACGTTGCGGTCCAGGAATCGACCGTCATGACCGGCGATGCGCAGTTCTGGCGGAACGGCGACGAATGGAGCGTGTTCATGCCGCACCCCGGCTCCGCCACGCTGCGATTGAAACTGCTGGCGCCCTTGGGCGGCGATCTGGCCAAACCGGAACTCAATCTGGCGCTGCCGCCCGCCTTGGGCGGGCAGTTGACGCTTGTGCTTTCCGAGCCGGACGCCGATGTCGAGTATCCCGACGCACTTGGTTTCGTGCGGCGGCTCGAGGGAGAGACGACCGTGGTCGAGGCCGTTCTGGGCGGCAGCGATCGACTGAACCTGCGCTGGACACCCAAGCGCAAGCGGGCCGACGAGGTCGAGGCGACGGTCTTCGCCAATCAGACCGCGCTCGTCACGCTGGGCAACGGCGCCATTCGCACACGCGCCGTCATGGATTGGCAGGTCAGCCAGGGCGAATTGCGCCGGGTGTGCGTCCGGCTCCCGTCTGGCAGCCGGCTCCTCAAGGTGCAGGGCCCGCACGTTCGTTCCTGGCAGTTGACGCCGACGAACGCCGACACGCTCGAGGTCGACCTTCTCAAACCCGTCACCCCCGGCTTGCGACTCACCCTCGAACTGGAACAGACTCTCGACGCCCTCCCGGTCAGCGCGCGGATTGCGGTGCCTGAGGCGCTCGATGTGAAGCGCCAGACCGGCAGCATCGGCGTCCGGGCCGCGGCGGAACTGGGCCTGAGCGTCGAGCGCGCGAGTGGCCTCGACCGGGTGGACAACGCCGAGTTCGCCAAGGCGGCCGAAGACGCCCAATTGGCTGTGTTCAGTGCCTGGCGGTTTCTCCGGCCCGACTTCGATCTCGACGTGAGGGCCGAGGTGCTGCAACCGCGCACCGAGGTGCTGCAGCGCCAGCATTTCACCGTCGGCCTCGAACAGACGGATCTCCTCAGCCAGATCGATTACACCATTACCCGCCTGGGGGTGTTCGCCCTGCGCCTGCGCCTGCCCGCCGAAGGGCGCCTCGAAGCAGTCGCCAGCGAAGCCATCCAGAGCTGGACGGAACACACCGAGGGAACGGAGCGTTTCCTCGACCTCACGCTCAAGGAACGTACGATTGGCCGCGTCCAGGTCGAGGTCCGCTGGCATCGACCCCTGACGAACCTGCCGCCCGTGTTGGCCCTGGCCGGCGTGCATCCGCTCGAGGTGGCCAAGCTCGACGGCTACATGACCGTGTCCGCCGGCCCTGGCGTTGGACTCAAGACGACCAACCTGGTCGGCGTGGTCGAAATCCCGGCGGCGACAGTGCCCGGGTTCACGCCGGCGAGCGCCGGTGCGCTGGCGTTCAAGCACCTGACTGGCGAGCCTTCCGCCGAGTCGACGTGGTCAATCGCGCTCGCGACCGAGCAGCTCGAATCCTGGATCCGCGCCGAGATCGTCACGTTGGCGAACGTCGGCGAGACGCGTGTCAGCGGCCAGACCCTGATCCGGTACGAAATCCAGAACGCCCCAACACGCGAGTTCCGACTCAAAACACCCCCCGCCTGGCGCAATGTGGAACTGCTGGGAGCCGGCATCCGCCGCCGCGACCACACCGATGGCGAGTGGCGAATCGAGTTGCAAAACAAGGTCATGGGCCTCTACCGGCTGACCGTGCCGTGGGAAATGCCGCGCGGCGACTCGAACACGCTGGTGCTCGCCGGTCTCCAGGCGGTCGGTGTCGAGCGCGAAGCCGGCGCCGTGGGGTTGCTCACGCAGGGCCAGTTGCAGTTGGCGCCGGGTGACACCCCCAATCAGTTGCTGCGCATCGACGCCCGCGAGTTGCCAGGCTGGGCAACCTCGTCCCACCCGGGACTTCCAGTGCTCTGCTACCGCTACCTGCGCCCCGGTTGGACAATGCGCCTGGACGTGCGCCGGTTTCAAGACGCCGCCGTCCTGCAAGGCCTCGTGGACAGCGCGCGACTCCGTACGGTCCTGGCCGACGACGGCCAACAAATGACCCAGATGGAACTGAGCATCCGCAACAACGGGCGCCAGAACCTCGCAGTCGCCCTCCCGAATGAAGCCCGGCTCTGGTCCGCCTTTGTGGACGGCCAACCCGTCCGCCCCGCCCGGCGCGACGACCGGCTCCTGCTGCCGCTCGAACGTCCCACCACCGACGACGCCCCCATCGCCGTCGAAGTCGTCTACGTCGGACGCGTGGATTTCCCGCGTGTGGCGGGCCCGGTCCGGCTCGATTCGCCCTGGCTCGACCTGCCTCTCAAAGACGCGCGTTGGGAATTGTTCGTCCCGCCCGACTATTCGTACCGGAGATTCGCGGGCACGATGAGTTACGAAAGCGCCGAGATGGTCGCCGTCAGCCAGGATTTCACCTTCGCCGAATACCAGCGCCAGGAACTCTCGAAGCAGGCCAGCTTCGAGGCGCGCGCCGTGGATTTCCTCCAACGCGCCCGGACGGAATTCGCCACCGGCAACCTCGACAAGGCCACGCAGCTCAAGGGATTCAAGGGCGCCCAGATCCGCGATCAACAGGCCGCCGCGGAGTTCAAACGCCTCGAAGCCGACGTCAACCGGGCTCAAAGCATCCAGCTTATCGAGGCGCAGCGCAACTATGTGTTCCTCAACAATGCGCGCCTCGGTCTGGAAGGGAGCGACCTCGCCGCCGAACAGGCCCCCGATGCGCCGAAGGACTACGACACCCGCGTGGCCGAGCAGCAAGTGGCCCAGTTGCAGAAAGTCCAGGCCCTGGCCGAAACGCAGGTCGCTCCACTGCGCGTCAACCTCCCCACACGCGGGCTGCGCTTCTCGTTCGTGCAGGCGCTCCAGACCGAACCGAACAAACCCCTCACCATCCGCCTGCACGCTCGCAACGGACGCGACCGCGGCTGGTTTCAGACCGCCGCGCTGTGGCTTGGCGGTCTTGTCCTCGTGTGGGGCTGCGCCGCCGTGGCCCTCGCCTTGCGAACCTCGGCCCGGCATGCGAGGGCCACGCGCATGGAAGCACCGTGACCCCCAACCGGGTTAAGGCTTGCGAAGCCTGTAGAAAACCGCGGCACTCGAGGCCGCGTTCGTGACGACGAATTGGTCGTGGCTGACGGTGGGCGGCGGGGCAGCCTGGCGCCACTGCATCGGCGGCAGCTCAGTCGCGTATTCGAGCGCGAAGCCCGTCGCCTGGCTGGACCACGCGAGCACGATTTCGCCGTCCTGCCTCCTCACACTCAGAGTGGGCGGCGTCGGCGCAGGCACAGTGGCATAGGCGACAACCAGGCCGGCCGCGGAACCCCGGACAACCGTGCCATCCAGATCGATGGCCAGATCGGGGAGGTTGATGGCGTACGTCAACTTGCGGTTCAGGCCGTCCAGCGCCGTGATCATCCCGCCGGCGGCATTGGTCACAATCGTCGGAGCCAATTCCGCGTGCAGAAGATCCGGGAGGGGTTGACCGAGCCCCAGAGGCAGGGCAAGACCGTCCAGGTCCGCCCAAGCCCTGGCGATGCCGATGCAGGTCGTGTCGGGTCCGAATGCGCCGTCGGCAATGCCGATGGCGCCGGGCACGGCGTTCGTGATGTCGAGTTGGACGTTCCGAAACGCGAGGAAAGCCGTGTCGAAGGTGAGGAGGAGCGTCGCCCGCACCCGGCCGCCCAAGGCCGCCAGTGCGGTTCTCGTGCTGGTGTAATTCGTCGTCGACGCATCCCAGTCGGCCGGGTTGGGGCGCAGGCGTGCAACCTCGACGGCATAGAGGTTGTGGGCGCCGCCCCGAAACGAAATCGAGGTGGCATCCACGTAATCCGTGACGATCTCCCCGTCGAGCGCGGCGCGCCGGCCGCCGGCGTCAGTCCACTGGCTGTCACTCGATGCGTCGCGAATCCGAAACGTGACGTTCCCCAGATCGGGCACGGGGACGGCCTGATCGGCGATCGTCAGCCGAATGGAACTCTCGGCGGGATCAACGTCCCAGGTGACCACGCCCGCTTCCACTCGAGGCCAACTCAGCAGCGCGGTCGCGAGGACCACTGTCAGAAACCCGAACCTGCACGGCGAACACGGAGTCATAACTCTGCATCCCACATTCTCTCATGAACTGCTCTGATCGGGAACATCCGGTTCAACAGGACCCGTTGCTTTCGCTGCAACTCTGCCGCGCTGCGTAATACCCGGACGAGCGAGGGGCGCGCAATGCATTTTCCCATTCGCGCATCTTCCCATTCGGTCCATTCGCGCCTTCCCTTGCGGCGATTTTTCGTGTAGGTCCTTTGGGCCTGATGACGAAGACGGCGCTGTTGTTTGCCGGCCAGGGTGCCCAATGCGTCGGCATGGGAGAAGACCTGGCCGAACGATTTGGCCAGGCGCGCATGCTGGTCGATCGGGCGGACGCAGACCTGGGATATCCTCTGAGCCGGCTCTGCTTTGAAGGCCCCGAGGCGGAACTCACCAGGAGCGAGTTCGCCCAGCCGGCCATTTTTCTGGTGAGTTGGATCGCGTTTCGATTGCTGCGGGAGGCTGTCCCCGGATTCGAGTTCCAGGCCGCGGCAGGTCTTTCGCTGGGCGAATTCACCGCCTTGGCGGCCGCCGGTGCCCTGGGTTTCGATGACGGTCTGCGGATCGTCCGTGAGCGTGGCCGATTCATGCAGGAAGCGTGCGATGCCACCCGCGGAAGCATGGCGGCCGTCCTTGGGTTGGACGAACCCTCCACCCGGGCCGTCTGCGCCGAAGCCGGCGTCCAACTGGCCAATCTGAACTGTCCCGGACAACTCGTCATCTCAGGCGAAGCCGACGCTGTGGCTCGGGCCTGCGACCTGGCCAAGGCACGCGGAGCGCGCCGGGCCGTGCGGTTGCCGGTGGCGGGCGCATTCCACTCGCGGTTGATGGCCAGCGCGCAGCCGAAGCTCGCCGCTGTGTTGGCGGCGGCCGCTGTGGCCCCGACCACCGTGCCGGTCATCGCGAATGTCACGGCGCAACCGCACGGCGATCCGGACGCGATTCGCTCCCGCCTGATCGAGCAGGTCACAGGATCCGTCCTCTGGGAGAAAACGATCCGACACCTGCTTGGCGCGGGGTTCACACGGTTTATCGAGCTTGGTCCCGGCACCGCGTTGAGCGGGTTTTTGCGCCGCATCGATACCCAGGCCCAGATCCTGAACATCGCCGACGCCCCCAGCCTGGAAACGACCGTGAAAGCGTTGACCTCCTGACAATCCAAAAACAAATCCATCCCATCGCATGAGCCTTCTTGCCAACCAACTCGCCGTCGTCACCGGTGCCGGACGCGGCATCGGACGCGCCATCGCCCTCGCCCTGGCGCACGCCGGCGCCGATGTCGTCTGCATCTCCCGCACCGCCGAGAACGCCGAGAGGGCGGCGGGCGACGTGCGCGCCCTGGGACGCCGCGGTTGGGCGTGCGGACTCGATGTCAGCGACGGGGCGGCCGTGGCGGCGACTGCCGAGCGCCTTCTGGCCGAGACGTCTCGCATCGACATCCTCGTCAACAACGCTGGGGTGACCCGCGACGGATTGCTGATGCGCATGAGCGACGAGGACTGGGACACCGTGCTCGATACGAACCTCAAGGGCGCGTTCAACGTGACCAGGGCCTTCGTGCGCGCCTTCATCCGGCAGCGGGCCGGACGGATCATCAATATCGCCTCGGTGATCGGTCTGATGGGCAACGCCGGCCAGTGCAATTACGCTGCGAGCAAGGCGGGCTTGATTGGCTTCACCAAGTCGCTGGCGCGCGAATTGGCCTCGCGCAGCATCACCGCCAATGTCATCGCGCCCGGCTTCATCGACACCGACATGACCTCAAAGCTCACCGACGAGCAGCGGGCGCACGTGCTCCGACAGATCCCGATGGGATGCATCGGCAATGCGGACGATATCGCGGGGGCGGCCGTGTTCCTCGCCAGCCCGGCCGCGCGCTACATCACCGGACAGGTGCTCACCGTCGACGGCGGGATGGTCATGTGAGCCGGTCAGGCCTTGATATCTGAGTTCGTCGGCATGGCCGGTGCGGCGGGCGCGGCGGGGGCAGACGCGGCCGACGGCTGGGCCTGCTGGATCACCGACAGCGCCTGGTTGACGATGAACTTGCTCATCTCCGTCCCGGTCTGGTTGAGGTTGGCCAGGAATTGCAGCGTCGCCAGCGCCGGACCGCCGAATTCCCATCGACAATCCTCGAACCGGCAGGCATCGATGGTCACCGAGGAGTACCCGCAGAAGATCAGCCGGCACTTGCGGAAGGTGCAGTGACGATACTCGTGAAAGTCCATGAGGACCGGCTCAGCCTCGAAGGTGTATTTCTTGATGACCATAACGTGGGCGCAGCCTACCGAGTCGTCCCGGCAAGGGCAAGGAAAGCCGGGCGCGTGCCAGCGGTTCTGAACGTCGTCAAACTGAGAATTGCCGGGCGCGTCCGCTGCCCGATTCGCCATCCCGGTTGTCCGCCGGACCGCCGATGCGGTCAGCGTGGGGCCTCGGACCCCCGCTGCAGTTCGTACGACAGGAACGACAGACAGTAGAACGCGGCGGTCTCGCTTCGGAGCACCAGCGGCCCCAGCGTGATCGGCAGCGCACCGGCGGACTGGATCAATTGCAGTTCGGCGGGCGTGAAGTCCCCTTCCGGCCCGACCCAAACAGCCACATCATCGGGAGGCGCCGGCCCGTCCTGTCGCGCCGCGCGCAGATGCTCGCGAGGATGGCGGGCGCCCGGCTGCAAAGAGGCGAGCAGCATGAGCGAGAAACGAGGCTGCGTGGCCAGGAACGCGGACGGCGTTGCTGGGGCCTCGATTTCCGGCAGCCAGGGAGCGCCGCATTGCTTGAGGGCCTCGATGGCCACCGCCCGCCACTTGTCCACCACGCGCGCCGATTCCTCCGCCTCGGGCCGGGCGACACTGCGCTCGGAGAGAATAGGCACGATCCGGGCGGCCCCAAGTTCCGTGGCTTTCTGGATGATGAGGTCCATGCTCCTCGCCTTGGCAATGGCCTGGATCAGGGTGAGCCGGTAGGGAAGGCGCGGCAAGTCGCTGCTCTGACGCAGGGCAAGATCCACGTGATGGCGCCCGGTGCCCGTCACGTCGCACAACAGCTCATGGCCCGCGCCGTCCATGACAATCACGCGCTCGCCAATCCGCACGCGCACGACGTGCAGCGCATGGTGCGCCTCGGCGTCGCACAGCCGCAGGCGGCCTTCCCGAATCGCTTGGGGCGGAAGATAGAATCGGTGCATTATCGGAAGAAATCCTTGGCCCGTTCGAAGAAGCTGCGGCTCCGCGGGTTGACATTCGCGTCGCACAGCGAGGCAAACTCCTCGATCTTGGCGCGCTGCGCGGCGTTGAGCTTCGTTGGCACCTCGATCTGGACGCGGACATGCAGGTCTCCGCTGCCATAGCCTTGCAGGTTGCGCACCCCGCGCCCCCGGAGCCGGAAGACAGTGCCGTTCTGAGTGCCGGGCGGCATTTTGATGTGCGCCGCGCCTTCGAGCGTGGGCACCTCAAGTTCGGCCCCGAGGGCCGCCTGCACGAAACTGATCGGGACCTCGCACAGCAAATCGTCGCCGTCGCGCTGAAAGATGTCGTGCGGCTGCACGTGCAGAACAACATACAGATCCCCCGCTGGCCCGCCGCGCCCGCCCGCCTCCCCGTTGCCGGCCGAACGAAGACGCGTTCCCGTGTCGACCCCGGCCGGAATCCGGAGTTTGACCGGCACGGTCGCTTTGCGTTGACCGCTCCCGCGGCAAGCGCGACAGGGCTTCTCGACCACGCGCCCGGCGCCCTGACAGCGGGGGCAGATCTGGCGCACGCGCATGAAGCCGCCCAGAACCTGCTCGACCTGGCCGCGTCCGCCGCATGTCGTGCAGTTCTTGTGGCCCGAGCCGCTTTCCGCCCCGCTGCCGTGGCAGTGATCGCACCGGTCCGGCTTGGTGATCGTGATCTCCTTCTCGCAGCCCAGCGCAGCCTCCTCGAATGTGATCTCGAGGTCATACCGCAGGTCCGCCCCGCGCTGGGGAGCCGTGGGATCGCGCCGCTCGCCGCCGCCAAAGAGTTCCTCGAAGATCCCGCCGCCGCCGCCGCCGAACACCTCGCGGAAGATCTCGAAGGGATCGTGGAACCCGCCGCCCGCCCAGCGTCCCCCCGCCTCCGCACGCTGACGAGGGTCAAAGGCGGCGTGGCCATACTGGTCGTACGCCGCGCGCTTCTGCGAGTCGCTCAGAACGTCATAGGCCTCGCCCAGTTCCTTGAACCGCTCCTCCGCGGTCTTGTCGCCCGGATTCCGGTCCGGGTGGTATTTGAGGGCCAGCTTGCGGTAGGCCTTCTTGATCGCCTCGGCATCGGCCGTCTTTTCCAACCCCAGGGTCTGGTAGTAATCCTCCGCCATGGAAGCGGCACCCCCTTTCTTCAGGTCCGGAAAAGAAGGCCGAGGTCAGGCCTTCCGTCCCAGCTCAAAGGCCTTGCGGTTCATCTCCAGGAGCTTGGCCGGAAAGGACTCGGCCAAGGCCCTCTCCCAGGCCTCACCGGTCGCCGGCAGATGGCTCGACAGAACCCCCAGCAGGACCGTGTTGATCGTTCGGAGGCTCCCGGCCT
>JAKLFY010000054.1 GCA_022710935.1 Verrucomicrobiota bacterium
CTGGAGCAAGCCGGATTCGCCGACGTGCAGCTCTTCGGCTCCTTCGACGGAACGGCCTACGACCAGAACGCCCAGCGCTTGATCGCGGTGGCACGGAGGCCGGCGTGAACGCGCTGCCGTCCGGCGGGGCACCCAACCTATTGGCCGGACCTGTTCGCGACGCTGGGCCTGTCAGATCCCAGAAAGCCAGGGCAACCTGCGGCGACGGAGCGACCCCTCCGATGGTGGCGTTCTGGGCGAGCACCGACAACCTCAACCAGTGCATTTCCCACAGCCGCGACCGCGGCCGCACGTGGACGAAATACCCGAAGAACCCCGTATTGGTTCACCCTTACCGCGATCCCAAGGTGTTCTGGTATGAGCCGGGCAAGAAGTGGGTGATGATCCTCTACGGGCCGTCGGACGAACCATTGCCGCGAACGGTGGCCTACAGGTTCAACGGCGAATCGAACGACGCCCACGACTTGGGGCGAGTGGACCTGGGGAAATGGCAGGCCTGCGTGCTGCGCGTGTTCGGCGATGGCAAGGTCATCGCCACCGATCAAGCCGGCCGCAGGGGCGAATTGTTCGGCTTGCGGTTGGTGATCGACGTCCCCCGCTCGCGGGCTGACCAAGTCGTAGTGACCAGGATCAGCGACCTGCGGACGAGGTCTTCGCACTGGTCAGCAGCTCAAACGCGCTGGCTTTGAGGAAGGCGCAGAACTGTCGCCGCTCGAATAGGACGCCGTCGTGGCTGAGGTCGCTATGCACGAACAGCAAGCGCTGGTTCTGCAAATCCATCGGGTTCAGGTCCTTCTCGACACACCTGCGGCAGGGAAGGTTGGCCTGCCCCAAGGCGTCGAGCATTCGCTCGGACTGAAGGGTTGGAGGCATGTCGGGTTGGGCGCACCCAGCCACGCTGAGCAGGGCCAGAAGCGTTGACAGTTGCGTGAGAAGGACCAGTTTCACGGCCGAGCGGGCGGCGATTGCACAGCCACCAGTTGCGATTCGACGGCAACCACGGTTTCCCGGTGCCTCTCGATTTCCTGCAGCAGGTCGGCCACCACCAAGGCGTGGTTCGCGGCCACGTTGAAGGATTCCCCGGGGTCAGTGTTCAAATCGAACAAGAGCGGTGGATCGTGAACGTCGGGCTGAGGCTGGCCGTAGCCTTTCTGAGTGAACAGGTGCAGCTTCCACTGGTCCTTGCGGACGGCAGAGAGCCGGGCACCACGATAGTAGATGAGCGAACGCCGGGGGCTGGGTGCACCGTTTAGCAGCAGGGCACTCATATCCATGCCGTCCACGATCCGGTCGCCAGGCAACGCCGTGCCCGCCAGCTTCAACGAAGTGGGGAAGAGGTCCAACATGCACATCAGATTCGTGTTCACCACGCCGGCCTTGATCCTGCCCGGCCACCACGCGATACCGGGCACGCGCATCCCGCCTTCCCACGTGCTGCCTTTGCCTTCACGCAGCAGACCGGCCGAACCGCCCTGCTGGTTCATGGTGAGCCACGGTCCATTGTCGCTGGTGAAAAAGACGAAGGTGTTCTTGGCCAGCCCCTCCCGCCGCAGTGTCTCGAGAATCTGACCCACGCTCCAGTCCAGTTCCTCGACCGCGTCGCCGTAAAGCCCGCGCCGGCTTGTGCCGCGGAACTGAGCCGAGGCGAAAAGCGGGACATGGGGGAAAGTGTGGGCGAAGTAGAGGAAGAACGGCTGGCGTTTGTGTGCGCGGATGAACCGCTGCGCCTCCTCGGTGTAAACCCGGGTCAATTGCGTCTGGTCGGTCGGCTGGGACACCAGCTCCTCATCCCGATAAAGCGGCGCATTCCACCAGGCCGGGTCTTGGACTGCCATACCGGGGGCACCCTGCGGCGCCGCGGGCGTGGGGTCCATGTCGTTGGAATGCGGCAGGCCGAGGTAGGAACCGAATCCATGCCGCTGCGGGTGGCCTGCCGGGTCGATCGACCACACGCCGAGATGCCATTTGCCGACCATGCCGGTGACGTAACCGACCGACTGGAGCACCTCGGGCAACGTAAGCTCGTTCGCCGGGAGATGACCCGTGGACCGGTTACGCAGCACGCGGAACTGGTCATGCGCCATGCCGCTGCGCACCGGGTAACGTCCGGTCAGCAGCGCGGCGCGGCTGGGCGTACACACTTCGGCCACCGAATAGAAATCCGAGAAGCGCATGCCCTCCGCGGCCATGCGATCCAGATGCGGCGTGCGGATGGTCGGATGGCCATAGCATCCCAGATCCCCGTAGCCCAGGTCATCGGCCAAGATGACGATGACGTTGGGTTTGCGGTCAGCGGCGAGGGCGGAGAAGCCAGCCAGGCAGGCCACGGCGGCCAGCGGGACGAGCAGGTGGAAGGACATTCGGCAGTTCACGGCCGGGATTGGACACCGGAAGGCGGGCGGGTTCAATCCTTCACCACGAAACCGAGCCGTTCGAGCAAATGACACACCTCTGCCAGTTTGAACTGGGATCGAACCACTGGGGCCGCCGGGATCAGCCTAGAAGGGGCAGGAGCCTGCCCAGGTTTTGGAACGCGACTGCTTCAAGTCGGTCATCGAGGCTGTAGTCCCTTTCGCCAGGGTAGATGATGAACACTCGGGTCATGTTCAGGGAAGACATCGAGGCCATCCTGGAGCAGCTTGTCGCCGTCCCGAAGCTCGTATTGCACGAGCACTGGGAACAGTTCCACGAACTGACCCAGACGATGCCGCGCGCCATCTACCGCTTGCTACGCCGTCGCGTTCTCCTGGCGGCGACGCCGCAAGCCCCGAAGCATTACCAACCACTCCCGGAAGGCTATGACTTCGCGCTCAGACTGCCCGGGCTTGGCACGGAATCGGACTACGTTGCCATTTGCGAGGAGCTGTGGCAGCGGGTGCTGAATCGCCAGGAGCCTCTCAGGCATGACTGGCTTCGGCTCTGGCAGGCAGTAGTTCTTGAGGATACCAAGGCGTGGTTGCCCCGGCTGCTCGATGAGGTGCGCACGGCGCTGTCCGTTGACGACCTGCAAGCCTTGACACAATTGCTCCAATGGGATGGTTCATTGGTGGTTCTGCGGTTTCCCGACCTCGCTCGCGCTTTCCTGACACGCGCGAGCGCCCTCGGCGGCGAACAAACTTCCAGGCGGATCGGCGCGATGCTCTACGCCGTGACGGGTCCGGTCGTTCGCCAGTAGAGCCCAACCCCACCGAACATGGATTTGGCCGTAACCGGAGCGATCCGCTCAAGCTGTTCGACGACGAAATCCCGATAGCCTTTCGAGAACGCCATAGCAGTTTCTCCTCAACGTCTGACGCGATGCAGTACCCAAAGGCTGCGGATCAGAAAGATGAAACCGAGTGGCATCGTGACGACGTAAAGTACCCAATTGGTCGGCACGGTCAGCCCCCAGATCGGCACGGGCGCATAGACGGCGATGGCCGTGAGGGGCATGAACAGGAGCGGCAGGCACGACCGGAGCCGGATGTGGCCGACGAAGGCCTCGACCAGGTCAGGACGCTGTTCCTGGCGGTGGTTGCGGCGCAGGCCGTAGGCGCACACCAAGAGCAGCGGTGGGAGGATCAGGATGCACCGGGGAGTCGCCGGAACGCGGACAGCCAGGAAGAACAGCGCCACGACCGCCAGGAGCACCGGTAGTTCAAACCTCCCCGGTCGAAACCACTCCGGTCCAACCCTCCCCAGGACCAGCCAGGCCAAGAGAAGCGGGACGAACACGGCAACCGTGTGCCCGGCGAAGGCCGCCAGCGACGTGAATTCTCGACCCAACTCCGCAGGCCACCATCCGGCCCAGAGCCCCCAGCCCAGGCCCACGGTAACCGCGAACAGCGCAACCTTCTTCACGTTCCCCGCGGTCAGCACTCTCCCCTGCCAGTACCAACCGACGCCCACGCTGATCAGCGCGTGCCAGGCAAGACCGGTGAAGGAAATCGACGCCGGAAACGGATTGTCGGCGTTCCCGTACATCGTATCCACCACGACACCCTCGGCCAGCCAGCCATACACTGCGCCCGCCAGGAACAGCGCCGCGAAAGCACCGATGCGACACTCCCGGACCAACAGCAGGAACACCCAGGCGAGGAGGCTGTAAACGACCCAAGTCAGCACGAACCCGGCGAGCCTGTCCCCCGGTCGGAGGAACGACCAGAACATGCGTTCCGAGTAGAAGAACAGGATGTAGCCGGTCGCCATCACCACCACGAGTTTCTGTGCCCAGCGGCGCATCGGATTCACAGCATAAAATGGGTCTCCGATACCAGAAAGCGCGAAGTCCGCTCAGACCAACCATCGAACCTGCCTTTGTACCAGAACTCCTTCTGTCGGTCCCGAGACGAAGTCCACGGCTGCCACCGGCGACGGCGTTCCTTGCTGGGTGGTGAGCACAAGGTACCGAGCACGGCGGAGAGTCTCGCCGCCGCGTGAGGAGGTTGCCGGTTCGTTGGCCAGGGCGCTGCCTGCCAGCATCAGAGCGGCCGTAGCGAGGATTGCTTTCACGCCCCGGAGTATTGCACCACCACCAAGAGGCTTTCAATTGGAGGCCACCTGCAAGGGCGGCCGGTCCAACTGGCGTCCCGAGGCACAGCGAATCCCAAAGCCCCGTCCACCGTGAGACGTCCTTCCCTGTAATCAGGTGGGGTCTCCCGCAGGGCCGATTGTATACTGCCATTGTATACTGTTTGCCCGAAATTGGGCCTCCGAGGGTCCATGTGGTTCCGCGGCTGCGTGCCAGCAAGCCGCTCGGAATCAACGATTTGTCCTTGTCAGTTTCGGTCGGTCCAAATGGGTGGAACCCCCCATGAAAGAACTACGGACAAACAGGCGTCAGACAGCCAGTGATATGAGATCACGTGCCGCCTGGCGACCGAAGGGGCGCCCAGCAGCCGACGGAACGGCCCTCTTTCCTTCGCGATCTTTGCACCCGCGCCACCCGCAATCTCAAGCGAACGGTCCGTCCGCCCCCCAATCGGAAGCCCGATGGCTAACGGAACTGCTAACGCCTCCAGTGTTCAAGCGACCCGGCCTCACCCAAACCGTAGCCCGGAGCAGCGGCTCAGCGTGAGTGTAGGCAAAGGCTGTCATCGTGCGCCAACACCTCATCTCCTGCTGGCAGCCGATTGAGGAGCGCCTACGGCTCAGCGGGGAGCATCGGCGCCCGCGCGACCACCAGGAGCCCGTCCTCGGCTGCGGCCAGCACCCGCTTGCCATCGCACGAGAAGCCGACGGACTGAACATAGGTCGAGCTGCCGGGGAAGCGAATCCGACCCAACTCGGCGCCGCTCTTCACATCCCAAACCCTTGCGGTGCTGTCCCCGGACCCTGAAATCAAGCGCCGGCCGTCCGGTGAGAAAGCCAGGGCGACCACCCAATTCTGGTGCCCCTCCAAGTGGCGGAGGATCTCCCGGTGTTTCACGTCCCAGAGGTAAATCCCCGGATTGCCCTCGGCCACCATCTGGCTGTCCGGCGACACTGCCACGGAGAGCCCTTGCCCCGCATCGGTCACCAACTTGGCCATGATCTGCCCCGTCCGCGCATCGAGCAGATACACCCCGCGGTCCTTAAGAATCTTGAAAACCGCCACCCAGTCTCCATTCGGAGCCGCCGCCAGGTTCTGATAATCAAGGTGTTGCCAGCCGGTGAAGCCCCAGAGGATCTTCCCGTTCTCCACCTCAAAAAGATCTCCCTGAATGTCATGTAACTCTCCCGGCTCAGGGCCTTTGATCGTCTCTCCGCATGCGCTGCACACCACGGCGCGGCCGGTCTTCCCCAGCCACGTTACCCCGCCAATCTTGTATGGCCGCCCACCCACCTCCCGCGCCGTGCGGCTTCTGAGATCCCACAGCAGCAGTCTTCCGCCTGCGGTGCCAGCCAGCAATCGCGCGCCGTCTGGCGAGTAGGCGGCCGTCGTGACTCTCTCCTCCCCGTGACGCAGCTCCTGCAGGACTTTCCCGTCCACGTCGCAGATGAGAACGGCGCCGTCCTCTGCCACCACGGCAAAGGATGGCTCGGTCGGCGAAAATTCGGCCCGGCAGGTAAAACCAGCCCCAGAGGATTCCCAGACGCGTTCGAGCGCAAGTTTCTTATCCTGAGCCTCCTCTCGCTCACGAGCCGCCTTCCGCTCGTCCGCCCCCTCCAACCTTTCGGCGATGTCAATCTCGGCATCCACGACGCGATACAATGCGTCAATCTGCCGGCCTTGCTTCTCCAGTTGTTCCCGGATGGACTGGAGCTCGGACTTGATGGATTCAAGGTCGCCCGCCTCGGCCCCGGACCAAACACCAGCGGCGAGAACAGAACCGAGAATGTAAGCCGCTACAACAAGGTTCTGCGATTTGCTTTTCATGATGGTGCTCTCCCAGCGTCCAGATCACCGACGCGGGCGGCCATACGCGTTCGAATTGGAAACTGACGCGGCCCGCCCGCGCTCGGTCCAGTGATCTCGATCGGCGATTCAGTCGCGGTGCCTCTCGATAAGGTCATGGACCAACTCCTCTCCACCGACTATGTCCTCGGTCCCGAGGAAGCGTGACACTTCCATGTGACCATCATCAAAGACATCCACCTCGACTCGCTCTCCAACCACAGTCATCGTCACAAGCACCGTGTCATCACGATTTCGTGACAGGCTGAAATGGATATGCGCGTCCTCCAACTTCCTGAGCAGACTGTAAAGCGGGTGCGACATGGTCACGCCGAACAGTATTGTTGGGATGAAGTCATCGGCAAATGACAAAGTCGATCCTGGCTCGCCATCCGCAGGAATCGTAGGCCGCAGGGTGCGCTCATGGCAACCACAATCCCAACGACTTGCGCACCGAGATCGTTTCCAACGCCCACCATGCTGCCCGAACTTTGGGCTTGTTCCGTCGCCCAGACAAAGGACGAAGTGACTTTGTCTTCACGCCAGGCCTTATGAACGCCCAGCCCCTCACCCGAGCCCCGCGTGCCGTCTGGTTTCCCGACTGGTTTCAGGTGCTCTGGCAAACTGATTTGGCGGAGTCCACCCGCAGTCAGTATCGTACCGTCGTGCTGGAGTCGCTGCGCTTCCGCAAGCAGGTATACGAAACTCAACCATCTCTTCTTCTTACGGCCGATGCCTTTGCTGACCCAGGTAATGAACAACGGTGTAGGAATCCCGCCCCTTGGAAGGAGTCAGGTAGATTTTGACGACCGTATGCCCTCGTCTGATCGTCAGGGGAAACTTTGACTTTCGCGTGGGTCAAAGTTGTCAGGCATTTGTCAGGAAATCAAACGCTATCTCAAAATACCCAACAAAAGGTGGTGGAGGCGGCGGGAGTTGAACCCGCGTCCCTGACAGAAACCCCAGCCGCGACTACATGCTTAGCCGGAGGTAAAGTCTCGGCGAACGGTTACGCTCCGGCGCGACCCGCCCACCCAGCCCGCTGTAAAAGTTTCGGTCAGCCGCGCAGCCGGCGCCACGGCCAACCTACCCTGCTGTTGCGTTCGTCCACCCTAGCAGGTGTCAAGCGGCGAACGTCGCGGACTTAGGCCGCGAGGGCCAATTCACTATTGGCTGTTTTGTTTTGACCCGATGATTAACGAGGCCAACGGATCGTCCTCGGCATGCCGCCTCTGGCGCGTCTTCCAGGTCGAAACCAGTACGCCCCCATCGCAGCGGGGAGAACATCCGCCATCACACCCCACAGGTCAAGCGCAGGCTTCGGGATAAGGCCAAAAGCGCCTGGACTTGTCTTCTGTCCGTAAATGTCAACCCATGCGGGCTACAGGGCGTAGGCGGTCAAGCGCAGTGCCCAATCTTCGGTGCCCGTCGCCACATAAAGTGTCGAATCCTGAATGGTGAAGTACCAGACGTTGCCCCCCGGAATGGAGTAACGCTGAACCTCCTGGAGCGAATCGGGATCAATCACAATGATCCAAGTCCCGGCCGCAACATGGAGTCGGTGATTCCATGCGGTGATCTCGCTAAGAAACGCTATGTCAGGCAGGCGGTCCCCCCCGCGTTGGAGGGGGTGATAGGCGATCGGCGGCACGGGGCACGCAGGCGCGATGGCTTGGCCCGTCGCCTGGTCGAAACCGTAGACTGCGTTGGTGGTGCCGCAATAGGCGCGGTGGGCGAACAAGGTCACCGGCGTGCGAGGATGAGTGTGGACCTGGCTCGACCACTTTGTGTTGCCCTCTTTCTCATCGACGCAATAAACGCGATTGTGCTCGGGACTCCCCCGGGTCGGTTGCTCGCCTGCCAGGAAAACGCGTCCGTCCTCGACCACGCAGCGGCCGGCATTACTGACACGCTTCGGATCTGTGCAAGTCCATTCTTTCGCCTGGGTCGCTTCGTTGTATGCGGCGACACCTCCGTTGGTGAATCCGACGAAGACACGCCCGTTCACAACCGTGGCCCGGCACCCAATTCCTCCGTGGGTTGTGATTCCCCACTTCCGCGTCGAACAGGGCGTGTGGAGGTAGGCCGCGAGGTCTTCTCTCTGATCGTCCCACGAAGTGCAGTAGAGCGAATCCCCCTCGACCAGGACGTTGCAGATGCCGTTCCCACCGGACCAGACGCACTCGGGCTCTCCGGCGAGACTCTTGCTCAGCCGGAAGACCCCTTTCTGATAGTGCGGGATGAACATGTCACGGGCGGAAAAGGCGGGATGGCCGAGCAACAACGGCCAATCCATGGCACGCTCGTTCCTGGGGTCACCCGTTTTGGCATCGAGCAGTTGCAGCTTGGATCGACCGAGGACATACACGATGCCGTCGTCCACGGCAAAGAAGCTGAAGAGAATCTCGGCTGCGTCAAATGACCAGAGCTCAGACAACCGCCGGATGCGCGGACTGTGGGTGGAGGCCATGGGAATCGCTTGTTTGAATGGAGAGTTGAAATTGCGCTCCGACCATCGATGTTTCAAGCCAAAAGCGGCTCCAACCGCCATGAGTCGGGGCTGCGAAGACCGGTTGCCGCCGACAGCGGATCGATTAGAATGCACGAGGACTGACCATGAAGGATATGCGACACATGGAACGTACGGCTTGCCGGGCCGGCGAACCGACGCTCCCCGAGACCAAGATAATCGGGTGATCGATCGAACGTCCTTTTGCTCGAGTCCGGGCCAACTGCTCAAGAGGGCGACGATGCGCTGCTCGTAATAGCTCCGGCTGCGCGGCTTCAGGTTGGCGTCGCCGGCAATGCGGGAACGCAGAATCTTGATCGCCTCGCCAACGGACATCTTGCCTTGCTTGGCGTTGCCTTGGCTTTCGGCCGTCTGGCGATGGGATTTTTCGAAGTCGCCCAACCGGATTGTCGTTCGGCTTGGCCCGGTGCATGGATTTACTGCCGGTTGGCACGAGACAGTATCCAATAGCAGTATCCAAATGTCAGATTCGAGCGTGGGAGAATCCGCGTAAGTCCTTTATTGTTAGTGGCGCACCCATCAGGAGTTGAACCTGAAACCTTCTGATCCGTAGTCAGATGCTCTATCCAATTGAGCTATGGGTGCGACCGTATGCCGGTCTTGGCCCTGCACGGCCACACTTTGCCTGGATTTGCGCCGGGAGCAAGCTCATTTGACAAGCTCATTCGTAGGCCGTGCATCTGGTTGTTGTCGGTGTTCTGTCGCCCGGTGAGGGCGCTGCGCCTACACCGGATGGAGACTCCCGCTGGAAGCCGCGTGCCCCCGCGCGGCGCAAACTCGACTTCCATCGACAACCTCGAGATGCACCGTCCGAAGGAGCGGGTCGATTGGCTTGAGTTGGCTTGAGTTGGCTTGAGTTCAGATTCGGCTCATGCTCCAGTCAGTTGCGGGTGGCCATGCGACCGGTGATTCAGCGAGAACTGCGGGTGGCTTCGCGGCGCAGCCAGACTTGGCAAGTGCGGGTGGTCTTCGGCGTCGGGGCCATGGTCGCCTTGGCGTTCGGGCTGGCGCTTCCGGACGTTCCGGTTCGGGAGAGGGGACAGGTGGTTCTCATGTGCCTGGCGATTTGCGGATTCGTCCTGTGCCTCTTCTCGGGCACGTACCTGACGGCCGATGCGATCAGTCTGGAGAAGAGGGGCGGCACGCTCGGTTTGCTTTTTCTCACCCCGCTGAAGGGCTGGCAGATCGTGCTGGGCAAGGCGGCGATCCACTCGATGCAGGTGGGCTACGCGCTGCTCGGGGCGTTCCCGATCCTGTTTATCCCGCTGCTGATGGGAGGGGTCGGCTGGGCGGAGGTGACGCGCATTCTGCTCGTGTTGATGGCGTCGCTGCTGCTCTCGCTCGCTGTCGGCATGTTCTGGTCGACGATCGCCTTTCAGGCCCAGACCGCGGTCCTTGCTTCGGCCGTGAGCATGATCCTGATCACCCTGTTGCCGTGGCTCGAGCCGTTTCTTGAAGGCCTGTTGACCCAGCGTTTCGGGTCGATGATCGGGCCGCCGCAGATCTCGCCCATGACGTCGATGGTCTTTGCCTTTGAGGCCAATTACCGGATGCAAGGCGGTTCTGTTGGGCCGGGCAACTCCGGGGCTTTTGTGTATTGGGGATCGCTGGTCCTGATCGCGGGCTCGGGCGCGGTGTTGCTTGTGATCTCGGGCTGGATGCTCCCGTGGCTCTGGCGTCGGAGCGAGGCGGGCGGGCGGGCGGGGATGTCCGTTCCGCGCGCATGCCGGCCTCGTTTGCGCGCGATGGCCGAGGCAAGGCTGTCTGCCACGCGCGACCGCGCCCCTCTGGAGTGGTTGTTTCAGAGGCGGCTTGGGGAGTCGATCTGGCTTCGGTTGGTGCGCGGGGCCGGGTTTTGTTTTTTTGTGATCATGCTGGTGACGTCGGTGACCACCAGGCATTGGAGGGAGGGGTTCATCGGCGCATTCTGCGCCGCGTATGCGCTGCACCTGGTCACCCGGATCCAGCTTGCGGTGAGCGCCACCGGATCACTGGTCGAGGATCGGCGCAACGGCGCACTCGAGACGCTGCTTGTGACGCCAGTCACGAATGGCGACGTCGTGGATGCGCATCATCGGGCCCTGAAGCGGGCGTTCCGTCGACCGTTGTGGCTCTTGCTCGGGATGAACGGGGCTCTGCAACTGTGCGTGGTGGCGTTTCACGAACATCTGCACATGGATCACGGTGCAGGCGCCGTCTTCAGTGTCGGGTTCATTGGCGGCGCCTTGGTGACATTGTCGGATTTCGCCGCGTTGAGGTGGTTGTGTTTGCGCGAATCGCTGAGGAGCGCAACGCCTTTGAAAGCGGCGGGGATGTCGTTGGTGCGACTGAACGCGGTGGCCTGGGCAGCGCTGGGTGTGGTTATTCCGGTCGCGATGGGATTCAATGACGAGGAGGTGGTTGCGGTGATCTTCAGTCTCTGGATTCTGCTTTGCCTTTTTGTGAACACGGTGTCGTGCCGATCCAGCCGCCGGTGGCTGCGGGCGGGCCTGAGAGGGCGGGTCTCGGAAGGCCGATAGGCGGCCGCGCCCCATGCTGCAGGAGAGCGGGGACGTCCGTGTCTTCGACCAATGAAATCGCAGAATGTGCTCGCGGGCGACGAGGACGTCGCCCCTCCGGCGTGGAGGTTGGCGCAGGCAGGGGTGCGGCGGTTGACCGCCGCTTTCCGAGGACGATGGTCGGTCACGTCCCACGCAAAGCGGTGCTGAAGCACCGCAGTCCAGACGCTTCGCGCTGTTGAAAGCGTTCGTGCCCAGGCAGCTTCCGTGCAAGATCCGCATCTCAGCCGGCCTTAGGTTGACGCGTATGCGCGGCTGCGGGATCGTCCCTTCGAGTCTCGGACGCGGCGCGGTTTTGCCACAGCCCGGATGTGAGACTCCGCGAAGCTCTGTGAAACATCCGGGCTAATGGGTTTGGACGCGGTAGAAGCGCTGCGCGGCGGCGGGTGTTTGGTCGACGAACGACGCTGTGTTGCCGGCGGCGATGATGGGGCTGCCCAGGTCCTGCCATGCGCCATTCAAGGCATCGGCGGCCTGGACCTGATAGGTGACGCCTGCGTTCGATTCCCACTCGAGGACGATGCCGCCCGCGGCGGCGGTAACGCTGAGAATCCTGAAGGACTCAACAGGCGGGACGTAGGTGGGATCGATGAGGAAGGCCTTGAGTCCGTTGTTGACGCCCAGTGCCACCAGGTAACCTGCGCCGAAGTCGACATTGCCCTGGAACTCGATGTCCGGATTGTACGTGGTGAAGAGCTCGTTATCGACCCAGAGCGGGCCGGCGGCCATGTCGCGGACGTCGTAGACCGGGACGCTGACCGGGGTGGGGGGGCTGCCATTGCGCAGGCCGGCCAGGAGGCCGGTGGCGGCGTCGTACTTAATGCCTGTGACCGACGCAGGGACGCTGCGGGCGCCGGTGGTGGGGTAAGTCGCCTTGATGGCGCCCAGTCCGGTGTCGAGGTCAAACTCGATGAGATAGAGGTTTCCGACGGCTTTAACCCAGAAGGTGTTGTTGCCGGGGCCCCAGGCCAGGCCGAACCGGAAGATGTTGGGCGGCGCGTCGGGCACGGTGATTGTTGTGGAGATGAACTCGTAGTTGGGATCGGGTTTGAGGATGGCGACCGTGCGCACTTCGAGCGGGGTGGGGCTCCATTTGCCCGCGCCGACCAGGATTTCGGTCTCGAGGCCGCCGCCGCGCACATCGAGGTTGGCGCCCCAGCCGTCGGTGGGCGCGGTCATGCCGTTGCCGGGGTCGCCGCTGAAGGCGAGCCATTGGTCGGGGGTGTAGGGGCTATCGTCGCCGATGCCATAGATGGTGAAGGGTGTTGTGCCGGTGTTGCCGGTGACGTTGCAGATGTAGATCACGCCGTCATCGGCGACGTCGACCTTGTTCATTCCGCCGTAGAGGGTGAGTCCGGAGTAATCGATGTAGTGCTTGTGTTCGCCCGTTTGCATGTCGATCACCGCGATCATGTTGGTCGGGTTGAGGCGGGTGACCACGATGACGTTGGTTGTGAGCGGGTTGATGGCCAACCCGTACTCTTTGTATCCGGATGTGAGATAGGGCCGTGTTCCGGGCAGGACGTTCCAGATGTTCTCGACTTGTGGCGAGGCATTCGAGGGCATGACCGTGAGTGTCGCGTCGGCGCTGGTTGCCGAGCCGCTGGGATTGCTGACAACGACGCTGTAGGCGCCCTGGCTGGCGGCCGCGATGTGCGAGAGCGTCAGCGTCGGGGCGGTTGCCCCTTCGATATCCTCGCCGTCGAGCCGCCATTGGTAGGTGAAGGGCTGGGTGCCGCTCACGCCGACCGAGAAGGTGTAGGTCTCGGCGCCCTCCCACACGGTGGCGTTGGCCGGCTGGGTGGCGATGCCCGGGGGCAGGAAGACTTCTGTCAGGTCGAAGGCCATCATGCCGTTGTTGGATTCCAGGGCGAAGAGTTTCCCTGCGTAGAGCGCGACGGCGCCGGTGAGGTTGCCATTGGCGTACCCGCCCGGGAAGTCCTTGGCGGCGTCCTGGAGTTGGGGGGCGGCGGGATTCGAGATGTCGTAAAGTCGGAGTTTGTGGTTGCCGGTGTCGGCCGAGCTTGCCTCGACAATGCCGAGCAGGGCGCGGGCGGGATCGAGGTCAAGCGGGGCGCCGACGATTCCGGTGATCGTGGTTGTCACGGCCGCGGTGCCGGCATTGGGATCGAGCGTGAACTGTTTGAGATTGCCGCCGGCCTGCTTGGCCCAGAACGTGTCGCCAAGGCCCCAAGCCAATCCCCAGCGCGTGTCGTCGGCCGCGCAATCGGTGACAATCTTCAGTGCGGTGAACGCGACCCCATCCTCGGTGGTGAGCAGGGCGACATTCCTGTCGCGCGTGCCGAGCAGGATCTGGGTGCTCGAGCCCGTGCCGCGCAGGGCGAGCGAGTCGCCGAACCGGCGGTTGTTGGCCACTTGGTCGGCCTCGGAAGGATCGCCGGAGTAGACCAGCTCGGGTTGCGCCGTCTCGTCCGCCCAGCGGTAGAGGCGAAACGGGCCGCTGGCGCCGGTGGTGTCGACGGTGAGGTTGCCCACATAGATGGCGCCGTCGTCGGTGGCTGCAACCATGTTGACCGGGAACGTGCCGCCGGCGATCACAGAATCGTCAAACGGGAGCGTCCCGAGTTCCGCGCCCGTGTTGGCATCGAGGATGTGCACCGCCGCCGAGCCGGTGCGGCTCGGCACGAGCAAGTGGCCGGTCGTGGGGTTATAGGCCAGACCACGCGTCAAGTGGGTGGTGTCGAGGAACGCGACAGCACCCGGCGCGAGGCTCCACAGCGGTGTGAGCTGGTAGGATTGTGCGCGCGCGGTGACGCCAAGAGTCAGCGCCAGCACGAGGAGCAGCAGGAATCGGCCGAGGGGGCAGGGATTGGGTTCGTTCGGATGTTTCATCTCAGGATGTCCCGTTCGTTGTTGTTCATTTCGTCGTGGTTTCGGACGATGGCGCGGCGACTGCCGGGCCGGCATCCCCATTTGCACTGATGCTGGCGCGCCGGACGCGCATGCGTCAAGCGCATCGGGCGCAGAAGGCCACAAATCGTTCAAGATTGGCGCGAACCGTCCAGAATCGGGGCGAGTCGGGCCTGCGGGATGACCCGGAAATCTCACCCGTGGACCCTCAGGAATGCCACGACGGCCCCACCGGTGAGATTTCCGGGTTAGGGATGACTTTGGGCTTGAACGTTCGCGTCCATGAAGGACTCTAGAAATCGAGAATGGACATGAAGACGTATGAGAGAGCGGATGTCGCGGATTGCGCGCGGGTCAGGCAAGGCGCGCGGCAGTGTGGATTCACCCTGATCGAGTTGCTCGTGGTGATCGCGATCATTGCGATCCTGGCGGGGATGCTCTTGCCGGCGCTGTCCAAGGCGAAGGTGAAGGCCCAGGCCATTGCGTGCTTGAACAATGTCAAACAACTTCAGCTCGCTTACGAGCTCTACGCCACCGACAACGGCGACACATTGATGGACAACTCGGTCACCGGCGTCGCCAGCCCCGGCGAGAAGGCCTGGATCAAAGGCAATGTCCAGGAATATGCCGCCGACTATCCCGATCATCCGCGGTTCGGCGTCCTTTTTCCCTACAACAGTTCCGTCGAGATCTACCGGTGTCCGTCGAGCCGGGCGCATATTCAGGGCGTGGGCCGCGGTTCCGGCGCGCGCGTCCCTCACAACCGTTCGTATGCGGTTTCGGTCTGGCTGGGCAACAACCTCGACCTGGGCGCGGACCGCACCGGCCTGATTGCGCACCGATTCAGCGCGGTCAGGAATTCATCCTCGACGTCCGTCTTCATCGAGGAGAATGCGATCAGCATCGACAATGGCGCCATCGGCTTCAACCGCCCGATTCCGGGCAACGCAGGCAGCGATCCCGGCGGGGTCTGGAACCTGCCCGCGAATCGCCACAACAACGGCTGCAGTTTCTCCTTTCTTGACGGCCACGGCGAGACGTTTCGCTGGCGCGGACCCCGGATCAAGGAGTTGAATACGCAGTATTCCGCCGACCACAGCCGCTCGCAGCGCCCGTCGCCAGGGGTCAACCCGATTCACAGTCTGCCATGGGATCCCAAGGACCCGGATTATCAGCGCCTGGCGGAGACGGCGCCTTTGCTCTGAGGCTTTCCCTGGTTGGGGAAGCCGGGCACCACACGGAACGCGAATCTCGTCGGAGGGCCGATCCCGCAGCGGCGCATCGGCGTCAACCTCAGGCCGGCTGAGATGCCGGCCTTGCACGGAAGCTACCCTGGCACGAACGCGTCCGACAGCGCGAAGTCCCGCATTGCGGAAGAGTGCGTGTGCTTCAGCACCGCTTGGGAATGGGAACGCACTGAAGACCGTCCTGGGAGAGTGGGGACGTCCCCGTCCCCGACCGATGGGGGCGCGGAATGTGTTCGCGGGCGACGAGGACCTGCCTGCCCTGCCTGCCCTGCCTGCAGGCAGGCGGCAGGCAGGCGCCGCCCCTCCCGTGCTCTGCCCGCGCATGGGTGCGGCCGCTGACCGCCGCTTTCCGAGGACCGAGATACTCCGTTTGGTGGTTCCCGTGCGCGCTTAAGGAACGTCGCTCTGGTTGCTCACCTCCTCCCTGAGTCAACTCGGATGCGCGCTTGCCCGGTGACACGCTTCGCCAGGAGCCGCAACCGGGCCAGATGCGTGACGCAACTTGACAAACCGGTTCGGCGCAGCCACGTTCACGGCGCATTGGTTAGCATATTTAATTTCAAACATTAGATACGAATCATTGACTGAATCCCCAGGAGGCTTCGAATGAACTTGAATCTGTTTTGTGTCCGGGTGGTGGGTTGCGTGAGCCTGGCTTTCGCGGCCTTTGCCGAGTCGGTTGTCTTGCGCTACGAGAGCGCCCCGTCGCCGAACGGTCCCTGGACGCCGGTTGATTCGGCGGTCATGCATCATCTGCCCGACGGTGCGGCGTCGGTCCACAGCGCGTCGACTCAGGCGTACTTCCGGCTGCGGATCGAGTCTGACGTTGAGGGTCAAGCCTTGCAGGTGTTGCCGCTGGCCGAGGTTCCCGCGGCAACTCTCGAAGTGGCGCGTCGTCATGTCGAGGGTCTCTTGCGTCCGGCCGATTCCGCGGACGACGATGATGTTGACGGATGGGCGGACGCTGAGTTTGGTCCTTTTGCCATTCTGTTATCCCGCGAAGGCGCCCCCTCCGGAGCGCCGGGGTACCTGGAACTCAAACTCGTCTCCGCGACTTCTGGCGAGCGCCCCCAAGAAGGGTATCTGCGGCAACTGTCGAACGAGCCGACCTCTGTGGATCGGGGGTACATCATTGTCTCTCTGGATCGGAGCGACCTGCCGGTGCTCGAGTACAACACCGAAGGGCCGACGCCCGTCGAGCGGTTGCTGCGGCGGTGCGGCGGCAAGACTCCCGCGCGGATTGTGCGGTTCGGGCCGACGTTTTGGGCGGCCGAGGACGCTCGGGGGGGCCTGATCGCGAATCTGGGCACGGAGCCGTTCAAGATCCCGCACGATTTCGCGTCTGTGATGGAGGCGCGATTTGCGGGCGAGATCGACACCGCACGAGAGATCCTGGAGCTGCCGCCCGAGTTGAAGCTTCAACTATCGAGTTACGCCAGTTACGGCGAGCTCAAGGAGGACTACGAGTCCAGTCCGGTGCACAGGCTTCTGCGCGAGCGGCGGGCTGCCCATGCCGGATTGCAGTGGGACATCGAGGCGGGGAAGGTGCCGCCGATTCTCGAGTTACGGGTGGGCGAGACCAACCTGTTTCTCGGAGGGCGCGTGTTGGAGGATGTGGTGGTGCACTGGGAGGGCTTGCGGGAGTTGGCTGACGTGAGGCTGTTGCGGAGCGGATTCGAGGCGGTGGGGCGCCAGGCCGGCTCGGCTCCCTTGACGGTGCGGACCTCGCAGGGCCTCGAGGCTTACGTTTTGCGCGTGAGCGCTCGGGGCGCAGGTTTGGCGTCCGTCGAGCTCGCCTCGGGCGAGCCTTTCTGGCGGACGAAGACCTGGTGGGCTGGCGGGTGGGGCGACCAGATGCATTACTATCAGCTCAAGGATTCGGACTGGTGCGAGTTGGTCGGGTGCGGGCCCACGGCGGTGGCGATGCTGCTTGGTTACTGGGATCGCCGGGGTGTACCCAGCGCGTTTTACACGGGGATTGTCGGGTCGGCTGAATTCGATTCACTACGGCTCAGCGATGCCCCTCAGGAGATCGACACAGCGAACCGGAAGGCGGTTTTGCGCAAGGTGTATCATCAGCTTCACGACTTGTGCGATGTGATCTGCCCGCCGTTCACGGATTCCGGGGCGACGTGGCCGGGCGACTTGATCGAGGGATTCGCCGGCTACCTCCACCCTGTGTCGAGTTCGAGCGGAATGGCCTCCCTGCTCTATGGAAAGGGCAACCGATTGGTGAATTACTCGTGCTCCTGGGCGTGGGACGGGTGGGGCGACGACTGGCAGGTGTCGGGCGTGCGTGTGGCCAACGGCATCAAGGATGGCCGTCCGGGGATTATTGGCCTGGGCTGGCTCTGGCACTATGGCGTGGCGTATGGGTATCGTCGCAAGGAGTACGTCGTGCCCTATCCCGGTGGCGAGACTGTGATCCAGGTCAAGCGCTACTTCCGTGTCAACGAAGGCTGGTCCGATTTCAAGCCTTCGTGGTACAACGCGCACGACGTCTTCCTCGGCCTGACTGCGAACATGACGCAAGCGCGGACTCCGCAGATGCCGTAGCCGGATCTCTCATCAACGAATGGATGCATCGGAAATCCGGGGCGGATGGCAGCCTCTTTCGCTGACACCGGCTTCGCGTTGAGCAAGAGTGGTGAGACATGCGCGCTAGCTCGCATGTCTCAGCGACTTGTGACCACGGCGAAGCCGAAAACTCGAAGACTTGGACCCCTGTGGGATCGAAGAAGCCCGGAAACTCGTGTCACCGTCCTGACATGAGACTTCCGGGCTGTCTGCCCCCGGTTTCTGTACAGCACCCCCGTTCCGTGCTCGATCCTCAGTGTCCCTCCTCCCTTTGCCTCGCAAGCACACTAGGGAGCGAGGCGTGGGAGGAGGGACTGGTCGAGGGCTGGGTTTGCCAATACGACTTGGTGTTGCGTTGGGTCCGAGGCGCGACTCGCTAAGGTTTGGCGGCGCGCAGGAACACGGCCTGTTCGGTGCCGATGGGCACGGTGATCGGGGTGTTCGCGCCCGCCTGGGTTGTCCACGGACCGTTGATCGAAGGTGCGGTCTGCAGTTCGAATCCGGCCGGCAGCGGTTGCGGGTCGGACGTGATGGTCAGGTTGTTGCCCGAGCGGGCGACGCTGAGCGTGACTGTTGGCTGTGGCGACGCGGTGCGGGCCCGGTAGGCCTTGAGGGCTGCCGGATTCGATGTGTCGTTGATCAGGATCTTCTCGCCGGAGGGAGTGACGGTGAACCACTCGAGGTTGGCGCCACCGCCGCCTTCGAACCAGACGCATCGGAACGGATACACGCCCGCCTTGGGGACAGTGAAGGCGAAGATCGTGTCGGCGGACCCTCGTCCGACGTCGGCCACGCCCAGGGCCGGCGTGTCGTCCGGTGTGAGCGAGGCGATCAGTTCACTGCCCAAGCCTGTCTTGATCTTGTCGCCATCGGGCATCGAGATCATGACTGCGGGAATGTCCTGGTATCCGGCCACGCCTGCGCCCATTTCGATCGGGAACACGCCTTCGGGCCAGGTCGTGAGATCATCGCTGCGGTTATTCACAACGACCACCGCGATGGCGCCGGCGTCCTTGGCTGCCCTGATCTTGGCGGTGAATTCGCAGGTGCCGCGGTCGACCAGAGCGATGTTCCCGCTCAGAGCGGCGGCGTTCACCGGTTCGGTGCATCCGTCAGCCGGGTCCATGTACACCAGCTTGGCGCTGATGGGAGCGGTGAACGGCTTGGCCGTGGCTGCGGGGGCCACGGCTGTATGGTAACTGCCCGCGGCCGAGGGTGCGCCACTCACGACGAGGGAGAGGTTGTTGGCCGGCGGTGTGTCGCCCACGTTGACGCGGAAGCCGTCATCGCTGTTGACGCCCATCTGATAGAACCCGGCGGCAGGGAACTCGAGGTAGGCGATGACTTCGGCTGCGATATTGTCGGTATTGTATGTGGTGTTCCCCGTGCCGGGGATGCCCGGGATCGGCTTATCGGGCCGGCTGGGGGTGCTGCCCGTCTGGAAACTGCCGATTTCGGCTGTCGCGTGGTCTTGATTCCAATTGACGAGGTCGACGTTGAACGCGCCGTCGACCGCGGTGGTCATGTCGGCCACGTTGGGCCCGATAATTCCGGCCAGCTCCTGCTCGGCCCGCCGGACATAGTTGAGGAGCCCCACCGTGCCCAGTTGGTCGATCTGCCAAACGCGCGCCTTGAGACCTGGCTTGGTCGAGTCGCCGGTCCCGGGCGCGGTCCAGAGGTCAGTGCCGACCGCTTCGAAGGTCCCGACGGTGAACTGCCATTCGAGCGTTTCCTGTGCGGTTCCCTCGCCCGGGTAGGTGAGGGTGGCCTTGTGAGTGGAGCCGACTTCGAAGTAGGGATCGGGGACAAAGCTGACATCGGAGAGCCGGCCAGTCTTCGCAAACGTGAAACTCACCGGTGCGTCATCCACCTTGAGGCTCACTTTGCTTTGGTCCCAGACGACCGTGCCGTCCATGTGGCGCACATAGATGAGGTCAGGACGCGCCGTCTGGGAGTTGGGCGCGGGCACGATGGACGTAAACATCCCCGCGGCGGGGAAGTCGTCGAAAGACCAGTACGCGGTGAGTTTGTCCGCGGCGGGGAGCGCCGTGGGCGCCGTGCCGCCGGCGAGCTGGCCGATTGTGGCTTCGCTCAAGGCGGTTCCGAAGATGGCGAAGTCGTCGATGACACCGCTCATGCGGTTCACTCCCGGAGCGCTGGCGCCGATGAACAGCTCGGTGAAGTCGGTTGGCAGCGGATCGGTGTTGGCGCCAATGAGGAAGTACTGGCCGTCGATCCAGATTTCCTTGGTCGAGAGGTTCTTCTGGAAGACGAAGTGATGCCAGTCGTTCCACCATGAGACCTCGCCCGAGTAGTAGGCGAAGGTGTTGATGTTGGCGTAGATGCGTTCGGTTGCGGCGCCGCAGCAGCCGGACGTGTCGAAGTAGATCTCGCTGGTGCTCCACGGGACGTGCGCCTGGAAACCGCGCTGGTCGGCGGCGCTCGAGGGCGAGTTGGCCCAGAAGGCGGATCCGGCCTCGATGGCGGGCTTCTTGAGCCAGAACGCGAAGCACATCACATCGTTCTGGGCCAGGGCGTTGAGGAACGTTGCGTCGTGGACTCGGACCGGACCGGTCAGGTTGCCGAAGTCGGCGCCCAGATCTCCCGGCTGGCCAGTGCGGCCTCCGGCGTCCGCGGTGAAGGTCGAGCCATCGAGGAAGGTACCGATCCGGGATGCCACGACGTCCTTGGTGTACGGGCCGACGAGGAAACTCCATTCCGCGGTGACCGGTGTTCCCGCGTCACCGGGGTAGGTGAGTGACACTGTGTGGGTGGTGTGCCCGGTGAACGGAGGGGTGGGGACGTAGGTCAGTGTGGCCGTGATCGCGTCTTTGTTGAAATCGGGCGTCACTGTGGCGCCGTCCACTTTGAGGGTCACATTGCCAGCCGCCCAGGGGACCACGCCATCGACATGGACGATCCGGATCAGGTTGGGGGCGGCGCCCGTGGCGTTCGGAGCCGGGCTGACGGAGAGGAAGATGCCCTCGCCCGGAACGTCGTTGAAATCCCAGTAGGCCGTGAGTTTATCGCTGGCCGGCAAAGCGGTTGGAAGCGTGCCGCTGTAGAGTTGGGCGATCGTCGCCTCGCTCAGCGCCGTGCCGTAGATCGAGAAGTCATCGACCAGCGCATGGAACAGACCGGCGCCGGTGCCGTCGGACCCGATGTACATGTCGGTGAAGTCGGTCGGCAACTTGGCGGCCGCGATGCCCGGGTTGGCGGTCTCCTGGTCCAGGAACAACTGGCCGTCGATCCAGATCTGCTTGTCAGCGCCTTTTTTGACGAAGACGAGGAAGTGCCACGTCAGCCAATCGCCCGACCAGCCGGTCCAGTTGTCCACGTTGGCGTTGATGCGCTGGGGTGCGGCGCAGCAGCCGGCGGTATCGAAGTAGACGTTGTTGTTGCTCCAGGGGATGTGGGCCTGAAAACCGCGCGTGCCTTCGCTGCTCGAAGGCGAGTTCATCCAAAAGCCCGAGCCGTCGGCGGTGTCGTACTTGTAGACCCAGAGCGCAACCGACATCTCGTCATTCTGGGCAAGAGCATTCAGGAACGTGGCGTCCTGAACGTACACCGGCCCGGTGCCCATCCCGAAGTCCACCGCGCGATCCCCGGCTTGCCCGGTGTGGCCGAGGCCATCCGGCGTGAAGATGGAGCCGCCCCGAAAGACGCCGACGCGGGAGGCGACTTTGTCTTTCGTGGAGAGGACGGGGATTTGGGCTTGCGTCACGCCGACGACAAAACATGCCGTCACAGCGGCGAGCAGGCCGAGGGGTATGATTCGATTGGTTGGGGTTTTCATGGTGTTAGGGTTGACTTTGCATTCATGACAAGAGGCTGGCGAGCTTCGCACTTCCGATTGCCTGGTCCACGAGCCGTCGCGGCGGAATAACAGGCCGCTCGATCGAGTGGCAGAGCCGTTGTCGTGGAGTCGAGGTGAGACTGATCACCGCGGGACGCGAATGCAATACAAAACGACATATAAAATGAGCGGCGAACAACCAGCCGTTCATGGCAGGTCCCGCATCACGCCCGAAGATGGCGGAAGAGGGCCTGCGTTTGTCTTGCTGCTTTCCGCTTGAGTGGCACGGGGCGCGGGAGCAGGTTCGACGTCGTGCCACTTCTCGAAGTCAACCATCTGGTCAAAGCCTTCGCGACCGTGCGCGCGGTGGATGACGTGAGCTTCCGGCTCGAACCGGGCGAGATCTACGGGCTGCTCGGCCCGAATGGGGCGGGCAAGACCACGACCCTTTCGATGATCTGCGGCCTGCTCAAGCCGGACGCAGGGGACGTGACCGTGGACGGATCGAGCTTCTGGAACAATCCGCGGCGCGCGCAGCGGATCATGGGCGTGGTGCCTCAGGAGGTGGCGCTGTACGAGGAACTGACCGGACGCGAGAACCTCGAGTTCTGGGGTCGGATGGCCGGACTCGAGTCCGCCACGGCAAAGGCCCGCGCGGGCGAGCTCCTCGAGGCCCTCTCGCTCGCCGATCGCGCCAGGGACACCGTGAAGAAGTACTCGGGCGGCATGAAACGCCGCATCAACCTCGGTGTCGCGCTCATGCACCGTCCGCGGCTGCTGCTGCTGGATGAACCGACGGTGGGCATCGATCCCCAGGCGCGGGCGAACATTCTCGAATTCATCCGCCGGTTATGTGGCGAGGGAACGGGGATTCTGTACACGACGCATTACCTCGAAGAAGCGGAGCAGTTGTGCGCGCGGATCGGCATCATCGACCACGGGCGGCTGCTCGCCGAGGGCACGCTGGGGCAGCTTCAGGAGCGGCTCGGGGGCGATCGCCTGTTTGTCCTCGAAGGCGATCTCGCCGGCGCGCAGGCCGAGGCGTGGCCGGGCTTTCCCGAGCGTTTCCGCAAGCTGCAGCAGACCGATCGCCAGCTCATCGTGGCCGCGCTCGGCACTCGCGACCCGGCCGAGTGCCTTCGCGACCTCCTGGCCTTTCCCGTCCATGCGGAGAACGTCACCGTCAAGCGGCCCAGCCTGAACGACGTGTTTCTTCAACTCACCGGGCGCGACCTTCGCGAATGAAGCCTGGATTTCAGATTACTCCTGCAAGGGGTGGGAAATCCGGGCTGGGTGTGCTCCTGGCCAAGGATCTGCGGCGGGCGCGTCGCAATCCGCTCCCGTTTCTGATTCACCTGACGGTCCCGCTGGTGATCACAGCGCTCCTGGGCCTGGTGTTTGGCGGCGGCGGGGGCGGCACGTCCAGCGGCCCGGGCAAGATCAAATTCGCCATCGTGGACGAGGATGATTCGGTGGTGACCCAGTTCCTGCGCGGCGCCGTGAACCAGGGGCGGGCGGCCGAGCGGCTGCAGCCGGTGTTTCTCGATCGAACGAACGGGCTTGCGCAGGTCACGGGCAATGAACTGAGCGCGGTGATCATCATTCCCGCCGGGTTCACCCGCAATTATCTCACGGCGTCGGCGCCCGTGACGATCGAGTTGGTCAAGAACCCGGCGCAGTCCATCTACCCGGCGGTGATCGAGGAACTGCTGGGCGCGCTCGAGACCGGGTTGAACGCCCTGTCACGCAACTTTGCCGATGAACTGACGCTCTGGAGCCGGGTGTTTGACAGGCCGGGCGGACCGGACTTTCGGGTCGTGGCGGACCAGATCGTGAAGACCGGCGAGAAGATCGAAGCCATCGGGGGTTTCGTGAATCCGCCCCGCGTCAGCTACGAGAAGGAAACGCGCGACGAGGAGACCTCGGCGAAGGGGCCCGGATTCAACCTGTTCGCGTTCCTGTTGCCCGGGCTGGCGGGCATGTTCCTCCTCTTTCTCGCGGAGGTGTCGGTGCGGGACGTGTACCGGGAGATTCGGCTGCGGACATTCGAGCGGTTCTGCACGCTGCCCCAGAGCATCCGGTTGTTTGTCGGCGGCAAGGTGGCGGTGGCGGTCGTGATCCTGCTCCTGGGCGCGGCCATCATGCTCGGCGGCGGCGGTCTGATCCTGCGCATCGATTGGCGCGCGCCGGCAGCCATGGCGCTGGTGGGGGCCAGCTACGCGCTATTCGCCGTGGGCTTCATGATGTTGTTGGCGTCCATCGCGCAGACGGAGGGCCGTGCCGACGCCTTGGGCAACGTCGTCGCGATGGCGCTTGGCCTGGTTGGCGGGTGTGCGTTTCCCGCCGATGCCCTGCCGACTTTCATGCGCGAACATCTGACCCCGTTGATGCCGCCCAACTGGTTCGTCGAGGCCATCCGCGGGCTGCAGTCCGGGGCGGACGCGGCGTGGCCATGGGCGGCGGTCAAGCTGGCGGTTTTCGGGGTGGCGCTCGCCATCATTGCGGCGTGGGTGCTCGAGCGAAAGCTCCGGACAGGAGTGCGCGCATGAAGCAGAGCCTTGCCATCGGGCACAACGACCTGCGCCTCTTTGTGCGCAATCCGTTTTCGCTGGTCTGGCTGTTCGTGGTTCCCTTGGCGTTTGTCTATTTCATGGGCCTCGCAAACCGGGGTCCGGGCGATCCGGCCAACCCGCGTCCGGCAGTGCTCGTCGAGAATCTCGACACGAACTTCCTCGCCCGCGCCTTCCTGGCGGAACTGGGATTGCAGGGACTGGCGGTGCTGGACCCCACGAACCGCGACCAGGCGCGACGCGGGATCCGGATCCCCGCGGACTTCACGGAGCGGGTGCGGCGGGGGGAGCAGGCGAAGGTGCGGTTCTTCACGCTCAAGGGGTCCGGGCCCGATCTCTCCGAGTTGGTCGAGGTGCGGTTGGTGCGCGCCCTCATCGCCCTGAACTCGCATCTGCTTGAACACGCCGGAAACCACAGGGGCGCACTGCCCGACGAGCCCGCCCTCGAGGCGCTTCGCGCCCGGCCGAATCCCGTCCGGCTCGAGGCGCGGTTCGCGGGCAGGCGTCCGATCCCGGCGGGCTTTGCTTTGTCCGTGCCTGGGGTGCTGGTGATGTACCTGATGTTAAACCTCCTGGTGTTTGGCGGCGCCGCGTTGGCGAGCGAACGGCGGTCGGGTCTCATCCGCCGGTTCATGGTCCAACCGCTCGGTCGGAGCGCGCTGATCATGGGGAAGGTGTATGGGTTGGTTCTGCTCGGCGCGGCGCAGGTCGCGGTCTTCCTCGTGTTGGGCCAGTTTCTCTTCCGGGTCAATCTCGGCTCGGAACTGCCCGGGATTGCGCTGACGCTGCTGATCTACTCCTGGCTCTGTGCGTCGCTTGGGGTGTTGATCGGATCGGTGATTGCGGCGGAGGAGCGGATTGTCGGGCTGTGCCTCCTGGTGAGCCTGGTGATGGCCGCGCTCGGCGGGTGTTGGTGGCCGCTCGAAGTCGTGCCCGAAACGATCCAGACGCTTGCCCATCTGTTCCCGACCGCATGGGCGCTGGATGCGCTCCATCAGATGATCACGTTCGGCGGCGGATTCGGCGCGGCGAAAGGCGCGGTGGGCGTGCTCGTGCTGTACGGGCTGGCCGCGAATCTGGCGGCCATCAAGTGGTTCCGCGCGTGAGGGCGAAGGGTCACATCTTCATATTTGACAATTGACGTTGCGCACGTCGCGTCAATCCCGTCCTGGCGGGCTTTGCCCCGCGGAATCCCTGACAAACCGGCTTGATGCCCTGAACTGTTGGCAAAATGTCAAATATGAAGATGTGACCCCAACGATCACGAGGGCGCGGACCACCACGGGCTGTAGATGAGGCGGAGATGCTCGTCCGTCGGGTTCCAGAGCCTCCTGAGCAGCGGGATGACCTCGCTGAGATCGAGCCACAAACGGGTTGTAAAGAGCGTCGGTTCATGACACCTCACAACCGCGCGAAACGGCACTCCCTGCTTCCCGGCCACCAGGGCGCGAAACGGCGCCGTCTCGCCCGGCTGGAGCCTGCCCGCGCCGACAAACGAACTGAACAACTGGCTGGACTTGAGGTGGGGATCCGAAGGGGCCTCGATCACGACGCTCCAATCAATCGCGCGTTGGGTCAGGTTCCGGATCGTAAAGCGCCCGTAGGGATTCAGGTGAACGCCGCTGGAATCGATGCCGTCGAAGCTGATCGCGATCGGAGCCCTTGCTGGAAGCACCCAAAGCAGGCCGACGGCAACGACCACCGCGCCGAGATACAGCAGCGCGTTCCCCCGGAGCCGCTTCTGAAGGGGGCGCGCGGTTGAATCGGCGTGGATGCCTGATGGAGGCGCGGCATTCATTCCCTGCCGGACAGGAGCACCCCTTTCCGCCCCGCGGGCCGCCCCGCGGGCAAGGCACTTGATCCGCGAGGAGCACCAGTGGCGGCGTTCGGCGTCGTGCCCGTGATCGGTCATCTCAGCGCGGTCGAGCGCTCGATGACCCACTTGATGTCCCGGCTGTTCGGGGCCGGGAAACCGTTGTACTGGGTGCGGCGGATCTTCACTTCCGTGCTCTTCTCGAGCCAGCGTTTGATCTCGCTATGGCCATCGGCGAAGTTGAACCCGCAGGCGTTGTTGTGGTAACTGGCCGGCAGATCGGTCCAGTTGTTGGGGTCAGTGACGTTGGTGATTTCCCATCCGTCGTTGATGCTGTCGGGGTGTTCGTCGTTGAGCATCCACAACTGGGCCGGTGCCGGCCTGATCACGTCGGACACTCTGTTGTACATGCAGTAATTCGGGTACCACGTCGAGCCGCTGGCCGTATTGAGGCTGTAGGCGCCCCCCTCGATGAACCCGTTCATGGCATTGCTGCGGACCCGGAGCGCTTTGGTGCGGCCCATATTGACCGGGTAATTGTCGGCCGGGCAGCGGTAGATGCCGACATCGCTTGTGTAGGCGCCGATCTTGGCCTTGAGGAGGAAGTAGGTGTTGGTGTTGTCCGTGTTGCCCGTATTCCAATCCAGCCATCCGGCGACCCAGCTCACGTTGACATCCTTCGTGCCGCCGTCCCGGTTGGGTGGAAACCAATCGGCGTTGTCGTGGGTGTACATGAGCACCGCGAGCGCCAGTTGTTTGGTGTTGCTCATGCAGACGATGCCCGTGGCCTTGGCCTTGGCCTTGCTGAGCGCCGGCAGGAGCATGCCTGCCAGGATCGCGATGATCGCGATCACGACGAGCAGTTCGATGAGGGTAAAGCCGTGGCGAAGGGCTCTCCTGGTTTGGGTTGACTTGGGGATCATGGTGTTAATAGCAGAGGATAGTCAGTTGCCTGGGGCCGTGGGCCCCGAGGACGAGGATACGTTCGATGTCGCCGGTCCGGCTGGGGCCGGTGATGAATGAGATCATGCTTGGATAATCGGCGCCGTATTTCGACCTGAGGAGCGCGAATGCCTCCGGCAAATCGGCCACCAATTGGTCGCGTCGGGCAAGGACCACGTGATGGGGCGGCAGGACGGACAGGGCGCGCCCGCCGGCGCCGCGGCTGGTGACCAGGACGCTGCCGGTCTGGGCCACGAGCGCATCGCATGCGGAGAGCCCGGCGGGACATCGTTCGAGATCGGTCTTGTCGTAAGGCTCGTCCGTGAGGAGCACGGGCAGGCCAAGGGCCGCGCAGGCCGGGTCGGTCAATGCGCCGCGGTGGCTGGCCACGCGATCCCACTGTTCGGCTGCGGCCAGGCGCTTGAGCTCGGCTGCCAGGTCGGAGGAATTCGCGAGCAGCTTGAATTGGGCGCGGAGATCGGCGGCGTTTTTGGCGAACAGGGACGCACGGGCGTCGAAGGAATCCCCGACGGCGGGCAGGACACGGCGCTGGTCGGCGCTGGTGGGCAGGCCGTCGCGGCGGGCCCGGCCATCCTGAGACCCCGGAACGGGAGCGGGCACTGTCAGGGCCTCCCGGATGCGGGCGAGGATCTGTTCGCGTTCGTTCATGGCATTGTGATGGGGCGGCTGGCGGCGGTCATTTCCGGGTTTCTCTCCACCATTCCTTGAAGCTCTGTTTCGCGATGCGCGGCACGTCGCGCGTCCGGGTCCAGCAATACGCCGGATCGATTGGTGTACCCCTGATCAGGCCATGGAACCGCTGTCCGAAGCGCCCGCCCTTGGTCACGAGCATCCACGGGATCCGGCCATTGGCGACGGGGGCGAAGAGTTTGAAGGCGATCTTCTGCCACCAGCTCGGTTTGCGGCGCGAGGCGTTGCGGCGGTTTTGGAGGAGGTGGTGGGCCAGGTCGATCTTGACCGGGCAGGCTTCGGTGCACGCTCCGCAGAGGGAGGAGGAGTAGGAGAGGTGTTTCCAGTCCTGGAGGCCGCGCAGGTTGGGTGTGATCACGCCGCCGATCGGGCCGGGGTACGTGGTGGCGTAGGTGTGGCCGCCCACGTGGCGGTAGATTGGGCAGACGTTCAGGCAGGATCCGCAGCGGATGCAGTGGAGCGCGTCTCTCTGCTCGGCATTGGCGAGGAGGGCGGTGCGGTTGTTGTCGAGCAACACCACATGGAACTCCTCGGGGCCGTCGGTCTCGCCGGGCTGGCGCGGGCCGCCGTAGAGGGTGTTGTAGCCGCTGATGAGCTGACCGGCGCCCACCGTCGCAAGCATCGGCAGCAAGAGGGCCAGATCGTCCAACCGCGGGACGATCTTCTCGATGCCGAGCAGCGTGATCATGGTTTTGGGCAGCGCGGCCGTGAGGCGCGCGTTCCCCTCGTTTTCCGTGACCGAAATCATGCCGGTCTCCGCGACGGCGAAATTGGCGCCGGTGAGGCCGATATCGGCGTGGATGTACTTCTGTCGGAGGACGCGGCGGGCGACCAGGGTGAGGGCTTCCGGGTTGTCGGAGGGCGCGTCGTGGAGCTTGTCCTTGAAGGTGCGCTGGATTTCGCCGCGGGTGAGGTGCATCGCGGGGAAGACGATGTGGTAGGGCGGTTCGTCGCGGAGTTGGACGATGAACTCGCCCAGGTCGGACTCGACCACTTCGAAGCCGGCCTGTTCGAGGGCGCGGTTGAGGTGGATTTCCTCCGCGGTCATGGCCTTCGACTTCACGATCGAGCGTGCGCTCTTGCTTCGGGCGATGCCGACGATGATGTCGCATGCCTGGCGGGCGGTTGTGGCCCAGTGCACCTTCGTTCCCCGCGCTTCGAGTCCGCGCACGAACTGATCGAGGTGCCGGTCCAGGCGGTTGATGGCCTCCCACTTGATTTCGGCGGCGAGCTGGCGCGCCCCGTCATAGTCCTGGAAGAGCGCCTTCTTCTCGTCGCGTTTGACTTCGTAATTGCCGAGGGCGGTCTGGATCAGCGACCGGTGACGCAGGTCGGCTGTCAGCCGGACGGCATCCCGTTTGAATTGGGAGGCGGAGGCGCTCATGCGGGTGCGAGGATCTCGGCGAGGTGGATGGTCTTGAGCGGCTGGCGGCGGCGATCGATCAGCCCCTGGATGTGCATCAGGCAGCTCGAATCGCTCGACACGATATACTCGGCCCCGGTCTCGAGGGCGAGTTCGCACTTCACCTCGCCCATGGCCGTCGAGATCATCGGGAACTTGGCCGAGAAGGTGCCGCCGAAGCCGCAGCAGACGGTTTGTTTCATCTCGACCAGTTCGAGTCCGTGGACTCGGGCCATCAGTTGGCGCGGCGCGGCGTGGATGTGCATTTCGCGGAGGCTGTGGCAGCCGTCGTGGTAGGTGACCTTGTGGGGGAACCGGGCTCCGAGATCGGTCACGCCCAGCTTGTCCACCAGAAACTGGGAGAACTCGAAGCACTTGGCCGAGACCTGCCTGGCCAGCCCTTCCTGCGGTGTGCCGGCGAACAGGTCCGGGTAGAACACCTTGATCATCGCGCCGCACGAGCCGCTGGCGATGACCACGACCTCGGCATCCTTCAGTTGCTGGAGCACCTTCACGGCCGTGGCGCGGCTTTCGTCCCAGTAGCCGGTGTTGAACGCGGGCTGGCCGCAGCATGCGGGACTCTCGGGGCATTCGACGCGGTGCCCGAGCTTCTCGAGTATGCGCACCATCGCGATTCCGACCTGCGGGTAAATCAGATCGATGAAGCACGGAATGTAGAGCGTGATGGTCATGGGCCGACGATCGGTTGTTTGGATCGCTTCATTGGAATCGGTCTGGAGGCGCGCCTCGCCAGCCCGCATTTCAGGTGAAATGTGACGGTGACCGGTCAGATGACATCAAAAGTTGGTGAGAAATGCGGGCTAGGGATTCAGTTTGGGCGGACGAGGGCTGAAGGTCTTGAGCGTGAACCCGTCCTTCGAGATCTGCCCGGCGTAGACCGTCAGGTGAAAGTACTTGGCGATCTTCTCGAAAGGCGGGAGCAGCGAGAAATCGAACCATTCCTTCAACGCCTTGTCCGGCTCGCCCGACTTTGGCCCGACCGGGCTCATGGCCAGGGCCTGCGATATCAGGTCGCCGTTGTTGCGGAGGATTTCGGTCAGGATCCGGAGGTTCTCGACGTCGTCCTGGTAGCCGAAGAGGCCTGTGGCCATACCGCCCACCTTCCCGCCCGCCTCGCTCAGGCCGGGCACCGCGGCGAGCGGTTTGGGTTTGGTCTCTCCGCTGCGCAGGTATTCCTCGAGCAACGCCGCGTCCGTCGAGACGGCGAGGTACCCTCCGCTGGCGGTCATATGCACGCTCTCTTCGGCCGCCGCGCCCCCCTCCTCGGTCGGCAGGGTGGGCATTGGAAGGGAATGGATCTTGCGACCGAGGAACTCGCGCTCCTTGAAGCTCGCACTGCTCAGCGGCGCCGCGAGCATGGACAGGACCGACTTGAGGCCCTGGAGGAGCTGATCGGGATTGGGCGAGGAGATCAGGGTCACCGAGGGCGGGCTGATGAGGTCGTCGAGCGTCGTTCCTCGCGGCGTCTTCTGATAGGACACGAAATCGTCGCCGAGGTTCGCGATCAGGTTCTTTCTGAGGTCAAAGGCGGGCGACTGTTCCTTGATCATCGCCTCGACCTGCATGACAACGAGACCGAGCATGCCTGGCGCAATCTCGTTGGCGATGGCTTCCACCGACGCCCAGATGCGCTGGCCGTCCGCGCGCCACCGGCTGAAATTGACGGCCTCAGCCGGGACAAAGGCGGGCGGCGAAGCGTCCTTGGGCGCGGTGTTCAGGACTGCGAAGAGGCCTTTGCGGGTCTCTTCGGGGACGCCGAGATAGAAATCGAAGAACTCGCCTTCGGCATTTTGGCGCGCATTGAACGCGAGGGTTCTGAGGCTGCTCAGCCCGAACGCCCCGAGCATCTTGTCCAGGCCGAACGCCATCATCGCGGCCGGATCTCCGTCGGGTGTTCCCTCGCCGGCGGGGAACATGCGGGCCAGAGTCTCGGCTATGGGGGCGAAGTGAATCCAGCCGTACGACAGGCCGTCCCGCAACATCCCGCGCGCGTCGGCCTCGAACGCCGGCACTTCCGCCAGTGCGCCTCCGCCTGCGCCCGCCATGCGCGCCAGGACCTGTTCGAGCACCTTGGTGCTGGTGCTCACGAGAAGCGCGGACTCGGCCTGTCCCACGCTCAACTCGATCGTGGATCCGGCCTGTCCCGAGGGCGACGATGCAGCAGGGGTCGCTCCGTCTTTCGGGGTGTTCGCGCTCCCGGGCCCGGCGCCCGCCCCGCTGATCGTGCCGAGACCCTCTTCGAGTTGCGCCCGGTCCAGGATGACGGTCGTGAACTCGACGCCGCGAATGGTATCGGTGCGCGTCTTTCGGCCGGAGTCGGTCAGCTTGCGCTTGACGTCGGCGAGGTTTTTTCTGAGGAGATCGGCCTTGTCCCGGGCGTCCAGCACCAGCAGGAACGCTGGCAGAGGTTCGCTGGCACCCGTCCAGCCGTTGCGGGTGACAGCGAGGGTGAATTGGCCCTGGAGCAGGTCCGCGTAGTCCGTCAGCTTGGCGCCGAGATCGCGCTCGATCGGGGCGACGACATCGTTGGTGAGCTTTGCGAGGAACTTGTCGCAAAAGGGGCGCATCGCCGGATCCTTCCACAGCAGCGCGAAGGGGGCCTGCTGCCGGGCCACGGTGACTTTCGACCAATCGGGCGCGCAGAGCACGGCCAGGGTGTCGCTCGGCAGGAGGCGTTCGGCGGGCGGTATATCCGCCCGCGCCGTGCAGAGAGCGAGCGGCAGGGTGCAGGCGAAGAGGGCATTCAGAAGCGTTGTTTTCATGTGTTCCTGACTGGGTCTGGGGCTGTGGAGCCGGGTGTGCGGCCGAGGTGGTGTCAAAGCGCGGGCTGCCCGATCGCCTTCTGCAGCCGCCGCGGCGGTTCGAGGTAGCGATAGGCGTTGCTGGGGTTGTCGTTGTCGTAGGCGAAGGCATCGCGGTTTTCGAGGAAATGGCGCACGCGCTCGACCGGGATGGCAAAGCCGAGCCCTTCGCCGAAGCTGATCTTCATGTTGGTCACGCCGATGACTTCGCCGCGCAGATTGAAGAGCGGACCGCCGCTGTTGCCCGGGTTGATTTGGGTGCTGGTTTGGAGCAGGAGTTCCCCCTGCAACTGGCGGGTCTTGGTGCTCAAGATCCCTTCGGTGACGGTCCGTTCCAGTCCGTGCGGGCTGCCAATGGCAAAGACACGCTCCCCCACCGCGACGGTCTGCGCGCTCCCGAGCACGACCGACACGAACCTGGGCGCCCCCGCATCCTCGATCTTCAACAACGCCAGGTCCTGAAACTTGTTCATGGCGACGATCTTGACCTGCTTGTAAGTCTTGCGTTCGAGCTCGCCATTTCTCTGATGATAAACCTCGATCGAGATCTGCGTCTCACCCTCGATCACGTGGAAATTCGTGATGAGATACCCTTCGTCATTGATGAAAAAACCCGATCCCAATCCGCTCGGCGCGCGCACCTGCACCACCGCCTCGCCCAGTTCCTTCACCAACTCCCGCACCGACCGGTCCTGCCCCGCCCCGCTCGATGCCGCAAACAGACCGCCGCGTCCGGCAGCGCCGCCCAATCCCGGCGCCGGCGCGACCGCGGCGTTCCCCGCAGCCGTGGCGGGGGGGACGGTCTCCGCGGTCTCCGGGCTGGCCGCGGATTCACGCCCCGGCTGGCGCGGGGCATCCCCCGCGCCGGTCCGGGTGATTGTCTCCACGCGTTCGCGCGGCACGATCAGCACCGTGTAGCCGACGTCGACCACAAGCTGGTCGGGCTTCTCCGCCAGAATTGTCCCGGTGATTGCCGCCTGGTCCTTGAGCTGGATCACATCGGCCATCAACGCCCAGGCCAGCCCGAACGCCGCAGCGGCGCAGTACATTGAGCGTCTCAGCATGGGTGGGACCATACAAGCCGGAGTGCCTGTCGGCAAGCACTGCCGCAGCACTGCCGCGGCGCGGGGCGGGGCGGGGCGGGGACCGGCGGCGGGAAGAAATGGCTTGCTTACGGGCGGCATTAGGTTATGTGTGCGCGCCAGATCGACTGAGCGATCTCGATCCAGCGTGGGTTTCTTCGCGTTTTCCGGCCCATGTGGAGATGTGAGATCCGCACCACGAATATGCCATTGTACCGCGAGCAGCATTTGCAGGAGATATCCCAGCAATTTCAGATCTACGGACAGATTCTGCACGCCGAGGCGTGCAAGATCGGGCACATCAACGAGACCTACACGGCCACATACGATCAGGGCGGCGTGCTGGTTCGTTACATCCATCAGCGGATCAATCAGAGCGTGTTCCGCAATCCCGTCGGGGTGATGGAAAACGTGATGCGGGTGACGGCTCACTTGCGCAGCAAGCTTCAGAGCCAGACGGCTCGTCAGATGACGCGCCGCGCTCTGACGATCGTGCCCACGCGCGACGGCAAGCCCTATTATTGCGACGGCAACGGCGAGTTCTGGCGGACGTTTGTCTTCGTCGAACGCGTGCAGTCGTTCGAATCGGTGCAGACGCCGACCCAGGCTTGCGAGGCCGGGCGGGCATTTGGCGAGTTCCAGGCCCTGGTTGCCGATCTCCCGGGGGAACGCCTTCACGAGACGATTCCGGACTTTCACAACGCGCGCAAGCGGTTTGAGACCCTCAAGCGCGCGATCGAGGAGGACCACTGCAATCGGGCCCACTGCGCGGCGCGCGAGATCGAGTTTGCGCTCAAGCAGGAGCCTTGGATTGACACCCTGCTCAATGCCCACGCCGCGGGCGAGGTGCCGGAGCGCATCACCCACAACGACACGAAGTTCAACAACGTGATGCTCGACTGGGAGACCGGGCGCGCCATGTGTGTGGTCGACCTCGACACGGTCATGCCGGGCCTGGTGCATTATGACTTTGGCGACATGGTGCGAACCACGACCAGCCCCACTCTCGAGGACGAGAAGGACCTTTCGAAGGTGAAGATGCAGATGCCCATGTTCCAGGCGTTGGCGCAGGGGTACATGAAGGCGGTCGAGGGATTCTGCACCCCGGCCGAGCGCCGGTATCTGGCGTTCTCAGGCAAACTGATCACCTACACCATCGGCATCCGCTTCCTGGCCGATTACCTGATGGGCGACAACTACTTCCGAGTCCACCGCCCCGACCACAACCTCGACCGCTGCCGCACCCAGTTCCGCCTGGTCGAGTCCATCGCCCAGCAGGAAGAGGCGATGCAGAAGTTCGTGGACGACCTTTGAACCGGCCCCCCCTGGGATCCTCCGGCGATTCTGCATTCTGAAGGGTTGAGGCCTGGGGTGCGAGCGAATCGGCTGGCAGGTCAAAGCGAGACTGTCGGCCGGCCGTCCGCCGGCATCCGGTGCATCTGCTGGTTGTCGGTGTGATGCCGCCCGGTGAGGGCGCCGGGCCTACGCCGGATCGAGACTCTCCATGGCAGGCCCCGTTTCCCCACGCGGCGGGAAGACAGACATGGGTGCAGACGCCGGGTCAGGGGACCCGGCCTGCTGATGATGCCCATTCTGTAGGCCGCGTGTCCCCACGCGGCGGGAGCTTGATTCGCACTGACAACCTCCAGACACAGGGGGCGCGCATCTGTTGGCATCTGCCGCTTGACTAAGGGAGCCACAAACACAATATTGTTCGGCCATCTTGATTTCGCCCGGGCTGGGTTGATCGATCCAAACATTATGTCGAGAGAGAAGCGCAAGAAAGCTGTCGCCGCACACCGTTCCCCCAATGGCCATTCCAAACCTGCCAGCCACCGTCGCGTGGCCAAAGCGCGTGCCAAGTCCCGAAAACCGAAGGCGCAAGTCGCCTTCCCGCCGTCTCTGCCGGTGCTTCCGGCTCCGGCCCGGATCGCGGCGCTGACCGGCGAGACCCCGGCTGCCGTGGCTGCGCCCGCGGGCCCTGGGGCGGGGGGCGAGGCGCGTCCTCCGGGCGGATTCGACTTGTCGGAGAAGATCAAGGAACTGGTCCGCCTGGCTCAGGAGCAGGGCTACCTGACCTACAACGACATCAACGATGCGTTGCCGGACGCGGTGGTGACGGCGGATGATCTGGACGAGGTCTACACCCGCCTGCGGAACCTGGATGTGGAGATTGTGGACCAGGCGGAGGTGGACCGGATCAAGCAACCGGAGCCGGAGGAAGAGGATGAGAAGGCGCGTTTGGACATCCTCGACGACCCGGTCCGGATGTATTTGAAGCAGATGGGGCAGGTTCCGCTGTTGACGCGGGAGCAGGAGGTGGAGATTTCGAAGCGGATCGAGGATGCGGAGAACGAGGTCAAGCGGATCATTTACGGCTTTGGTTTTGCGGGCAAGGAGCACATTGCCCTGGCCGAGAAGCTGATCTCCGAGCCGCCCAAGGAGCGATTCGACCGGGTGATTCTGGACAAGAAGATCGAGGGCCGGGAGAACCACCTGCGCGCCCTGCGCAAGCTGGTGAAGGATGTCCGAGGGGTGGACCAGCATGTGGACGGGGTGTACGCGCGGTGGCAGAAGGAGAGCAACAAGAGCCGGAAGCTGAAGGCGTCGTCCGAGTTCCGGAAGATGGACAACAAGCTTCAGGCGACATTCCCCAAGTTTTACTACAAGCAGAAGGTGATCGAGGAGATGGCGCTGGTGGCGGACAACATCCACGACAAGATCCAGATGAGCCTCAGGGCGATCGTGGAACTCGAGTCGCAGCGCAAGCCCGCCCACCAGTCGATCCTCGATTCCGAGCGTCGGAAGATCCATGCACTCGAGGAATTCGTCCGGATGAGCCACACGGACTATCTCGATGCCTACAAACAGCTTCAGCATTTCACCTACAAGGCGCACCAGGCCAAGACCGAAATGGTGGAGGCCAACCTGCGTCTGGTGATTTCCATCGCCAAGAAGTACACCAACCGCGGCCTCTCTTTCCTCGATCTGATCCAGGAAGGCAACATGGGTCTGATGAAGGCGGTCGAGAAGTTCGAGTACCGCCGGGGCTACAAATTCTCGACATACGCCACGTGGTGGATTCGCCAGGCCATCACCCGCTCGATCGCCGACCAGGCGCGCACCATCCGCATCCCGGTGCACATGATCGAGACCATCAACAAGCTGATGCGGGTTCAGAAGCAGTTGGTCCAGGACTTCGGACGCGAGGCGACTCCGGAGGAGATTGCGGACGAGATGCAGATGCCGGTCGAGCGGGTGCGCGCCGTTCTCAAGATGGCCCAGCAGCCGATCTCGCTCCAATCGCCTGTGGGCGACAGCGACGACACCAATTTCGGGGATTTCATCGAGGACAAGTCGGCCGAGAATCCTTCGGACATGACCAGCTACAGCCTTCTGAAGGACAAGCTGGGGCAGGTGCTCGAGACGCTGACCGAGCGGGAGCGCAAGGTGCTCGAATTGCGCTTCGGACTGGGCGACGGCTATTCCCGAACCCTCGAAGAGGTGGGCAAGCAGTTCAAGGTGACACGCGAGCGCATCCGCCAGATCGAGGCCAAGGCGCTGCGCAAGATGCGCCATCCAACCCGGATCCGGCAGTTGCAGGGCTTTCTCGAGACCGAGGAAGTGGAGGCAGCCGCCGCGACATAACGCATGGCAATCCTCTTTCGAAGTCTGACCGCTCTGTGCACCGTCGAGGCGCGAAACATGCGGGCTGGATGCACAACCGTTCCCGCTCGATGACCCCGCCCCATCACCTCCGTTTTGCGCTCGGCCTGATCGCCGCCTTCGTCGTGGCCGGTTGCCGCACCGCCGACCCGTCCGCCGGGTGGAGACCGTTGTTTCCCGAGGACGGCGTGCCGCAGGGCTGGCTGGTGCGTCACTGGGCCGATCTGCGCAATCCGCCCCCGGCGGACACCGAGTGGCGGGTGAGCGGCGGTGTCTTGAGCAACACGGGATCGCGCGGAACATGGCTGATCAGCGAAGCCGAGTACGGAGACTTCGAGCTCGATTGAGCGGGTCCGCCCAAGCCCGGACGCAGCCAAGGGGCGGCGGGCGTTTCAGGTGTATTCCTGGAGGGCTTTGACTCCGCAGCCGTGGCGTTTGAGGGCCGCGATGCCCAGAATCGCTGCGCGGGCGCCGCTCAAGGTAGTCATGATCGGGATGCCGGTGTAGACGGCGGTGGTGCGGATCCTGACCTCATCTGCCCGCGGGGCTTGTCCGGACGGGGTGTTCACGACCAGTTGGATCTCGCGGTTCTTGAGGAGGTCGAGGGCGTTTGGACGGCCTTCCTGCAACTTGAAGATCGGCTGAACCTTGACGCCCGCGTCCGCCAGCACCCGCGCTGTTCCGGGGGTGGACACCAACTCGAATCCCAGCTCGGCGAAGCCTCGGGCGACAGCCGCGGCGTGCGGTTTGTCGGCATCGTTGACGCTGAAGAAGACGCGTCCGCCCAGCGGCAAGGGCGTACCGGCCGCCATTTGGGACTTTGCGTAGGCGATGCCCAGATCGGCATCCAAACCCATCACCTCGCCTGTGGACCGCATCTCCGGCGAGAGGAGGATGTCCTGTCCGCGAAACCGGTTGAAGGGGAAGACAGACTCCTTGACGGCCCAGTGGTCCGGCCAGGTCTCGGCGGTAAACCCGAGGTCGGCCAGGGTGCGTCCGGCCATGACTCGGGCGGCCAACTTGGCCAGCGGGACGCCGATGGCCTTGCTCACGAACGGCACGGTTCGGGAGGCCCGGGGATTGACTTCGAGCACATAGACACGCTCGCCTTTGACGGCGTACTGGACGTTCATCAGGCCCACGACCTTGAGTTCGCGCGCCATCGCGTGCGTGTACGCGCGGATTGTCCGCATCGAGGCGTCGGTCAGCCCGTGCGGCGGCAGAACCATGGCCGCGTCGCCCGAGTGCACGCCGGCGAACTCGATGTGTTCGAGCATGCCTCCCATCACCACGTGCCCCTCGTCCGGGGAAGAGAATTGACCCACATCGGCGATGCAATCGACGTCCACTTCCGTGGCGTCTTCGAGGAACTTGTCGACGAGCACGGGGCGTTGGGGCGACGCCTCGACAGCGAACCGCATGTAGTGCTGCAATTCGGCATCCGAGAAAACGATCTGCATGGCGCGTCCGCCGAGGACGAACGAGGGGCGGACCAGGACGGGATAGCTCAGCCTTTGGGCCACCCGAAGGGCCTCGATCTCGTTGGTGGCGATGCCGTTGGGGGGCTGCGGGATATCGAGCTTCTGGAGCATGGCGGCGAACAACTCGCGATCTTCCGCGATCTCGATGCTCCCGGGCGATGTGCCCAGCACGTTGACGCCGTTGCGCTCGAGATCGAGCGCCAGGTTCAGCGGGGTCTGCCCGCCGAACTGGGCGATGGCGCCCCAGCAGCGTTCGCGCCGGTAGATATGGAGGACGTCTTCAAGCGTGAGCGGTTCGAAGAAGAGGCGGTCGCTCGTGTCGTAGTCGGTCGAGACGGTCTCCGGATTCGAGTTGACCATCACGGTCTCGAATCCGTCCTCCTTGAGGGCGAAGGCGGCGTGGACGCAGCAGTAGTCAAACTCGATGCCCTGGCCGATGCGATTCGGCCCGCCGCCCAGGATCATCACCTTGCGCCGATCCGAGGGCTTGACCTCGTCGTCGCCGCGGTCATACGTCGAGTAGTAATAGGGCGTGTGGGCCTCGAACTCCGCCGCGCACGTGTCCACCAGCCGATAGCTTGGGACCAAGCCAAGCCGGGCGCGCATCGCGCGCAGGTCGTCCTCGGACCGTCCGGTCAGGAAGGCCAGTTGTTTGTCCGAGAAACCGAGCGCCTTCGCTTTGGCCAGTTGTTCCGCTGTCATGGCAATGGAAGAGGGGTCCGCCGGCGGCCCGCGAGCTTGAGACTCCGGGCCCGGCGCGCGGCCGTGTCTATCGCACCCGATCGAGAAGCCATGGCAGGAGGGCGTCGATCTTCACCCGCACCTGTTGCCCCGTGTCCCGCTCCCGCACCGTCACGGTGTCCCGGAGTTCGGGTCCGCCCTCGCCGAGCGTGTCGAAATCGACCGTGACGCCGAACGGCGTGCCCGCTTCGTCCTGGCGCGCATAGCGGCGTCCGATCGAACCCGCTTCGTCGTAAAAGACCGTCAGATGCGGACGCAAGAGGTCGCGGATCGCCCGGGCGGTGCGGACCAGATCCGGCTTGTTCTTGAGGAGGGGGAAGACCCCGACCTTGATGGGGGCCACGCGGGGGTGGAAGCGCATGATCAAGCGCGTTTCCTTCTTGCCCTTGTCGTCCACACTTTCGATCTCGGTGAAGGCATGGGAGATGAGGGCGAGGATCAGGCGGTCGACACCCGCGGACGGCTCGATCACATGGGGGACGTACCAGCCCTTGGCCAGCGCATCGGCTTCGATGCGGGCCTGGCTGGCCGCTTTCTCGGCATCGAAGCCCGTCCGCGCAAGGTAGCCGCGCCGCCCCTCGAAGTAGCGTCGCCACAGGTCGTCCTTTCGGTTCTGCTCGAGCTTCGTCCATGCGGCCTTCAACTCCTCGTCGAACACCGTCATGGGCTTGCCGGCGAATCGCTGGTGCTGTGAGAGATCGAAATCGCTGCGCGCGGCGATGCCTTCGAGTTCCTGGGCCCCGAACGGGAACGGGTAGAGCAGGTCCACCGTGGCCCGCGCGTAGTGGGCCAGTTCCTCGGGCTTTTGCCAGTATTCCTCGAGCGAGGCGCGCGGCAGGCCGACCGATTCGTAGAACCGGATGCGCTGCTCGACCCAGTATTTGTGCCAGACTTCCCAGCCCCAATCCGGCTGCGGCTCGCCCTGCCAGGCCCCGTCCTCGACCCGGGCGACATGCCCGCAAATCGCCTCGATGGCCTCGTCCGGCTTGATAAAAAACTCGAGTTCCATCTGCTCGAACTCGCGGGATCGGAAGGTGAAATTCCGGGGTGTAACCTCGTTGCGAAAGGCCTTGCCGACCTGAGCGATGCCGAACGGCACCCGTTGTCTCGAGGTTTCGAGGACGTTCTTGAACTGGGCGAAGATCGCCTGGGCGGTCTCAGGGCGCAGGTACGCGACGTTCTCCGCGCTCTGGACCGGCCCCACGCAGGTCTGGAGCATCAGGTTGAACGGACGCGGCTCGGTCAGTTCGGCGCCGTTCTCCGGATTGTAGCGCATCGAGTCCCGGACCGATTCTGTGCCTGCCAGGATCAGCACAGGATTGCTCAGCCCGCGTGCCGCATAAAAGGCGCGTCCCACCTTGTTCGCGTACTCGGGGTGCTTGCCTGCGGGGATGAGCACGGAGAACGACGCGTCGACGTGCCAGGCCGGATTGAGCCCGGCGCCCTTCACCGCATCCAGGATGCGCGCGGCGTCGTCCGCGGACAGCGTTCGATACCCGCCCACGAACGTCTCCGGGATGTCTTTGACTCCGGCCTGGGCTGCGGTATCGAGCCAGCCATCGCCGAAGGCGCCGGCGTAACGGTGCACGTCGCCGCTCTGAGGCTCGACCTGGTCCGCGCGGAACCGCTTTCGCGTCAGAAGGCAGTCGCACATCGGGTCGCTGAATGTGTCGACGTGCCCGGAGGCCTTCCAGATGGCCGGGTGCATGATGATGGTCGCGTCGAGGCCCACGACATCGTCGCGCTGTTGAACCATCGTCCGCCACCAGGCGTCGCGGACGTTGCGTTTGAGATCGGCCCCCAGCGGTCCGTAGTCCCAAAAGCCGTTGATGCCGCCATAGATTTCAGACGACTGAAAAATGAAACCGCGGCGTTTGCACAGGGAGACGATCTTCTCCATCAACTCGTTCGTTTTCGGTTCGGCCATAAAGCGGGGCAGTCTTTGGAAAGGAAGTCCCGATGTCAAGGCACCCTCAACGGCCCCTCGACGGGCGGTGCATCTGGCTGGTGTCGGCGTTCTGCCGCCCGGTGCAGGCGCCGGGTCAGGCGACCCGGCCTACAAGCTGATGACACCCATTGTAGGCCGCGCGCCGCCACGCGGCGCATTTTGATTCCCACCGACAACCTCCAGACACACCGCCTTCCCGAACACGCCGGTTGCGGACTTGCCTTGGCGCGTGCCTTTGACCATTGTGTCTCCGAACCCATGACCCGGAAGCGCATCCTGGTAATCGAAGACGACGATCTGCAGTACGAAATCTATGAAGAGGCGTTGTCCGACTACGACCTGACCCGGGCCAAGACCGGATCAGCGGCCCTGACCTGCGTTTCCAAGCAGCGTCCGGACGTCATCCTGCTCGATCATGTGCTGGCGCGGGGCGAGCTTGGCCTCGAGTTTCTGCCCGAACTCAAGGAGCTGCTGCCGTACGTGCCGATCATCGTGGTGTCAGGCGCCCTCGAGGTCCAACAGCAGATCGAGGCCCTGCAGGGTCCGCGGCGGGCGCATTACTGCCTGCCCAAACCGATCGATCTGGATGAACTGCGGCGCACGATCCAGATCGCCATCGAGCAGTGTGGCGAGTCGGAAGTTGTGCGTCAGTTCGAAGCCCTTGAAAGGTCGAAGCGCGTCGACATCGAGGAGTTGCTGAGCCGGTCGACCGATCGCCTCAGCCGCCAAACCGAAATCCGGCGGCTGCTTGCCGACGCGCAGGGGCGGCCCAACATCTCGAGCCTGGCCCGCCGATTCAAGGTCGCCCGCCGCACCGTCATCCGCGATCTGCAGGAACTGATCCGCCGCGGCGAAGTCCCCCCCGAGATCTATCCCAAGTGGGAGAGCGGCGAAGAGAACGGTCTGGATTAGCTCCGGAGAGCCACGCGCCACCCGCCGGGACGCAGGGCGCGCCGATGGCGCGGCGACCCGTTCGCCCGGAAATCTCATGCTGGGACGAGGACAGAGATTTCTGGTCTGTGGCTATTCGCCGATGATTTTGACGAGCACGCGTTTGCGGCGCCGGCCGTCGAACTCCCCGTAGAAGATCTGTTCCCAAGGGCCCAGGTCGAGCTTGCCTTTGGTGATCGCCACCACGACTTCGCGGCCCATGACCTGGCGCTTGAGATGCGCGTCCGCGTTGTCTTCGCCGGTCCGATTGTGATGGTACTGATCCGTCGGGGCGTGGGGCGCCAACTGCTCGAGCCAGACATCGTAGTCGTGGAGCAGTCCGTCCTCGGCATCGTTAATGTAAACGCTGGCGGTGATGTGCATGGCATTGACGAGGCACAGGCCCTCCTGCACTCCACTCCTGCCCACCAGCGCCTCGACCTGGTCCGTGATCCTGAGATACCCGCGCCGTTTTGGCACCTCGAACCAGAGGTAATCGGTCTGTGATTTCATGGGCATGATTGGAAAGGCGCTCCGGCCGTTTGCCAACTGCAAAAGACCGCCCGCGTCGGCCCGAGCGCATTCAGTCCAAGGCGGCTCCGGCAGACCGCGCGGGGGTCCCGGGCCGACGGCGTCCGGGCAGAGCGTCCCTTGACGACACGGGCCCGCTGCATATGTTACCGGCACGGTGCGCCGGGGAGCGTCTTCCATGTAACCGCGGGAACACAGCGCGCGTACGCTGTGTTGGATACCGCGTTCGGGCCTTCCCCGACCGCCGCAACAAGGAGAAACGACATGAACATGACCAAACCGCAGATGCCGAACCAACCGGCCCCACAGGCCGCTTCCGGCAACAACAGGCCGGCCCAAACCATCCGCCTCGGCGCGATCAAGGCTGCAATCTGGGAGAACACGTTCGGCGACACCACCCGCTACAGCGTCTCGCTCTGCCGCCTCTACAAGGACGGCGATCAGTGGAAAACCACCGAAAGCTTCGGGCGCGACGATCTGCTGCTGCTCGCCAAAGTGGCCGACCAGGCCCACACCTGGATCTGCGAGCAGCATCGCCCGTCCGAACGCGCCTGAAAGACCGCTCTCCCCGGATTGGCCCGGACACGGTTCCTCTCGACGCGAGTGGGGTGTCCGGGCCTGACCAGCGCCAATTCATGAAGACGAGAAGGCTGGAGGGGGGACGGCCAGCCAATACGGGTCAAGCTAAGCGGGAACGAGGTGGGAGCGCAGGCCCTGGGGTCAGCGAATGAATCGGATGGGGGCTAGGGGATCACGACTTCGAGCCACTGCTCGCAGAGGTTCT
>JAKLFY010000055.1 GCA_022710935.1 Verrucomicrobiota bacterium
GGGATCGAACCTGTCCGACCTTCCTGGCGAAGATGAGTCGCCGCCCGGGACAGGTCATTCGCCTACTCACCCGTCCCGTCCGACTTTAGAGCAGCCCTGGGCTTCTTCAGGTTCGGCGACTTCGCGCTCGACAAGGCGAAGTGGCCTGAGGGACCGGAGACATTCGCCCGCATCGTGGCCCGGCTGCACGAGGCCGGGATCGACTCGATCTTCCACAGCTACGCCTTCTTCATCGACAAACAGTCCAAATACGTCACCCCGGTCCCGGATGTCCGCCTGGACGCGTTCCGCGCCTTCACGCTCGCCGAATCGGTCGGCCCCGATGCCGACACCCTGCCGGTCGAGGAGTCGACGGCCGGCCTGAGCACAATCACCGGCTTCTTCGAGCACAACAGCGTTGTGCTGCATCTGGGCGATGAACTGGTCACCTTCGGCGCAGTCAGCCAGCAGCCGCCCTGGCGCTTCACGGGCGTCCGGCGCGGCGCCTTCGGCACCCGGCCCGCCGCCCATCCCCAAGGCGCCCGCGCCCGGCATCTCAAGGAATGCTTCGGCCTGTTTGTCCCGGACGTCGAATCGTCGCTCTTCGAAGAGATCGCCGCCAATCACGCCGAGATCGTCAATCGGTGCGGATTCGACGGCCTCTATCTCGATGCGATCGACGGCAGTTCGATCCTGCGCGGCGCGGACGAGTGCTGGTACTGGGCCGACAAATTCGTGTTCGAAATCCAGAAGCGGTTGAAGAAGCCCGTGGGCATGGAAATGAGCGCGATGTGGCATCATTTCTGGCAGTACCGCACCCGGTGGCAGGCCTGGGATTACCCCCAGCGCGGACACCGCCGGTTCATCGACCTGCACGCCGGCGCCGTCAACGGCGGCCTCCTGCTCCCGCTCCACCTGGGCTGGTGGAATTTCCAGTCGTTTAATCCGCCCCAGATCGAACCGACCTACCCGGAGGTCATCGAGTATCTCGGCGCCAAATTGGTCGGATGGGACGCCGGCATCTCGCTCGCCGGTGCCATCAACCGGGACCAACTCCGCACGGTGCCATTGTTCCGCCGCACCGTCGACATCCTCCGCGCCTGCGAGGAACTGCGCCACTCCGGCGCCTGCGACGAACGCGTCAAGGCCGAACTGCGCCGGCCCGGACAGGAATTCGCCTTGGTCATGGATGCCGGCGGCAAACCCCGCTTTCGCCGCTCCCGTTCCCATGCCCACATTGCCGCGCCCGACGCGCCGTGGTCGATCGAGTGGCAGGACTCCAATCCGTTCGACGCGCAGCCGGCCACCCTCCGCATCGAGGCCCTGATGTCGGCGGCGCCTTATGACGATCCGCGCGCCCGGGTGATCGCCGATCTCGCCGGATTCGAGGCGCCGCTTTGGAAGGCCAGCACCGCCCAGGGCGTCGCCTGCGCCCTCACCGACACGAACCTGATCGACGGCACGCCTATTGTGACCCTCACCGCCACCAATGGGGGCGCCGTGCCGCGAAACGCCGCCTGGGCGCGATTCGAGCGCCGATTCGATCCGCCGCTCAACCTCGAAACCCTGCAGGCCCTCGGCCTCTGGATCGAAGGCGACGCCCAGGGCGAACTGGTCGCTGTCCGGCTCGAAAGCCCGCGCCACATGGCGTTCGGCGCGGTGGCGGACCGCTATGTCACGGTCGATTTCACCGGGCGGCGGACACTGACGCTTGTCGAGACCGAATCGTCGCGCTGGAGCGACTTTCAGTGGAACGACGGCAAGCACGCCTACAACGTCTATCGCGAGACGGTCAACTTCGCCGCCATCGAGTCGGTGAGCGTCTGGCTCCAAAACCTCCCGCCCGGACAAGAGGTCCGCTGCCGCCTTGGGCCGATCAAGGCCCTGCCGATGCTCCCGGGCGCCCTCGGGAATCCAACCCTCACGGTCAACGGCGTGCGCTGCACGTTCCCCGCGGACCTCAGTCCGGGGAGTTGGCTCGAGTTTGACGGGACGGGCGACGCCCGGCTCTATGCGTCCAAAGGCGAACCGATCGGGCAGGTGACGCCGCAAGGTCAACCGCTCGCCCTGCGGCCCGGCCTCAACACCTTCGGCTTCTCGTGCGCCCCCGCCTCGAGCCCGCCGCCTCGAGCCCGGGTGACGATCTTCTCCCGCGGCGAGACGCTTTAGCCCGGATGTTTCATAAGGCTTCGCTGTCCCCTTGGCGCTGACGGGACAGCAGATGATCGGCATGCCCATAGCGCGGGGCAGGCTGAGCCGTTTACGTCTAACGGAAGTGTCTGCTGAGGGCGGTCTTGGTCAATGCCACGGCTGGAAGGCCCAGCGTTGCGTCACCTGACGCGAGGGTATAGGCTGACCCACGTCATGAACGCGTTGGCTTTGTTGAATAAGCACGGGCTGGCGCTGCGTGCCCTCGGGGCGCGGCGGTTGGGCATCTTCGGTTCGGTCGCGCGCGGGGAAGCGGGCGCCGCGAGCGACGTGGACGTGTATGTCGAGTTCATCCCCGAGGCACGCACTTACGACAACTTTTTCGCCTTGCATGAGCTGTTGGAGGAGTTGTTCGCCCGTCCGGTTGACTTGGTGACGGATGGCGCGCTGACGGAAAGCCAGGCGCGTTTGATCTTGCCCACCGTCCAATATGCTGCCCTCGACGCTTGAACTGTTGCGGGACATCGCGCGCGAAGCGGAGTTTCTGTCCATGCACGCGGCGCAAGTCACGCCGGAGAAGCTCCTGGAAGATGAGGTCATGAAGCGGGCATTTGTTCGGAGCGTCGAGGTGATCGGCGAAGCGGCGAAGAAGGTCCCCGAGGAAACGCGCCAGGAGTTGGCTGACCTGGAGTGGAAGAAGATGGCTGGGATGCGAGACAAGTTGATCCATGATTACGGTGGCGTGGACTATCTGATCGTTTGGGACGTGGCAAGGAACAAAGCCCCGGCCCTGGCCGCCAGACTCAAGCCTGCGATTCAGCAGGCCGCGGCCCAGATGGACCAGGGGAAGCAGGGCTGAAACGCGAAACACATCGAGTGGCCCCCGGGGCGGTCCCAAGGCCTGGCCAGGCCAAACGCAGCAGAGCGCCCCCCAAGCCCGGTTCTTTCTTAGGGGCCGTCAGGAAATAGCCTTTGCACTTTGTCGCTCTCTCCTCACAGACCGCTGGCGGGTATGCTCGTCGCTCGCTCCGCGCCCGCAAGCCCAATGGCCAGCAGCAAAGTGTAAACGTTATTTCCTGACGGCCCCTTAGCGCGGCAAAGCCGCAACCAAACGTCGGAGGGCCGATCCCGCAGTCGCGGGAGGGGCCCCGTCGCGTGCCAATCACCGTCACCGACCAGGGCTTCTTGGAACTCGGCCCTCCGAGTCCCGCCGACCGGGTTGACTCGACGACGCCGCGGCGGCACGCTCGGCGCGTGCGAATTCCCTGCGCTGCATTCTGCCTCCTGGGTTTGGCTTGGCTCGCCTGCGCCCAGCCGTCCGCATCCCTCGGTGACCGCGCGCTGCGTCCGTGGACCGATTACCGTGTCATCATGTGGGTCGGCAACCGCGCCTGGCAACAGCCGGACAAGGTGCCTCTGTTCCTCGATCGGCTGCGCGAGATGGGCGTCGACACCGCCATGGCCTACGGCGCGGACGCCGCGGCCCAGCCTTACCTCGATCGGCACTTCCCCTACTACGTCGAGAACATCGTCAACCGCGGCCTCTGCCTGAAATGGAACTCGAGTGTGACGGATTGGGACAAGCACGTCACCGCCTGGGCCAAGAACGGACGGCCTGAGACCGCGTACGTCCGCGATTACTGTCTCGACGACCCGGAGTGGCTCGAGTGGGCGCGCGACCAGATGCGTGCGGCGGCCCGGCGCCACGGCCCCAATGCGCCTCTCGCCTACGACATCCGCGACGAACTCTCGGTGACCGTCTCGGCGAATCCGTTCGATTACGATTTCGCCCCGGCGGCCCTGGCCGGCTTTCGCGTCTGGCTCAGGACACAGTACCGCGACCTCGATGCTCTCAACGACGCCTGGGCAACGTCGTTCGCCGCCTGGGATGACGTGCGGCCCTTCACCACCGACCAGATCAAGCACCGCATGGCAAGCGGAGAGGCCTCGCCCCGCGGCAACCCGGATTGGCAGGCCCTCCAGCGCCTGGATGTCCGAACCCTCGCGTCCCTCAAGGAACCCGTCCGCTGGAATCTGGCGCCCTGGTGCGACTTCCGCACCTACATGGACCTCTGTCTCGAACGGACGCTCGACGCTCTGCGCCAGGCGGCGCGCGCCATTGATCCAGAGACGCCTGTGGGCATCGAGGGCACTCAGATGCCCCATGCCTTCGGCGGCTATGACCTCGCGCGCCTGGCCCGCGCGCTCGATTGGGTCGAGCCCTACGACATCGGTAACGCGCGCGAAATCTTCGGTTCGTTCATGCCGGGCCGCCCGATCCTGGCGACGGTCTTCGAGAAGGAGACCAACCCGGCTCGCCGGCGCCTCTGGCATCTGCTGCTCGAAGGGGACCGCGGATGCATCATCTGGTGGAGCGAAGATTGCATCGATTGGGACCGCGGGGACTATCCGCTCACGCCCAAAGCCCTGGCCCTGGCCCCTGTGCTCCGGGAATTGAGGTCGCCCCTGGCTCGGCTGTTTCTCGAAGCCGAGCGCGAGCGGGACCCGATCTACATCCATTATTCGCAGCCCAGCATCCAGGTCAACTGGCTGCTCGAATCGACGGTGGACGGCTCGACCTGGCACCGGCGGTTCTCGAGTTTCGAGGCCAGCCACAACCGACAGGCCAAAGTCCGCAACGCGTGGCTCAAGGCCCTGCAAGACCTCGGCTGGAGCCCCCAGTTCATCGCCGCCGATCGGCTCGTACGACTCGAACCCGACCCGGCAACCGACTCCACCCTCGTCCTTCCCCAGTCGTGGGCCATGTCCGATCCCGAGATCGAGGCCGTCCGCCGCCTCGTCCACGAACAGCCGCCGCACGCGCGTCCCGCCCCGCGCCGCGCGGTGTTGTGCTCGGGCGCGCCCGGCCTCTTCGACGAACACGGGCGGCTCCTGGCCTCCCATCGGCTCGACGGGCTCTTCCCCAGAACGATCGACGCGAGACCGGCCGCCCGCCATGCCAACGCGTCGGCGCTCCGCGCCCTCGACCTGGATCTGGCCGCGTTCCCCGCGGAACGGCTCGCGCGCGTCCCGGACTCCGCCCTGTGGCGCTGGCTGCATGAACAGATCGGGTGCGGCCCGATCAGAGTGCCGGTCGAGGCCCGGGCGCGGGTGCATCGCTTCAGGATCGGCGATGCCCGGCTGGTCGCCATCGAGCGCAACATCGATTACCACATGAGCGAGGACCTCGAACAGGCGGGCGGCAACGACGCGCTCGAACAACCGATCGAAACCACGGCCGAATTGACCGGCTCAGCCGGCCCGTTGCACGTGTATGACCTGCGCGCCGGACGCCATCTCGGGCGCGTCAGCCGCTGGACCTTCACGCTCGATCCCTGGAGCCCCTCCCTGTTCGCTCTGCTCGAGGAACCCCGGGCGTCCGATGGCCTGATCGAGGCGCTGCTCGAGTCCCGGTGACCCGTTCGTTCCCCGGTCGGACGGGTTCTCTCGATAGCCTCGGGCGCACTGGCGCCGCGGACACGTCCGGCCTCGGGTGCGTTCACGCTGGAAACCGGCTGGTCCCGGGCGTATACCCGGTTCATGCGATTTGAGAAACTGCCAGACAGACAAAGCCCCAGGCCTGACGGCGCCATGACCGGCCGTCGGCAGTTCCTGGCGCAAATGACCGGTTTGGCCGCGGCGACGGCGTTGGCATCGAGGCGTGCCGTGGCGGCTGGTGCGGAAACATCTCCGCCGGCAGCACCCCTGCCAAGCATCCAGTTGGGCCCGCACCGGGTGAGCCGATTGATGGCGGGATCCAACCCGATCCTGGGCTATTCGTACCTGGGGCCGCACACGGACCGCCACCTCAAGGAGTACTTCACCGTGGAACGGACGGTGGAGTTCCTCGAAGACTGCGAGCGCGCGGGCATCACGGCTCACCAGTTCGCCGACCCCGAACGCGCGCTGCCCTACCTGCGCCGGCTCGAGGAGCGCGGCAGCAAGCTGCAGTTCATCTGCCTGCATGCGGAGCGCGACAGGATCCGCTCGGCCGTCGACCTGACCCGGCCCATCGCCATGGCCCATCACGGGGGCGTGACGGATCGGCTCTTCGCCGAGGGCAAATCGAGTGTCGTGCATGACTACGTCAAGGCGGCCCATGACGCCGGCGTGCTGGCCGGCGTTTCCGCCCACAATCCGGACTGCATCAAGCGCATCGCTGATGCAGGCTGGGAAGTCGACTTCTTCATGACCTGCTTCTATTTCCTGACGCGCCCGCGGGGCAAGGAGGACGCGGGAGTTCCAACGCTCGAGATTGCGTATCCGTTCTATAGGGACGATCCCAGAGTCATGACGGAAGTCATGCGGCAGGTCAAACAGCCCTGCCTCGGCTTCAAGATTCTGGGCGCCGGCCGCCTTTGCGCGGATCAGCCCACGGTGCGAGCGGCCTTCCAGTTCGCCTTCGAGAACCTCAAGCCCACCGACGGTGTCATTGTCGGCATGTTCCCTTGGTGCTTCGACGAAGTCAGCGCCAACGCTCAGTACACACGCGAGCTGGGGAAAGCGGCATCCGGGCGTGCGCCCGCTTGAGGATTAAACTCCATGCCGGTTGTCGCAAGTCGTGCGGATGCGTATCGGGTTGAGAATCAGGGGACTCTCCCAAAAGGGGGGGGGGACGGGGATCAGTTCATCGTCGCGCGAAGCTCCACCAGAAGGCGGTCAAAACTGTCAATCCGCACCATGCCCAGGCGCGGGAACTCCAAATCCAAAATCACATAGACGGTCGTTGCCAGGATGAGTGCGAACCCGATCACGTGAATCCAACTGCGGGATCGGCCACCGGCCATCGCGTAGCCTGCGAGGAGCGAACTCATCAGCGCCAGCGCGCCGAGCATGATGAAGATGATGGCGGGCGGATGAATCTGCGCGGCGGCGTTGCGCGTGGCGGCGATGTCGAAGGGATCTTTCGGTATCGTCAGCAGCGCATGAAGGTGGTTTTCGGCAGTGAGCGCACTTGCATTTCACTCTGTCCCCAATCAGCCTGAGTCATCACGCATGAAACCCGCAAGTCGACCTGTTCTCGTGACCGGTGCCACCGGCTACATCGGCGGGCGACTGGTGCCGCGGCTCCTGGAGGCCGGCTGCCGCGTCCGTTGCCTCGCGCGCGATCCCTCCCGGCTGCAGGGCCGGCCCTGGATCGGTCAGGTGGAGGTGGTAGCCGGTGATTGTCTGCGGACGGAGACGCTGCCGGCAGCGATGCAGGGCGTGGAAGTTGCGTTCTACCTGGTCCACAGCATGGCGGGCGGTCACGACTTCGAACAGCGCGACGTGTTGGCTGCGCGCAACTTCGCCGCCGCGGCGAAACAGGCCGGCGTGCAGCGCGTCATCTACCTGGGCGGCCTGGGCGATCCCGACACCGCGTTGTCCGAGCATCTCCGGTCACGTCAGGAAACCGGCGCGGTTCTCCGGGAGGCGGGCGTGCCGGTGACCGAGTTTCGCGCGCCCGTCATTGTGGGGTCCGGAAGTCTCTCCTTCGAGATCATCCGCTACCTCACCGAGCGTCTGCCCGTCATGATTTGTCCCCGGTGGCTCTACACCCGCGTCCAACCCATTGCCATCCGCAACGTGCTCGATTACCTCGTGGCGGCGCTCGACACTCCTGAGAGCATGGGGCGCATCATCGAGATTGGCGGCAGCGACGTGCTGACCTATGGCGACCTGCTCCGCGGCTACGCGAGTGCGCGCGGTTTGCGGCGCTGGCTCGTGCCGGTGCCGGTGTTGACCCCGCGGCTCTCTTCCTACTGGGTGCATCTGGTGACGCCCGTGCCGGCGGCGATTGCGCGTCCGCTCATTCAGGGCCTGCGCAACGACGTCGTCGTTCGTGATGGATTGGCGAAGCGGCTCTTCCCGCAAATCAGCCTGCTGGACTACGACACCGCCGTGCGTCTGGCGCTGACCAATCTGGAAACCGGCCGCGTCGAGACGGCGTGGAGCGACGCCCTGGCCAGCAGCCAGGGGGACGCCGCGCCCGTCTTGCTGGCCACGCACGAAGGCATCATCCTCGAACGGCGCCAGCGGCTCGTGCAGGCACCGTGCCCGGTGGTCTATGGCGCCTTTACCCGGTTGGGGGGCGAGACCGGCTGGCTCTGCATGAACTGGGCATGGTGGGTGCGTGGTTTGCTGGACCGCCTGCTGGGCGGAGTGGGCCTGCGGCGCGGACGCCGCAACCCACAGGAGGTCCGCGTGGGCGACGCGGTGGACTTCTGGCGGGTCGAGGCCGTGGAACCGGACCGGCTGCTGCGGCTGCGGGCGGAGATGAAAGTGCCCGGCCGGGCTTGGCTCGAGTTCCAAGTCGAGCCGGTGGACGCGCGCAGCTCACGCCTCTCACAGACTGCGTTCTTCGCCCCGCGCGGGCTGGCCGGCCTGCTCTATTGGTATCTGCTCTATCCCGTCCACGCGGTGATTTTCAGCGGGATGGCCCGCGCACTGGCGCACCGGGCGGAAAGGACAGCGACTTCGGAGTCGGCTTGCAGACAAAGCCAATAGGGTCAGATCCGGATCGTGTGATGTCGTCAGTTTGAGAGAAGACCCTGCAGGAAGCGCCCGGTATGCGAGCGCGGATGGCGCGCCAACTGCTCGGGCGTGCCTTCGGCCACGACGCGTCCGCCGGCGTCGCCGCCCTCGGGCCCCAGATCGATCACCCAGTCGGCCTCGGCGATCAGGTCGAGGTTGTGCTCGATCACGAGGACGGTATGGCCGCCATCCACCAGGCGCTGGAGCACATCGACCAGCCGCCGCACATCCGCCATGTGCAGGCCGATGGTGGGTTCTTCGAGAATGAAGAGATTCCGTTTCCCGGCGCGGCCGGGCTGCGGCTCGCGCTCCCTCAATCCGGCGAGCAGGTGGGTCACCAGTTTGACCCGCTGGGCCTCTCCGCCGCTGAGGGTCGGGCTGGTCTGACCGAGCTTCAGGTAATCGAGTCCGGTGTCGCGGAGGGCGTCGAGGGAGCGGTGGATGCGCGGGTGTGCGGCGAAGAAGTCGAGGGCCTCGGAGACACTCAGGTCGAGCACCTGGGCGACGTTCTTGCCGTGGAGGGTGATGTCAAGCGTCTCACGGTTGAATCGCAGGCCGCCGCAACTCTCGCAACGCACAAACGCCGGCGGCAGGAAGTTCATCTCGATCTTGACCACGCCCGCCCCCTCACACTCCGGGCAGCGGCCCTGGGGGCTGTTGAACGAAAACCGCCCCGGGCCGTACCCGCGCAACCGCGCATCGGGCAACTGGGCGTAGAGGCGGCGGATGTCGTCGAAGAAACCGACGTAGGTGGCCGGGATCGAGCGGGGGGTGCGTCCGATTGGCGATTGATCCACCTCGTACACGGCATGGATGAACTGCTGGCCCCCTGCCAATCGGGCTCCCGATTTGGGATTCGAGCCGCGTGCCTTGAGATTGGCCTCGAGCGCGGGCAGGAGGCATTCGCGCACCAGCGTGCTCTTGCCCGATCCGCTCACGCCGGTGACCAGCACGAGGCGTCCGAGGGGGATGCGTACGGCGAGGTTCCGCAGGTTATGCGCGGCCGCCCCTTCAAGCACCAGGAACTCGGGCAGGGCCGCCGCATCGCCGGTTGGCCCCCCCGCGCCGGCAGGCGCGCGCTTCCGCCCGAGGCGGACGCTGGGGGGCGGTGTCGCAACGAGCCGCCGCGCGCCGCGGGCGGGGAACGCTTTTTGGGCGCGCAGGCATTGGCCGGTGATCGAGTCGCGATGCCGCATCAAGTCTTCGAGCGAGCCGCTGGCGATGACCCGTCCGCCGTTGATCCCGGCGCCGGGTCCCAGGTCGATGACGTAGTCGGCGGAGCGCATGGTGGCTTCGTCGTGCTCGACGACGACCAGGGAATTGCCGCGGGCCTTGAGTTTGGCCAGGGCGGCGAGCAGGCGCTGGTTGTCGCGGGCGTGCAGGCCGATCGTGGGCTCATCGAGGACGTAGAGGACGCCGCTGAGATTCGAGCCCAACTGGGCGGCGAGGCGAATGCGCTGGGCTTCGCCGCCGGAGAGGGTCGTGACAGCGCGGCCCAGTTGCACGTAGCCCAAGCCGACCTCGTGGAGAAACCAGAGACGCGCTCGGATCTCCGAGACGATGTCGCGGGCGATGAGTCCGGCGCGGCCGGTCACGCGCAAGGCGTCGAAATAGGCCCGGACACTGTCGACCGTCGCGGCGCCGAAGTCGTCGATGGTGGGCTTTTGGCGGAGGGAAGCGATCGCGCAGGTCGGAGCGTCAAAAGGGAGGCGCACGGCGCGCGCGATGGGGTTGAGGCGATGTCCGCCGCACTCGGGGCACAACTGGCGCTGGCCTTCCTGCCACCCGAACCATGACTCCTCGATAGCGTCGGCCCGCGCGCCGCGATCCACATCCTCGGGGAGGTAGAAGAGCTCGCCGAATCCGCGGCAGCGCGGGCACCAGCCGGCGGCGGAGTTGTAGCTGAACAGCTTGGGATCGAGCGGCTGGAACGACCGCCCGCAACCGGTGCAGGTCCGCTCCGTCGAGTGCGGGGTGACATGGCCCGCGCGGTCCAGGGCGAGCAAGGTCCCCTGGCCGAGCCGCAGGGTCTCGTCGACCGCCTTTTGCAGGCGTGCCGCCGCCCCCGCCAGCGTGGCCTGGCGTCCGTCGCGGCGGACGGTGCCGACGAGGATCTCGACGTGATGCTCGCGGAACCGATCGAGCCGGAGCCCTTGCGCGCTGGGTCGAAGCTGGCCGTCGGCCCGAATCCGCTCGTAGCCGTGCCGCGCGGCCCAGTCGGCGACCTCGGAATGAAATCCCTTGCGTCCGCGCACCATGGGCGCCAGGAGCGAAAGCTCGCCGCGCCGCCGCGCCTCGGCCCGCAGCGTCTCGCCGACCCGGTCGCGCGACTGCGGTTCGACCGGCTGACGGCAGTCCGGACAGTGCTGAACGCCGAGACGGGCGAACAGGAGCCGGATGAAGTGGTGGATTTCGGTGATGGTGGCGACGGTGCTTTTGCCGCCGCCGCGGGAATTGCGCTGTTCGATGCTGACGGTGGGGGGGATCCCGGTGATGAGGTCGACATCGGGGCGGGCCAGTTGCTCGACGAACTGCCGGGCGTAGGCGTTCATGGAATCGAGGAACCGGCGCTGGCCCTCGGCGAAGAGAAGGTCGAAGGCGAGCGTGCTCTTGCCCGAGCCGCTCACGCCGGTGATCACCACGAACTGGCCGCGGGGGATGGCGACCGAGAGATTCTTCAGATTATGTTCGCGCGCGCCGTGGATGGTGATGCCGTCCCGGCCCGCCGCGATCGTTTCAGACACTTGCCGCACGCCCAACAATTAGCCTGCCGCGCCGTCGAAATCCAGGATGCGGATTGTCTCGACATTCGAGATCGAGAGAATCCTTGACCCCGTCAACGCAACACACACACTCGACCTGTTTGCAACAGGTGTCACCGGTCAGGGATTCCAGAGAGGGCGCGTCAGCCGCGTGCGGACCACCGATTGGCATTTGCTTCGAGCCGCTCCCATGCATCAAGTCGCGTTGAACATCGGTCAACTGACCATCACCTGGTACGGACTCCTGGTGGTCGCCGGGTTCGTCGCCGGCCTCTGGACGGCGAGTCGGCGCAGCCTGCGCAACGGTATTTCGGGCGAGGTGGTTGCCGACCTGGGCGTCTGGCTCATGATCGGCGCCATTGTCGGCTCCCGCCTGTGGCATGTCGTCGTCTACTGGGAGGAGGATTTCGCCGGCAAGCCGTGGTGGGAGATGTTCGCCATACGGCATGGCGGATTGGTTTTTTATGGCGGGCTTGTGGGGGCATCGCTGGCAACGATCTTCTATGCCCGGCGCCATGAGGTGCCGCTCTGGAAACTGGCCGACGCCCTCGCGCCCAGCATTGCGCTCGGGCATGTGTTCGGGCGCATCGGCTGCCTGATGAACGGATGCTGCTTCGGTCTGCCGGCCGCTCTGCCCTGGGCCATCCATTTCCCGCCCGAGCACTTCACCCGGGGCGCCGGGGTCCACCCCACCCAGATCTACGAGGCAGGGGCGAACCTCGCGCTCTATGCGGCCCTGGCCTGGCTGTACCGGCGCAAGGGATTCGACGGACGGGTCTTCGCGTCGTACCTGATCGCCTACGGCGCGCTGCGATTCCTGATCGAGTTTTTTCGCGGCGACTACGAGGTCTGGTATCTCGGCGGGTGGGCGACCGCGGGCCATCTGGTGAGCCTGGCGGTGATCGGGTGCGGTGTGGGCCTCTACCGGTGGCTGCGAAGGCCGGGTGCCAGCGCCGAGCGTCCATGAGCGGCTCAGAGGAGAATCCGGGAAGGCCGCCGCGCGTCGAGACGCTGGTCGTCGAGCCCGCGCTGGCGTTGCCGTGGACGCGGCTGGACGTGTATCTCCACGACCAGTTCCCCTGTGTATCGCGCAACGCATTGCAGCGGCTGATTCGCGAGGGGGCCATTCGTGTCAACGAGCGCGTGGTCAAGCCCACGCATGCGCCGCGGGCGGGCGACACGATTGTGGTCGAATGGCCGGCGCCCAGGCCGGCGACGGTCGAGGCCCGGGCGTTGCCTCTGGACATCCTGTATGAGGACCAGGCCCTGCTGGTGCTCAACAAGGCGGCGGGCATGGTGGTGCATCCCGCCGCCGGCACGGAGAACGACACCCTGGTCAACGCCCTTCTGCACCATTGCCAGGGCCGGCTCAGCGGCATCGGCGGCGTGGCGCGCCCGGGCATTGTCCACCGGCTGGATCAGGACACCAGCGGCGTCATGGTGGTTGCCAAGCACGATGCCATCCATGTGGCGCTCTCGCGCCAGTTCGCGCATCGGGAGGTCGAGAAGGTCTACCACGCCATTGTCTGCGGCGAACTCGCGTCCGCCGCCGGCGAGATTGACGCCGCGATAGCCCGGCACCCCACGCACCGCAAGGTGATGGCTGTTCTTGCCGGCGGACGCTCCGCCCGGACGACGTATCGCACGCTTGAACGCCTGGCGTCGGCGACGTGGGTCGAGGTGCGGCTGCACACGGGGCGGACGCATCAGATCCGTGTGCATTTCAAGCATCTTGGTTTTCCGATTGTGGGCGACGCGGTCTACGGCAAGCGCCAGAATCTCAGGCTCGAGGAACTGACCGGCTTCGTCGCGCCGCGTCAGCTCCTGCACGCCCGGCGGCTCGCCTTTGCCCATCCGGAGAGCGGCAAACGCGTCGCTTTCGAGGCGCCGTGGCCGTCTGACTTCCGGGACGCGCTCGAGGCTCTGCGGGCGGCGCGACAGCCGATGCCCGGTTGACTTGACCGAGAGCCTCCGATACGGTCCTGTGACACATGAAGCGCGGGGTCGTTCTCATCTCACTGATCGTGCTTGGTCTGTTGTCCGTGCCGTCGCGGTGTCCGGCGCCCTTGGTTTACCGACCGGGTGAGGGGTGGACGTACGAGTCGGTGGGCGGCGGCAAGTGGGTTCGGGCGCGGGCCAAAGACCAGCTCGATGTTGCGCAGGAGGCCTTTGACAACAAGCAGTACGGCGTCGCCAAGAAGGCGGCCCGGCGCACGGTGAAGCGCTGGCCCTTGTCGGATTACGCCCCGCAGGCCCAGTACCTCCTGGGCCGGGTGTACGAGGCGCGCAGGCACGACCAGAGGGCCTTCAAGGAGTACCAGAAGCTGATCGAGAAGTACCCGAAGGCGGCCGACTACGACGCGGTGCTCGAGCGCCAGTACGAGATCGCCAACCGATTCCTGGGCGGGCAGTGGTTCAAGCTGTGGGGCTTCATCCCGTTCTTCCGATCGATGGAGAAGACCGCGGACATGTTCACGAAAGTGGTGCAGAGCGGGCCGCACAGCGCGATCGCCCCCGATGCCCAGCTCAAGATCGGCGCTGCGCGCGAGAAGCAGAAGGAGTACATTCTGGCCGTCAAGGCGTACGAGAAGGCGGCCGACATCTACCACAACCGTCCCAAGATTGCCGCCGAGGCCATCTACCGCGCCGGCATGGCCTACAGGAAGGCGGCCCAAACCGCCGAATACGATCAAAGCGCCGCCGCCTCGGCCATCGCGACCTTCACCGATCTCATCACCCTCTATCCCGACGACGCGCGTGTGGCCGAGGTCCGGGGTTACATCCGCACGCTCAAGACCGAGCAGGCTCGGGGCGCTTTCCAGACGGCCCGCTTTTACGAGAAGAAGCGCCAATGGGACGGCGCCAAGGTCTATTACAACGAGGCCGTGAGCTTCGATCCGGAATCGACCTACGCGGTCGAGGCGAAGCGCCGGCTCGAAGCCGTCGCCCGGCATTCCCGGGCCAAGACCGCATCGGCACCCACGCCATGAACACGCGGCGCTTCCTTGGCCTTGGCTGGTGCGGCGCGGCGATTCTCCTCGCCGGGTGCGCCGGTTACCGACTGGGCCCCACCAGCGGCATCGATGCCCGATCGAGGAGCGTCCAGGTCAACTTCTTCCGCAACGAAGCGCCCGAACCGCGCCTGAGCGAGGCGGTCGCGCATGCCTTGCGGAAGCAACTCCAGCAGGACGGCACCTACACGCTCGCCACACACAACGACGGCGATATCGTCGTCAACGGCACCCTGCTCGCCTACGAACGCACACCGGTCGCCTACCAGCCCGGCGACGTGACCACCGTGCGCGATTACGAGCTCACCCTCCGCGCCCACGTGGTCGCCGAGGAGCGGTCCACCGGACGCGTCGTCTTGGATGAGAAGGTCCGGGGCCGGGCCACGGTGCGCGTCGGCGCCCGGAACCCGCTGCCTGACGGGGAGATGCCCCCGGTTCTGGCCGGCGATCAGGCCAGCGTCGAGCGTCAGACGCTGCCTGTCCTCGCCGCCGATCTCGCCCGGAATATCACCGCCCGCCTCGTCGACGGCGCCTGGTAGCGCTAATACTTCGGCAGCACGTTCACAATCCCCTCGTACACCGGCATCGCGTCCGGACCGGCCCGGCGCGACTGGCGATCGAGCTCGCGACCCATCTGCCGGAGCACCTTCGCCGCGGAGGGATCGTTGATGCGATTCGTCATTTCGTACGGATCGTCCCGCAGGTCGTACAGCTCCGCCGTGAACCGGTCGGGCCCGCCGTCCCCGTGCGGGTAGCGGATGTATTTCCAGTCGGCTGTGCGCACGGCGCGCACGTTCGGCGTGTACGGGAACTGCTGTTCGTAGTTGTACTCGTACAGGAACGCCTCGCGCCACGCGGCGGATCGGCCCTGCGCCAGCGCTTTCCATGACCTGCCCTGAATGCCTCGCAGGGGTTTGGCCCCGCAGAAGTCCAGCACGCTGGGCGCCAGATCGAGACTGAGCACGAGGTCGCTCACCACCGTGCCGGGCTTCACCGCGGGCGGATAGCGCACCAGCAACGGGATGCGCAGGCTCTCGTCGTAGGCCGTCCGTTTGTCCACGCGCCCGTGTTCGCCCAGGACGAATCCATTGTCGCTGGTGAAGACGATCAGCGTGCGGTCGAGCTGGCCGGTGACGCGCAGCGCTTCGCGGACGCGCCCGACACTCTCGTCCACAGAGAGCAGCGTGGCCAGGTAAGCGCGCACAAACCGGTCGTACTGCTTCTGGCCGTAGAGCGGGCCGCCGGCGCCGTGCCATGTGGGATAACTCTCTTCGAGCCAGGCGGGCTTGCCCTCGGCGGCATGATAGTTGTTCGCGTTGACAGGGGGTTTCACCGGGAACGCGTCGAGCGTGTGTTCGAATCGCGGCTCGGGCTGGATCGGGCCGCCGTGGGGGGCTTTCTGTCCGAGGATCAGCAGCCAGGGGCGGTCATGCGGCTGGCGGAGCCACTCGATGGCGTGGTCGGTGACGACCGTCGTGTAGTAGCCCGGCACCGTGCGGCGAGTGCCGTTGACGTTGAACTCGTTGTCGAAGTAGTTCCCCTGGCCCCGGTGGCTCATCCAGTGGTCGAAGCCCGGGCGCTGTTCGTCGTTGTCCTCGCCCATGTGCCACTTGCCGATGTAGGCGGTTTCGTATCCGGCCTCCTTGAGCCGGCGCGGGTAACTGGGCAGCGCGTTGGGATACTCGGTGAAGTTGTTCATCACCTGGTGCGCGCGGGCGTATCGACCGCTCAGGAGCGAGGCCCGGCTCGGCGAGCACAGCGACGTCGTGACGAAAACATTGGCAAACCGCGCTCCCTCGGCCGCCAGGCGATCCAGATGCGGCGTCTGAAACCAGGGGAAGAGTGCGCGCTCGCCTTGTTCCCGCTGCACCACCCCCAGCGCATCCCAGCGCTGGTCGTCGGTGAGGATGACCAGGACGTTGGGACGGGGCGCGCCGGACGGCGCGGCCGAGGCGATGGTTAGCGCCAGGGTCAAGGGCAGCAGCGCAATTGTGAGGTGTCCGATCTGCATGACATTCGGGTTCATGACAATTCCACGTTGAGAGAAAGCTGGTTTGCCGGAGACATCAAGCACCGGCCTCACCCTTCAGGGCACGACCTCGAGGACCGCCTCGGCCCATTCCCGCAGTTCGGTCTCGTCCCACCCAACATCCGCCACGATCACCCGCGGGCCGGGAGCGGCGTCGGGAGGCACCCGGACCGTGATTGGGAGAGAGCCTTCCGAGTGCCGCGGGATGCGCACCGAGCCCGCGCTGGACAGGGCGAAGGCCGCCGGACCCCGTGCGACGGCGCGAAAGGTGCGTTCGCGAGGCGAATGGTTTGTGATGCGCAATGCCAGCTCGACCGATTCGCCCGGGCGCACGGCGATCCAATACGGATGCAGCGCAGCCCAACTCCCGTCCAGACCGTAATTCGGGTCGTCAAAGGGAAGCAAAGCGGCCAGCAACGGGATGCGTTGCCGGAGCGTTTCGCGCATGCGCGCTCTCTGGGCGGAAGAAAACCGGAACGCGGGCTCGACGTGCTGATTGAGGATCAGGCAGCCGCCGGGCAGCGTATCGAGTTGATCGAGGCAGCGAAGCAGTCCCTGGCCTTCATGAATGAAGTTGCGGTTCTGGAGGCAGTAATCGTCGATCCCGCAGGGCGTGAAGGAATCGCCCACGAAACAGGCCGACCAGTCTGCGTCGCGTCGGACCAGCAAGGCGTTGTGGTGCAGCGTCTGTCCCGGATGATCGAGAATCGTCAGCTCATACTCCTTCCAGCGCCAGGTGTCGCCGTCGCGGTGTTTGCCGGTGACCGGTGTCGGATTTCTGGTCAAACAGGGCAACCGGTAGTCGCCTGGATGCTCGATCAGGTCGATCAGGCTGCCGCATGCGTGCACGCGCGCGCCGAACTCGGCCACCAGCGCCGGCAGTGCATCCGTGTGGTCGTCGTGATAATGGGTCACGAACACGTGCTCGACGGACCCCAGCGTTCCGGCGGCGCGCATCTTGCGCAACTGCTCGATGATTCCCATGCTCCCGCAATCGATCAGGAATCCCGAGCGATCCACTGACAGGATCAGCCGCGCGTTGGAGATCGGGATGATCGTCCCGGGCAGCGGCACGGTCTCCGCCATCGGCATCCAGTCAACCTGCGCCTCGGGGCCCAGGACGCGGCGCGCCTTGACGCGGATATGTTCGTCTTTGAAGTACCAGCGCAGTGCGTCGATGGACAGGTAGTTGGCGTACACGGCACGAATGCGGGTCCGCAGACGGGCGATGGCTGCAGCCGGATCGCGAATGACCGGGCCACGCAACGGGACCAACAAATCCGGTTCCTCGGCGGCCAACCGCTCGAGGCTCGCCATGAGATCGCCCAAGCGCCCTGCCCAGCCGTGGTAACCGCCAATCTTCGCCTCCGGGATCGCGTCCTGAAGGCTGAACAGGTCCTGCAACTTCCCGTCGTCGCGGATCAGGTCTCCCGTGAAGGCAACCTTCTTGCCGTCGAGTTCAACGAGGAAACTCACCGCACCGCGCGTGTAGCCGGGAGTATCGATCACCCGGATGGGAAGGCCCGCCCACGTCAGCGTCTCGCCGCCCTTGGCGGTGCGGCTTACCGGGATCGGCTCGATCGGCACCTTGGTGGTCTGTTGGGCGTAATCGTGGAAGCGTTTCTCCCGCAACTCTGCCCAGAACTTCTCGGGATGGGACAGCAGCTCAGCTTCCTTCTCCGGTGCGACAATGCTGGCGCCGCGTTCCGCGAGGTTGCGCGCCGCCCAAGTCACGTCCCGACGCGCCTCGGTGAGCAGCACGGTGTCCGGCAGCGGTCGTCGGCCTGACGGATCGCCGTAGACGGCGAGGGACTTTCCGCCCCGCTCGATGAAAGCGCCGTTCACCGGACCCGGGACGACGCCCAGTCCTGACGGAAGGGGATCATCGGCGCGAGCAGCCTCGGGCTTCCCGGATTCGCCCGCAGCGATGTCAGCCGCGTTGCGGACAGGGGCCAGCCGTGCGTTGTTTTCGGACGCTGCCGACGGTCGCAGGGGCGGCGTCAGGAGCAATCCACAGACCGAGAGCGTCAACAGCACGAGCTGGGCAGACCGGGGCGAAGATAGTCGAGCGGGCATGGAAGAATGCTGGCAGGAACAGGCGCGCGGCGCAAGTTCGAGTCATGCGGCTGTCGAGTCATGCGACAGAGCAGGTGAATTGGGCCTCGGAACGACGGTTCAGACAACCGACGGTCTCGCAAGCTGATGTGACAAGACCGTTGTCTTTCTGCTATCCAATCGGGCACGCCGCGCGAGCGCAAACGGGCGCTTTCCGATCGCGAGGTGCGGCTCGACTTCACACGCCCGTCCTGGCCCAATTCTGGCCAATCCAATTCGTGCGGGACGTGAAACGAGTGCGACACCCCAAACACCCAGCAATCAGAAGTCTTCATCTCGGAATCCTTGTGGCATCTCCATGCATGTTTGACCGTCCGAGCGCTCGCGAACCAGGCTCGGCGGAGGGGAGCTGGTTCTCAGTCCTGGCGCAAGCATCGAGACGATGCATATGATGTTGGGGGACGTCGGGGCAAGCCGAAAAGGGCGTGCTGGAGAGGGTGCGGGGCTCGCGGCGCCCGAAAGCGAGGGATCGAACTGGGGTCATTCACCAGCAGGTTGGCGACCTTGGCAGCGCGGTCATGGGGGATTCGGCGAACCAGACGCGCCAGCCCACGCCGGGAGAACGCGTCGGTGTCAATCGTGCGCGGTATGCCCGGCGTGGCTCCGCTTGGCGTCCGATTTGGCACCGATTCCCTGGCGCTTGACGGCCCGCGGGATTTGTTGCGTTCATGCCGCCGTCTGCATTTGGGCAGTCCCAAGAGCCCAACAGTTTTGATCTGGATGGTGATGGGCTACGGACCGTCGTTGTTGCGGTGACAATCCTCATGAGTTCAAGACGGAACATGAAGGGAAACGCAGACAGTCACCCGTCATTCATGAACCGCCCCCGGCTGCACGACCGAAAACCGTTCGACAGTCCGTTTCCGACTCTGCTACAACGCGCAGACACCACACAGGCACGCTCATGGCAGACCACGAGTCATCGGAATGTTCAGGGGCCAAATCGGCAGCGTGGCCCACGCACACCGTTGCCTCGCCCGACGACATCAACGATGAACTGCGGCATCTGCTGGTCATCGTAAGCGCGTGAAAGGCCCACGCGTGCGCCCGTGGTTTGAACCCGTTCCCATGCTCAGTCGACTTGAACCGGCAAACGTCCAACGCTCAACGTTCAACGCAGCGCTTCGCTGAACGTTCAACGTTGAGCGTCGCACGTTGGACGTTCGATCCATGTTGAGGACGATGCGATGAATGCCAAGAAGATCTGTCCGTGCTGTGGGAAGCCGCTGCTGCCCAACGCGCCGGAGGGCCTCTGCCCGGCCTGCCTGATCGGTTCCGGCCTCGCGGGCGTGCCGGACGCGCGCGAAACGCAGGCTGCAACGAGTTCGACGCCCAGGTTCCGCGCCTTCGGCGACTACGAACTGATCGAAGAAATCGCCCGCGGTGGCATGGGTGTCGTCCACAAAGCCCGCCAGATCAGCCTCAACCGGACTGTCGCGCTCAAGCTGATCCTCGGCGGCCAGTTGGCCGGGCGCGACCAGGTCCAACGCTTCCGCGCCGAAGCCCAGGCTGCCGCCAATCTCCAGCACCCGAACATCGTCGCCATTCACGAGGTCGGCGAGCACGCGGGCCAACTCTACTTCTCGATGGACTACATCGAGGGACGGAACCTCGCGGGAGTCATCTCAGATTTGAAATTTGAAATTTCAAATTACACGCGAAGCGTGGGGTGGATGAAGACGGTGGCGGAGGCTGTGCACTATGCCCATCAGCACGGCATCCTGCACCGCGACCTCAAGCCGGCGAACATCATCATCGACCAGAACGACCAACCGCACGTCACTGACTTTGGCCTGGCGAAGCGGCTGGTCGTCCCGCCTTCAGGCGGCCAAGTCAGCATACCTCCAGGCGCCGATCCAACTTCGCGCGCGGAACCGGCTGAAGCCGGGACCGCGAACGGGACGGACCGCGACCGGCCTGCCTGCCGAAGCCTGCGCCTGTGGCTGTCCGCACGCAGCAAGGTCGGCGCCGGCAGGTCCCCGGTCGCAGCGGCTGCGGTGCCACCGGACGGCCCCGTGTCCCCCGCCGCCTCCGCCACCCCGGACGCGCTGCGCGCCGCGACGTCGCGCGGTCCGGCGGAGCAGTCCGACGGCGCTCGGTGCTCCACTCCCGACTCTCCACCCTCCACTCATCACTCTGAACTCACTCTGAGCGGCCAGGTCCTCGGTTCGCCCAGTTACCTCTCCCCCGAGCAGGCGGAAGGCAAGCGCGGCACGGTGGGCGTCGCCAGCGACGTGTACTCGCTCGGGGCCGTTCTGTACCACCTGTTGACGGGCCGTCCCCCGTTCCAAGGCGAGACGCTGACCGCGCTGTTGCGGCAAGTGGTCGAGAACGACCCGGTCGCGCCACGGCTGTTGAATCCGAGCATTCCGCGTGATCTGGAAACGATCACGTTGAAGTGCCTCGCAAAAGACCAACACCGACGCTACGCGCGTGCCCAGGACTTGAGCGACGAACTGGGCCGGTTCCTCGCGAACGAACCGATCCGCGCGCGGCGGGTGAGCCGCGTCGAGCGGTCTTGGCGCTGGTGCCGCCGCAACCCGAAGCTGGCCGGGGCGCTCGGCTTTGCCGTCTTGACTCTCGTCGTGGGCGTGGCGGGCATCGCGTGGCAATGGCGGCGCGCCCAGGCGGGGGAACTCCTGGCCCTCCAGCGCGCCTACGTCTCCGACATGGACCTCGCCACCCGCGCTCTGGCCGAAGACGACATTGGTCGCGTACGCGAACTCTTGGACCGCTACCAACCCACGCCTGGTCACGCATCACGCATCACGGACCACGCCACACTCTCAACTCGCAACCCGCAACTCGCAACTGACTTGCGCGGCTGGGAATGGGCCTACCTCTGGCAGAAGTCACGCAGTCAGGCGGATTCCCGGTTGTGCACACGGCCCAAGAAGGTGAGCGGTCTGGCGTTCACGGGCGATGGCCAGCGGCTGGTGGTCCACGAAGAACACGGTGTCACCCTGGTCTACGATCTGGCGACGCGCCTGCCGGTGCCCGGGTTGGTGCAGACGAACCGGAGCTGGCGCATGGGGTTCTGCCCCACCAACGACCGGGTCGCCTTCCAGCTCTCGCCCGAACTTGGGGCGAGTGGTGAAGTCCGCATTTGGGATTTGCGGAGCAACGCGATCGCCGCCCAATTCGACTACGAGAAGGACGACTTTGCTTCTTTCGCGTCTTCGCCTGACGGGCGGTGGCTGGCCGGGGCCGGATATTTTGTTGGTGCCGCGGTGTGGTACGTGGCAACCGGTGAACGAATCATGAGCATCCCCGCCGAAGCCACAGCCGGGAACCCCTGGACCGGAGCGGTCGCGTTCGACCCGACCGGGCAGTTCCTGGCTGTCGGCCATCGCGGAAACGGGGTGGTTCGCCTGCACCAAGTGCCGGGTGGATGGATCGAGGCTGAGTGGAAGCTGCCCGCGGACATCGTGCTGGCCTTGGCGTTCTCCCCGGACGGGCGCTGGCTCGCCGCCTCCGCGCTCACCACGAACCCGGTTGTTCGCGTCTGGCCGCTGCCTGCCGGCGAACCGGTGGAACTGAGCGGCCAGCGATTGACTCCCTTTGCCCTCGCCTTTGATCCCCGGAGTGAAGTCCTGGCCACCGGCGATGGCCAAATGATCCGGCTCTGGGATTTGCCGGGTGGAGGCCTCCGCGCCAAGCTGATCGGCCACCGGTCGTCCGTGACGGCCCTGGCCTTTTCGCCCGACGGGCATTGGCTCGCCAGCGGCTCGAGCGCCAGTGGTTCCGACGAAAGCGAGGTGTTGTTGTGGGACCTTGCCAGGACGAAGCATCCGGCGCAGCCCGACTACCAGGTCCTCAGCAACGTCGGCCTCGTGGCCTTCGAGCACGAGGCCCGCTCCTTCCTCGCCCTGGCGGACGGGGTGGTCACCCGTTTTGACGTTGACACCCTTCACCCCATCGAACCGCTGCCGGAGTATGGAACCAACAACGTGACGTGGGCGGTGTCCTGGGATGGCCAGTGGCTGGCCCACGCGGGGACCAACGGCATGGTTCATCTGTGGGAGCGAGGTGCGCCGCGAGAACGGACTGCCTTCTGCCCGTACCCCGGCGACTACCCCGAACCGGGCACCATGCGCCTCTTGGCGCAAGGACGTCTTCTGGCCGCGCGGCCCAACAACACCTTCACCGAGCTGCTGCACATCTGGGACACGGTGAGCGGCCAACAGCCCGAGCCCTGGCGCTCGCTCAATGCGGTCCAGCGCGGGGGTTGTATCACGGCCGATGCGTCACGGGATGGCCGGTTCCTGGCCACCGGACATAGAGACGGGCGGGTCTTCTTGTGGGAGGCGGTGACCGGCGACCAGTTGGCGCCCTTCGACGCGCACCGCGGGAAGGTCATGGAAGTGGCCTTCTCGCCCGACGGACGGTGGCTCGCTTCGGCCGGTTGGGATGGGGCCCTGAAGCTCTGGGATGTTCTCAAACGCAGCGAAGCCGGGTCGTTCGGCCGCAATGAGACGCCGTGCTACGGCATCACCTTCTCGCCGGATGGACGCCGTGTCGTCAATGGCGGCCTCCTGGGTTCTCTTTCCGTCGTGATTTGGGATGTCGCAACCCGGCAGCACCTGACCGATCTGGTCGGGCCGGGGGCGTACTTCTACGCTCCTCGGTTTTCGCCGGACGGGCGGACGCTTGCCGCATGGAAGTGCTATGGAGAAGACCGGATGTGCTTCTGGCGCGTCCGGGCGCTGGAAGACATCGATGCGGAGGACAGGGAGAAGGGAGAAGGGAAGAGGGAGGAAGGCGGGGAGTGAGGCGTGAGGCGTGAAACGTGAAACGTGAGGCATTAAACGTGAGGCGTGAAGGGGGAATGGCGGAGCGCCATGTTGGCAGCACCCGACTTTGGCCAAGTCTCGCAGGACCGGTGTGCTTCTGATCGGGTAGTCGGGGCCAAATCGGCGGCGGGGTCGCGAAGCGTTTGGAGTGCGTGCGGTTCACCGCCGCTTTCCGAATACAGTGATCGGTGACGTCCCACGCAAAGCGGTGCTGAAGCACGCGCCTGCCTGCGCCGACTTGTCCGCCGAAGCTCGGGCGAAGGCGGAGGCTTCGGCAGCCAGGCACTCCAAACGCTTCGCGCCTTCCAAGGCTTTCGTGCCCAGGTAGATCTGTGCACCGCTGGCGTGACCAGCGATCATGGTGCTCCCATCCAACACCCAACACCCAACATCCAACTTCCAACGCTCAACGCTCAACGCTCAACGCCCGACCCAAAACTCTCAGCCATCAACCATCAACCATCGACCATCAACTTCTTTTCACTTTTCTTGTCCGTTCCGCCGCCCGTTTGCGTAGAGGTAGGTAAGGGGCAAAGAGCCCCGAAACAAGAACGGTTATGAAGACAAGACTCGCAGTATGAAAACCACAAGACTCATCGGAGTCGTCTCGGTTCTGGTCGCGTCGCACTGGGCTTTGGCCCAGGAGCCGCCGCAAATCACCACCCAACCCACGAACGCCACGGCCAGCTTGGGCGCGACCGTCCAGTTCAAGGTCATGGCCAAGGCCGGGTCGGCACCCCTGGCGTACTTCCACTGGCACTTCAAAGACGCACCCCTAGACACCAACGTCAACCGGTCTGCGGCCACGCGCGTCTTGACTTTAACCAACGTCACGCTCGCGCAGGACGGCCCCTACTTCGCCGTGGTGACCGATACCGCCGGCTTGTCGGCCACCAGCCAGGTCGCCACCCTGACCGTTGACCCCACGTTCACCAAGATCACCACCGGGCCGGTGGTTGAGGACTACCAGGCCTCGAGTAGCGGCACCTGGTGGGATTACGACCACGACGGCTTCCTGGACCTGCTGGTGGCGCAGGCTTCCGTAGGGCCAGCCACCAACGTCCTCTATCACGGCCATGGCGATGGCACCTTCGACAAAGTGTCTGACAGCATCATTGTCAAAACACCGGGATGGTGCGACACGGCAACCGTCGGCGACTTCAACAACGACGGCTTCATCGACCTCTATGTGGCCAATCACGATGGGGTTGACAGCCTCTTTCGCAACGAAGGCCAAGGGCGGTTCACCCGTCTCACCGCGGCCCAGTGCGGGCGGCCGGTCAGCGACAACGATTTCTCATTTGATGCCACTTGGGTCGATTACGATGGCGATGGTTTCCTGGACCTCTTCACCGTCAACCTCCAGTACCCGTTCGACACGGGGAGCCGATGCCTCTATCGCAACCGGGGGGACGGGTTCTTCGTCAAGATGACCGCTAACCAAGTGGGCCCCATCGTCACCGACCCGGCAGGGAATCTCTGGTGTAGCTGGGCCGACTTCGACAACGATGGTTATCCCGATGTCTGGGTGAACAATTGGAGCGGCCTCCACCTGCTCTACCACAACAACGGCAACGGCACGTTCTCCCGGCTGACCGAAGGCAGCATCCCCTCTGAGGGATCCGCAAATGTAGTCGGGCTTTGGGGAGACTACGATAACGACGGGTTGCTCGACCTGTTTACGCCGGGGGCGTCGGAACTCGGTGGCACTCCCACCGTCAACTCACTTCATCGGAACCTGGGCGGGAACCTGTTTGCCAACTTCGCCACAAGTGCCGGGGTATCCCGGAAATCCTACGCGAGCTTTGGGGCCTGGGGTGATTACGACAATGACGGGCATCTGGACCTGTTTCTTTCCAGATACATGGGGGTACCGAGTGTCCTCTACCGGAACAATGGCGACGGCACGTTCAGCAGCGTCGATGTGGGCAGCCCGCTGATCGACAGCGCCGTCCGCAACGCCCCCGTTTGGGCCGACTACAACAATGACGGCTTCCTCGATCTCTTCATCGCGTGTGGTCTTACCCAATGGGATCCCCAGTACAATCTCCTCTACCGGAACAACGGCAATGGCAAGGCATGGCTCAAACTCAACCTCATCGGCATCGCCTCGAACCGCTCGGCCATCGGCGCCAAGGTGCGCGTCAGAGCCACGATTGGTGGGAAGACCTTCTGGCAGATGCGCGAACTCACGGGGAACACCGGCGCGAGCGGCGGGTATGGCCTGATCCCCCACTTCGGCTTGGGCGACGCCGCCAGCGCCGAGTTGGTCAAGATCGAGTGGCCCTCGGGCATCGTCCAGGAACTCCAGAATGTGCCCGTCCGGCAAACGCTGGAGGTCACCGAACACCAGAAGGACGCGACCCCGGCCCCGACGTTGACCGCGACGCCCTTGACCGAGGGCGCGGTGCAGTTGACGCTCACCGGTCCGACGAATCTGCGCTACGTGTTTGAGGCTTCGACCGACCTAGCGCAGTGGACCAAGATCGGCGTGCGCACCAATCTGACCGGCACCGTCGAGTTCACCGACACCCTGGCGGCCAAGTACGCCCAACGCTTCTATCGCGGCCTGGCGCCGTAGCCCATAATCAGGCGACTGAAACAACCACGGAAAACACGGATGACACGGATCAAGGACCCGCTTCGGTCTTTCTCGGGGGGTCACCGGAATCCGTGTTCATCCGTGAAATCCGTGGTTGTCTCATCTGCAACGGTCACTGCGCCTGAAACGTGCAGCGCCGAGGAACGGAAAACGCAGAGCAGCAAAGCCCATGCGCGTCAAACTCAGCGAGGCGCTTGACTCGGAGTTGAGGACTGGGAGGGCTCGCGGTTACCCAAGTTGTTGGGCCGCTGTGCCTTGCAGCATGTGGTCCGGGGTCAAATCGGCGGCGGGGTCGCGCAGCGTTTGGAGTGCCTGCCTGCCGCGCCGCTGGTGTGTGCCCTCAGCACCGACGGCGGCACGGCGCAGGCAGGCCTGCGGTTCACCGCCGCTTTCCGCATACAGGGATCGGTGACGTCCCACGCAAAGCGGTGCTGAAGCACACGCACTCCAAACGCTGCGCGCCATCCAAACCGCTCGTGTCAACGTCGCTCTGTGGGCTGCTCGCCTCCTCAACCCGATCGTAGCGGTCAACGTCCAACGTCCAACGTCCAACGCTCAACGTCCAACGCTCAACGCCCAACGCTCAACGCCCAACCCAAAACTCTCAGCCATCAACCATCAACCACCCACCATCCACCTTTGAACCGGGAACCCTGAACTCCCAACCCTCACTTTTTTTCACCTTTCTTGTCCCGTCCGTTGCTGGTCTGCGTACAGATGAATAGGGGGGCGAAGACCCCGAAACAAGAAGACAGTTATGAAGACCAGGTCAAAAACACACATCCTGTTAGCTATCAGCGGTTTGGCGCTGGCGACGGCGCCGGGCTACGCACAAACCAACGGTCCACTGCCCATTATCTGGCAGGCGGCGTACGGTCCCGGAATGAGCGGCGGGGTCGGATACGCTCTGCCGTACGACTTCATCCAGACGTCTGACGGCAGTTTCCTCATTGCGGGAACTTGTGAAGGCCCGGCCAACGGCATCCGGACAGAGCCCTTTTGTCTCAGTGCCGACGCCTGGGTGATCAAGATCGACGCTCAGGGCCAACGCCAATGGGACAAGTCCTGTGGAGGTGGAACCACCTGGGCACCAGGCGATTATGCCCATCGTGTATTCCTCACTCCGGACGGAGGATTCCTGCTTGCAGGCTTCACGACATCCGCACCCGCCTGCTGCAAAACGGCGCCGCTGCGGGGCCCGAGTGGATACGCTTATCCCAACAATCTCTGGGTTGTGCGCTACGACGCGAATGACGACAAGCTCTGGGACCAAAGCTACCTTCCCGAGGGTCTCAGCGGATGCTATGGGTTTGATTTCACGCCGACAGAGGACGGCGGTTACCTCGGATGCGGACCCGGTACATCCGGTCAGATTACGGCTACTGCGGTTTACGGTGGGATGGCCAAGTTCGATGCCCAAGGACAGCAGCTCTGGACCAAGACCGTCGGCTGCGCGCGTACCTCCGATATTACGTATCTTCTTGTGATTCGAAACACCTCGGACGGCGGCTTCATCGTCGCCGGCTGCTCGAACGCCCAACCGTGCGCCGACAAAACCAGCCCTTACTTCGGTGGCCATGACTCGAATATCCCTCACCTGGGTTCAGACTTCTGGGTAGTTCGGTTTGACGCGCAGCAGAACAAGTTGTGGGACAAATCGTACGGTGGCGCGGCTTCGGAATGCGCGCGTGACATTCACCCGCTCGCGGACGGCGGTTTCATGGTCTTCGGCAACTCCCAGTCGCTCCCGGTCACCGACCCCAGCAAGGGCACCAAAACCAGCAGGCGGTACGGCAACCAGGACTTCTGGGTCGTCCGGATCGACGCCGAGGGCAATCAGCTCTGGGACAAGTCCTATGGAGGCGTCAGCGACGACATCTGCACCTGCGCCGAGCCGATGCCGGATGGCGGCTGGCTACTTTCAGGCACCTCATGTTCACGCCCGAGTGGCAACAAGACAGCCCCACATTTCGGCGGCTGGGACTTCTGGATCGTGCGGATCGACGATCAAGGCAACAAGCTCTGGGATCAGTCCTTCGGCGGCAGGGGGGACGAAGGAAAGATCTGGCGGACCTTTCAACCACCGGTATTCATGCGTGAACGGATCAGACGGACAACTGACGGGGGCTTTCTGCTGACAGGGTTCTCCCAGTCACCGCCCGGCGGCTTGAAAACGGCGCCGCTGATCAGCCAAGGGGACTTCTGGGTCCTCAAACTGGGTCCCGAACCGCCCTCGTTGCGGGGCGAGTTCACGGCGGAAGGTCAATTCCAGCTCTGCCTCATCGCCCCGCCGGAGTTGGAGCACACCATCCAGGGGTCCGCTGATTTGGTCACGTGGACGGATCTCGCGACGCTGGGGCCGAACCCGGACGGTAAGGAGTATTGGAACGATCCGGAGAAGCTCGCGCATCGGTTTTATCGAGCGGCGAGGAAGTGAGCGGAAGGCCACCCCCGGCGAACGTGATCGAAGCATCAGGAAGCGGGTGTGAGGCGGATCATTTATGTGAGCATCACAAATCCGGACAGCACATCCGATCTGCCATACTTTCGAGGCAAAGCAAGACTCGAGTCCTCGCTCAAGGGCTTGGGTGTCTCCTCTTGTATCCTGCGCCCAACCGTCCTGTTTGGGAAAGAGGACGTCCTGATCAACAACATCCCCTGGTCCCTGCGGCATCTTCCCGTGGTGGGATTGGCGTGAAGCGCCCGATCATTTCGGTGTCGGCCGGGCTTGGATACTGGGCTTGCCGGTTGGTGGGCCTGTGTGTCGGCGATGTCATCATCAAAACCCAGCGCAAGCGAACTGGTGGGATGCCTCGTTGGTCCAAGGCGGAGCCTCGCTACAACGGTTCGGCTCGGGACTCTCGAGCGCGGGGACCCAGGTTGCCGTAGCGGTGGTAGTCGATGCTCAGGCTTTGTTCGCGCAGGTACCAGAGCAATTCGACCCGCCCTTCGCCCAGGACCGGACGGCTGATCACCGGGATGGCGGTTTCCGCCGAGGCCTGCAGGACGGCCAGAGGCACCCGATCGGGGGCGGCGTAGCGGACGACATCCGCCTGGCGCGCGCAGATCGCCTGGGCGAGGTGCTCGTCGTCTTCATCGACGAATTCGATGGCGCCCGCCCAGGACTCGGTGAGTTCTTCGAGGAGTTTCAGGGGGGTGTCCGCGTGGCCGGGCGGGGCGCTGACGGTGACGTGGTTGCCGGCGGTGTGAGCGGCGCCCACGCGCGCGAAGAGGTCGAATGGGCTGTCCTCGGGATGCACACGGATCCGGACTTCGCCCGCGGGCAGGTAGCGGCGGACATTGTCCTGACCGACGAGTTGGAAGTGGTCGTGTTGCTTCCCGAACTCCTGGGCCTGATTGCGTTCGTAACTGAGGAATGCTGCCTGGATGCGCGCGCTCTGCCGTTCGCCGTCCGCGCCGAGTTCGGCGGCGCGGGCCTGTAATCCGCCGGCGAGCTCCGCCAATGTGGCCCGGGTCGGGAGACCGTCGGGCTGGGGCGGAACGGCGTCGGTGAACGACAGCAACTGGGCGACGTAGTTGGGGCTGCCGGCTTTGAGACCGGGACCGAACGCGGACTTGCCGAAGCCGCCGAAGGGCTGCCGGAGAACGACGGCGCCGGTGGTGACACGGTTGAGGTAGAGGTTGCCGGCATGGAGGTTGTCGATCCAGTAGTCCCATTCCCGTTCATCGAGGCTCTCGAGTCCGGACGTCAGCCCGTAGCCTGTCTGATTGACGAGGGCGACGGCGTCGCGGAGCCGCTCGAAGCGCATGACCCCGAGCATGGGGCCGAAGAACTCGGTGAGGTGCGTGGTGCTGCCAGGACGCACGCCGTACTTGATGCCGGGGGACCAGAGATTCGGATTGCCGTCGAGTTGACGGGGCATCAGCGCCCACTCCTCGCCCGGTTCGAGGACTTTCAACGCATTCTCGAGATCGCCGGACGGGGGGCGGATCAGGGGGCCGACGCGCGTCTCGAGGTTCCAGGCGGAGCCGACGCGGAGGCTCTCGGCGGCGTCGGTAAGCGTGGCGCGGAATTTCGGATCGTCGTAGACCTCCGCTTCGAGCAGCAGAAGCGACGTGGCGGAGCACTTCTGTCCGCTGTGGCTGAAGGCGGAATGGAGGATGTGCTTGATCGCCTGATCGCGATCCGCGAGTGCGGTCACGATGGTGGCGTTCTTTCCGCCCGTCTCGGCGAAGAGGCTGAGGCGGGGATTATCGCGCAGGATGGCCTGGGCGGTCGAGGTTCCGCCGGTGAGGATGACAGCTTGGATCTGAGAATGGCGGAGCAGGGCGCGTCCCTCGGTCCCTCCGGAGCAGGGGATGAACTGGAGCGTGCGTTTCGAGACGCCGGCCCGCCAGAAGCACTGGCAAAGTCCCCACGCGACCAGGACGGCGTCCGAGGCCGGCTTGAGCAGGACAGTGTTGCCGGCGGCCAGGGCGGCGGCGATCCCTCCGCACGGGATTGCGATGGGGAAGTTCCAAGGGGAAATGACCAGGACAGCGCCGAGGCGGCGGGCATCGAGCCCGGGCTGTTCGTTCCACCAGCACGCGGTGTCGCGGTAGAACTCGAGGAAATCGACCGCCTCGGAAACTTCGGGATCGGATTCGGTCAGGATTTTGCCGCCATTGGCGAGGGCGGCGCCCATCAGAGCTGCCCGGGCGTTGCGGACCTCCTGCGCGACGTGTCCGAGGATCTCGGCTCGTTCTCGGGCTGGCAGGGCGCCCCAGCCGTCCGGATCGGCGGCGGCGCAGGCTACGGCGCGTTCGAGCTCGGCTTCGCTGGCGGGGCGGTAGCGGCCGACGATGACCCCTGGGCGGGACGGATCGAGGCAGGGGCGGACCTGGCGTTTCTCGACGAGCTCTTCGCCGGCGATCACCAGGGCGACCTCCGGCGCCATGCGATCGCAGCGCGGCCGCCACTGTTCGACAATCTGCTGGCCCCACTCTCCGTTGTGCGGAAGGGAGAAGTCCGTGTCCGGTTCATTGACCAGGTACTGCCAGCCGCGAGCGACGGGCGCGGGAGCGGGTGCGGAAGGCAGTTGACGGTTTTGCGTGCGGCGGGGGGCGTCGCCGACTTGGGGGATCGCCTCGAACGCGGCCAGGAATCCGCGTTCGAGCGCCTCCCATTCCGGGCTGTCGACCCGGATCTTGAAGGCGTGGCGCAGGAAGTTCTCGGGTCCGGTGTTTTCGTCGAGACGGCGGATCAGGTAGCCGATGGCATTGATGAAATGCTCTTTGCGGCAGGCGGGGGCGTAGAGAAGGACATTGCGCGAGAACTCGAAGAGGGCGCGGCGTTGGTGGTTGGCCATGCCTTCGAGCATCTCGAACTGGACGCGGTCCAGCGCCTGGCGCTCGTGGGCAAGGACCAGCCCGTAGGCCAATTCGAAGAGGTTGTGTGAGGCGATGCCAACGTCCATGGCGGCGAGATTCTCGGGTCTCATGACCTCGTGGACCATGCGCCGGTAGTTGGCATCGGTCTCGGTCTTCGTCTTGTAGGGCGCCTGCGGCCAGCCCCGGAGCGACGCCTCGACCCGTTCCATTTCCATGTTGGCGCCCTTGACGAGGCGAATGGTGATTCGCCCGCCACCGGCCGCAACGCGCCGCCGGGCCCATTCCTGGATGCGAACGAGCGTGCCGCAGGTGTCCGGAACATAGGACTGGAGAGCGATTCCGGCGCGCACCTGTTCGAGCCCCGGCCGGTCGAGCGTGCGCATGAAGGCTTCCGCCGTCAGTTCCTTGTCACGGTATTCCTCCATATCGAGGTAGACGAACTTGGGGACGACCTCGCCGTCCGGCCGCCGGAAGGCGGCGCGGGCCGCGGTGCGGACGAGCCGTTCGAGCCGGTCGCACAGGACGCCGACGGTGTGTTCGCGCGCGAGGGCGGAGATTTGGGAGAAGAGCGTCGAGATCTTGACGGACACCACCTCGATCTCGGGCCATTGGAGGATCTGGAGGTATTCGTGGAGCCGGCGTTCGGCTTCGCATTCGCCCAGAATGGCCTCGCCCAGGCAATTGACGTTCATCCGCAACCCCTCGCGAGTCCGCTCGCTCAGGTGATGGGTGAGGATCGGCTTTTCGCCGGGCAGGATGACGTTGGCCGTCTCCTTCTGCATGTGTTCCTTCACCAGGGGCAACGCCACACCGGGCGCATAACCGCCGAAGGACTGGAATCCGCGGAGCAGCGTGCGGTCGAGCGGACTGAAGAATCGGGGCACACCCTGCACATCGAGGATATGGACCAGGTGCCCGACAGCCCGGGACGGGGTCCGCGCGCGAAAGGCCTGGTCGGTCATTTGCGCGAGGGTCGACTTGTCGGAGGGCGTCTGCAGCATGCGATCGAGCTCGGCCTGCTGGCGCCGTTCCGCGGGCGTCTGCAACTCCGTGGCGCGCTGCTGCAGACGGCGGGCGACGAACAGCGCTTGCTGCACCACGACGGGATGGGGCGAGGCGGGGTTGGGGGAGAAACCGCTCAGCAGGTTTTCGATCTTCCGGGAAGTGGACGGGGGTGGGGTGGCGTTCATGAATGGCTGCGCTTCTCATGGCACAAGCGCCGCCGTTTGCCAAGAGCGCGATAGGTGAGGGCCGCCTTCACCTGCCATCCGTTCTGTTCGAGATGCGCCCGCGCCACGGACGGCTCGGCACCCGTCAGTTCGCACACGATGCGCACCGCGCGCTCGCGCAGTTTCTCGTTGGACGGATTCAGATCCACCATCAGGTTGCCGATCACCTTTCCGTTGCGGGCCATCGAGAGCGTGGTCAGCATGTTGAGAACGAGCTTGGTGGCTGTTCCCGCCTTCAGCCGCGTCGAGCCCGTCAATACCTCGGCGCCGACATTGGGCGCGATCACGACATCCGGGCGCCCGCCGCGCGCGAACCTCAGGAACGGATTGAAGCAAATCAACACCGTCGACGCGCCACAGTCCCGGGCGCGGTGCAGAGCGCCCCACACAAACGGGGTGCGCCCGCTGGCTGCAATCCCCACCACCACGTCGCGGCGGGTCACGCCGCGGAACAGGATCGCCTTGGCCCCCGCCTCGGCGTCGTCCTCGACATCCTCGTCAGCCGCCCACAACGCACGGTGGCCGCCGGCCATGATGCCCTGCACCTGGTCGGGGGGGGCGCGGAATGTCGGCGGACATTCGCTGGCATCGAGCACGCCCAAGCGCCCGCTGGTCCCGGCGCCGACATAGAACAAACGCCCGCCGCGCCCAAAAGCCCGCACGATGAGTCCGATCGCCCTCTCGATCTGCACCGCTTCCCCCCGCAAGGCGCGCGGGAGTCGGGTCTCTTCCGAGATCATCAACTCGATTGCGGATGAGAGCGATCGGCGATCCAGGTCGACGGACCGCGGATTGCGTTGTTCGGTCGGCGACTGGCCGGTGGCCTGGGGGATGGGGCAGAAGGGGGCGGGGCCGTCGGGGGACGCAGCCGGCCGGGCGCGCGGACGGCGAGCCGGGTGCGGCAGGGCACGGGCGAGCGCGCGGGCGTGGGCTACGGCGCCCCAAGCCCCTTCCCGTTTCAGGAGTCGGCTTGCGCTTTCGGGCCAGAGGCGTCGGAGCTCGCAGCTCACCGCTCGAGCGAACGCCTTCTGGCGATGAAGCACGCCGCCCACAAAGACGAACTCGACCGGGCGTCCGGGCCGCGTCAATCGCCGGGCGCACGCCACCGCGTCGGTCGCCAGGTGCCGGACTGCGGATTGGATGGCGCTTCGGGCGATGGCGTCTCCCCGCGCGGCGGCGGCGAAGACCTGGACCGCGAGGGCGGCGATCTCGTCCTTGGGCGCCTGATGGATCCAGGTGATGATGTCGTTGGGCTCGTTGAGCTGAAGCCTGAGAAGGAGCCGCGCGCCGAGGGTGGGCCAGCGGCCGGTGAGATCGAATCGGTGAATGGCCTGCTGCATGGCCTCGAGCGCGATGTCGTATCCGCTGCCTTTGTCGCTGAGCAGATGCCCCCAGCCCCCGACTCGCGCTGTCTGGCCGCGCGGGTTGCGTCCGTAGCAGCACGAGCCTGTTCCGCTGATGACGATGACGCGCGTCACGTCCGGTGCGGACGCGCCGGTGTCGGCCGCGGCCAGAGCGGTTTCGAGGTCGTTGCCCGCCCAGCACGGGACTCCGGGCCAGGCCGCCGCGGCTGCGGCCTGAACCAGGCGGCGGTCGGTCGACTCGCGCACACCGGCCATGCCGATGCCCAATGCGGACGGAGCGGGCAGCCGGGTGGCGAGCGCGCGAAAGTGGGAAGCCAACTGGGTTGGGGTCAGCAGGCGCTGGTTGGCCGGGCCGGCTTCGAGTCGGTGGAGCTCGAGCCCGGCCGCATCGGCGGCAATGGCCACGGTATGTGTGCCGCCGCACTCGATGCCGATCAACGTGGTTCGAGCCCGCATTGGCCCGCTGGGAGGAGTCTTCGGCTTCGCCGTGGTCACGTCTCCATGAAACATGCGGGCGAGGGCTTGGCGAGTTGAAAAGGAAGGTGTGATGTCGCTCCGCAGATCACAAGCCAGCCTCGCACCCGAGCCTCTCGGGCGATCGCATTGCTGCGAACCGCAGAGACTCGGGGCGAGGCATGGCTGATGTGGCTGGGCGCAGTTCCGGGTTTGAGCGCGTTTAGCGCGTGGCGCGGAAGTACAGCTCGGTTCCGGTCGGGGTCACCTCGTACGGGCTGACGGCGCCGGCTACGTCCTGCCAGTTCGTCGGGCTGACCGACGACGATTGCTGCAGTTTGCCTTCGAAGGTCACTTGCACCTTGCCGTCGGCCAGCAGGGCGATGGACACAGTGGGTTGGACCGCTGAAGGAACGTACGCCCTGACTGCGTGCGGATTGCTGCGGTCGTTGACGAGGATCTTGGTGTTATCCGGGCCGTAGGTGAAGAACTCGACGTTCCCGCCGCCGCCGCCCTGGTACCAGACCAGTCGGACCGGGTAGAAGCCCGCCTCGGGCGTGATGAAGGCGAACGGGATGTCGCGCGCTCCGGCGCCGCGGTCGCGGGAGAACAGGACGAGGCCGTCGGTCTGGCCGGGCATGCCGATCTGGACTTTCCAGCCGTCGTCGCCGTTGACCGCGAACTTCTGGTAGCCGGCGGGCAGTTCGAGGTACGCGCAGATTTCAGCGGTGATGTTCTCGAACCGCGGATTGCCGGACAGGCCGGTGCCGGGGATGCCCGGGACAGGCTCGTCGGCCTGGCTTGTCATCAGCGTCTGGAAGTTCCCGATCTGGGCGGGCGTGCCGCCGGGATTCATGGTGACATTCCAGTTGATGATGTCGGCGTCGATGTAGCTGCCGTCCGCTTCCGGTCCGGGCACGGCCACGCTGGCCGGGGTGCCGGCCAGTTGCGCCTCGGCGGCGGCGACGGTGTTGCCGCCCGGCCGCGCGGCGGCGGCCTGGGTGACCTTGACGCGGAAGCCCGGGGCATTGAGGTCGACGGCGGAGGCCGGGACAGCGGCGCCGGCGGGGACGTTCACGTAATCGCTGACGGTGAACGTCCAGGAGTTGGTCGTGTTGGCATAGACCAGGCCGGCCGTGTGGGTGGACTTGGGCGCCAGAGGCGGGTTGGGGACATACATCACCAGCACATCCGTCGATCCGCTGATCGGGGTGACGGTGGGGGTGACGCTGACGTCGTCCAGCACCATGCCGACGCTTCCGCCGCCGAGGTCGGCCACGATGGCGCCGATGGCGTCGCCGAACGGCCAGTTGACCAGGGCCTGATTGAACCGCGGCTCGTCATTGGCGATATCCGCCGGATTGCCCGCGCCGACTTTGACGAGGATTGGACCAGGCCCGCTTTGCTGGTGGGTGTTCTGCCAGAGCGTCGCGTGGGTCGGCATTGGGTAGACGGAGAACTTGGTCCAGGGCCGGACCGGGCCTGTGTAGGTGCTGTACGCCTGAATCGGCGATTCGAGCGGGGCGACGGAGTTCGGGTTGGCCGTTGTCGACGGATAGAGCCCCGTCACATCGTTGACGAGAATCTGGGTCCCGAAGTTGCGGTCGATGCTCAGGAACTCGAGGTTGATGCCGCCGCCGCCCTGCCAGAACAGGATGCGGAACGGATAGATGCCCTCTTCGAGGACGAGCACGGTGAAGGCGCCGTTCGGGTTGTTGAGGGGGTTGCCGTTCTGACCGCCCGGGGCATTGCGCCACCCCAGCAGGGTGCCGAGCGTGTCTTTCGGGTTGGGTGCCGACAGGCAGAGCCAGCCGTCATCGACATTCAGGCCGAGGATGTGCGCGCCCGCCTTGAGATCCAGGTAGGTGGTGATCTCGTGCACGGTGTTGTCCAGCCCGATAGCCGTCGAACCGGAACTCCCGCCGCCCGGCACGCCCGGCACGGCGATGTCGGCATTGAAGATGCCGGCGTTCGCGGCCGCGCCGCCCGCTCCGGAATTCCAGTTCAACACGTCGCCCAACTCGTAGCCGCCGCCCGCTCCCGGGCCGGCAACGGCCAGGTTGGGATAGGGCGTGTTGTTGGTGCGATTGATGTAGCCGTTGGCAAACTGGATTTCCGGACGCGGCATATTCGCCGCACCGCCGCTTTGGCCGGTGTAGCGTCCGCCGTTGCCCTGATTTGCGTCGCGGGAGCGATCGATCTGATGGGCCAGCACGTGGAATCCTGTGCCGCTGAGATCCGAAGACGACACCTTGTTCGCGATCGGAATGGGGCGGGTGTAGGAGGGCACACTGAAGGTCCATGTGTTGGAGACCGTTTCGGTGGCGCCACCGACCGGCGTGTGTTCGAAGGTGAGAACGGCCGTCACGGTGCCCGAGGGCAGGAGATTCGCCATCGAACTCGAGCGCACGAGCGTGGTGACCTTGCCATCCTTGCTTTCGGTGATGGTCTGGGGCGTGCCGTTCAATGTCAGCACCGCCGACCCGGCCTTGAGTGGCGAGGCGCCATCGGTCACATCGAGGACCAGATCCTGATCGGCAAACGACCAGAGGTATCCGACTGGAGGCAACGCGCGGGAGATATAAGGCGGCGTGGCGGCGCTTTCGCGGTAGGCCTTGATGGGCTGCGGCGCCGTCAGATCGTTGACCAGCCACCGGACGCCATTGGCATCGACGAAGAAGAACTCGCAACTGGCGCCACCGCTTGTTTCGAAGTACATCAGCCGGACGGGGTAGAAGCCGTCTGCGGGGATGACGACGTCCATGAGCGAATCGACTGCGCCGCGGTCGCCTGCGGTTCCGAGCTGGACGCCGGCGACATCGCCGGGCCCGCGTCCGATGGACAAGCGGAAACCGTCATCGCTGTTGACTCCAAAGCGGTAGCCGCCCGCCTTGAGTTCGAGGATGGTCTCGATCGAGGCGACGAAGCGATCGGTCGTGTTGACGCCGGTATTGCCTGTGAGGCCCGGAATGCTCTGGTCTGCGAAGCCGTTCGCCGATGTGAAGTTCCCGGCCGCAGTGGGGGCGTCCTGATTCCAATTGATCACGCCATCGGTGGTGAAGAAACCCTCGGCATCGGCCGACGCCAGAACGTTGCCGGCGCTGTCGAGCCAATCGGTGAGCGCGGTGTTGGGAAAGGGTTGGCCATTGGAGGGATCGATGTAGCCGTTCGCGATCTGGCGCTCCGCATTCAGATACTGGCCGGTCGCCGGATTGCGGTTCGGATCCATCTGGTGGACCTTGACCTTGAAACCCGGCTTGGTCGCGTCCACACCCGGGAGGGCGTAAACAGGCTCGAGAGCCGTTGCCGTTCCGACCAGCGCGCTGTAGGTGAACGAGTTGTTCAGCGCCGGCGTGCCGGTTGTCCGGTATCCGACGACGATCGTGTTCACGCCGCCCGCCAGGTAACCCGAGGCCGGCCGGTAGACGATTCGAGAGATGTCATCCACCCTGCTCAGGGTGGGCGTGACCGTTGTGCCGTTGACGGTCATTGTGAGCGAGCCCTCGGCGATCGCGTAGTCCCAGTCCTTCATGTCGATCATGACGCCCGCCACGGGGCTGCTCGGGGCGCCAGTGGTGGCGTTCTGCAAGGCCAGAGGCAGACAGGACACCATATGCGGTTGGCCCGAATTGGCGTCGAGCGGGAAGGTGGTGATCTTGAGGTTGTCGATCCAGTGGTTGTCGTAGGAACCGCCGGTGCGCGCGCCAAAGCCGAACCGCGCGCCGATCCCGCTGATTGGGAAGTCCGTGATGGCGCGGAAGATCGGGACATTGGTGTACACGATTTGGCCGTTGTAGGCGAGGTCGAGCGTGCCATCCGTATCGACCCGGATCTTCACCGGCCAGTAGACCGGTGCGCCCCCGGCGGTGGTCTGGGTGCGGATGGTTGTGGCAGAGCCGATGGGCTGGGCGCCCGTGGTGGTCGACGCGGCACCCACCAGCCGGTGGAGCTGGATGACGTTGTTCCACTTCAGGTCGATGGCTGGGGCCTCGGCCGGCGTGCCGCCGCTGTTGTAAACATCGAACGCGATGGTCAGGCCGTTGATGGTGCCCGGCCCTTCCTCAGCGTGGGCCGCATCGGCGAAATCGCCGAAGAAGAACGACATCCCGTCCGCTCCGTTGCCGCTGCCGATGTAGAGGTCGAACGTGACTTCGAATCCCCCGATGATCTCGCCATTGTCGAAGTCCTCGATGATCGCACCGCCCTGCTGGCTGGCGGTCGCGTCGGTGAGCTTGAGGACGCCCGTGCCGCCGACGCCGCCGGTTGAATGGTCGTAATTGAACGCCGTTCCCTGAAGGTTGACGCCAAACGGGATGCCGCCGTTGAAGTCGGTCTCGAATGTGCCGGCCTGGCTGATGGCGCCCCCGGCCAGCAGCGCCAAGCCAGCCAGGGCCATGCCCCGGGACAGCAACCTCGGCTTGTTGAATCGATGTGGTATGGAGTTCATAACGTGATTGGGGACAGATGCTCGTGGCCGAGCATCGGGTTGTTTCTTCCGATTTAGGCTATGGGTGTTGTTGAAGCCTCCGCTCATCATGACACTCGAACCCCGTTCGCCGCGGCGCAACGGCACCCGGCGATCCAGGATCAATTCAACGCTGATGGGCTAAGGCGGCGGGAGGATGGGTGATCCATACGCGTTGTCAAGCCGCTCCTGAACCGCAGTGAACCGCAGTGAACCGCTCCTCGACCGGGCCAGACTTGCCTCGATGGCATCCGCGCTTTAGCGTGGGCATCGCAATGATCAAGCCATTCGGTTCACTCCCGCCAACCGCGGGTCGGATCCTGGTTCTGGGCCTGGGGTTATGCTTTTTCACGCAGGGCCTTGCCCAGCCGATTCAACTGCACTCGGCCAACCCGCATTACTTCTTCTGGCGGGGCAAGCCGACGATCCTGATCACGTCGGCAGAACACTACGGGATGGTCATCAATCCGGACCTGGATTACCGTCGGTACCTCGAGACCCTGAGGGCCGATGGACTCAATTACACGCGCGTCTTCGCCGGGGCCTACGTCGAGAAACCGGGTGCCTTCGGCATCGCGCGCAACAACCTCGCGCCCGGGACGGGGAAGTTCCTGGCGCCCTGGGCCCGCAGTCCCGTGGGCGGTTATGCCGGAGGGGGCAACAAGTTCGACCTGGCGCGCTGGAATCCGGACTACTTCAAGCGTCTGACCGACTTCGTGCAGGAGGCGGGGCAGCGGGGGATCGTGGTCGAGGTGACTCTCTTCTCGTCGATCTACAGCGGCGAGCAATGGTCGTTCAGCCCGTTCAACCCGACGAACAACGTGAACGGGACGCGGCTGACGGACTGGCGGCGGTTGCACACGCGCACGAACGACGGTCTGTTGGTGGTGCAGGAGGCCTATGTGCGCCAGATCGTCCGGGCATTGAACAGCCACGACAACGTCTTCTACGAACTCCAGAACGAACCGTGGTCCGATCATCACACCATGGGCGACCTCATTAATCCCTACCTGCCGGACACGCCGGAGTTCCCGAATGCGGTCGAGATCACGACCGCGCCGTCCCTCGAGTGGCAGGCGACGGTGGCGTCGTGGATCACCCGCGAGGAGAGCGCTCTGCCCCAGAGGCATCTGATCGCCCAGAACATCGCCAACTTCCGGCTGCCGGTGCGCGAGACGGACATCGCGCCCGGAGTCGGCATCCTCAACTTCCACTATGCCTATCCGGAGGCGGTCGCGTGGAATTACGGACTCGCCCGGGCGATCGGCTACGACGAGTCTGGATTCGCCGGGAGTGCCGATGACACGTATCGGCGGGAGGCCTGGGCATTCCTGATGGCCGGAGGCGCGCTGTTCAACCATCTCGACTACTCGTTCACCGCCGGTGCGGAAGACGGGACCGACACCGCGCTGAACGGCCCGGGGGGCGGCAGCCCGGCCCTCCGCCGCCAGTTCAATGTGTTGGGCGAGTTCATCCGGAGTTTCAACTTCGTCGCGTTGCGCCCCGATTCCCAGGTTGTCCGGAAGTCGCCAGGGGTTGTCACACGAGTCTTGAGCCAGCCCGGCGTCGCCTACGCCCTCTACGCCAGGGGGCGATCACCCTGCGCCATCGAACTCGAATTGCCTCCGGGTCCTTATCGGGTCGACTGGGTGGAGACGCGCACAGGGCGGATCCTGCACGCCGAGGCCGTGGCGCACCGGGGCGGTCCGTGCCGCCTCCAGAGCCCGGCGTTCGAAGACGACATCGCGCTGCGGCTGCTGCGCGCCGTGCGATGAGCACGGTCTTTTCATTTGGAGCGGTGCTTGAGGAGTGCTTGGAAAGGGATACGGGGTCGTAAAAGGGGTACAAGGCAATAGGGTCCAAAAGGCAATAGGGTCAGATCCGTATTATTGACACATGAGATCCGGTTGGAGAAGTTCCGGGGCATGGCGCGACCGTTGAGGATCGTGGTGGCGGGCGGGTGGACTCGGGGTCTCAGCCGGCGCCGGGGGCAATGGGAACAGAGAGACACCTATCGCAATAGTGCAACCCCGCGAGCTTTTTCTCATCCTCGCTCTCCCCGCCTTGTCTCGCACAGCTTGCGCTTCATGCCTTCCACGAACCGAACCTTCGCCCCGTCCTTCCCCAGACCGGACGCGAACCGTCGCACCCCTTGGGCCGCCGCTGCGTACTTCAACCCGCCCATTGCCCGCACCACGTCCGCCAACCGCTGTCGCCCGTGCCGGACCGCCACGTAGAGCGTCCCGTCCCGTCCCCAATCGCCCCAGTCTTGCGCCATCTCCGACCAACGCTTCCCCCGCAGTCCCTCCGCCGCCGCCACGATCTCAGCCCACCCGATCCGTTGCGTCCCCTTGATCTGTCGCACGGAGGTCTGCGCCGCGGCGTCCACGCTTCCGGGCTTCATCCTCCCCAACAACGCCTGGGCGAACTCCTTCCCGCCCAAGACCACCCCCCCGATGAGCCCCGCCCACGGGCTCTCCATCCGCCCCTCTCGTAGCGGGGCCTCCGTGTACTCCCGCAAGGCCCGGCGCCGTTCCTCCCGGCTGCGTCCCCCGCAGCCCGCACCGATCACCCCGGTCTCCAGCCACCCGGGCGCCGGCTCCGCCCCCGAGTACACCCGCCACGAACTCCACGGGTACGCCCCCAGCGCCTGCAATCGCCGCCGCACCAACTCGACTCCCGGATCCACCGCTCCCCCGGCCCGGGACAGCCGCTGCTGGGCCTTGTCCAGCCCCAACCGCCCCACCCGCACCGGATTCAGATGCACGTAGCGCGC
>JAKLFY010000056.1 GCA_022710935.1 Verrucomicrobiota bacterium
CCGCATCGCGCATCGCCAACGCCGCGGACACAGCCCGCGCCACCGGTTCGGTCTCATCCTGCGCGAAGCGGAACAGGGCCATGAGGCCGTCGCCGGTGTATTTGTCGAGCAGGCCGCCGTAGTGGTGAAGGGCGTCGGTCATGACGTGCAGGTAGGCATTGACCGCCTTGACAACCTCCTCGGGCGAATTCTGCTCGGCGAACCGAGTGAAGCCCCGCACATCGGCGAAAAGGACCACCACCCGTTCGCGACGCCCGCCCAGGCCGAGTTTCTGGTCAGGGTCCTCGAGCAATTCCTCCACCACCTCCGGTGCCACAAAGCGTTGCAGCAGCGCTCGCGTTTGGTCCCTGGCGCGACGTTCCAGCGCGAAGGTCAGTTGGGTCACCAGCAGCAGTGAACCGCCCGCCGCGAAGAGCGGAAAGACCGGGTCCAGCCATGTTCCTTGAAGAAACTCCGACGCTGTCAGCAGCAGGATCACCAGGGCGGCGCCGGCGAGCCGCCAAATGCCGCCCAGCAGTCCGCGCCGCGCGCTCGTCCACCCCACCACAATGGACCAAAACAGCGCCCAACAGCCGAGCACCAGCGGGTTGGCGCGGCGCAATCCGCCTTCGCCAAGCACGGTCGCCGTCGCATAGACAAGCGTTTCCATGCGCGTCAATTCACCCACCGGCGTGGCTCGGCGGCGCGGGTGGGCGGATTCGACGAAGACGATTCGGCCTTTGAAGAACTCGTGCGCGGGAACCCAGGTTTGCACTCCCTGGGGGTCGCGGATGGGCACCTTGTGGTCGCTCAGCACGGCGGAGATGGGGAGGCGCGGAAAGTCCTCGCCGGGCCATGCGGGTCGGAAGTCCACGAGCAACACACCGGGCGCCAGGAGCGGCAGGCGCCTGTCGCCGATGGGCAGCTCGCGTGCGGAGGGGCGCAGTTCGAGGGGTGCATCCGGCGCGTCGCTCACAGCCCGCAGGACAAGCCATGGCACCGGCGGCGGCGCGTCTTCCGCCCAGACCAGCGGCACCGCCGGGAGCAGCGACACGCGGAATGGCGGGAGCCGGTCCGTTCCCACGGGCAGGCCGGCGGCGACGGTGCGCCATTCCGGAGAATCGGGCGGCCAGGCCGTATGGTTCAGGACATGGGCGAACTCGCGCGCCGGGAGGGCGATGATGGCGCGTCCCGAGGCGCGAGCCGCCTCGAACAGAGCGGGCAGATCGAGCACGGATCGCTCCCAGCGCCGGCGCGCCTCGCTGTTGGGCGGTGCGGGCGAATGAGGCAGCATCGGTGCGACGGCCTGGTCTTGCTCGTGCGATTCCAAGCCGTGGGCCCAGGGTGTGTGGTCGGGATCTGGCACGGGATCGAGGTTGGTGATCAGGTTCGCCACGGGCACCACGATCTGCGTGGCGCCCCAGTCCGAAAGACGCCGCAGCAATTCCGCCTGAACCGCCGGTTCGGAGCTCTGCTCCCAGGCCCGAAAGGCGGCGGGGTTGTCCCACGTCAACAGGACGAGGGTCTCGGGCATGGATGGAGCGGCAGCCCGCAGCCAGGGGAGGTGAACCGCGCCGTTCTGCTGGCGGATCATCCAGAGCAGCACCGACGGCTCGAGGAACCCCAGCAAGCCGCTCCACGACAACAGCGCGGCCGCAAGAAAGCCGGCCAGCGAAAACGTGACGATTCGGAGGTCCATGAGTTTGCCCCCGCGGGGCGAGGGGAGGCGGACCATGAGCCAGCGCATCATCCAGGCGTGGAGCAGGGCGGACAATTGTTCGGTTTGCAGGTGACGCGCGAGCGGGGCGAGCCACAGCGAGAGCAGCGGAACACCTCCCGCCATGGCCAGGCGCGCGGGCATGGGCGCCTCGAACCGCACCAGCGCGTTCGTCGCGATGAAGACCAGGAGGAGTGTGAGCCAGAATCCGCTCACGCCCACCCGCGCCAGGGCTTCGACGTGCGGCGTGCGGCGGGCCAGGAAATCGCCCAACGCCGCGCCCAGCATCCCTGTCAGCAGCCCGAGCACGAAGAGCAGCGGCAACAGCAGGACCACCGCGGCGAAAAAGAGCAGCCCGTTCGGAACCCAGACTTCCGAGATCTGCGCGAGGAGTTGCGCGAAACCGGAGTGCAGCAGCAACGTCAGGCTGACCGCCACTGCCAGCGCCCAGCCGAGAATGGCGTCGCGTGCGCGGACGATGGCCGCCGGGTGCAAGAGCCCCCACACCGCCAGGCGCGCAAGGAAGACGCCGTTTGCGGCAATCCACAGTCCGACCGTCACCTCGATCGGCGCACCGGAAGCGACAACGACCGCACCCAACAGCACTGCCGCCGCGGCGTACGCCACGCGCCACAGCACACTCAGTGTGCGCCACCAGGCGGCGAGGCTGGCGAACATGCGTTGGAGCCAATTCACGACCAGGTTCCTGGATTCGAGGATTTCAGGGGCTTGAATCCAAATCGAGCACCACCCGGTAGAACCGAGCGACCGTCGACCCCGGTTCGCGGTCAGTCAACGTGAGGTTCCGGCTCGACTCGAGCGGGCCGGTTCTCTCGAGGATCGTCCAGGGGCCGGCGAGGTGCACGGCCCACTCGAGGTTGTAAGACCGCGTTGCCACCCCGTGAAACACGAGCTCGACGCCCCCCGGCACGGCAACGGTCGAGAGAATCGCCAGGGCGCTGGCCGGGTCCTGGGGATCTGTGAGCGCCAGGAACTCGGCCAGATTGGCGAATTGATCTCCATCAGGATCGCCCGTCGGCCCATCGATGCCGCGGCTGCTGCGCGGATCGAGTCCATTGGCCAATTCCCAAGCGTCCGCCAAACCGTCGCCGTCGCGGTCGGAGCGCGCGGGATCGGACGCGTTCGGCAATCCTGGCGTCAAAGCGCCCAAGGCCATGATCTGAGAGCTGCCGTCAGGCAACCGCCCGCTCGATTGGTCCTCTTCTTGCGCCGCATAGACCACATCGTCGATCAAACTGCCGTCCACGTTCAGGAGCCGAATCGAGCCGCCTGCGGCCGGCAGCTTGAACTCGACGTGATCGGGTCCGGACTCGGCCGCGCACCAGAGGCGAAGGTGACCGCCAGGCGGAATGAACGAGACGGTGCGGACCGTGAACAAGGCATCGTCGATTGCCAGGTGGAGCCCGCGCAGATCGAGCGGTTGGTCGGTCGATCGGTTGTAGAGTTCCAGCCAATCGTCGTCTCCGGGCAGCGGGTTGGCCAGCCATTCGTTGAGAACGGCGTTCGACAGGGAGGCCGTCGGCGCCAGAGCGTTTGGCGCTCCCGGAGTCGGGTGGGCAAGCTGCCAGGAGCCGTCCTGCGCACGACCCAGACTGAATTCCGGAATCTGGTTGCCGAAGGTGATGGCGTCGATGCGGTTGGTCTGGGCGTCGTAGAGAAAGAGGGTCTCGCCTTCCCGATCCAGTCCAAAGCCGGTGTGCAGACCGTGTTCGCCGGGCGCCTGGTCGCACCAGACCAGCAGAAATGAACCAGAAGCCAGAGTCGTTCCGGTTGGAAAGACAAACCGGCGCGGATCTCCGCTATCGCTCAGGCTCCACCCGGAAAGGTCGATGGCAGCGGATCCGGTGCTGCACAACTCGACCCAGTCCGAAGCGGCGGGGCTTCCGGACAGTCGGGTGGGGTTGGACGCCATGACCTCGTTCAGGCGCACGATCGGGATTGGCGGGGCCTGGGTGACAGTCCCCGGCGAGCCGCCGGATCGCTCGCTGGCGCGCCAATTGGCCGGGTCACTGAGCGCTCCGCGCGCGTCGATGATCTCAATCGAGTGGCCGTCGCCGTCGGCTTCCCGGGGCCATCCGTTGGCATCGCCGTATTCGAACAGCCAGATCAGGCGTCCGCCGGCGTCTCTCAGCCTCAGATCCTCGCCGGAATTGGACAACGCGCCTTTATACGTGCTCCAGACGACAACGCCTGGGTACCGGGCGGCAAACCCGGCGGTGTCTGCATCGGATGCGAGCACGATGACTTCGTGGGGTCGCAGCACGCTGCCTGGCGGAAAGGCGAACTGGATCCCCTGGAGTGTGAAGCCGCTGACATCGAGCGGCACGGGGCTCGCGTTGTGCAGTTCGATGAACTCGAAGGCGCCGCCGCCGGGCGGGTTGTACATGACCTCAGTCGGGCGGAGAGGGATCCCCGGATCGCCGACCCGGAACGTGGCTTCGGTGAGCGCGCTCCACACGGTTCCCAGAAGCGCGCGGGCTTTCACGTGTGTGCTCTGCGTCAACATCAGCGGCGTGCCACTCGCATAGACCTGGGCGCTCGGGGCCACTGCGCCGCTGCCCGGCAGGCGCGGGTCCGTGCCGTCGACCGTGTGGTAAATGACTCCCGCCGGCGCGCTCATCGCGAGATCGAATGGGCGGGGAACGACGCCGCCGTGCCGGTTGAAGGTCGGGGCGGCTACGGTGGGATAGAGGCCGAGCGTTCGCAACCGGTTGAGGACGGTGGCCGAGCGTTGCGGAAAATAGCCGGTGCGCAAACGGTTCAGTTCCGCCATCCACTCCCTGTCGCGCGTGAAGGGTTGGGCCGGTCGCTGGTTGTCCCCCCATCGGGCCGACTCGAGGACGATGGCGGGGTCGATTTCCGCGATGCGCTGGTGGTAGAGCGCGGCGGGCCGGTTGCGCTCCGGATGGGCGTCGTCCCAGGCCGGATTGGCTGGATCCACGAAGTAGACGCCACCGTTGAAGAAGTGGCGGTGGACCCGATCCGCAAAGAGCAGGCGGAATTCGGGACTGGACCGGAGGCGCGAGTACAACTCGCCGGGCGTGTCGGCATCGCTGACTCCGGTCCGGTCGTGGGAGACTTCCTTAAGGCAGTGTTCGGAGTCGTAGCTGACGAAGCGCCAGAGGGCGTTGGGGCTGCGCCGGCGAAAGGCGTACCAATTATGGTGTGGCCAGTCGGTGTTGCCGATGTAGAAGTGCACGAGGAGGTAATCGATCAGGCCGGGCAGATCGAGCATTTGGGCCAGGGCGTCATAGGTGTCAGGATTCGCCAGATCCGCCCGGGCGAGGTTCATCATGACGTTCCAGGCCTCGCCATTTCCGTCCAGGACATTGCTGCCGGTGTGCTTGATCACGTCGTACTCCTCGGAGTCGCCGCCGTAATGATCGGCGGCCCAGGCGGCTTCAGGTTCCTCGTGCACGTCATAGACCCCCCAGTACAAGCCGTTGAGGAAGAGGTGAACGTAACGGCCGAATGAGGCCGGAGCGCCGCTCGCAGTCTGCAAGTCGCAGGCAAACTGGTCCCGCACGTACTGGGCGCGCTCGCGCTGGGTTGTCGGTTCCGTTCCCCCCGCGTACGACCATGTGTAATTGTAGCCTGCGTCCAGAATCAGCGTGTTGAACGAGTCGACAGGCGAATCGGGAAACCACTCGTGCTCGAGCCGGCCCGCCCCATAGTCCGATCGAAAGACCAGCCGCATCGACAGCTTCTGGTCATTCCAGGGGTTGGGACTCGTGCCGCCCTGGATCCGCACCCCGCAGTTGACCTGGAATCCCTCCTCCCCGTCGGGCATCAGCAGTTCCGCCGAACAGCGCCGTTCCCAGGCGATCCCTTCCCTCTGCCCATTCGAGTAGATCCCGCGCGCGGCGCTGAACCAGTCGTCCACCGGCATGACAAGCGAGAGCGCCGGAAGGCTCATCAGGCCCGGACGCAAACGATCCGTATAGCCCGGATCGTCCGTCACGCGGGGATCCATGGCGTAATCCGCAGCCGTGATCTTGCTCGATCCCCAGACGCCCGGGAAACCGGGAGGAGCCGACGGTTGCTCGAAGACCGCGGCGGGAAAGAGGTACGTGCGCGTCTCGGCGCGCGACGGCAGGCTGTTCGGACTGAACGCCGCGGCGCGCACGATCATCGACTGAGCGACGCGGATCGGCGCGATGTAGACAAAACCGCTGACGGACGTCGGCTCCGATCCGTCGGCTGTGTAACGGATGGTCGAGTCGGCTGTGGCGCTCGACAGAGTCAGGTCGAACGGCGCGTCGTAGAAACCGTGCGGCAGGCTGAATTCGACCTGGCTGACCACACCGGTGATGGGGCTCGAGCCGTTGGCCGCGCCAGGTGTGGGCGGACTGAAATAGCGCCCCGCACCCTCGGCCGCGAGACCATACGAGTAGTCGTTGCGAGTCTCGGGGAACCGCGGCGCGAACTCGCTGACCACAGCGCGCGGCGATCCGGCGTCGTAGAGACCCAGGTACTCCCCTTCGTCGGCAAGCTTGAAATTCGTGTGCAGTCGTGCGCCCGCTCCCGTGGCGGCGCGGTCTTTTCCGGAGGCGAAGATGACCAGGAATTGACCCGCCCCGAGCGTCACGGGCGGCAAGCGCCACTTGTCCGGGATGTCCGGGTCGTCTGTGAGTGCCCAGCCTGTCAGATCCACGGACGCGGCCCCGCTGTTGCGAAGTTCGATCCAGTCCTCCGCGTCGCCGTCCTCGTCCTTGAGTCCATTCACATTGGCCGCGCACAATTCGTTGATTGCCACCGTGGGCGGCGGGGCGTCAGGATCGAGGGCGCAGGTCCAACCCTGGCCGGCGAAGTCATTGGGCGGAGTCGCCCGGTCGGTGATGCCGTGAGCCGCGGCCCAGGAGAACTGGACCGCTCCCGCTTGCGGTTCGGAGAACGTGAAAACAAAAGGGCCGGCTCCGATCCCGCTGAGCGCGCCGGCCGGTTGCCCGTTCACGAGGAGATCGGACGCATCAAGGCCGGTCACGGGCTCATCAAACCGGAGTTCGACCTGTGTGAGGCGCCGGACAGCAGCATCCGGCAGCGGGACCCGACTGAGCACTTTGGGTGGATTGAAGTCCGTGTGGGTGTAGGTCCACTCTGCGGCTTCGCCGGTTGGGACGAACGGGTTCGGGGGCAGGGCGAGGTCGACGATGCCGTGGCCAACCGCCCAACGCATCGTCACGACACCGTACGCCGGCGGGCGGAATGTGAAGGTGTAGGCTGTTCCAGTGCCTCGGACGCGTTCCGCCGGGACGGAGTTCATGAGCAGATCCTCCTCGTTCACTCCGGTCACCGGCTCGGTGAAGTCGACCACGATGGTCGTCAGGTCACCGGCGAGGCCCGGCGGAGGGGACACGCCTGCCAGAGCGGGCGGTTCGTTGTCGAGTCGGTGGGAGACGAGGCCCACGTTGATCTGGAAATCGCCGTTGTCTTTGAGGCGATTGAAAGCCTGCATGGCCAGGACATTCGTTCCCTCGGCCAGGAAACGCGCCGGGTCCGCAATCGCGTGGTCGATGTATTCGATCGGTTCGGGCGCCGACGAATTGGCGAGGGTCGAAATGGTGACCTCTCCGGCGTTGATCCTGTAGCGGACCACCTCGGTGCCGTTGATCCACGCCACAAAGCCATCGTCGCATGCGGCGCTCAGGGTCAGGGCAACCAGCTCGCCTGGCTCGGTGACTGTAAACGATCGGCGCAGGAAGATGCCGTTGTAGTTGTTTCGCATGTCGCCCAGCCGGGTGCCGCCGGTGATGGCGCTTTCCCCGAAGTGAAACGGGGCCGGCGCCTGCGGCCAGGCGGTGTCGTCGAACGCCGCCGAGCGCCATGCTTCGACAGGCGTCGAAACCTCGTTTGTCCCCTTGCGCATTCGCCACATCGAGTCTGGGGCGACCAGGGTCGCCGCCTCGCTCCCGCAACAGAACCAGGAGATCAGCGCGACAAGGCCCAGCACGGAAATCGCATGCCGACACGAGGACACAGGTTCCCGGAGAATCCACGATCTCCTGAACGCAGGAGAGAAACCTGACCTGTCCACAACACGTTTCACCGGTCAAAGATCCTTCGCGTTTTGGAGTTCTCCGACTCCGCCGTGGGCACAAGTCCATGAACCATGCGGGCTCGCCGTGGTGCGTGGCACGGAGATGACATGGCGCAAACGTTAGCAGAGGCGCCATCGTCATTCAACGGGCGCTTTTCGGATTGAATTGCGTTCTCGGGGACTCAAGATCGACCACGTGCACTTCCGCTCTCCTATGAACACATCTGACACCCTCACACGCCGTTCCTTTCTCGAGAAGGCGGCTACTCTCTCTGCCATCGGATTCGCCGCACCGGCCATCGGGGCGGCGAATGCCCCGCGTCCGGGTCGGCGCATCGGCCCCAACGACCGGATTCATGTCGGTCTCTTGGGTTGCGGCGGAATGGGCCGGGCGAACCTCAACGAATGCGCGAGGCATGCCGACGTGGTTGTCACCGCGGCGTGCGATGTCTGGCAGGCGCGGCGCGACTCCGTCTGCGCGCAGTTCAAGGACACCTGCAAGCCGTATCGCGACTTCCGCGAGATGCTGGCTCAGCCGGACCTGGATGCCGTGATCATCGCCACCCCGCCGCACTGGCACACGTTGAACGCCGTTGCCGCGTGCGAGGCGGGCAAGGACATCTACCTGCAGAAGCCGATGACGCTGCATGTGGGCGAGAGTCTGGCCGTGCGCAACGCCGTTCGGCGGCACAACCGGATCAGCCAGATCGGCACCCAGATTCATGCCGGCGAAAACTACCGCCGGGTGGTCGAATTCGTCCGGTCCGGACAGCTCGGCCCGGTCGGCGTGGCCCGCACATTCAACGTGATGAACCAGGGGCCCGAGGGTGTCGGGACCAGTTCGGTGACCACGCCGCCCGAGGGGATGGATTGGGATTTCTGGTGCGGCCCGGCGCGCTTGTGCCCGTTCAATCCCATTCTGGCTCAGGACGCCTACAACCACGGATCGTGGATGGACTACAGCGGCGGCTGGACGCCCGGCATGGCGCCCCACATCATCGACCTGCCGATATGGGCCTTGGACCTGGGCTATCCGACCGTGACCAGCGCGGCTGGGGGGCGGTACATCGTTCAAGACGATGGGGACGCGTACGACCACCACGAGGTGCTCTGGCAGTATCCAAAATTCACCCTCACCTGGATGTCCTCCCTCACCAACAGCTACGATTTCACGATGCGCGGCGATGCCGAACCCGAGCGGCGGTTGGGGATCTACTTTCAAGGCACCGACGCCACGCTCTACGCAAACTATGGAATGTACCGGCTCCTGGCCGAGGGCAAGCGTCTCAAGAGCAAAGAACCGCCTCCGGCGACCATCCCGCCCTCGCCCGGGCACGAGCGCGAATGGCTCGACTCCATCAAGTCGCGTCAGCAGCCGACGTGCAGCGTTTTCTACCACGTCAAGGTGGACGTGCCGATTGTCCTGAGTCTGCTCTCCCTCAAGCTGCGCCGGTCGATCCGGTTCGACCCCGATGCCGAGCGCATCGTCGGCGACGCCGAGGCGGCGCGTCTGGCGGTTCCCGAGTACCGGGCGCCGTGGAAGTTCCCGACCGAATACCTCAACGGATGACACGCCGCGGTTGGGACCCCGCTACCCGCGCCCAACGGCTGCATCTTCTGACCAACAACACCCGCTTCCTCAACTCATCGACTCGTGGCTGATGTGCGTCACCAACTCCGACGAACCTGAGATGCGCACAAGATGACTGAGTGAACACTCATCGAGTTGACGTTTTGCGATCATCATGCTTTGGTCTCCTCGGCTGCTCCCACCGGGACAGTGAGAACGTGTGGATGTCCGTTGCGCAGGTCCGGCGGAACTGTAGCTTTTCATGAACACCACCCTATCGCGACGCGCCTTCTTGCGTTCTGCCTCGACAGTCGCCGCGGTTCTGGCGACGCCTCAGATCGTGCCGGCCCGCCTGTTTGGCGCCAATCCCCCCAGCAACCAGATCACTATCGGCTTCATTGGCACCGGGGACCACGGCACGGGCTGGAACCTCCGTCGTTACCTGACCCTCGAGGAGGCCCGGGTGGTGATGGTGTGCGACGTCGACAGGGCGCGGATGGAGCGGGCCAAGGGGATTGTGGACGAGCAGTATCTGAACAGCGACTGTGCGATGGCTGGAGGTTTTCGCAAAGTGCTTGCTCGCAAAGATATAGACGCTGTCATGGTCTCAACCCCGGATCATTGGCACACTTTGATCAGCGTCATGGCCCTCCGCGCCGGAAAGGATGTCCAGTGCGAGAAACCCACCTTGAGTATCGATGAGGGCAAAGTCCTCATACGGGAAGTGCGGAAGCGCGGCAAGGTGTTCCAAACCAGCACCGAAGACCGATCCATCCCTGTCTACCACAGGATGGCTGAATTGGTCCGGAACGGACGGATCGGCAGGCTCGAAAGGATCGAGGTCATTCTGCCCAGGCAACCGGCAGGTCCCGGCGATCCGACTCCTCAGCCGGTGCCGCCCGGCCTGGATTGGGACATGTGGCTCGGTCCGGCGCCCTTTGCCCCCTACACGAGGGACCGGGTCCACTTCAACTTCCGATGGATCGAGGATTACTCGGGCGGGATCATCTGTGACTGGGGAACGCACCTGTTCGACACGGCGCAATGGGCGAACGACACCGAGCGGAGCGGTCCGGTCGAGATCGAAGGGACTGGGACATATTGGTCTGGGGGTCTTTACAATACGGTGAAGGAGTACGACGTGACATTCCGGTATGCCAATGGAGTGGTGATGACGTGCCGCCCCGGCAACCCGAGCATCAGGTTCATAGGCGCCGACGGCTGGGTGGGCAACACCGGATGGCGCGGCGATCTCGAGGCCAGTTCGGAAGCGATCAGGAACGCCAGGATTGGCAACGACGAAATCCGCCTCTACACGAACCCCGAGGGCGAGCACCACGATTTTCTCAAGTGCGTGAGGGCGCGCAAGGATCCCTATTTCCCCGTCGACGTTGGGCACCGCGTGGCGAGCGTGTGTCACCTGGCCAACATCGCCATCAAGACTGGCCGCAAGCTCAGGTGGGATCCAGTGGGGGAGGAATTCATCGGTGACGAGGCTGCGAACGCCTTGCGCAAGGTCAGACCGATGCGCCCGCCGTGGACGCTGGAAGGGTAAATGATCGGTTCAGTGGCAGCCCCAGCGCAAAATGAAGCCGCACAACGCCACCATTCCCGCCGGGACCATCATCGGGTACTGGTGAGAGGGTTTTGAAACCTCACCAGTTGCCCCAGTAATAGACGTACGAGGACGCCTGGTGGACGCCCATCTGCTTGATGCCCTTCCAGATGACCGAGCCATCCAGCGCGCCGACATTGCCGCCCTCGGCCCCCACATCCGCCGCCGTGCGCCCGGGCAGTGTGCGCGTGAGCGAGCTGTTTCTCTCGAGAATGGTGCCTCCCCGCGTGTGCGGCGCGGACTTCAGTCCGTCCTCGCCCCAGTGGTTCGCATCGGCCAGAATCGTGTTCGTTCCCGAGTCGCTCAGGCGCGTCGGCGAGTGCCAGGGATACTGTTTGTAGGCTGGCGGCACCAGGGCGTCGCCCAGATACTGGTAACCGATCAGATAGCCCCACTGCGAGTTGGTCCGGTTGAGGTAGTTCGGATTGAACCGGAAGTTCGGGCAGTCGAGAATCCGTTCGTTGCCCGAGTAGCGCACCAGGTTTGTCCAGGTGGCGTGGGAGACGCGGATCGCATGCCATTGGTCGGCGTTTTCCCTGGCTGTTGGAACGCGGTCTTCAAAGTCACTGCCGTAAAGGTGAATCGCCACAAGACATTGCCGCATGTTGCTCTTGCAAGCGGCTCGTTTGGCTCGTTCCTTGGCCGAGCTGAGGGCAGGCAGCAGCATCGCCGCAAGGATGGCAATAATGGCGATGACAACCAGCAGCTCGATCAGCGTAAAGGCAGATCCCGCTCCCGATTGTTGTTCGACTCTCGCCTTTTTCGACATCGTGTCTCGCACTGCGGCGCCCTCGAATCTCGTTGCGCAGGGCGCCGGGTGCAACTCAAAAGCTCGTTCAACGCGATGGCGCGGCCGGCTTGGGTGTTTCCTTGGCCAGGCGCCAGCCCGAGGAATCGGCAATCAGGGCGGTGTGCCCCTTGTACCGGTCATACACCGCGTGCATCGCCTCGATGGTGTCGAAGTAGCCCACAATGTGGGCCGCGCTGAAGGATTCGCCTGCGCGGACCCGACGCCCGTGGATCTCCTCGATCATCACGATGATGTCACCGGGCCGCTGGCTGCACCAGGCTTCGTAGACAATCGACGGTTCGAGCGTCAGGCCCGCCAGCCAGGGACCGTCCCGTCCCGTTTCGCTGTCCCGCAGGTGGTAAGCGCGGATGAAATGTTGCGGTGTCCGGTGCGTGTCGCGCCGAAAGCCGAACTTCAAGTCGGGCGGGAAAGGTGTGAAGAACTCGCTCGAGGGGATGCGGAGGCCATGGGGGCCGCTCAGATAGCTGAGGTAGATCTCGCTGAATGTGTTCCCCCGCTCGTGCCGCACGCAGCCGGGCGTGTCGTTGCGGAGGAACATCTCCTCCGAGTTGTTGACGCTCTCGATTCGGTCCATCAACACGAAAAACCGCTCCCCTTTGGGGAAGACAATCAACTGTGTCCACCGCGATCCGGGCACGCGGCCCGGCGCCGCATATTCGTAATGGTAACTTGTCTTGACGGCGATGAAATCCGGACCGCGGATGATCTCGGGTTGGACGGGTTTCATGCGGTGGCAGAGTTGGGGGCCTTCGACCACGCGCTTGCGGTGGCTGCTGCCGTGGGCCATCAGCGCATACTCGCGCCGGGCTGGATCGGTCTCGTTCTCGTACCAGGTGTATCGACCGACGCCGTCGCCGTCCGCCGCGATGACCTGGTCGCTCCAGGCCTCGTCGCTCCCCGCTTCCATGAGCCAGTCGATCACCATCAGCCCGTCGCCCACTTCGCGGAATCCGGTGGCCTTGTCGAGAAACGACCCCTTCTCGATGCCAGTCATCCAGTGCTTGGGGTCTTTCTTGGGAATGACGGCTTCGAGTCGGTCGGTCTCGATCTTGATCGCACGGTCAGTCTCGGTCACGTTCGCCCACGCGGCCGCTTCCGCCGGTTGCGAGAGGGCCGGTCGGACCCCGATTGCCGCGAGGAACAGGCTGCAACAGAGCCGCCCGATGAGCGTTGTGTGTTGTGGTGATGATTGCGGTGGCATTGGAACGCGTTGGTCAGCGGTTTGGTTCGAATTCAAGAAGCTAGTCGAAACTCAACCGCCGCCGCAAGCCTGACGCGCCCGACGAGCGCTTGACGGGGCGCTGCCAGTCTGTCGGCTGTCGGGCTCAGGCCGGGACGGCGCTCAGGCGCGTGCGCGCGCGCGCGACCAAACCCAGATCCCCCAGCCAGCGCAGGATGCGAGCCGCCGCACGTTCCCATCCCGGTTCGAGCATGAGGTCATGCCCCATGTCGTCGAAGAACTCCGCTTGCACTCCGTAGAGCGCCGCCACGCGCTCGACCGACTTGCGCTTCACACACCCGTCCCGTCCAGCGCCCAGCACGAGCACGGGCGTGTTGGCGCGGGCGCGCCAGACCACTTTTGGCCGCAGCAGCAACTCGAGGCAGACGCGGTAGGAATCCTCCCCAAGCCGGGCAAAGCAGTTCGCGACCACTTCTTCGGGGGTCTTGTTGCAGAAGAACCAGTCGCGGCAACTCTGCAGGCTTCTGATGACAAGACTGGGCCGTCCCAGCCGATGCGCCCGGAAGTACAGTCCGGGCTGCCGCAGAGACCGGCGCCAGGCCGCCCACCGGAAGGCGGCAGGATACGTCGGGGCAAGCAGAACTGCCGCCGGGGGATTCAGCTTGTGTAAACGCATCTGGATCAACATGGCGCCCAGCGAATGGCCCACGAGGATGGGACATTGTCCAAACCGCGCCGCCGCCTGGACCACGGCGTCCGCATAGTCTGCCAGCGAGGTCCATCGCAGGGTCCTCCGTCCGGTGTCCGCTCCATCGTGTCCGGGCAAGCTCAGACAGTGGGCGGTGAGGCCCCGCTTGTTGAAAAAGTCCCGCCAGGGGGCGGGCCAGCACCAGGAACCGTGCAGAAGCCCATGCACGAAGAGAATGGGGTTCCCGCCGGACTCCTGGCCGGCCAACTCCAACGTGTCGAATTCAGGTTCCATCCCGAATCTAGCAATCATCCACTATGAGTCTCTACGTAAGAGAAAAGCGAATGTTGCGCGAAAAGTTACGGGAGCAACCGATTTTCTCTAGAAAATCGAGCCGAGGAGCTTCCGGGCGGTCCGGGCGGCCAGTTCGAGTCCGCCACGCCGGGGTCGGGGCAGGTTGTAGAAGAGCATCGCCCACTTGACCTCGTAACCCCCTTCGTCGCAAGCATCTGTGGTCGGGAGGTAGCCAATCATTCCATTGGTGCAGCCGACGGTCGCGATGTGCGGCACAACGCCGGGATCGGCCAAGGCGGTGAACTTCGAGAAAACCTCGGCGTTCACCGTGAGAATGGCGCTCTGCCCTAATGCCAAGGCCCCCAATTCAAGGCGGGTGGTGGGCGGTTCTCCGCGCTGCAGTCGTCTCGACATCATGTCGTGCCAGGCTTCGAGTGCCAGTCGGAACTTGTACCCAAATGCTTGGGAACCAGATAGATCAGCCAGGCATGAGGCCTTGTGGGCGTCAAGTTCGCCGGATGACCAGTGGTCGAGCGGCAGGTCGATGCGAGCGGTCAACACGCGGAAGGCCCCATCCCCGGAGGCGGGGGGCATTCGGCTGTCGCGGAGGAGGCCGGGCAACACGCTGTGGGCCACGGAGGCGCCCCAATCGCGCATCTGTTCGGGTGCCACACCAACCTGTGGCGGGTTGATGTTCCCACAGGCGCCCGACCCGACAATCGTGACGGGGTGCCCGGGCAGGGAGTCCGAGATGACGCGCGCGGTTTCTCCTGGCCAATCGGCGCTGATCCAACTGCCGCGGAGGCAGACCGGATGCATCGCATAATCGAGGAGGGCGGCCTTGATCGTGCCGTCGGACCTTTGCCAGGCGAACGCTGCGACATGGGGATCGGTGTGAGCGGAGGCGAAGCCGCGGCGGTCAATGCCGAGGCGGCACTGGCCGTGCGACTCGATCAGGCGGCACGGTTCGGTCGTATCGCGTGCCAGGCGGGCTGCATGGCAGATGCGGTCTTCGAGTCGGGCCACATAGGCCGGTTGCAGCGCGCCGCATCCCGTCAAAGCGATCGTGGCCGGTCCGCTGTGCGTGTGGGTGGCGGTGAGCCAAATGCGCGGCGCCGGGATGCCCAACTCGACCTGGCCCCAGGCGCGCAACCGATCGGCCAACGCCTGGTCGAAGCCGAGGATGTCGGCCTGGATCCAGAGCAGTTGTTCGGATCCGTGTTCGAGATACAGGGCGCGGGCGTGGAGCGGGTCGAGCACGGCGGTCGCAGGCTGCGGTCGCACCGCAAATCCGGCCAGATCGATTCCGCGCTCGGGCGTGATATCGAGTTGGGCTGTGCCGACAAACACCTCAGAGTTGCATTTGGACATTCGGGAATGGCGTTTCAGGGTCTTTCGCGATCGGCGCTCAATTGCTGCCTCATCCAGCCCAAATCGTCCGCCACCGTCTTCTCCGTGGCCGGGAATTGCCCGGGAAACGCCCGCGCCAGGCGATCCCCGAGTCTTTCGAGGCGGCGGACGAACTCGGACGCGGCGGAGGGTGACTTCTCGGAAGCCAGGAGGCTTCCGAACTCGCCGCGGACCGGGTTTGTCCCGGTGCCACCGCCGGTCACCAGGAAACCGGGATAGGTTTCGACAAGTTCTTCGAGCGCGCGGCGCTGGGCGGCGGTTTTGGCGAGCCGGAGGATGGCCTGGCCGATCGAGCGCCGCGGATCGTAGGCGCGCGGGTTGTAGGCGTAATCGGCGCATGTGGCGAGCGGGATGCGGTTGATGCGGCTTTGCGATGCCAGGGGATTGCTCATGTAACCGTCGACGACCTCGCCCAGGTCGGGGTCGCGTCCGCTCACCGGCCCAAGGTGAAGCGTCGGGCTCGCATCGTTGACCGGGTAATTGTCCCAGAGGAAGAGGCGGTGTCGGACGATGCTCTTGTAGCTCTCGGCGGCCTGGCGTGTGATGCGCGGCGTCACCACGGCGTCGCCCGTCCAGAAGACATAGGCATCCGGGTGCAGATCGCGGCCCAGCGTCTCGAGGTACGCGCGGTGTTCCGGATTGGTGCCGTCACCCCAGTAGGGCACCGGACAGAAAATCATCTGGGCTTCGGAGTCCTGGGCGCGGAGCCGGCCGAAGAGCGCGTTGACCAGCCGGGCGTGTCGCATGCCGCCGGTCGCCGGACCTTCGCTCCCCCAACTGACATCATCGAGCGAAACGCTGAACCAGCGGACGCCCTGGCTCTGGGCCCAGGCATAGTGCTGGTAAAACTGGCCGAGGTCCGAATCGCTGGTCGGGTCGAGGGGACGCGGCGAAGCCAACTGGGGATGGAAGGCAAAGCAGAATGTGATGCCGTGGTCCCGGCACGAGCGAATGATCCGTGCATAAGCCTCCTTGCGGCTTTGGGTCATCGGAAGCCACCACTCGTTGCGCCAGGGTGTGCCCGGTTCGGAGGTGAACATCGAGCCGTAGCAGTTCATCAGAAAATTCAGTTTCAGGTCGGCCAGGGTGGGGATTTCCTCAAGATACTGTTCCGGGGTCCAGAGCCAGCCCTTCGTGCCGCGAATGGCAAAGCCAGGCTTTGCCGACGCATCGCGCAGCGGTTCGGGGATCGCACGGCGGGCCCCTGGCAGGCGGACGTCGAGGCGCGGGATTGCGACTGTCGGCACGGTGTACTTCGAGCCGGCCAGGGCGGCCCGGGCCACCATGAACCAGGGCGGTGCGCCCAGAGGTCCGCTCTTCTCGAGATTCACAATCGTCAGCTCATTGGTCCCTGCACGCAGAGCGTCGGCAGGCACGGCGAACCGGTGGCAAGCCCAGCGGGCGTCCGGGAAGCCGCTCGGCCCTTCATGGAGGACAAGTCCATTGAGCGCGAGGCGGACCTGGCACGGACTCGCAGCGTCGTCGTCCATGGCTTCGAGATGCAGGAAAAGCCGCGATCGGGGGACGCGTTCGAGCTGGAATCGAGCGGTCATCGAGGCCGCGGCGCCGGTCGATTGGGCATAGACGTAATTGACCTCGGTGCGGCCATAGTGAGTCGCGCCGAAATGCGTCTGGGCGCCCCCCTGGAACGTCAGCCCTGGCATTTCGACCAACGCGGTCGCGGCGAGTGCATCGAGGGCAAGGAAGCTGGCGCATGCCAGGGCGGTCAACGCAGTGATTCGGGGGCCAGTGGTCAGCATAATCTGAGAGAAGGAAGGTCTGCGAACTGTCCGGGCGCATGCCCGTCCTGCGCATTAGATCGTTGGATGTTGTTGTTCACCACGCGTCGTGGAATCCAAGGCGGCGGCGGATTCGCCGCCGCCGCCATTCGGGCCAATCGGTTCAAACATCCGCCGCACCAGCCAGGCGCCCAGGCCGATGGCAGCCGCGAGGCCGGCCAGCACGCGCGGCCAATCGCCGACAAAGACGGCGTTGGTGGCCAGGACCAGCCCGAGACAGGCGAGGATACCAAGGATCGAGTTGACGATCAACGGTGCGATCGGCGGCGCGGCCGGCGCGGACATCCCGGCGTGCGCGCGGATTCGGCCCCAGAGGCCGGGCGGACGACACCGCGCATAGAAGCGGGCCAGGGTCTCGTCCGATTCGGCCGGTGTGAGCAGCGTGACGCCGATCAGCACGACGAAGCTCAGGGCGAAGAGCAAGCCGAGTCCCTGCCACATGGGATGCGCGGCACTGTTCTGGAAATCGAGGCCGAACCAGACGATGATCGAGAGCGGGAGTCCCAGGACGATTGCCGCGAGTTCGCCCCAGACGTTGAAGCGCCACCAGAAGAAGCGGAAGAACGACAGCGGCAGGAGGAAGATCACCATGGCCGAATTGATGAACATGAACCAGCCGACCATCTGTTTGACGAACAGGATGGCGACGGCGCTGGCTGCCACGAACAGCACAAGGGTCGTGAACCGGCTCACCCAGATCTCGCGTCGAATGGTCGTGCGCGGGACAAGCGGACGATAGAGATCGTTGATGACAAAGCTGCTGCCCCAGTTGATCAGCGCGCTGAGGGTCGACGTGTAAGCGGCGACCTCGACCGCGACAAGCAGGCCGACCAGCCCCGGCGGCAGTTGGCATCGGTTGACCAACTCCGCCCAGGCCGTGACCGGATCGTCGATGGTGGTCATGCCGGGGGGCGTCGGGACTTGTTTGGCCAGAGAAGCGGGCCAGAACACAGACAGGGCCACCAGGCCGACGCCAATCAACGGGAGGATGCGGAAGCTCAGCGCGAGGAAGCAGTTGAACAGTTGCCCGGCCATGGCATGGCGCTCATTCCGAGCGGCCATGAACCGCTGGGCGGTCGAGCCTTCGCCCGCGGTGGGCGATCCGGCAAAGAAGACGCCCTGGAGCAGCAAGACCAGGACGGTCAAGAGGGCGATCGAATTGTCGGGCGCCGCCGCGAGGACCGGCGGGATCTGGGTGAGGGCCTCGGGACGGACGGCGCTGATGCGGCCCAGGATCTCGGCCCAGCCGCCGTGTTGCGCTACGGCGATGAACATGAACGCGGTGCATCCGGCCACCATGATCGCGAAGTGCAACACTTCAGTCACCACGACGCCCATCAGGCCGCCGAACATGGTATACAACGCCGTCGTTCCGCCGAAGATCAGGAGGATCTGCAGCTCGGACATCTGGACGATTGGGGCGATGGTCTTGGCGAAGAAGCCGGTGATGTAGCCGATGAGCAGCACGGAGAACCCGAAACAGCAGACGACGGCATAGGCCCGCCGGGCCACCGTGGCGGGCCGGCCTCCGTAGCGCAGCGTGATCAATTCGGCGGTGGTGATGATGCGCATGCGCCGCCACAGCGGGGCCCAGACGATGGCGACCAGGGGCATCCACATGATCCAACTGGACCACCAAAGCCAGTTGGCCGCCAGACCGTACACGACCAGCAGCATCACAAAACCGCCGTTGCCCGATTGGTAGGTGGCGGTGTTCGAGATCGCGATCGCCCACCAGGGCAAGTTGCGGTCACTGGTGAAGTAGCTGATCGCGCCGTGTCTCGACGACAGGCGCGTCACGGCCATGCCTGCGACGACGGCCATGCCGATCACCACCGCCACGACTGCCCAGTCCACCGTGCTCATACAGCCGGGTCCCGAGATGCGGCGCAGCCTCAGTACCGAACCTCGACGCGCACGGGCGGCGTCCCGCCCCTCAGTGTCACCGTGTCGCCGCGGAAATCAGCCCAGGGCGCGCCGTTTACCGAGACGCCGCGGATGGCCCGCTGCTCGGGATGCCGCAGGCGCAGCCGGATGTGTTTGGGCGGGCGCTCGACGGGCGGAGTCAATTCGACTTCGAGGCGCCGCGCGCCTTCGAACGATTGCACCGTGAAGCTGACCGGGCCGAACAAGGTCGGCGCATGATCGACACGGATGGTCTTGCCCTCTTCGAGCCAGGGACGCGGAACGGCGCGTCCGATCCACAAGTCGCCTCCCTGTTCCCAGAGGAGCATGTTGCGCAGGAGAAGGAGTTGCTGGGTGCCGGAGTAGAGATGCGGCAGGGTCGCCTGGTTCTCGCCTGTGCGGCACGCGGTCACCTCGACGCCGGCATAGGCATCGCGCGACATGCCGTAGGCGAGCGAGGTGTAGAAGCCGAGAATGACCCGCTTGACGTCGTCGCGTTCGAGGCAATTGAGCCAGTAGCCATAGGTGTAGGCATGGTCGATGCCGCCCTGGAACGTGCTGGCGCCCAGCAGCAGCCCGTCCTTCTGTTCGAGCAGATCGGTGATCCATCGGGCGCGCCGGTCCCGGGCCGGGAGCAGGCCGGTCTCGAGCACCATGCTGGCCACCAGGCTGTAGTAATCCGCCCCGGTATACCCGACGCGTTGAAGCAGCGCGTGCGTCTCCGGAAAGACCGGCAGCAGCGTCCGGCCGTCCCGCTTGATGGCCGCGCGGTCCATCGCCCGCAGGATGTCGCGTTCATAGGCCGCGGCTTCGGCCGCGATGCGGCGCGCAGGGTCGGCCAGGCCGACGGCTTGCAGGGCTGCCGCCGTGTCGCGCATCCCCAGCGCGAGGTAGGTGTCCGTGTGGAAACTGTAGGTTGGCGTCGGTTCATCGCAATACGGGCGGTACTTGAGCAGGCCATGCCAGGGAGCGGACCGGGCCTGGGATTGCATGCTGGTTTGCCGCGCGTTGCGGATCCAATCGCACATGCGGATCATGGTTGGGGCCACGCGGCGGAGCCACGCGGCATCGTCCGTCAGCCGGAAATGCTGGCTCATCGCCCAGAGCTGAGTCCCGGTGTCCGGCAGCCCGTAGTTGACCATTAGCAATCCCTCGGGCGTGACGAACGTCAGGATCGAATCGAGATACCGCTGCGCGTCTTCAGGGAAGCCCATGACATCGAGCGCGTAGGCGTAGCGGGAGGCCGAGTAGCCATAGACCAACTCATAGAAACCGCCCCCGCCGTCGTGCGGTTCGTAAACATCGCCGCGTTTGTCGACGTTGATGTAGTTCCATGCCAGCCAGGCGCGCCAGGCCTGGTTGACACGTTCCTCGGGCACCTGGATGCGGACGCCCCGGGCGAGCAGACCGCTCCACCACGCGGCGGTCTCGGCCAAACGCTGGTCGAACTCCGCCGGCTCGATCGCCCTGGCCTGTGCGGGTTGGGTGAAGGGAATGGCGACTTGGACGTCGCGAAACCCACCGCCCGGCACTTCGAGTGCCCAGTCGGCAACCCGGTTCGGAGCCGCCAGTTCGACCGGCACGCGTCTGGACTCGACACCCGGGTTCATCACACGCAACCGGATGAACCCCGTCAAGGGCTTGTCGGGGTCGAACTCGGGCGACCATCCAAAGGCAGTCTGTTCGAATGTCAGGTGCTCCCAGGCGCGCGTGGCGGTGACGATCGGCAGCCAGCCTTCGTGCAGGCGCCGCGCGCAAACGCCTTCACCCCACGCACCCGGGGGAGAACCGACCCTGAACCCAACGCGCACCCCGGCAAAATCCAGGGAACCATCAGGCAGGACAACGAATTCGTCTGGGCCATCCTTCACGCCAAGAGACTCGCGCGGGTGTTTCATCGGAGGGAAATGGCGGATCACGGATTCGAAACTCGGATCAGCCCGGGCCGCGAGTTCGAGTTCGCCTAGACGATCGCGTCCGATCGTGGCGCGTTCCTCACGCTCGGCCTGCGTCAGGCGGATCTCATCGGGCGGTGTGCGCTCGATTGCGACCTCTCGGATCCAGGACACCGTCGGGCTGCCGCGATCCGGGTAGTCATTGTCGAGATCGGGCGCCGTGTAGCGCGGCTCCCCTTCGTCGCGGCTGAATCCTTTGCCAAGAACCAGGAGGGCCGGGGGGCGGCGCCGCCACGGTTCCGGACGATCCAGGACAAGCCAGCTCGACCACGCGTGTCCGTCGGGGCTGGTCTGGTAACGCACACAGTCGCGTCCCAGGGCAATGGCCAGGCGGTATTCGCCCGTCTTGGCAGCCAAGGGACGTCGGTGTTCGCGCAACTGTCCGTTGACCAGTTCGACGGCGTAGCAGGTGGGCTCGTGTTCGAGCACGGAGATCTGGCACCAGTTGCGCGGATCCCAGTAGAGAAACAGCGAGCTGACCCAACTGATCCCGGCGCCTGGTTTGATGACGGTTGATGCCCGGATGTGATCGATCCCGAGGGCGCGCTCGATGTGGGCATATGTGTTATGCGCCGCGCTGATGCTCAGGCCCTCGCGGCTTGCATCGATTGTGTTGCCCTGGGAAGCATCGACCGTCCACGCCGCTTCGAGCGGACTCCCGCCGAAGACTTCGCGGTAGGGAAGCGGCAACGACTGAGTCGGAGCCCCGATGCCCTGAGCGCATGACAACAGGATCGAGCTGAAGATAAAAACCAGAGCACGACATCCTAGCGATCGTTTCATATCGAGCGATGTTGTTTCACTTAAAAACCTGTTGGGCCGATGAACCCGTCTCGGAGGTGTGATCCCGCGGCTGCGGTTACGCGTCAACCTAAGCAAAGCTCCTGAGTGGTCTCTCGGAGCAGCGCTCTCGAGGGTGTCTAACTCCTTGGGCCGGTGTTCGTTGTGGCAGTCGCCTCTGCTCGGTTCGACTCCGAGGTCGCGAAGCGTTTGCAGTGCGGCGGTTGACCGCCGCTTTCCGAGGACGGTCTTCGGTGCTTTCCCATACCAAAGCGGTGCTGAAGCACACGCACTCTCCCGCGGCCGCGGGACTTCGCGCCGCCGGACGCGCTCGTGCGCGGGCAGCTTGCGTGCAAGCTCCGCATCTCAGCCTCCCCAAGGTTGACGCGCATGCGCGGCTGCGGGAGAGACCTTGGTTCGAGATGTCCATCGTCATCACTCAGGCCCTCTCCGGCGGCATGGTTCCGACGTCCACCCCTCAGCCCGCATATTTCACCCCCGTCAGTGCACAGGCGATCAGATTTCGCATGATGTCTGCTACGCGGGCTGGAGAGGCAAAACCGCGCCAGGCTTGAGAGGCAGAGAAATACAACAGACTGTTCCCATTGTCCCCATGGCAGACGGCCCTTGTTACACCGCACCGGCATCCACTTTGAACGTCAAGCTGGTGATCGTGATCAGGGGCAAAATGGAGGCGTACCCATCATCCCTGTGCACAACAACATACGTCCTTTTTGCCGACTCCTTCGGTGGAAGGAAGATGTGGTCACGGTGTGGCACGTCGTACCGGTCACCGTCGGCAACTTTGAGCGAGAACGGAAGACCTCGATGCGCCGCCTCCTCAATTTGGGCGATGTTCATGTCTGGACTGTCCTCTCGTGACGTTTCTCTGTCAACACGCCGACGCAAGGTGAACGCTCCGGATCAGTGCCCCCGCGCCCGGGATCTCTGAACTCGATCCGCGACGCCATCGCGAGGTGCACTGCATCCGTTTTCCGGGCATGGGACGCGTTACTGCGCCAGGCGGAAGAAGCGCGTTCCCGGTCCGACAGGAATCGTGACCTGGACGCGGTCGCCGACCTGCACGGGTGGCGTGGACACCGCGGTCCAGGCGCCGGCTGCGCCGAGCTGGGCTGTTTCCTCGAGCGCAAAGTTCGCCGCGCTGGCCGACCAACTGATCACAACAGTCGATCCATCGAGGGCAATGCTGACGGCCGGAGGCTCTGCAACAGTGGGACCGTAGTTGGCGAAGTCAAACAAGGCCTGAGGCACGGCGCCGCAGTTGAAGATCGTGGACGACGCGATGCCGACCATGACGGGATTGGGGTAGGGGATGTCGGCCGTGACGCTGCCGCCCAATGGCGTCCAGTCGAAGCCGTTGGCACTGTAGTACGCGGCGAAGGTCTGACCCGACCGTGTCAGCCGGAACCAGGCGTTGGGAAACGCGAAGTCCGCGCGCGGGATGTAGCCGCCCGCGGTGATCAACGTGGCCGCGTCGATCTGCTCCCGGTAGGTGGCGACCCAATGATTGTCACCGGTTTGCGGATAGGTGCCTGCGAACACGTTTCGGCTGCCCGGAGTTTCGTCTTCGCGGACCATCAGCCCCGCCCGTGTGCAGGCGTTGCCTCCGCGGATGCCGGTCATCTGCAGCCGGATGTCGAAATCGCCGCTGAGCATCTGGTACGCGAAGCCAAAAGAATCCTGCGCGCCCCAGATATCCTCGCCGCCTGCGCGCATCGTGAAAGGCCCGGGCGTGCAACTGATCACAAGGCCCGGATCGCCCGCGTCACCGACATCCACATAGGCAAAACCGGCGTTCACGCCTGTGACCGTTGTGGTGCCGGTGTTGCCTTTGAGATCCGCAATGCCCGTCGCCGTCAGGGCAAAGACCGGCTCGCTGAGGCCGCTGACCCGCAAAACCACCGTCCGTCCGTCTGCCTGGAGCTCTGCGCTTTCGACCACGACAGCCCCGCCGACCTCGTAATGCGTCGCATCGCCGGCAACGGCTGGATCGACGGCTTCGTCGAAACAGACACCGACCATCGTCGCGACGAACGCGTGAGCCGACACGACCAGCGGCGCCGCGGTGTCGGAGAGGACGTCGAGCGTCGCGGCCTCGCTGAGCACCGGGGTGGCGCCCGGGGCCGAGACGCGGACCCGGAACGTTGCGCCGTCATCGGAGGGCGCGGGCAAAGGCAGCGTGTAGCTTGCGCCCGCAGCTCCCGGAATGTCCGCGCCATCGCGCTGCCATTGGTAGCTCAACGCCCCTGCCGGGCCGTTCTCGAGCGTGGCGCCGACGGTGAAGATGGCTGGCCGATTCTCGATCACGGTGATGCTCTCGGGCTGGGCTGTAATGACGATCACGGCGTTCGTCACCACGAAGTCGCCAAAGTGCCGATACTCCGCCTCCATGCGGTCCGTGCCGCTGGTCACAGCCGTGGCGAGGCCCAGGCGCATCGAGGCCGGATACGGCGGATCCGGCGTGTAGGCGTCACCCGCCTGAATCCAATCCAGGCCGTTGGTGCTCCCGTAGGCGGTGAACGTGTTGCCGCTCCGCTTGAGCCGCAGCCAGATGTCCGGAAAGCCGAATCCGGCCGGCCACGCGACGAGCCAATTCCCATCCAGAACGCTTGACGCGCCCGCCGTTTCGTGGCGCCGCGCGGCTGCCCAGGCATTCTGAGCCTGGGCATAGGCCGCGACGAAGACATGCCGGCTCTCGGGATCGGCCGACTCGCGCGCATCGAGAGTCAGGTTCGAGGCCGAATTGCCGCCCACGACCCGTGCCACCTGGACGCGCACATCGAAGTCGCCGATCCGTTCCTGGTGCACGTAGTTGCAGGCGTCCGAGCTGAACCAGATTGCGCCGCCGCTTTCCTGCACGGTGATGGCGTCGGGCGCGCAGGCATAGACGAGCGAAGGTTCGGGCAGGTTGCCGAGGTCTTGGACCGCGTAATCGAGCACCTGGCCGGTGGTGTTGATGGTTGCGGGGTTGCCTGCCAGATCCGTCACGCCATCGATGCCCAGGGTGTAGGGTCCGGCTCCGAGACTCGAGACCTGGAGCACCACGGTCCGTTGGTTTGCCATGAGCAGCGCGTTCTCGATCGAGAGGCCTCCATTGACCGTGTACCGGTTAATATCCGTGGCCGTGAACCAATCGAGCGCCTCGTCGAAGCAAATCCCGATCGAGTGGCCTTCGAGCCCCGCTGTGGACACGAGTTGCGGGGCGGTGTTGTCCGGCTGCACCGTCAGGGTCGCCACTTCACTCGAAACCGAGGTCAGGCCCGGGGCCGAGACTTTGACCTGAAACCGGGCTTGGTCATCCAACACGGTGACCGAGGGCAGTGTGTAGCTCGTCCCCACCGCCCCGGGAATGTCGATCCCGTCGCGCTGCCATTGGTAGCCGAGGGCGCTCGGCGGGCCGTTCTCGATTGTGGCGCCGACCGTGAACGTCGCCGGGCGGTTTTCGATCACGGTTACGTCTTGCGGTTGTTGCGTGATGCGGATGGTGGCATTGGCCAGTTCGAACTCGCCGAAGTTGCGGTACACGACCCGGATCGGGGGTATGCCAGCGTCGGTGGCCGCGGTCGCCAATCCCACCTGGACGGACGCGGGGTAGGGGAAATCGGGGGTGTAAGGGTTCCCGACTTGAACCCAATCGAGGCCGTTGGTGCCGCCGTACACGGTGAATGTCTCGCCACTACGCTTCACACGAAGCCAAACGTTCGGGAAATCGACTCCCGCCGGCCACGACACAAACCAGTTACCGTCCAACACACTCGAAGCGCCCCCGGTCTCGATCCGGCGCGCGGCGGCCCAACGATTTTGGATCTGGCCGTAGACGGCGGCGAAGACGTGTCGGCTGTCGGGATCCGCCGACTCGCGGACGTCCAGTGTCAGGTTCGAAGCCGCGTTGCCGCCGCTGACGTTGGTGACCTGCACCCGAACGTCGAAGTCGCCCGTCCGCTCCCGATACACGTAGTTGCAGGCATCGGACGTGAACCAGATCGCCCCGCCATCGACCACGGTCGAGATCGCATCGGGACCGCAGGCGTAGGTCGTCGACGGCGCCAACAGGTTTCCCAGATCCGCAACGGTCCAGCCCAGGATCGGGCCGGCGCCGTTCACATCGCCGGGGTCGCCCTGGGCGTCTTTGATGCCGGTTGCGGTAACGGAGTAGCTGTCGCCGGCCAGATCGGAGACGGACAGCAGGACCGTGCGATGATCCTCCAACAGGATCGCGTTCCAGACTGTCGCGCCGGGGATCGAGTACAGGGTGGCGTCCTGGGCGGAAACGGGATCCAGATCGTTCGCGAAGCAGAGCGCGACCGTTTGGCCATCGAGGCTGGCTGTGCTGACCAGTGTCGGGCCGGCCAGGGCGGGTTGGAGGCTGGCCAGCCAGGCGGTGAAGACGGCGAGTGCCAGATGCAGGCAATGCCGGAGAGACCAGCGGAAAAGAAGGGCGGGGGTTTTCATGACGGGGTCGGACTCTGCTCCGTTCTGCGCGCCGTGTCCAGTCGTTCTGTCGAGGTCCTGTCGAGTCAGAAACACCGAGACAAACGGGGCCTTTCGCCTTACACTCGATCCCGAAGACTCAAACCGGTCCTTGCATACCACGCGCCATGAGGACGTCATCGGCATCTTCGGCTTCGTTGTCGGGCATGAGTCGCCCGGTCTCGCGACATCCGTGCCGCCGGGCGGCCTTCACACTGATCGAGTTGCTGGTGGTGATCGCGATCCTTGCGATCCTGGCTGGCCTGCTGCTTCCCGCCCTGGGCCGGGCGAAGGAGAAAGGGCAGCAGATCAAGTGCGCCAGCAATCAGCATCAGATGGGCATCGCCTACATCATGTATGCGGAGGATAACAGCGACCTCTATCCGGCCCAAAGAGGGTGGGGGGCCGCCGGGGGACAGAGAGGCACATACGCTCTGGATCCCGCGGTGGGCGAGAGCTTCGGCGTCAACGTGGCCCCAACCAACCGCCCGCTCAACCGGTACGTGTCGGCCGTCGAGACCTGGCGATGCCCGTCCGACAAAGGCGATTCAACCTACGGCGCCAAGAACTGCTTCAAGGAGTACGGCAACAGTTACGTCCCACAATTCCAGCACGATTCCTATCGGACCCGGCACGTGACGGGCGATGCCCGGCTGGCGGCGGGCACGTATGAGGCGACGCCGATCAAGGGCAACGAAGTCGCGCTCAGCCCGGCCAACAAGATCATCCAGGGCGAGTGGGATTGGCATGCCCATCATGACGTTCACAACCCGAAAACATGGTGGCACAACTCCCGCGGCCAGCGGCGTTTCAACATGCTCTTCGGGGACGGGCACGTCGTGTTTTATGCCTTTCCCAAGGAGATGCCGGACTGGATCTGGAGTCCGGCCTACGACCCGAGCTTTCTCTGGTGGTGATTAGAGGGGGAGCGTCACCTCGAAACGGGTCCTGCCGGGGCGGCTCTCCGCAAGAACCAGGCGCCCGCGATGGGCGTGCAGGATCTCGCGCGCCAGGCTCAAACCCAATCCCAGGCCGTCCTGAGCTCTGGTGCGCGTCGGATCGGCGCGATAGAAGCGCTCGAAAACGCGGGCCTGATCGGACGGCGGTACGCCCGGTCCGCTGTTGCAGACCGTCAGGCGGGCTTGGGCGTCTCCGGCTTCGAGAGTGACAGCGACGGCCCCGCCCGGTTCGTTGTATTTGACGGCGTTGCTCAGCAGGTTGAGCAGGGCCATCTGCAGCAGGCTGCGATCGGCCTGGACACGCACACGCGGCTCGATGCGGACGTCAAATGCGAGGTTCGAGTCGGCAGCCAGGACTCGAGCGTCTTCAATCAGGCCTTCGAGTTCGGCGCTGAAATCCACATCCTCGATCGCGAGCTTGAGTTGGCCGGCATCGGCTTGGGAAAGCAGCAGCAGGCCGCGGGTGATTCTCTTCAGCCGCTGGGTTTCCTCGAGCAGATTGCCGAAAACCTGTTGCGCCGCGGAGCCCGGCTCGGCCGCCTGAAGCGCGTTCTCGAGTTCGCCCTGCATCACCGCCAACGGCGTCTTGAGTTCGTGCGACGCGTCGGCGCTGAAACGGGTCGCCTGACGAAAGCTCGCTTCCAGCCGGTCCATCATTCCGTTGAGCACACGGACCAGACGCGTGATTTCGACGTCGCTGCCCGACGCGGGAATGCGCTTGTCCAGTCCCTGCGCTGTCACCCCTTCCGCCATTGCGCTGATCGTGTTCAAAGGACGCAGGGCGCGTCCCGCCACCAGCCAGCCGCCGCTGCCCACCAGCAGGAGCGCCAGCGGCAAGGTGACGGCGAAGATATTCCGCATCCGGTTCAACTCGGCCTGGACCTGGTCGAAGTTGAGCCCGACGACCAGGCGCACTTCGTTGTTGCCCAGAATGCCCAGCCGCCATGCCGAATCCCCAGCTCGGACTGTGAAGAACCGGGGGATCTTGGTGAACAGGCCGGGGGTGCCACCGCCGCCCATGCCAAGACCGCGTCCCATGCCGCCACGCCCTCCGCCGCCGCCCGGGCGCCACGGCGGTCCGCGCGGCAACGAGGGAGGATTCGTGGCGGCCTCGTTTGACGCTGCCGGATCGTCTTCGAGGGAACAATCGATTTGGTTGGGATCGAGTCCATCCGGCCAAGCGGGTGAAGTGTAGAGGGTCTGGCCTTGGGCATCCCGGACGAGCAGGAGGATGCGGCCTTTATGCTCCTCGCCGAAAATGAACTCGATCGAGCTCTGGAGCCGGTCAAAACTGCCGCGGTTGGCCAGCCAGCCGGGGTGGCGCGCTCCAAGACCCCGAATCTCCGTGTCCACGGCCTCCACCTTCTGGCGGTGGAGCAAATACCAGGTCGCCACGCCGAAGCCGCCCAGGACAAGCCCGGAAATGAGGGCGGAGAGCAGCGCGATCCTGAGGCGGAAGGAAACTGGCTTCATGGCCGGGGCTTGAGGCGATACCCCACGCCGCGGACGGTCTCGATCAGCTTGACCGGCGCTTCGGCGTCCACCTTCTTGCGCAAACGCTGGATATAGACCTCGACGAGGTTGGTCCCCGGATCGAAATCATACTCCCACACCCGCTCGCAGATCTGCGCCCGCGTCAGCACCCGCCCCGGAGAGCGCATCAGGTGTTCGAGGAGCGTGAACTCGCGCGGGGTCAACTCGATGGCCGTTTCGCCCCGCTTCACCTCGCGGGTCAGGAGGTTCATCGACAGATCCCCGACGGTGAGAATGCCCTGGGGCGCGCCTGTGGCCCTGCGCGTGACGGCGTGGATGCGGGCGACCAATTCTTCGATGTAAAACGGCTTCGTGAGATAGTCGTCCGCTCCAAGATTCAATCCCTCGAGCCGTTCGTTGAGCTCGCTGCGGGCTGTGAGCAGGATGACCGGCAGCGGGATCTTGCGGTCGCGCAGATTGCGCAGAATGCTCAGGCCGTCGCGCCCCGGCAACATGATGTCCAACACCGCCACATCGTACGGGCGGCTTGTGGCCAGCGTGTAGCCTTCATCGCCGTGATGCGACACCTCGACCATGAAGCCTTCTGCTTCGAGTCCTTTGCGAACAAAGGACGCGATCTTCTTTTCGTCCTCGATGACGAGCACCTTCACGACTTTTGACCCGAAGTGGCCGACCGTGTTGCGCCGGGCTCGTGCCCGCGCGTCGCCGGTCGTTCCGCCGCGGGCGACTCTGCGCCCCCGCCCCGTCCTGTCAATAGCGCGAGGAAGAGCCCGCATGTTTCACCCTTGATTTTGCGGACGCGCGGGCATGGAATGGCTGCGATGAAAGTCGTGGCGGCTCTTCAGTCCTTCAAACGTCAATAAACAGTCTGCTATGGCATGAAAACGCCTTGCGCCGATCCCACCGGGCTTGCTGCTCGTTCCCCCCACAACCTGACGCCGGCGTTGAATCGCCGCTCCTTTCTCCAACACTCGATCGTCCTTGCAGGCGGCTGCGCCGCCGGGCTCCGCGCGGCGACCGCGCCCGACGGTCTGGATCGGCTCAAGCCGATCGGCCAGGGCAAAGGGATTCATCCGGGCCGGGTGGTCTGGGCGCATGATCCCGGAGTCACGGACTGGAAAGGCCCGGGCGACGGCCATTGGTGGGAGGGCGACCGGGTGAAACAGGCGCGTGTCGACGCGATGCTGGCGCGCGCGGTGTGCGAACTGACCGGCGAGGCGACGGTGCCCGGGGCGTGGTCCCGGCTGTTTCGCCATTTCAACCGGTCGCGCGGCAAGGGCGACGCGGGCTACCGCGCCGGCGAGCGGGTCATGATCAAGCCCAACTGGGTGGGGTTGATCTACCTCGAGGGGCATGTCAACACGGACACCTATACATTCATCCGCCGGCATGACTACATGAACACCGCACCGCAGATGATCCTCGCCTTGCTGGATCAACTGGTCCGCGTCGGCGTGCGCCCCAGCGACATCACCGTGGGCGACACGCTGGCCTGCCTGGTCCACGAGTACTACAGCCTGCTCCACGGGGCGTTCCCGGGGGTCCGCTACGAGGACTGCGAAGGCAAATACGACCGGATCAAGGCCGCACCATCGGCCGCCCCGCTCTTCTGGAGCAGTCGTCCCGAGGGGAAGACCGGGGACAGCGTTCCGACCTCTTTCGCCGAGGCGGACTACGTGATCAACTTCGCGTGTCTGAAGGCGCACACGGCCGGCGGCGTGACGTTGTGCGCCAAGAACCACTATGGCTCGCTGGTGCGCTGGCCGGTGCAGAAGGGCTATTACGACATGCACCCCAACTGTTTCGCCACGCAAACCGGCGTGTATCGCCCGTTGGTGGACCTGATGGGCCATGCGCACCTCGGGGGCAAGACGCTGCTTCACCTCATCGACGGCCTGTTCTCCGGGGCGCATCCGCGCGACGCGGTCCCGCAGCGCATGGAGATGCCGCCGTTCCGCGGGCAGTGGCCGTGCAGCCTTCTGGCCTCACAGGATCCGGTGGCCATCGATTCCGTCGGGTTCGATTTCCTCTGGAGCGAACGCACGGATTTCCCGCGCAAAGGCGGGGTGGATGATTATCTGCACGAGGCCGCGCGTGCGGGTGACCCGCCCTCGGGAACGTTCTACGATCCCAACCACGCCACGCCGACGCAGCGGTTGGCGAGCCTGGGCGTCCACGAGCACTGGAACAATCCCGAGGAAAAGAAATACTCGCGCAACCTGGGCACAGGCGAAGGCATCGAACTGGTCAAGGCCGAGGCCTGACACAGCGGGTTGTCGCCAGGCAATTTCGTGTTTCACCGGTTTGCGGCGGATCACGATTGAACCTGGTATTGCGCGCGAAGACGGAGTGTATTACCATTGATGCCATGAATACGATTTCGCTCAAGGTGCCCGATCGCCTCTTGGAACTGTTGGAAGCGGAGTCCCGCGCGCGGCGCACCACGAAATCATCCCTGGTGCGGGAGTGCCTGGAGAAGGCGCTGGACGCGCGCGCGTCCGGCGGCAAGGCCACCTGCTACGATCTGGCGCGTGACCTGGCCGGGTCGGTGAAAGGGCTGCCGCGCGATCTGGCCACGAATCCAAAACATCTGGATGGCTTTGGGCGATGAAAGGCGCGGTGCTGCTCGATACCGGGCCGCTGGTGGCGTTTCTCGCCGCCGGCCTCGAGCATCATGAGTGGGTCTGCGAGCAGTGGAAAAGACTGCACCCGCCGCTGTTGACTTGCGAGCCGGTGCTCACGGAAGCCGCTTTTCTCCTGAAGCGGGAAGGCCGGGAGAGCGACCCGCTCTTTGCGCTGCTGGAGCGCGGCGTGTTGCGGGTGGGACTGGAGGTGGAGGATCAACTGGCGGATCTGCGCGCGTTGATGCGCCGCTATCGGGAGCGCCCCATGTCCCTGGCCGATGCCTGTCTGGTCCGGTTGGCGGAACTGCATCCGGGTGGCATCATCTTCACCTTGGACGAGGACTTCCGAGTTTATCGCCGTCACGGCAACAAGGTCATCCCGGTGTTGATGCCGCAAACGCACATTCGGGTCAGATCCCCATTGCCTTGCATCAGTCTGCGAGGAGCCGGTAGAATGCCTTGTCGGGGCCGACTTCGAGGGTGACACGCTGGGAAGTCTCGTCGATCTCCACGGTGGCGGTCGACGGGGTCCAGACGGCCTCGGGTGCGAGGTTGGATGTCGAGTAGAGCGAGAAGCCGGTGGCGGATGCCGGCCAGGCGATGGCGATTGTGCCGCCGGGCATAGGGGTGATGGTCAGCGTGGGTTTGGGTGTTGCGGGTCCGATGGTCCAAAGGGAGAAATCCGCGCCGGCGAGGGTGGTGAGCGTATGGGCGGTGGGATCGTGAAGACAGGGGACTTCTTCGACCCTTTGGTCGGTATGCCGATAGAGGTTCAGAGGAACATCGGCCAAGTCAGGGAGGAGTTGGGACGGATCGTACTGGATCTGGACAAGCATCGGGGGGGAGGCGGTGCCGGAGTAGAATTTGTCTTCGCGGATGACCCAGTGTTCGCTATAGGGAGCGGGGTCGGTGGTGAACGGGGCGGGTTGGGAGACGCGTTGCACAGCGACGACCGGGTGTGCGGCGGAGGTGGATTCGATGTGCAGCGCGACGCCGGTGTTGCCGACGCTTTGCCAGGAGGTTGTCTCCAGATCGAGGCGCTGCAGGGTCGGTGGCGCATCGGGTGCCGTGGTGATGACGAAGTCGGCTGCGGCGAAGCCGACGAGATGTCCGGAGCCGACGCGGGCGAGGCCTTGAAGGGGTTCGGAGAGGCCCTGAACGACGAGGTCAGCGGTGGTGCCCTGGAAGCGCCACAGCCGGCCGAGCCCGCCGCCGATGTACTGACTGGGGGTCTGCTGGGCCGCGTAGACTCCGTCGCTGCCGAGGGCCAAAGCGGAGAAGTGTTCCCCAGCCGCTGGCTTGACACCCGTGAGGGGTTGCCAGGCAGAGCCTGATCGGCGCCAGGCGAGGCCGTTCTCACCCACGGCGTAGGTACTCGTGTCGTTGCCGCCGATAGCCATAATGGCGTCGGTGCCGGGGGTCGTCTCGGTAGTCCATGTGCTGCCGTTGTAGTGCAGGACCTTGCCGTTGCGGGTGGCGGCAAAGATATCCGCATCGGTTCGCCCCCAGAGGGCATTGAATTGGTCTTCCGGTTGTTCCGCCGGCACGGTGTAGAGCGTTTCCCAAACGCCGCCGTCAGTCCAGGTCTGGACGCGGGCGGGGCCGGCGGCGAAAAGTCGTCCCGTGGGCGAGCGCCAGAGGGCGACGGTGCTTTCGGCGCCCGGCAGAGCGATCCACTTGGAGCCGTCCCATCGGTGGACGCCACGCCGCCAATCCTGCCAGTTCTCCCAGGCGACCACGACGTCGTGCAGGCTGGTGGCGGAGACGGCTTTCACCCAGACGGGGCGGGTGGCGCCTCGGGGTAGGGAAGGGAACGGTTGGGCAACACCGTTGGCGATGTGCCATAGGGGCCACATGCCGGGGCCGTCATGGGCGAAGCCATAAGCCAGGACGTCGTCAGCTCCGCAGGCAGCGAGGCCGGCAGGGGTGAAGTTCATGTCGGCGTGGCCACCCACGGTCAGGGCGGAGAGCGTGGCTCCACCCCGACCGTCCGGACGGAACTCGTGGGCGACGCCGGCTGGTCCGACGCCGTAGAGAAGGTCGCCTGCGCCAGCGCCGGCCAGCCATTGCCGCCGGATGGCGGTGCGGTATGAGGTCCGCACCGCGGGGTGGGAGCCATCGTAGTAGAAGACGGAGTCCTCATTAAGAAGGTAGACTTCGGTGGGGGATCGGCCCCAGAGGGCGCAGAAGCTGATACCGAATGGTTCGCTGGCGTCGACTGGCAGTTGGGCCCACGTGCCGTCGATGTTGCGGCGATAGAACTGAGTCCAGTTGCCAGCGGCAAAGACGTGATCCGGGTCGAAGGCCCAGAGTCGGCTGATGATGTTGAAGGTCATGTTGCCGCTTTCGAGTTTCTGTTCCAGCTTCCAGACTCCCTGGTCGCGGTGGAGGATCTGGCCGTGGGTGCCGGCGACGTAGAGATGGTTGGGCCCCGACGAAGCGATGGCGCGAAAGGTGCCTTCCACCGCGAGCGGCACGGAGAACCAGTCCCACTTGGCGCCGTCGTAGTGAGCGAGGAATGTTCCCCCGTCCAGCGTCGCCCAAACGTCATTGGCCGCGAGCACATGCACCGAGTTGAAGGGGTAGGTGTACCCCATGTAGTCCGGCGGGGTCTGTTCCTTCCAGGTTTGGCCGTCGAAGTGGAGGATCAGACAGCGGTTGGTCATGTTGTCGGTGTAGGGATCGCCGCCGACGGCCCAGATGTTGGTGGCGGCAGTGCCGTGGATGCCGAAAATGGTCTTTTGGGTGGGCGTGTTTTGGATGGCCCATCGGGCCCCGTCCCATTGGACCATGACTCCTCCGTGGCCGCCGGCGTAGAGTTGGCCCTCCGCCGAGGTCCAGGCGGCGAGGAGGTCGTTGCCTTGAGGCAGCGGCGTTTGGAATTGCCACGGCGAGGGCAGGCCCGCGCGCAGGATACCTGGCAGGAGGAGGAGGAGGAGGATTCCCCAGAAGGCGAGGGCTGATGGAAGCGAGTTGGCGGCGGCGCCGCGGATCCGTCTTGCTGACACTGTCGTCATGTTGAGATTCTGGCCACAGTCGGCGTCGGCTGGTCAATCACCGAACGAACAGGCATCTGCGTTTTCGACGTAGGAGGGGTCAAACTATAAGAATTCACCCGCCTGCCACCAGGATTCTTAATGGTGCGCCATGCCCCGGAGCGTCTCCCACTCGACCTCATGTGTTGATCTGGCCCCAGTGCCTTTCGAGACATTTTCCAAATTCCCTGGCCCCTTCTTCCCCAGGATTGCGGATATGAACAGTGAGAGCAGCCGTCTGCCTCGCGAGACTCTTATGAAGACAATACTCCGTCGTCAGGCGGCGCGCCTGTGACTGCTGGTGTGCACACGCTCAATGCCATCAAGTGGAGCAGCCAGACGGATTCGGATCCGGCAATTGATGCCACACCGGGAGACGCGGCGACCACGGGGAACCAGTTTCGGCTGGCCGATGGCGAGTGGCATTTCAACCTGGATACCAGAGCCGCTGGCATGAGCGTCGGCAAATGGGAGTTGGTCGCCACCCTGTCCGATGGCAGCCGGCATCGCGTTTGGATTCAGATCAAGTAGCCGGCGCAAAGCAGACCCGGAAATCTCACCCTCGGACCGTCAGGAATGCCGGGACCGCCCCACTGGTGAGATTTCCGGGTTAGGACAGACGCACGGGGCTGGGCGGTTGGCTGCGTGCGTCTTATGCTATCCAGCCTGTGGAATCGCGGCTGTCGCGGGCGCCAGGGACGACCTGCCTGCCGGCTGGCTATTTCGCGGCCACCTCGTAGAGCATGCGGGCGCCTTGCCGAGCGTCGCCGGCGACATCCGCCGTGAAACGGAGCGCGCCTCCTTCAACCGTCACGGGGACTCGAGCCAGGCGGCGTCCGCTCGGCGCCAGGGCCCAGACCCCGTAGCGTTCCGGATCGGCCAGCGCGATGGCCAGATGCGCCTTGCCGGCGCGGACGAGGTGCGGCATTCGGCCCCAGTTGCGCAGGGTCTGGCGCGTTTCCTCCGCGTACTCGATGCCGGTGTTTTGCAGGTCGGTCAGATGCGTCACAAGGAGGCGCCGGCTCCGGCGGATCGGATTCTCATCCAAGGCGCTGACCCAGACCGTCGCGTCGCTGCCGTCCATTCGCACCGTCACGCCGCCTCCGGGGGCCTCAATCGACTGGCCGACGGTTGCGTACCCGCCTGCGGTGCGCGGGGTGTCCAGGACAAGCAAGTCGCGCAGGGCATCGATGACCAATTCGCCTGTCTCGCTCTGGTAGATCTTGCGCCCCGGATCGGTGAGATTGCCCGGTTTGGCCAGGGGCAGGCCCTGCACAGCGGACCAGAGGGCTGGATCATCGAGATTGTACGGGTCGGCGAGCAGAGTGGGCTTCCTCCGCTCGGCGCTGGAGGCGCTGGAGGCGGCGGCCGCGGCGAATTTATCCTTCGACGTCTTCCAGCCCAGGGGGGCGAGGATGTCGTGCGGCAGCGGAAGAGTGGCTGAAGGCACGACCCGCGTGCCGATGCGGGTGATCCAGGCCAGCCAATGCCATCGCGGGGCGAGGGTGGGGATCTTGCGGGGCGGATGGGCAAGGTCGTCGGGGGTCATCACGACGGCGACCGAATGGGGTGCGGGTTGGAGATCGCCGCGCAGGAAGAGGCACAGCGATGCGCGTTCGGCGGCCTGGCCGAGCGGGTCGCACGCCATGTCGAAGTAATTCATGCGGGACGGAATGAACATAGCCTCGCGCCCGTGGCTGTAGGCGAACCGCCAGATGCCGTCCCAATCCTGCAGCGCGCCCAGCGCCCCCGTGAGGATGCCGCCGACACCGCGGAACCGGCCCGGGGCGGAGTAGTTATACTCGGTGATGGTGAAGGGGCGGTCGAAGAGCCGGGTGAAGCTGAGGTTGCGTCCGCCGGTGGCGCCGTTGGCGATGGGGCTGGTGTTGGGGCAGCGGCTGGGGAGCCGCCACGCGCCTTCCAGGAACTGCGGGTGATCGACGTAGAAATGGTCGTCGACGTAGTCGTAGACCGTGCGCGCCGCCTGGTCGATGGTGAACCGCGTCCAGGAGTTGGCGTTGCTGACGAGCGCACGGCAGCCGAGATCCTCCCTCAGAAACCGCGTCATCCGCATCACCATCTCACGCTCGGTGTCGCCAAAGAACGCGATGCAATCCCGGGTTCGCACCTTGCTGTCGTAGATGTTGTCGGGCAGCGCCACGGACCCCTTTGCGGGATCTTCATCGGATCCCAGTTCGTCGCCCCAGCCGGCCGCCAGGGCGGCGCGGTCGGCGTAACGCTTCGCCAGCCACCGGTTCCAGGCCTGGCGCCACTCGTCAAAGGTCCGCAGGTCCTTCAGGAAATTGCCGAAATTGCCCTCGTTGATCATCGAAAGCCAGGCCAGGGCCGGCTCGTCCGCGTAGCGGCGCTGCGTGTAGGGATTGACATGATCGAGCAGCGATCGGCTGAACTGCTTCCAGTTCTCGTACGCGCCAGCGTGGACCGGCACCAGGATCTTGAATGTGTCCATCGGCACCTCGCCGTCCCGGTCGACCCCGATCTCGCGCCACGGGACGCCCCGGGAGACAAACAGGTCGGTGGTCAGGTAGATGCCGCGTTTGATGAGGGCGGCCATGAGGTAGTCGAACTGATCGAGCTTCTCCGGGTTGAGCGTGGTCGTTGGACGCTGGCCCTGGGTCAGTTCGCGCTCGTAATGGTGGAAGCGCAGGGCGTTGTAACCGAGGCGGACAAGACGGTCCGCCAATCGATCGGCCTCCGGTTTCGACACGAAGTGCGCGCCGAAACAGAGGTTCACGCCGTAAAACCGCCGGGCCGTCCGCAGAGAGCGCTCGAAAGCAAAGTGACCGTCCTGGTTCACGATCACCCGCCCATGCTTGCCGGCAGGAGGATCGACAAACCCCATCGAGGAGAAGTCCAGAGCCGAGCCGGGCTCGATGTCCAGCTCCGGTTCCAGCGGGATCCAATCGGCGCCGGCCGTCAGGGTGACGGGGGCCGCGGCGTCGGCGGCGTCGAGGGGCAGGGCGGCTAACCAGCAGGCGAAGATCAGGGCTTTCATGGCGCGGTTCATTGCGATGTTCTGTGGCGCATCATCGGACGAGCAGGGGCAGGAGGCAAGCGCGCTGTCCAAGCCGCGCCTCGATCGTTTCGGGTTGGACAGACGAGAAAGTGAACTGTAATACTTCTACTGAATGAAATTCGAAACTCTTTGTTTGCATGGCGGCACGCAACCGGATCCGACGACTCTGGCGCGGGCGATTCCGGTGTATCGGACGGCGTCGTATAACTTCCGGAGCACGGAGCATGCGGCGAATCTCTTTGCGTTGAAGGAGCTGGGGAACATCTACAGTCGGCTGACCAATCCGACGACGGAGGCTTTGGAGAAGCGCGTGGCGTTGCTCGAGGGCGCTCCGGAGCTTGGGGGCCTGGCGACGGCCTCGGGGACGAGCGGCGTCTTCTACTCGATCATCAACCTCGCCAGGGCGGGCGACAACGTGGTCAGCGCCCGCAACCTGTACGGGGGCACCTACACACAGTTCAATGACATCCTGCCCGCCCTGGGCATCGCGGTGCGGTTCGTCGACTCGAACGACCCGGAGAACTTCGGCAAGGTGATCGATGGCCGGACGCGCGCGCTGTTTTGCGAGGCGGTGTCCAATCCGACGCTCGAAATCACCGATCTCGATGGTGTGGCGGCGGTGGCGCGGCGCGAGGGTATCCCATTGATTGTGGATGCGACCTTTTCGACGCCTTATCTGACGCAACCTCTGGCGCATGGGGCGGACATTGTGGTGCATTCTCTGACGAAGTGGTTTGGGGGGCATGGCACCGGCATTGGGGGGATCGTGGTGGATGGCGGGCGGTTCCCCTGGGCCGCCGGCAAGCATCCGCTCTTCACCGAGCCGGACGCCAGCTATCACGGCTTGCGGTGGGGGGTGGATCTGCCCGAACCGCTCCGCCCATTGGCGTTCATACTGAGAATGCGGACGGTGGCCCTGCGCAACCTGGGGGCCTGCCTCGCGCCGGACAGTTCGTGGATCTTCCTGCAAGGGATCGAGACCCTCCCGCTGCGGATGGAGCGCCACTGCGACAACGCCAGGGCGGTCGCCCAGTACTTGAAATCGCATCCACGGGTCGAATGGGTGCGCTACCCCGGTTTGGAAAGCGACCCGATGTTCGAGCTCAACACGAGGTACCTGCGGGGCAAGGGCGGGTCGATGGTCGTCTTCGGCATCCGGGGCGGGAAGAGGGCCGGGGCGAAGTTCATCGACGCCCTGAAACTGATATCGCACCTGGCCAACGTGGGCGATGCGAAGACTCTGGCCATTCACCCGGCCACGACCACGCATTCCCAGCTTACCGAGGAGCAGCAGCGGGCCGGGGGCATCGCGCCCGAGTTGGTCCGCTTGAGCATCGGACTCGAGCACATCGACGATCTGCTCGCCGACATCGAACAGGCCTTGGGCCGCACGGCGTGATCATCGCGAGTCCGGGCCCCTCTGCCGTCATCGTTGTCGAGACCTTTGTCGAAACCTGTGTCGGACGCCGGCGTGAGTCGGCGCCGATTCCTGCCTTTGGCGGAGCGAGATGGCGCCGTCTGATCCCGTGCTGCGGGACGGCTACGCAACCACGGTCCATGGGGAGTGAAGTTCCTCTTTTTGTACGCATCGAGCGGCAGGCTGTCGCGGGCGAGGCTGTCGCGGGCGAGGCTTGCGTCGGCGGGCCTGGCGTCGCACACTGCGCGCCATTTGTTTCATGACCCGTTCCATTGGCAAAGTACGAACGCAGTTCTTCGAGTTTCATGACCGCAAGAGGCCCTTTCAGTTGCGGCTGGGTCCCGTCTTGCCCCGGTTCACGCTGGCCTACGAGACGTATGGCCGGCTGAACGCAGATCGCTCGAACGCAATCCTCCTTTTCCACGCCATGACCGGCAGCCAGCATGCGGCCGGGCTGAACCGGGACGTGCCCGGACTCGATGGCCGGTGGACTGACGAGCTGCACGAAGGCTGGTGGGATGGTTTCATTGGGCCCGGCAAGGCCCTGGACACCCGGCGGTTCTGCGTGATTTGCGCGAACTACCTGGGAGGGTGTTACGGCTCGACCGGGCCGGCCTCGGTGAATGCCGACACGGGCCGGCGCTGGGGGCCGGGCTTTCCGGTGTTGCGGATGAGCGACATCGTGGATTCGCAGATGGCGCTGCTGGACCATCTGCGCGTGCGGCGACTCCACGCCGTGATCGGGGCGTCGATCGGCGGTTTTCTCTGCCAGGTGCTCGCAACACGCTACCCTGACCGGGTGCGGATTGTCGTGCCGATCGGCACAGGGATCGAGACCACCACCCTGCAACGGATTCTCAATTTCGAGCAGGTCACGGCGATCGAAGCGGATCCCAATTTCCGGGGCGGCGACTATTACGACGGGCCGCGGCCCGACTTCGGGCTGGCCTTGGCGCGCCGCATTGCCCACAAGACCTTCGTCTCTCTGGACGCCCTGCGTGAGCGGGCCCGCAACGAAGTCGTCAGCCAGAAACCCCCCTTCGGCTGGTACGAAATGCGGCATCCGATCGAGTCCTACATGCTGCACCAGGGCGAGAAGTTCGTCCGGCGCTTCGATGCCAACACCTACCTGCGCATCCTCGATGCCTGGCAATGGTTCGATCTGGTCAAGGAAAGCGGTGGCCAAGATCTGCACGACCTGTTCGGGCGCTGTCGAAAGCAGGAATTCCTGGTCTTCAGCATCGACTCGGATCTCTCGTTTTACCCGAACGACCAGGCCCGGCTGGTGCAGGTGCTCAAGCGCGCCGGCGTCCCCTGCATGTGGATCACCGTTCATTCGGAAAAGGGCCATGACGCTTTCCTGCTCGAACCGCGGCTCTTCGCGCCCCATTTGACGCAGGTGCTCGACCGTTTCCCCGCATGAAAGATTGGCTCGGTCCGCTGAGCGAACCGCTCGGTTTCCTCTGGCTCATCCTGGTTCTGTGGATGCTGCGGCGGCTCTGGCGAAGGGAGTGGGGACGCGCCTGGTCGAGCGGTCTCCTTGTGGTTGTCCTGGCCCTCGCCGGCAACAACCAGTTGACTTCCGAACTCCTCGCCACCCTCGAACGCCCGTATGCCGGACGGACCGCAGACGAACTCGCCCCGGCCGATGCCGTGGTGATGTTGGGCGGCACGGTCAGTCTGTCGCGCCACGATTGCTTTGGGTTTCAGTTCAACGATGCTGCGGACCGGCTCGTCACCGCGGTTGATCTGGCGCGGCGGAGCAAGGGGCGCGCCTTGATCCTGGGCGGAGGAGCGCGCGGGGCGGGGGGCGCGATGAAACACGAGGGCGATCTGCTGCGGCGCCTTCTGGCAGCGTGGAGCGTGACGCCTCTCCCCGTCCTCGTGCTCGAAGGGTGTCGGACGACGCACGACGAAGCCCTCGCCACGCAACGCATGCTGATCGAGCAGGGCTGGCGCCGGGTGATCCTGATCACATCGGCGTTCCACATGCGCCGCAGCGAGGCCGCATTCCGCAAGTTGGGCATCGAGGTCGAGTGTTATGCGAGCGATTTTCGGGGGCTGGCGGCCCTGGAAGAGGCCCGCCCGATGAGGATTGTTCCGACAGTCGGTGCGCTGCAGACTCTCTCGCTCTACACGCACGAGGTGCTGGGCTGGTATCTGTACCGTCTGCGGGGTCGCCTTTAGCCCAATCGATTCACCGCGACATCGCCCAACATCGCGCACAGCGCCCACGAAACCGCTGCTTCCCCCAAGCCCGGATATTTCGCAAGGCGTCGTGAAAGGCAATGGGGTCAGATCCGTATTATTGATTCCGCTGAAAAAGCTCCTCACGGTTTTCTAGGCTTGGGCTTGGCGGCGGGGGCGGCCAAGCGGTGCAGGCGCAAGTCGGAGCGGCCGAGTAACTGCCACTGGACCTGTTCACC
>JAKLFY010000057.1 GCA_022710935.1 Verrucomicrobiota bacterium
CGGCTTCCACGTAGAACTGGAGCACACGGCCGGCAGCCGCGCCGGGGAGAATGGCCGCGTGGCACCCGCGCCCGGCCGCGCCCGGCCGCATCGTCGCCGTTTCCCATGGGCCCCCGTCGAAACGCCAATGCAGCGACACCGCGCCCAGACCGTCCGGGTCCTCGACCGCAACCGAAATGGTCACCGGCTCGCCCGGCGCCGGCACAGCCGGCTCATGACGCAGGCCGCAAAACGTCGGACCGAGGTTGGCAGCCAACGTCGAGTTCGGCGCCCCGGGCGTCCCCGGGCGCGAGGGCGACTCGAGCAGCGTGGTGTGGGCGAGGCGATTGAAATAGAGGCGGGTGTGAAGCTGCCGCGAGCCGCGAATCCACTTCGCACGAAACGAGACGAGATACTCCCGGCCATTGACGATGTCGCGGTTGTTCTTGAGCGTCGTTTCGGCGTGATTGCTCATGTGCTCCGTTGGACCGGATGCCGTCAGGCGCAGGACATGGTTGCCCGGTTGATCCGGATCCGCAATCACCTCGCCGCGATGATTGCCGAGAATCCGCCACGAGGCGGCGCCCGTCTCGAAGGTGCCGTTCTGCAGCAGTTGCACCGCCGTCCCGTCGGGCGACTCGACCACACTCAGGTCGTCCAGAAGAACCTCGCCCCGGTCGAGCAGGCCCACGACAAACTCGCGCCACTGTCCATCCGGTCCCACCGCGCTGGATTGCGCGATCCCCCGGTAGGAATAGGCGCGCCAACTCGAATGATCCCCCTCCCGACTCGCGGCCCAAGCCTCGCCGACGGCGTTGTCGGCCTCAGGGTTGCGCAGTTCGAGACTGGCGCCCCCGCCGTCAGCGTCTCGTGGCCACCGGCCGTCGTCGAAGTAATGCACGCGGTCCGCGGGATTGCCCACCGCGTCTCGCAACACCAGAAGATCGTCCCGGTGCGACAGCCGACCCGCGAAGGGGCCAATGATCGGAATCCCGGGCCAGCGCGCCTGCAAGGCCGCCGGCGCGTTCGCCACAACGAGGTGCGCGCCAGGGGCGAGAATCGTCTCCGGACCGAATTGGAACTCGACGCCTTCCTCCAGTCGCCAGCCCGCCAGATCCACCGCTGCGGACCCGCGGTTGTAGAACTCAATCCACTGCTCGGGGTTCTCGGCGAACGGCGTGGTCGCCGTTTCGAGTGTCGGTGGCGCGTGGTACATGATCTCATTGATGACAATGTCCTGACGCAGTGTGCACGTGTTGCTCGATCCGAGCGTGGGCCGGTCCGGAACCAGCCACTCCCCTGCCCCATCGGGAAAACGGCCGCGCGCGCCCTCCGGCGTCGCAACGGCATCGGCAATCGCCCGCCCGCCGGGCTTGATCAGGAACCAGGGATCACCGGGCGCGGCGGTGAATCCGAACACGGCATAGGGCAGAACGAGAAAGCCGCCTGGGGCAACCGTCCCCTCCGGCAGAGCGAACTCGGCGTCGGCTCCCGCTCCTGGGCCCCTCACCAGGTAGCCTCCGAAGTCCACCGGCTGATTCCCGCGATTGAAAAGCTCGATGTCGATCATCCCACCGGCGCCGCGGATTTCGTTGAAGACAAGATCGCCCTCGATGAAGTCCGAGGGCTGGTTGGTTTCGGTGCTGATGATCGCACTGAGGGCGGCTCCGAAGACCATGCCGGTCGCGTGCGTGTCCGCCTGGTGCACCTCGACCGCCAGAACGTTGACGCCCGGTCCGACCGCCGCCGCGGGCAACGCCACCCCCCGCACCAACGGGGCCTCGGAGACACCGACGATCGCGCGCGTGGCATAGGTCACGGCGCCATCCGGCAGGTTATGCCGGTGCACCTCCGTTCCGTTGAGATAGAAAACGGCGCCATCCGCCAAGGCGAAATCGAGCTCGAGTTGCGCTTGGGCGGGAGCGTCTTCGAAAGCGAACGCGCGGCGGAAGTAGTAGGTCACCGGCCCGAGGGGAAGTTCCGTGCGGAGGAGTTCGTTCTGGGTCGCCAGCCGTCCGTCACCGGCGTAATAGAGGGCGGTTTCCGGGCCCGCGAAATCGAGCGGGGTCCTGGTCTGCGCGGCCAGATCGGCGACCTGGTCGGAAGCCAGCGGTTGATCCCACACCGCCACGTCGTCCAGGCTGGCGCTCGCGTATCCCGTGCCGTCGCCAATCCAGGCTCCCAGCGACAACGGAACGCTGCCATTCGCGTGCAGCGGATCTCCAGGCGCGCTCCCTTCGAGCACCCCGTCCAGATACAGGGCGCTGGACCCGGCGGAGAAGGTCACCGCGACATGGTGCCAGAGGGAACCCACAACGCCCCTGCCGACGATCAGCGGCGGAGCTGGTCCGCCCGATTGCCGCCACACCACTCGGGCGGCTTCAGGATCCGGATTGTCGAGGGCCACGATGTTGTCTGAAAAGAGCCCGTTTCCTTGTCGCGCCAGGACGGCGCCAAAGGTCCCGCAGCAGTCGGGCCGCTGCGTCCCCACCCAGCGCACCCAAAGACTGATTGTCCCCGCTGTGGCGCCGTCCAACCCGCCGCCACCGTCCACCTGGACCCATTGCTGTGCCGCGCCGTCGAACGCCAGCGCTCCACCGAGTTCCCCGTTGCGATCCGTTGTGGGGCTCGCCCCGTGCACCGTGCCATCGGAGCCGCGCGCCGCGGCGGCGTTGCCGTCGAAAGGCCAATAGGCGAGAAGCCGCGCCTGGTTCTGGCCGGCCCAGCCGCCGTCGTCAAAATCGGCGGTTCGCCACGCGTCGCCGAGGTCCCGGCCGGACGCCTCGAAGCGCCACAGTCCGTCCAGGGGCACGAGCACATCGCGCCGCGCGGCGAATGTGTCCGGGAAATTGCTGCGTCCGGGCGTGCCGCCGAGCAGCACACTCGAAGTCCACAGTTCCGGCGTTGCGCTGGCGTGCTGTGGAGCGCGCTTGGCCAGCGTCGCGCCGGAGCCGCGCGGGGCGAGCGGCCAACGCCCGGTGTCGCGGTAGCGAACCTGGTCCATAAGCCGGTCGTTGCGGTCGCGCAGTTCGAGCCAGCCCTCGGCTCCGTTGAGCCGGCCCCGCCACGGGCCGACGACATTCATTGCTCCAGTCGAGGCGCGTACGGCGGTCGCGTCACGCGCCAGGACCAGGTAGCCCCGGCCCGGAATGAGCGTTCCCGCGACGAACGCAAACTCGATATCGCCGGCGACACGCCACGCCGAGAGGTCGACGTCCACTGTCATCTGATTGTGGAGCTCGATCCACTCGCCGGCGGTGTCCCCGAGCCGCGGGTGGCAGTTGATTTCGTTGAAGACCACGACGCTATCGGCGCCCATCATCGGGGCCGTGAGCCAGTGGAGGAGAGCGAAAACGGCACACCAGCGAAACCATGTGGTCGCCCTCACGCCGAGCGGAGCTCGTCGCGCCGCAGCGCCTTTCGAGGGCAGAATCCCATGAATGGGAGTGTTCATAGCCGTGTTTCGTGCGGATCATCAGGCAAGGGCCGGTTCGGAACAAGGCTCGAATGAAGAGGAGCATGCCAAGACACTGCACAGTCGATGGAACTCGGCCCCCTTGCGCGTCCCGCGGAGGAGGATGCGGCCTTCTTCATCAGACTCTGATTGAACTGGCGTCGGGCGAAGCGTAGGTTTGCGCGCATGGATCAAGAGGGACTCCACGACTCGCACCGCGCTCGGCGCCGGGCCGCGGACGCCCTGGTGCGTCCCCGGGACCCGGTGGGGGTCTCTGTCAACAGGAGCGCTTTGGCTTGACTGCGCCCGCGAACCATCCCATGATTCCTTCCGCACCCGGACAATGAGAAAACCCAAGGTCCCCCAACGCAAGCCAGCCCCGCCGAAAGCCGCACACGCCGTCCCGCCCGGCAGGCGGGACACGAACGTGGCTCGAGCCAGATTCCCGATCGTCGGCATTGGCTCCTCCGCCGGCGGTCTCGAGGCGCTCGAACAGTTTCTCGGGCATGTGCAGGCTGAGAGCGGGATGGCGTTTGTCATCGTCCAGCACCTCGACCCGACCCGCAAAGGGGGCATGGTCGAGCTGCTTCAGCGGGCGACGAAGATGAAGGTTGTCCAGGTCAAGGACCGGACGCCGGTGAAACCGGATTGCGTGTACGTGATTCCGCCGAACAAGAACATGTCGATATTCCACCGCATGCTGCATCTGTTCGAGCCGGACACACCGCGCGGGCTGCGACTGCCGATCGACTACTTCTTCCGCGCGCTGGCGGACGATCAACAGGAACGCAGCATCGGGGTCGTTCTCTCGGGAATGGGTTCGGACGGCACGCTCGGGTTGCGGGCGATCAAGGAACGGGGTGGGCTGGTGGTTGTGCAGGATCCGGTCACGGCGAAGTTCGATGGGATGCCGCACAGCGCGGTCGAGACCGGGTTGGCGGACATCGTGGCGCCGGTGACCGAACTGGCCGATCGTATCAAGGCGTACCTGGAACACGCGCCCACGGGGATGGCAACCCGGATGTCATTCGAGGGCAAGGCGAAGAGTTCGCTGGACACGGTCGTACTGTTGCTGCGCAGTCAGACCGGGCACGATTTCTCCCTCTACAAGAAGAGCACCCTCTACCGGCGGGTCGAGCGGCGCATGGCGATCCATCAGGTGGACCGCATCGCCACCTACGTGCGGTATCTGCAGGAGAACCCGGCCGAGGTCGAGCGGCTGTTCAAGGAGTTGCTGATCAGCGTGACGAGCTTCTTCCGCGATGCGGCGGCATGGACGCAGTTGCGCGAAGAGGTGTTGCCGTCCCTGCTGACGAACCGGCCAGCCGGCCAGCCGCTGCGGGTCTGGGTGCCGGGCTCTTCGACGGGCGAAGAGGCTTACTCGGTCGCCATGGTGTGCAAGGAAGCCATCGAGCGGTCCAAGCCGCGAGTGAACGTCGCTCTGCAGATCTTTGCCACCGACCTCGACCGCGAGGCGATTGACCGTGCCCGGCAGGGCTTCTTCCCGGCCAACATCGTCGCCGACGTGGAGTCGGAGCGCCTGGCACGCTTCTTCACCAAGGAGGAAGGGGGTTACCGGGTGAACAAGGACGTGCGCGAGACGATCATCTTCGCCGTCCAGAACCTGATCATGGACCCGCCCTTCACCCGGCTGGACTTGCTCAGTTGCCGGAACCTGCTGATTTACCTGGAGCAGGAGTTGCAGAAGCGCCTCCTGCCGCTTTTCCACTACAGCCTGGCATCGGGCGGCTTCCTGTTCCTCGGCAGCGCCGAAAGCATCGGCGGCTTCACGGACCTGTTCACGCCGCTGGCGAACAAGTCCCGCCTCTTCCGCCGCAACGAAACCCCTGCGCGCGCCGAGGCGGTCGAATTCCCGATCACCTACCCAGGGGGCGCCGGACCGTCCGCCGAGCCCAACCGGACGGCTCGAACTCCCCTGAACCTGCAGACGCTTTGCGACCAGGCATTGCTTTCGCGATTCGCGCCGGCGGCGGTGCTGACCAACGACAAAGGCGACATCCTCTACATCAGCGGCCGGACCGGCAAGTTTCTCGAGCCGGCGATGGGGCGCGCCAACTGGAACATCCTCGCCATGGCCCGCGAGGGCCTGCGCTACGACCTGATGATCGCTCTGCACAAAGCGGCCTGCCAGCGGGGGCCGGTGGCCGTCCACGCCGTGCATGTGCGCACCAACGGCTCGGAGGAGCAGGTGGACCTCATCGTCGAGGCGCTCGAGGAACCGGCGGCCTTGCGCGGCAACATCCTGGTCATGTTCAAGCAGTCTGCTGTCATGTCTGAAACGGCGTCGAGGGGCAAGGCACACCCGGACCGCGGCCCGCGCCCGGCGCACATCGAGAAGGAACTCCAGCAACTCCGCGAGGAATTGCAGACCACGCGCGAGGAGATGCAGACCTCGCAAGAGGAACTCCGATCCGCCAACGAGGAGCTTCAGTCCACCAACGAGGAGCTGCAATCCACCAACGAGGAACTCACGACCTCGAAGGAGGAGATGCAGTCGCTCAACGAGGAGCTCCAGACGGTCAATGCCGAACTCCAAGGCAAGGTGGATGACCTGTCCCGCGCCAACAGCGACATGCGCAATCTGCTCGACAGCACCGACATCGCCACCGTCTTCCTGGACCGCGACCTCAACGTCCGCCGCTTCACCTCGGAGGCCACCAAACTCTTCAAGCTCATCGCCACCGACGTCGGCCGCCCGATCAGCGACCTCGTGTCCGAGTTGCAGTACCCGGACCTGCTCGACGATGCGCGCCGGGTGCTCCAGACACTCGTCTTTGTTTCCCGGGACGTCCCGACCAAGACCGGGAGCTGGTACACGGTTCGCATCATGCCTTATCGCACCCTCGACGACCGGATTGACGGCCTCGTCATCACGTTTGCGGACGTGACCGAGCATCGCCGGGCCACGGAGACGGTTGAGAGCCAGCTCGCCGAGTTGTACGAGAAGGCTCCCATCGGCTTGGCGGTGCTCGATGCCGACCTTCGGTATGTGCGAATCAACAGGATGCTGGCCGACATCAACGGGTTGCCGACCAGCGCGCACATCGGCAAGACCGTGGGCCAAATCGTGCCGGGCTTCGAACTCCACGCCCGCACGATCTGCGCGGAGATTCGCAAGAACGGACGGGCAGTCACCGACTACGAAGTCAGCGGCGAATGCCCCGCCCAGCCGGGCGTTCGCCGCGTCTGGTTGCAGAGCTGGTATCCGTTCAAGGACAACACTGGCCGCTTGGCCGGCTATTCCGTCATCGTCCAGGACGTCACCGAGCGCAAACGTGCCGAGGAGCAGCGCGCCCAATCGCCGACCCGGTTGAATGCCGCCCTGCCGAGCTGACTCGCCGCAACCTGATCCGATGCCATGAAGAAGGCTTCCCAGTCTCCCCCTCCGGCGCACAGCCTCCGCGCACGAGCTGAGGCGGCCCTGCGCGACAAGGCGACGCACGCCATCGAGCCCCTCTCCCTGCCGCAGGCCCGGCGGCTCCTCTACGAACTCGAACTCCACCAGGTCGAGTTGGAAATGCAGAACGACGAGTTGATGCGCGCCCGGGCCGAAATCGAGGCGGGACTCACGCGCTACACCGAACTGTATGACTTCGCCCCGGTCGGATACTTCACCCTGACGCGGGACGGCACCGTGCGCGCCGTCAACCTCGCCGGGGCCGCGCTGCTCGGTCTCGAACGATCCCGACTCGTTGGGTGCGCCCTGGGCTCCTTCGTCGCAGCGGAGTCTCGGCCCGTCTTCAAGGCCCTCCTCGGCCAGGCTTTTCAGACCGGCACGAAAGCCTGCGGGGAACTCGAACTCCGCCTCGAAGCCGGCCACTCCCTCTGGGTGCGCCTGGAATTGGCCGTGCCCGAGAAGCGCCAGGAAGCCCACGCCGCGGCGCTGGACATCACCGAGCGCAGACGGACCGAAGCCGCTCTGCGCGCCAATGAGGCACAGTATCGCCGGATCGTGGAAACCGCCGACGAGGGAATCTGGGTCGTTGACCCCGACTGGAACACCACGTTCGTCAACGCCCGGCTCGCGGACATGTTCGGCCTTCGCCAGGAAGAGATGTTGGGGCGGCATCTCTTCGACTTCATGGATCCGGCCAACCGGAGCGCGGCGGAGTCGCTCATGGTGCGACGTGAGCAGGGCGTCCAGGAAAGGCACGACTTCCAGTTCCGTCGCGCGGATCGCACGACGCTCTGGGCGATCGTGTCGGCGACCCCGCTGCTGGACGCCCGCGGTCAGTTTCTGGGCGGGCTGGCGATGGTCACCGATATCACCTCGCGCAAACATGCCGAAGACGCCTTGCATGCGCGCGAAATCCAGTTGCGCCAACTCAATGCGACCAAGGACAAGTTCTTCTCCATCATCGCTCACGACCTCAAAAACCCGCTCAACACCCTCGGAATGGGCCTCGCCCTCCTGCGAGATCGCCCGCCCGAGGAGCGCGAGGCGCTGGTCACGGAACTGCAGGAAGATGCCCAGCGCCTGCGGCAGTTGCTCGAGAACCTTCTCACCTGGGCACGTCTTGAACAGCGGCAGTTGATCCCGATCTGCTTCGCCTTCGATCTGCGTCACATGATCGATGAGACTTTGGCCCTGCTCACGCCGCTCGCGGCGCACAAACAGATCGCCCTCAGCGCCGCGCCTTTCCCCGGCCACCTGAGCATAACGGCTGACGAGAAAATGCTGCAAACCGTCATCAGGAACCTGGTCACAAACGCGCTCAAGTTTACCAAGCAGGGCGGCAGCGTGACCGTCTCAGCCCACGAGTACGGCGATACGACGGAGATCGTCGTTGCCGACACAGGCATTGGCATCCCCTCCGACGAATTGGATCAGTTGTTTCGCATCGACGCCCAAAAACGCCGGAAAGGCACCCGCGGCGAGGAGGGCACGGGCCTGGGCTTGATCCTCTGCCAGGAGTTTGTGAAACAGCACGGGGGCACGATTCGGCTCGAAAGCGAAGACAGGAACGGCACGCGGGCCATCGTCAGGCTCCCGCGAATCGCCGACAGCGCGCCCGCGTCCGAATGCAGCGCGTTGCAGACGTCCCTCAGCCCCACGCCCGCGCGTACAGGCATTGCGCATAGTAGGTCGGCGCACAATACAACCAGCCCGGGCCGGTGAGGACCACGCCCGACCCGAACGAGTCGATCAGGTTCGACCTCACGGCAATCTCGACCGAATCGGCATGCCGATGCATGAGGTTGTGGTATCGCGAGCAGCTCAGGGCATTCTGCAAGGTCTGCAAACTGGCCCGGCCCAGATCCCAGTCCGCCGCCGTGGTGTTCCATTCGGTCACAGCGATGCGCACGGGCCTGTTGCCGGCGAACTGTCGGTTCTGCTGCTCGAGCGAAGCGAAGCTCTCGGCCATTGCAGCCAGATCGGCACAACCGTAGTGATGCGGACAGAGATAATCCAGATAGCCGCCGGAAGACCGTAACGTGTCAGCCGACGGAAACGAGGAGAGCACCCGGATGGACGGATCGACCTGGCGCATCGCTTCCGCAAAGGCGCGGACGGCCCCGTCGTATTCCGGGCCGCCGACCCGAGACACCGATCCCACTCGTAGGTTTCGATGGCTGAACCGCTCGTTGACGATGCGGACCGTCTCCTGTCCGGCGGTGGCGTTGGATTGCAAGCGCAGATCGGACCCCGCGTTGACCAATGCCGTGTGACTGTCGGCGCCGTCCCGCCCGGCAGCTCCCATGTCGGGGGCATCCGCGGCACCGCAGGCAACAAGAAGGGCGACGGACACCGCACAAGGCTTTATGCGCTCTGGCATCCGGGCAAGGCGTGCACTCATCATCCCTTCATCCCAATCCCCAGTCGGCTTGTCAAACCGTTTGCCGCGCACCCAAATCGTCGCCTAAGCGAGGCGAGGATCAGGGCTTCTCTTGATCCCGCCATCTTCGGAAGTTCAAGGATTCCAACGACGCAGCGCCTTGCGCAGGTGCGGCTCCAGCCCCTGGGCGTTGAAGTAGAATCCGAGTGAATTGCAGTGAACGCCGTCCACTAGCCCAATCGCCTGGTCCCGGTCGAGCATCTCGAGACCATCCACAAACACGATCGCCCGGTCGCCCGCCTTGCGCCGCTGGCGGACAAACTCCTTGGCGGTCCGCCGCTTGGCGGCTTGCGTGGACGCGACACTGCCGCCGGCTGACTCAGCGGAGAAGTAGAACGGGCCGGTGACCAGGATGGGCACGCGCGGCAACGTCCGACGCACGATGTCCACAAAGGCGGGCAGCGCAGCGGCGTACTGTTCGGGCCCGGGGTTGGCCCAGAAATCCAAGACCACGCATGACGGTTCGAGTTCGGCAATGGCCTCCGCCACCGCCGGATCCCCCAGTCCATTCCCGCTGAACCCAAGATTGACGAAATCCGCGTCGAGCCGGCGTTCGAGCAGGGCCTGACACGTTCCTCCCGGGTTCGAGGCGCAACCGCCCTGCGTGATGCTCGAACCATAGTACACCACCGGGCGCCTTATCACATAGGGCGTCGCCGCAGTGCACGAGGCCTTAGCGTCCAGGCTGATCTCGATCACCTTCACAGGCTTGTAAAGCGGCAGGTACAGGGTCACATCGCGCGGTTTCGAGTCCGCCCCGATCCGCCATTCCTTCGCGATCTTGCCTTGGGCATCCGGCCAGGCGCTGCCGATGTAGCCTCCCTCGACATAGAGATCGAAGCCGTTTTCACCCACGCTGGCCATGTGATGCATGTTCGAGAACCCCGGATTCTCGGCCGTCAGTCCGACGGTGGTCGAATCGGTCCGAAACCGGATGCGCGCGCCGCTGGGGTGCTGGGCAAGGTTCCATACTGCCGGGCGCAACCGGCCCTGGATCCGCGCCGGCAGGCGCCGCAGGGCGGGTGCGTCCTCGGCGAACCACGGCAGGCCATGCACCGCCAACCGTTCATCCGGAAAGGCGATTCGCAGACGCTCCGCAGACGCATCGCCCGCCGACGCGCGCGTGAGCCCAAGGCAAAGAAGCGCGAGCGCCCACCGGAACGCCCACCTTCCCGGAGTTCTCGAAGACGTGAAGACAAACCGCGGGCCACAGCCGAGCCGGGAAGAGCAGGAGATCGAGGATTGGCAGTTCATTCGCAGCGTGAGTACCAGAAGTTCCCGAACGCATCAAGGAGGTCCGACAAGAACCTCCAGGAGTATCCAGCTTGTCGACAGATCGAAATCGGGTGTCGAGCATCGAGAGTTCTTGCGCCCATCCGGCGCTGCGCACTCGCCCACACCCGCATGACCCTCACCGGGTTCCGATGCAGTAAAGGGCTCTGTCTGAGCGGATGAGGAGCCGGGAACCGTCGATTGCCGGGCTCGCGTCGAAGCTGCTGCGGTCGCCCAATTCGTTGCGAGCGAGTTGGGCGAACCGGGGTTGGGCCGCAAGCACACAGCCAACTCCGCTGCGCGTGAAGGCATAGATCTTCCCATCACCCAGCACGGGCGAGGCGTAGAACTGGCCGGTGTTCGCCATGCGTTCCTCGAAGACCAACTTGCCCGTCGCGACCTCGACGCAATAGGCGATGCCCAGGTTCTCGTGAAGCCAGTAGAGATGGCCTTCATGAAAGAGAGGAGAGGGGACATTCGAGCCCTTCCCCAATGTCCAGAGCCGATGCGACTGCGTGACGTCGCCACGGCCACCCGCACGCACGGCCAGAGCGCCGCCCGTCCGGCCGCCGACGCAATAGACAATGTCCTTGTGGTTCACCAGGCTGGGCACCATGTACCAGCCGATGTCCGTCGCGCAGGACCAGCGGACCTGGCCGCTGTTGGGATCCAGGCCCAGGACTTTGCCGAAGATGGCGACAACCAGTTCGTGTTGGCCCCCGTCGACCGGGACGACGATCGGCGTGTTCCAGGACTCCTTCATGCCGCCGGCGCGCCAGACTTCCTTGCCGGTCGCCTTGTCGAGCGCCACGAGGGACTGGCTCTCCACGGCCGCGTTGATGATCACCAGATCCTTGTAGAACACAGGCGAGGCGGCCGAACCCCAGCCGTGTGTCTCCGAACCCACGTCCGCCCGCCAAAGCTGCTTGCCGCGGTGATCGAACGCGAAGACACCGGACTTCCCAAAGAAAGCGTACAAGCCCCTGTCGTCCGCCAACGGCGTACTCGACGCATACCCGTGATCCCGCACCTTGGGCTGTTCGGGTTGCACGGCAGGAACATCCCTCTTCCAAAGGACCTTGCCGTCCGCGCGGCCGAGGCACACAACATGCCGCTGCAAACGGTCGAGATTGCCGCCCGCTTCGCCCGGCACCGCGTAGCCCGAGTAGCAGGTCAGGTAAATGTGCTCGCCACAAACCACGGGACTCGAACCGCCCGGACCGGGCAGCGCGGTCTTCCAGACAACGTTCTGCTCCGCACCCCAGGTCTCCGGCAGCCCCCTGCTCCGGCTGCGCCCCTGTCCGCCCGGGCCACGGAATTGGCGCCACTCCTCGAGTGCGTCCGGCTGCGCACCCGAGACGCGCGGATGGGTGAACGTGCACGTGGCGAGCAGAGTCGCCACGACGATCGGATGCGTGGTAGTTTGCATAATCAGTATCGGGATTCTACTGCGGCAGCGCTTCGGCTCCAAAGCCCAAGGCTGGACTGCCTGGTTCTAGCCGGAGGTCGCCATTGGCGGCATCGCGAAATTGCGGAGATTGACCGTATACGCCGCCCGTCTCGGTCACTGGCAACACCGGGCGACTGCGCGCCGGGTCATCAAGGCAATACCACCAATTGCGCGTGAACTGGAACGTCAACGGGGCTGTGTTCGGACCGATGTTCACGCCGCCCGATGACCACTCGTCCGAATGAAAGACCACAATGTTGTCGCTAAACTGCCCGTTGCGGCATGCCACGAAGCCGGGCGCGGTCGTCTCCTGCAGGATGCGAATCGCCCATCGTCCGGGACGGTAAATGGTGTTGAATCGAACCCGCGCGCCATCCACACCCACGAATGCAATGGGCGCCGTGCTGCCGAGGAATGTGTTGCCTTCGACCCGAATGTCCCTGGCCTCGGCATGCTGCCCGTCGGGCTCGAGGGGCGGGCGAAAGAACTCGAGGCCCGTGCTCCCCCCGATATTCACCGCGCGCGCGCCCACGGACTCGAACCGATTCCGGCGGACAACCACGTTGCGGCTGCCTCCCTTGGTTTGCACCCCATTGGCACCGCCGGAGGCGGCGGCGGCCCCATGACGAAAGACGTTGCTCTCGATGATTCCGCCGTGGCAGCCCACCAAGTCAACGCCCGATCCGCCGGTGCCCCACCGCTCCAGCGTGCAACCCTCGATGCGGAAATCAACCACCCCGGATAACTTGATCGCGTCCCGGTTGCCGTTGGGACCCACGTCCGAAATGCGCAGTCGATGCAGGAATACCTGTCGGGAGGGGGTCTCGAATGTGCCTCCATCGTCGATGTTCAGGCCGTTGCCCGTCGCGCCCACAAACACGAGGTCACGCAACTCGATCCACGCGGCATCCGAAAACTGCATCCCGTTGCCTCCACCCTGAATCACCGGCGGATTCTGCGGATCAACGCCGGCGATGACGATGGGCAAATTGGCCTCCCCGCGCACGTTCGAAAAGTAGAAGCCGCCCGGATACGTGCCTGCGGCAAGGAGAATGCGCGAACCGGGTTTGGCCTCGGCAACCGCCGAGCGCAAACCGGCGGTGTTGCTCACCGTGACCTCAGGAGGCAAAGACCCCTCGCGGGCCGCAAAGAACAACGGCGAACCGAGCCCCTCCCCGCCCGACTGGCATTCGATCCGCAGCACGCCGTCCGCGAAGATCCGCACCCCGTCCACCACAGCCCACTCCGTCATCGCCACCCTCAGGTTCGTGGTCTTGAGAGCGGCAATGAGCGCCGCCCGCACAGGCGTCAGAGGCGCCCCCTCATGACCCAGGACGGTCAACTGAAGAACGCCGTCGCCCTGCGGTGCGGGCGGCAAAAGGCGCAGACCGGCCGCCACCCCCCCCGCCGCCAAGAGGATCACCAGGAGCACCGGCGCTGTGCGGAACAGGGTGACAAAGGCGCGCTTCATCGGAATCCTCACGGAATGAGTGTCAGGTTGTGGCGTGCAGCGCCAGGAAGAAAAGGCGTCGGCTCCCCCCTCGCCCATGCCTGGTACCCGGCACGATAGTATGGGGAGAGCGGATGCCCGCTCTGGCCACCCGGCATGTGCAAATAGCCATCGGCTTCGTGACCGGGCGACACTGCGAGACGTTCGGAAGCGCCAAAACCGCGGCCTTGCACCCGCGGCATGTGGCTGTCACCGGGCAGCTCCAATGGCGGTACGTCAAGCCACTCGGAAAGCCAGGGCACGCCCTGGCTCAGCGGGTGGCGGATCAGAACACGGTTGAGTTCCCCCCAACGACGCGGAGCGCGCCCGCCGGTCGAGCCGCGGTTCATTCGCCAGGCCAGTTCCGCCGCGCGGGTCAAGAGAGCCTCGAAGGTCGCGAACCGCGGATTGAGGAGGTGGGTGGGCCTGTGTTCGAGGATCGTCCAGACTGGCTGTTCCACCTGCAACGCGCCGTAGCCAAAACCCGGGTACCCCTTAAGGCATCGAGCCGTCACGGGCTCGAGCACCAGATGGATCGCCTGATTCCGGAATTGACGGACCAGCGCGTATCCGACCGAGTCTGGGGTGGCGCGTCCGCCCCAACGTTCGACATGCGGGAGCATCCCGGCCACCTCGGACCGGTTGGTGACGTCCGGGCGGGACAACGTGGCGAGCAACAACCGCTGCCACCGCTCGAGGAAAACCGCGCGATCATCAAGTTGAATCTTGAGCATGTCCGCCGGACCGGCCCGTTCAACCTGCAACAGCCCATCCCGGATTTGACGCGCCCGCGCGCCGAGATCGACCGACCAGGGCCCCGTCGCCAGATAGGCCGCGCTCCCGGCAATCCGGTTGTTGGCAGTCCAAACTCGCTCCAGCCCCGCCGAGCTGATGCGCGGGTAATCGTCTGCAGGCAAAAGCCCCTCCCAGCGGTGCGTCCCGTCGGCCCACGACACCGGTGTGCGGCCATCGAAGCCGACGCGCTTGGGCAACCGTCCGCACAAGGTCCATCCGATCTCCCCGGCCCGATCGCCGACGACGAGATTCATCACCGGGATGCCGCAGTGCGGCGCGAGGCGCATGGCGGTGGCGGCATCGAGGGCCTGTTCGAGGTCTGCCAGGCGCATGTTCACGGCCTCGGAAAAGTGCGCCACCCAGCTCAGGGCACAGACCTGCCCCGGCGCGCTCCCGGGCACCAGCGGTCCCCAGATGGTGTTGGTCACAGTCAATGTCTGACTCGGGCCGCCTCGGACCCGCAGCGTCTCGCGGTGGACCTCGAACGTCCGCCAACCCTGCGGCACACGATACCGGGTTGGATCGTCGGGCGACACTTCCACAAGCACAACATCCGAGCTGTCGACGGCGGCATCGGTGAAGCTCCAGGCAATGTGCCCGTTGCTGCCCACAACAATCAGCGGCGATCCGGGCAGGCTGACACCGGCCAGGTCGAGCGACTTCTCAGCGGAGGAAGAAGGCTGGCAGATGATTCGCATCCGATACCAGATGACCGGCACGTTCAGGCCCAGGTGCATGTCGTTGGCGACCAGGGCTGAGCCACTTGACGAGTAGCGTCCGTCCACCGCCCACGAATTGCTGCCAACCACATCCCGCTCCAATGCGAGATCCCCGGCGGCTTGAGCTGCGTCGTCCGAGCCGCTCTCCTGCCTCGATGACTCGAAGGAGAACACGTTTGCCGACGGCATCGACGGATTCTCGAGTACGGTGCCGTCCACCGCCGCATCCCAGTCTGTCGCGATCGGCGCAAAAAACGCGAATGCTTCCGCCGGAAGCAATTCACGCAGCACGCCCAACGACCTCTCCCCCGCTCCGTCGCTCTCTTGCAGGGTGAAAAACATCGCGTAACCCACCAGAATCGAGTCCTCGGCCAGCCAGGAATACGGAGTCGAGCGCAGAAGCAGATACTCGGGCGGCGCGGCGCCCAGGGCCGCCAGCCCCGCGTTCACTCCGTCCGCGTAGGCCTCCGCCAACGCCCTGTGCTCGGCCGGCCCTCGCGCCAGGGCCAGGCGCGCGACCTCGCGCAAGCGGTGCCGGCGGCATTCGCGATCCGCAGGCAGGACAGCCGGACCAAGCAACTCGGCCAATTCCCCCGCACCCGCCCGCCGCATCAGGTCCATCTGAAAGAACCGGTCCTGGGCATGCAGAAAGCCCGTGGCGCGCGCCGCATCGAGCCTCGATCCGGCGCGAATCGTCGGCACGCCCAGGGCGTCGCGCTCGATCGTGACCGCGCTCTCCAGTCCGGCCAATCTGCGTTGGCCGTCCAGGTCAGGAAGGCTGCCACGAACCTTCAGCCACAGCCAAACTGTTCCCCCGACCAAGGCCACGGCAAGCACGACCAGAATCGCGCCCACCCATCGCAGCAGACGCTTCTTCATTCAGTTCTCATTCTGTGCCAACAGCTCGTCGTCGGTCCATGACTGCCTCTTGAACCGCTCCGCCCGCAACGTGCCAGACCGCTTCTGTCGCCGGTTGAACCACTTCCTGAACCGCGGTTCAAGCTCCTTCACAAGCACCGACTGACACATCTTCCATCCGTTCAAGCAAGCCGCCCGTCACGGGTTTGCGGTCTTGATCGCCTTCGCCAGAATGCCAAGGAAGAAGGCCAGCAGAACGACACCGGCGATGACGGCGCCGATCCAGCCCATCAGCGCAAGGACGGTCATGATGACGCCGGCAATCGACACGCCCAGAAAGATGGAAAGCAAGCAGTGACCGAAGCTCATGCCCAGCAGCCAGCCGGCCATGGCCCCGGTCCAGGCGCCCGTGGCCGGCAGAGGAATCGCGACGAACACGGTCAGGCCCAAGGTCTCGTACTTCTCGATATCGGCTGTCCTGCGCCGGGTGCGGGCGAAGAGCCAATCGAAAAACCTCTTACCCCACGGCACCTTCATGCAGATCCTGGATATCGGCCCGAGGAGCAGCAGAATCAACGGCACGGGCAACATGTTGCCCACCACAGCATAGATGAAGATCCGCGCGGACCGCTCGAGGTCGTCCCGGCCCAGACGGGTCGATTTCTCCACGTCGGGATAGAGAATGTGTCCAACCGGGATCGCGCCGCGCAGTTCGACGATCGGCAGCGTGGAGATGGCGATAATCGTGGCGGTCTTCGAGGCCCCGTGTTCGCGCAAGTATTCGGCGACCTTCTGGCCCGTGCTCTTGTGCGGGACTTCTACGGCATCTTCCACCATCGCACGCTCGGCATCTCGAGATTCAGGTCCTGCGGATTCCGGGACCGCGGACCAAACGGCCGGACATAAAAGCGCGAGAAACAGGAGGACACGCATGACGTTTGTGGAAAATGCTCTCGTTCGCGTGGCGTTCATCATGCCCGATCCGCGACCGGGGTCGAAGTCCCCAGAATCAGAGTGTAGGCGTGGGGATTATGCGTGTGCTCGCAGCCCACGCGCCCGCGCAGGTAGGTTCCGATATGGTAGGCCTGACCGCTGAATCCCTCGGCGGCAAACAGCTCCGTCATACGGTCCAGGCTCAGGGTGTTCCAATGATACTGATCGACCGGACGCACGACGTGGGCATCGATTTCATCCATGTTGAAGAAGTGCAGGCAGAGGCTGCGGCGCGTCACACGGCACAGCTCCTTCACCGCCGTCTCAATCCCCTCGGGGGAAAGATGCTCGAAGAGATCATGCACGAACGAATGATCGTATGAACGATCGCCAGCGGCAATCTCGAAGACGTTTCCAACTTCGAAATGCGCGCGCGGAAAGAGCTTCCGGGCGTTCCGCACATTGTGCTCGCACAGATCGAATCCGGTGTAATCCACCCGGTTCGCAAGGCCGCAGGCCTCCAGGAAGCGGTAATCATTGGCGCTGCCGCAGGCCGGTTCCAGCACGCGCCGCGGTGGTGATGTTTCGGAGGAAAGCACCGTGCGCCAGAGGCCCATGAAGATATCCAGAATGCTGGCGGGCAGGCAGGGCCGCCTCCCGTCGAACGTCACACCCTCGATGGCCGCGCTCACGTACTCCGGCACGGGCCTGGCCTCCGCGCCTGCCGAAAGCGCGCGACACGTATCGCGGAGAAAATGCGGCAACTCCACTCCTTCGGCATTGTCGGCGCCGCATTGCAGCGCGTACCGCACGCCCGCCAGGGCCTCGACATCGGGATTCTCCTTCGCGAACCTCAGGATCCAGTTGAGGCAGGCCGCGAAGCGCAGTTCCGCGTCGGCCATCTCGAAGTGCCGCCCCGACAAGGCGAAGATGAGAAAATGGCGTGTCAGAAGGCTTTGGACATTGATGCGCGGATCTTCGACATCGGCGACCAGGTAGGTCTCGAGCATCTGCGCGCTGTGACGCGTCCAGGACTGTTCGAGTCTCATGGACTCCTGGCGGAGGGCCTCGTTCACGGTTCAGCCGGCAGCATTCAGGCCTTGCACGTCAGCGCTCTCCCAGCGCCGTCGCGGGACCGGGCGCGCCGGACCGTGCCTCAGCGATGAACCGCCTGAGTCGAACGGGGTCCTTGCGGCCGGGCGAAGCCTCGACACCGCTCGATACGTCCACCCCAAACGGGGCGACGCGCCGGACCGCGTCCCGAACGTTCTCCGGAGTCAGTCCACCCGCCAGAAAGACGGGATTGCCCCACCGCTTGGCCTCGACGGCCAGATCCCAGTTGAACGTCTGCCCGCTGCCGCCCGGAACACCCGGAACATAACTGTCCAGCAACCAGGCAGAACGCGGGTGGGTGCGCACCCCATCAAGCGCGGCGCGGTCGCGCAAACGGAAGGCCTTGATCGTCTTCAACCCGAATTGAGCGCAGAACTCGGGTGTTTCGTTGCCGTGAAACTGCAGCGTGTCCAGTCCCGTGCGGGCGATGGCTTCGCGCACGAAGTCCGCCTCGGGATCCACAAATACGCCGACCGTCGCCACGGTCGGCGGCACACATGCGACGATGGCGGTGGCTGCGTCGAGGGAAATGCACCGGGGGCTGGGCGGGTAGAACATCAGACCCAGCGCATCCGCGCCGGCATTCACTGCGCTCACAGCATCCTCGATCGATGTGATCCCGCAGATCTTGATCCGGACCGGCATGAAATTCCCGGGCTAGCCCGCATGCTTCATGGAGTTGTGACCACGGCGAAGACGAAAACTTCAAAATGTGGACTCATGCGGCCTAGCGGTCGCCGCCGCGCTTGAGCGGATCCCAATACCGGCAATTGACCAGGCCTCGGGCGTCGCCGAACCCGGGATCGCGGGGGGGGTTGATTTGAGCGTCCTTGCGCGCTTCGGCATGGCCGTCCGTGAACACAACCACGCCGGTGTCGCGATGGCGGTTGCGGTCGATTCCCTCGTATCCGCCGTACTGGGTGTTTTTAGGATCCATGCAGGCCCAGGGCCAGTAACAACTGCTGCTCCACATGCCGTCGATCTTGGGCATCGAATCGCCGATCATGAACGTGTCGGTGGGCGTCACGATCGACGTGCGCTTGAACCAAGGCTTCGTCTCGAAGCGGATGCCGCCGACTGTGAGGCTTTGATCGGAGTAGGGCCACAGGCTCAGAAACCACGAATTGATGCCGTACCCGACCTTGTGGCAGTCGAACTTCCACTCCCAGCGCAGGCCGTTGTCCAGGCGCTTGCCCTTGATCGCGGCGCATCGGAACAGATTCGACTGGTTTCGGGCATACCCGATAATCGTCGTGCCCCACCAATTGGTCAGAGAAACGATCTCATCGGCGTTGTTCACGTTCTGGTTCCGATGGGCCGGAAAGATGTCGTTGTAGTCGTCGGTGTACAACTGCATGTAAACGCTCACTTGCTTCAGGTTGTTCATGCAATGGATGCGCTGCCCCTTGTCCTTGGCCCGCGCCAAAGCCGGCAGCAGCATGCCGGCCAGTATGGCGATGATGGCGATGACAACCAGCAGTTCGATGAGGGTGAAAGCCCCGACTGAACGGCTTCGAGAAGCAACGGGCACAGTCGATTTCATAGGAAACTGCCTATCTGTAGCCGACTCGAGTCCAAAACGCGAATGAAAAAGAGCGTCCTGTCCGCCATCGAATCGCGAGCCGTACGCCACCCCTGTCACATTCGCGAAATCCCCGTCGTTGAGCGTTCGTTGAACGTTGAGCGTTCGTTGAACGTTGAGCGTTGAGCGTTGAGCGTTGAGCGTTGAACGTTGAGTAGACCTCGACCTGCAACCACATCGGCGTCCGCGGGATCGTGCCTCCGGCAACACGATGCGTCGCCTTGAGGCTTGCGGGCGGCAATTCCGCCGGGCACAGTCCGCGAGCCGAAAACGACCGCGCATGACCAACAGGGTCGACGGATCATGAGACAAGACGCCCACTGGATTCAACGCGTTCTCGCGCCGCTGTGGTTGCTGGCCGTTGCGTTCGCGCCGGCCCAGGCCGGCGGCAGCGGCCTCAATGTCGCCGTGGTGGTGAACTCGCACAGCGCGGATTCGATGGCGCTGGGCAACTACTATCGCGAACGCCGCCAGTTGCCCCCGCAAAACATCGTCCGCATCTCGTGGACAGGCAGCAGGACCGACTGGACTCGCACACAGTGCCAGAACCTGCTGGTGAACCCGCTTTTCACGGCGTTGACCGAGCGGCGCCTGGCCGGTCAGATCCAATTCGTCGTCCTCTCGATGGACATTCCATACAGGGTGATCGACGGACGCGATGTGAACAGCACGACGTCGGTGCTGTTCTACGGATTCAAGACCAACGACTGGCGGAGCCCGGGCGCATGCCGGATCTCGCCGGAAGGAAACAACCCGTACTTCGCCACCGAACTGGCGTTCGACTCCCAGCCCGCTTCGACGAACGGACCGCGCTTTCTGGCGACCATGCTGACCGCGGAACTCCTTGCAGAGGCCATGCGGACCGTGGATCGCGGGGTGGCCAGCGACGGCGCCTTCCCCACCCAAACCGTCCTGCTCCAGAAAACCACCGACTCGGCCCGGAATGTCCGGTTCCCGAATTTCGACAACGCCATTCTGGACATGCAGCTCAACGGCTTGTTTCCGCTGATCGCAACCAACTCGAACCAGACCTCGGGATTGTCCGACCTGTTGGGCATGCAAACCGGTCTCGCCCACTTCAATGTCACCGAGAACACATTCGTGCCCGGGGCGATGGCCGACAGCCTGACCTCCTACGGCGGTTGCCTCTTCGAGCCATGCGGCCAGACAAACCTCCTCGCCTTCCTTCGCGCGGGCGCCACGGCCAGCTACGGCACGATCGTCGAGCCGTGCAACTACACGGAGAAGTTCCCGGACCCGAGCGTCTATTTCTACCAGGCCCGCGGCTTCACCATAGCCGAATGCTGCTATCAAGGCCTGGCCAGCCCGTATCAGGGTGTCCTGGTGGGCGAACCGCTCTCCGCCCCCTTCGCCCGCCCCGGCATCGGAACATGGGGCTTTCAAAAGGGCCGCGTCGCCTCGGCTTCCGGGATTCCCTCACACGACGGCGTCGCACTCCATGAACCGCCGCCCCCGCCCGAACCCCCAGTGCTCGTGGGAACGACGAATCTCACCCTGAATTTCCTGGCCGCGGATGCGACGCGTCCCTTGCAGCAGGTGGATCTCTTCGTGGACGGCGTCCTGGCCTTTACCGTGACGAATCTGCCGCCTGCGGATGGCAACACCCTCTCGATCGAGATCGGTCCGACCAGCTTCGACTGGACCGTGCCAGCGGGAGCCACTCTGGAGTCTCTGACAATCAACCTCACCACGTTGGTCAACAGCCAGTCGAATGACACCCTCGTCGCCGCCACCGCAGTGGGCGATCGCCTCGAACTGGCCTCGCTCCTGCCCGGACGATCCGGAGAGGAGGTCAGCCTCGCCGCCTTCGAGTCGCAGGGGAGCGCGCCGGCCCTGACTACCTTCGTCCGCCCTGCCAAACCTCGGTTCGTCGATTCCGCGGCGCGTCCGTGGCGTTTCTATACAATCGACGCAACCGCGGCCGAAGGCGACGTCCTGCGATGCACGCTGATCAAGACAAACGGAGAAAGCATCACAGTCGGGGCCACCAACCCGCCCGCCGGCACCACGGCCAATCTGGTTCGCCAGGTTCTGCAGCAAGTGAACCAATCCCCCCTGCTGCAGGGACCGGACGGGGTTTCAGCCGAGGACATCTTCGTCATGAGCGACAAGCTTGTTTCGTTCTTCCTCTATGCCCGCTCGCCTGGCCTCGCCGCCGCGCGGATCGAATGCGCGTGGACCGCTCCCGATCACTTCCAAATGGACCCGTCGGCACCGGTGCGACTCGATGAGAACGGACCCGATCTGGCCTCTCGAAATCACCTCTACCTGACCGCCGGAGGCACGAATCTCGATTTGACTTTCCTCTTCGACACCGCGGCCTACCCCGACGGTCACCATGAACTGACCGCCGTGGCCTATGAGGGCAGTTCCGTGCGGACTCAAACCCGCGCCACCGATCGAGTCCGCATCCGCAACACCCCGCTCGAAGCAACCTTGCGGTGTCCGGTCGGGCAGACCGAGTTTGCGGTCGAAGCCGCTGTGCCGTTCGATGTGGTGGCGAATCGGACCGACATCGATCGGATCGAGCTGTTTGGGACCGGGGGGCGGTTGGCCGGGATGACGAATGCGCAGACGGCGGCGTTCGCTTTGCCGGGAACCGAACTCGGTGCGGGGCAACACAGCGTGGTTGCCGTGGTGGTTGCCTCCGACGGCGCCCGCTACCAAACCGCACCTTTTGAATTCCGGCTCCTCGGACCCGAGGTCCCGGTCGCCGTGGCCATTTCCCCATCGCCACCGATGCTTTTCTGGACCTCGGTCTACGGTCGCACGTACGAAGTGCTCAGGGGTGCGACAGCGACGAATATAGGCGACGTCGCGGCAACGCTCACCGCCTCGAGCACCGGCATCGCCTCCTGGAGAATCCCGATGCCGCTCGGAACCGCGCGGTTCTATCGAGTCCGCGTCCGGTAACCGACGCGGCACCCCGGCCTGCGTCCCGGCGTTTGTGTCGGGCTGTTCCGCGCCGAGTCGTGTGACTGCGGCATTGCATCGGGAGGGCGGAACGCGATAATGGTCTGCGAAACGGCATGCGGACTCTCTACAGCCTGGTGTTTACGGTCGGTTTCTGTCTCAGTGCGCCCTTCTACTTCTGGAAGATGTGGCGGCGCGGGAACTGGCGCGATGGATTTCATCAGCGCTTCGGACGCTTCAGTGCCAGTGTCAAACACGCCGTCACAAACCGCCACGTCCTCTGGATGCATGCGGTCAGCGTCGGAGAGGTCAACCTGTGCGCCCAGTTGATTCGCGCCCTCGAACCGCGCGTGCCCAACCTCAAGATCGTGGTCTCGACCACAACCTCGACGGGCATGGGAGAATTGCGCAAGAAGCTCCCGACCCGCATCGAGAAGGTCTACTACCCGATCGACTTCCGGAGCTGCGTCTCACGGGCCCAGGCGGTTCTGCATCCGGATGCCATCGTGCTCGTCGAAGCCGAGATCTGGCCCAATTTCCTCTGGAAAGCCCGCGCCCGACGCACGCCGGTCTTCTTGGTCAACGCGCGGCTCTCCAAACGCTCGTACCGGGGATACCGCCTGGTTCGACCGCTGTTCCGCCCGCTCTTCGCGACGCTCGCCGGCGTCGGCGCACAAACCGATGAGGACGCGGCGCGCCTGGTTCGACTCGGATGCCGCCCCGAGACAGTGCGCGTGGTCGGCAGCCTGAAATTCGACGCCGCCAAACTCGAGGAACGGCGCCTGTTCGATGCCGCCGCGCTCCTGCGCCAAATCGGCGTTCCCGACAATGCCCCGATTCTCATCGCCGGCAGCACCCACGCAGGCGAGGAAGCCCTCCTCGCCGACATCCTCCCGCGCCTCCGCGCACGCCATCCCGACCTGTTCCTCGTCCTTGTGCCGCGCCACTTCGAGCGGGGGCGGGAAGTCGGACGCGAACTGGAAGCCCGCGGCATCAAGTTCATCTACCGGCGCGAGGTGACCGCCTCGACCCAACTGCCTGAGCGCAGCCTCGAATGTCTCCTGGTGAACACCACCGGCGAACTCAAGGACTTCTACGAAACGGCCACCGTCATCTTTGTCGGCAAGAGCCTCACAGCCCAAGGCGGGCAGAATCCCGTCGAGCCGGGCGCACTCGGCAAGGCTATGGTGTTCGGCCCCAACATGCAGAACTTCGCGGCCATCGCCGAGAGCTTCGTCAAAAATGGAGGCGCCCGGCAGGTTCGAGACGCTGCGGAACTCGAACAGACGCTCGGTCAATTGCTCTCCGATCCCGCCGCCCGCGCAGAGATGGGACGCAACGCGGTCGCCGTGGTGAAAGCCAACACCGGCGCGATTGGGAAAACCATCGACATGATCGTCCAATCCCTCGCCGAGGAGGAAAACCTGGTCACGCGTCCATAGACGCCGCTTCGAGTCCTCCCAGCCGGATCTCGAGCCGGCGCGCGCCGTGCACCAGCGTCAGCGTCCGCGGCTCCTCCGCAAGGTTCCAAACCACGACCTTCCCAGCCGTGGGGTACCAGGCGCACACAGCCGGCTCGGCTTCGGCAACGTGCGGGACGCGTCCGAGCGCGCCACGGATTCGATTCTTGAAGGCAAACAACTCGGGGAGCGACTCGGCCACCCCCTCGGCCCCAACAGGGCGTTTCTGAGCGCCCGCACGGCACACAAGCCGCGTTCCCCTCCCCTCCTCGCCCCTCTCAACGCATTCGCGCGCGTCGAAGTCCGAAAGAAACGTCCATCCGTCCGAAGGCAGTTCGTTCACCACCTCGAATGGCACACCCGCCGCAAGCCACAGGCTGAACGGCTGGTCGTCTCCCGCCAGACGCTGCGCGTCACCCCAGAAGTGCTTGAACGGGCCTCCGGGGCGGTGCCCGGCGATTTCATCATGCAGGCGACCCTGTCCGCGCATGGCCGGACCGAGCACGGCCCAGTGCTCGCGCGGGAACGGCGTCAGACCGCTCATGAACATCGTGTGCCGCACGTCCGTAAGAGTCGAGATCACGAGTTTGGCCGCCATGTTCCGCGCGGAAAGCCGGTGGGCGGGATAGGCGGTTGTTTCACTGAACGCGCGGTCCGGGCTCGCAAACCGCCGATGGAACAAGGCGCTAAACAGCTCGTCGGTCTTGCCCTTCACAGGCGCAAAGGAACCGTCGTCAAACATCAATTCCCCCACCCGAAAAAGCGCCCGACGGTAGTCGCCCGGCCGGATGCCTGCCTTTTCCGCGCCGAGATACATCGCCATGATGCCCAGATCGCCTCCAAAGGCCCGATCCTGCGCCCGAAAGGACGCCGTCAATTCGTCGCACGTGAAGTCGAGCCACGTTCGCAGCAGCCGCGTCATCCGCCGGTCGCGCACATCCTCGAGCAGCTCGGTCCAGCGCCCTGGTCCGTAGCCGAACAGACGCAGGAACCGCTCGCGATGCCCCGCGCAAAAGCAGCCGCCAATCTCCCCCGGACCGCGCGCCAGCCGGAAATCGTCATCCACAAATGCCCGGCGAAATCCGAAGGTCCTCAGACGCCGCAGCGCAGCCGCGTTCTCCTCCGTTGCGGGGGCGTGCAGGGACGTGCCGGCGTAAGTCTGCCCGTCGGGGCGTTGCCCGGTCTGCCAATGCCGTGGCGGCGTCAGGGGAAAATCGCCGTCATGGGCGCCCAGGGAATCGCCCGGATGCCCCAGGGGAACGGTGATCAATTCAGACTCCAAGCCGGCCTTCTCGAGCCGCGCGCGGGCGCGCCGGATCAACTCGTCGGCGTATGGCCGGTGCCCGTAGAAGTACCCGGCCAGCCACACAACCTCGACACCGGCCTGGCGCACGCTCGTCAGCAAATCCGGATCGTTCTCGACAATCACCGGCGAGAGGCAGACATGAAAGCGCCGCACCGCCCGGCGTCGGCCGGCAAGAGCCGACAGCGGAGACGCTCCAACAGTTGCCAAGCCGACCGCCCCGATCCATTCACGCCGCGAGAGGAAATGTGTGCTCACGCCCCGATTCAACTGCCGATGAACACTCAAGTCACGCGCTTAAGCCCGGGCCTCTCCAAGCTTGCAGGCGTTGCGCACCGGTTTACCCTGAGCCTGTGTTCGGCTTTACGGATCGAAACCTGTTCGCGGTCGCCGTGGGGGTGTATGGCATCAGCACCCTTTACGCGATTCTGCTTTGGCGCAAAGGGTTTCGAACAGACAATCGCGTCATCTACATCCTGCTCCTGGCCGCGATGGGGCTCCAGACCATCGCCATGATCAAACGCGGTTTCTCCCTGTCCCGATGCCCGGTCAACAACCTCTTCGAAGCCACCATGTTCTCGATGTGGGCCATCGTGGCGGCGTACCTGGTCATCGGACTCGTCCGACGCCTTCGTTTTCTCGGCGCATTCGCGGCGCCCGTGTTGTTCTGCGTCGGCGTCTTCGCCCTCATGCCCGGACTGGACACACAGGATCCGGTACCGCGGTTCATCCCCACCATGACGAGCCTGCACGCCGCGTTGGTGATGCTGTCGTACGGGGCGTTCGGGCTGGGCGCAATCACGGCTGTGATGTACCTGACCCAGGAGCGCGACCTGAAACACGACAAGCTCAGGGCGGTGCTCTCGCTCTTTCCTCCCATCCAAAGGCTCGAAACGGTCACCTGGCAATCGCTCGCAGTCGGGCTCGCGCTGCTCTCGGCCGGCATGGTGTTCGGAACCATCTGGCTCAAACACGAGCGCGGCGTCTTCTTCCTGGTCGACGCGAAGATCCTCTGGGCAATCTTCGTCTGGCTGGCCTACGCCATCCTGCTGCTGCGCCGGTGGCAATTCCATAGCGGCGGACGCTGGTTCGCCTGGTGGGCGATTGGCGGTTTCTGCTTCGTCCTCCTGACGTTCGCAGGCTTCAACCAGTTGTCCGGCATCCACAACCCGTGAGCCATGGCAGTTGTCGTCGTCGGACTCAGTCACAATACGGCGCCCGTGGCAATCCGGGAGCGCCTCTCCTTCGCCGAGGCCGCCATCCCCTCCGCCCTCGCCCGGCTCCGCGCCCAATCGCTCGCCGAGGAATCGGTCATCCTCTCCACCTGTAACCGCGTCGAAATCTATGCCGCCGCTCCGCGCGACCCCCAGCGCACCCTCGCCGCACTGCGCGACTTCCTGTTGAGCTATCATGGATTGGACCCGAACCTGACCCCCGAGTTGTACGGCTGGCACGAGCCTCAAAGCCTCGAACACCTGTTCCGCGTGGCGTCGGGACTCGATTCCATGATGCTGGGCGAAACCGAAATCCTCGGACAACTGAAGCGGGCCTACGCGCTTGCCCTCGAACATCACCATACCGGGCGGCAATTGAACAGGGCCTTCCAGCGTGCCTTCAATGTCGCCAAACAGATCCGCACCGAGACCAGCATCCAGCGCGGCAGCATCTCCGTCGGATCGGTCGTCGTCGATCTGGCCGAGAAGATCTTCAGTTCGCTGTCCGGACGCGCCGTCCTGGTCATCGGGGCCGGCGATATCAGCGGCAAGACCGCGCGCGCCCTCCTCTCCCGCGGCGCTTCCGAGGTGATCGTCACCAACCGTTCGTTCGACCGCGCCGCCGAACTCGCCGCCGAACTCGAAGGCAAGGCCATCCCGTTCGACGATTGGGTCGGCGAATTCGGACGGATCGACATCGCCGTCAGCAGCACCTCCGCCCCCCACTACATCCTCGATCGCCCGCGCCTCGAACCCCTCATGCGCCTGCGCCGCCAACGCCCCCTGCTCCTCATCGACATCGCGGTCCCGCGCGACATCGATCCGGATGTGAATCAGATGGACGACGTCTTTCTCTACAACATCGACGACTTGCAGACGATCACCGAGGCTGCCCTGCGCCAGCGCCGGGAGGAAATTGCCCTCTGCAATGAACTCATTCGCGGACGCGTCCAGGGCCTGCTCGACACTGCCCCTGAGAACTCGGCCCTCAGGCCAACCACGCCCCGACCGCGCCTCGACAACCGGACAACGTTCCCATGAACCGCCGTGTCGTGGCCGCGGACGTAAGTCCGCGCCATCCCGCTCCGTCAAAGGCAGGCATCAGCGCCCACTCACGTCGGCGGCTACAGAACGGTTCATGGTCCCCATGGGCATTACACCGTTGAATGCCAACGCTCCCCATGCACCCCGACCGCTGCGCCTCTCCTGACCCGGCCTCCCCACAGCGCCCGATCCGCCTGGCCACCCGCGGCAGCCCGCTCGCAATGGCCCAGACACACCTTGCGATCGATCGCTGCCGCGCAGCCTTCCCGGACCTCGCCTTCGAGATCCGCATCATCAAGACCACAGGCGACAGACTCCAGCGGGCCTCGATGGCCCAGGCGCCTGCTTCGGTCTCGAAGGGCCTTTTCACCAAGGAACTCGAAACCGCCCTCCTCCGTGACGAGGCGGATATGGCCGTTCATAGCCTCAAGGATCTGCCCACCGAATTGCCCGCCGGATTGATCCTGGGGGCCGTGCTCGAACGCGAAGACGCCCGCGACGTGCTCGTCTGCCGATCAACTGGTTCCGCCCTCCCCACGTCGACACCCGCGCACGCGTCCCTCCTCGATGCCTTGCCGCCACACGCAACAGTCGCCACAAGCAGCACCCGCCGACGCGAGCAACTCCTCGAATTGCGCCCCGATCTGCGTGTGGTTCAAATCCGCGGAAACCTCAGCACGCGTCTCGAGAAGCTGGCCCATGATCCGGACCTCGCCGCGACGCTGCTGGCCGTCGCCGGACTGCGTCGCCTTGGCTATCAGTTGCGACCGGATGGCGCCATTCATGGCCCACCGCAGCACCCCGCCCCGCCGGGTCTGCGGGCCATATCCCTCCCCATCGACCTCATGATCCCCTGCGTCGGCCAGGCAGCGATCGGCATTGAAATTCGGGCCGACGATCGCCTTGCGCAATCGCTGTGTTCGCGACTCGACCATGATGTCACACGCGCCTGCGCGACGGCCGAACGCGCGTTTCTGCGCGCCATGGGCGGCGGTTGCCTCAGTCCGGTGGCGGCCTATGCCGAGGTCGATTCCGGCCTTCTCAAACTCCGGGGCATCTCCTTCCGAAGCGGGCACGCCGCGCGCGCCGCGGCCACCGGACCGCTAAGCGCCCCTGAAGATCTCGGCCAGAAGCTGGCTTCCAGGTTGCTGTGAGAGGTTCCTTTGCGCTTCCGGCTGGTTGATAGGTGGAGCGTTGAGCGTTGAGCGTTGAACGTTGAGCGTTTCGGGTTCCTGCTCCCCGCGTGCGGATTCAACCGAGGAATGCCAACGCTCGCCTTAACCCGCATGTTTCACACCCCGTCGGTGCACATGGCGGTCAGACTTCGCGAGAGAACTGCTATGCGGGTTACGGTTCCTCGCGAAGCGTGTGAAATAACCGGGCTAAGCCGGCTGCAAGCCGGCGCTCCGAGCGCTCCGGCGTTTCACCAGGCGCGACGCTTCGGGGCAGTCGCGCCCGGTTCAACGGCGCATCATAGGGACCAGCCGGACCGATACTCGCGTTTGAGGAACTGGTTGGCCTCGTCGAGATTCGTGAACTTGAAAGCGACCGGATCCCATTGGAGGCGATACCGGACAAGCTTCTCGCGCAACCCGACGCGCAAGGCCACGTTGCCCAACAGCACGGCCTCGGCGAGCGGCCCCGCGAAGTCGAAGTTCGAAGCGGGTTTCTTGCCGCCCTTGCACGCGTCGATCCATTCCTTGTAGTGGCCGACTGAACGCTGGATCGGACGCGGAATGTCGCCGACCTCTCTGCGCCGCGCATCGGGGTAGATCCGATTGCCCAGCATGAAGCCCTCGTCGCCAACCAGAAGCCTTCCGTTGTCGCCCATGACCTGCTCGTCTTCGAGCCCGGCCGGTCGCGGGGGACGCAGGCCGCCGTCGTACCAGGTCAGCTTCACCGGCGGCATCGCCACGGCACCCGCCGCCGCACCGCTCAGACCCGTCGTGTACGTGTTGTGGGCCTGAACCTCCGCGCTCCGCTCTCCGTAATGGTAGGTCACCATCGACCCGAGCGGGAAGGTCTCCTGATTCACGCGGGTCGACGATCCCTCGACACTCGAAGGGGCGCCCAGCTTCAAGGCGCGGAAGACGGGATCCATCGCGTGACAGCCAATGTCTCCCAGGGCGCCCGTGCCGAAGTCCCACCAGCCGCGCCAGCGGAACGGGCAGTAGATCGGGTTGTAGGGGCGTTCGGGCGCCGGACCGAGCCACAGATCCCAATCGAGCGTCTCGGGCACAAGCGGCGTCTCTTTGGGCCGGGGCACGCCCTGGGGCCAGTATTCGTTGAACAGGCCTTGCGAAGGACGGTCAGTCCAGATGTGGGCCTCGCGGACCTTGCCGATGGCTCCGTGCCAGATCAGCTCGCATAAGCGCCGCGATTCCTCGGATCCGGCGCCCTGATTTCCCATCTGGGTTGCGACTCCCGCTTGCCGCGCCGCTTCGGCCACCTTGCGCGCTTCCCAAACCGAATGCGTCAGCGGCTTTTCGCAGTAGACATGCTTGCCCCGCTTGATGGCCTCGATCGACGCCGGCGCGTGATGGTGGTCGGGCGTGCCGATCACCACGGCGTCAATCTCCTTCATCTCGTCGAGCATCTTCCGGTAATCCTTATACTGCTTGGCCCCGGAATACCGTTTGAACGTATGCCCCGCATGGCCCCAGTCGGCATCGCACAACGCCACAATATTCTCGCCCGGACTCTCTTTCTGAATGCTGCTCAGGTCGGCCGCGCCCTGGCCCCCGATCCCGATGCCGGCAATGTTCAGTTTGCCGCTGGGTGGTGTCTGCCCCCGCAAGCCCAGGATTGAACTGGGCGCGACGAAGAACGCTGTTGTGGACACGGCGGTGCCGCCCAGAAAACGGCGGCGTGTGATTTGAGGAGTCGTTTGTTTCATATTCGATTGTCTGACGGCAGCGCCCCAAGGACGCTCGGCATCAATGCTCTCGTCTTTGACGTCTCCGCAAGAGTGAACCTTCATCCGGAGCGCGTCGAGCCCGCATGTCTCATGGAGTCGTGACCAGGGCGAAGCCGAAGACTCCAAAATGCGGACCACTGCGGGCTAGAAAAGCATGTTTCATGGAGTCGTGACCACGACGAAACACGGCCGCTTCATTCCACGCCGTCCCGCTGATGAAATCCCAATGCCGTCTCGAACAGCGCCACGATGTTCTCAGGCGGGACATTGGCCTGGATGTTGTGAATCGAGGCAAAGACGTAACCGGGGTATCTCGTAAAATGCTCGAGGTTCGCGCGGGCTTCCGCCGCAACCTGCGCAGGCGTCCCGCCCGTCAGGGTGCCCTGCGGATCGCAGCTCCCGCCCCAGAACACCAGCCGCCCTCCATAGTCCCGCACCAGCCGTGCCGGCTCCATCCCGACCGCGCTGGTCTGAACCGGATTCAGAATATCGACGCCCATCTCCACAATCGAAGGCAACAGCGGACCCAAGGCGCCGTCGGAATGCAACATGACCTTCCAGGGAGTGCGCCGATGGACCCAGTCCAGCCCTCGACGATAGGCCGGCATCACCAACTCGCGAAACGCGCGCACGGAGAGGAACGGAGCCCGCTGCGTCCCAAAATCGTCGCACACCTGCAGGACGTGGATCCGGTCGCCGACGGCGCCGTGGAACGCTTCGAGATTCTCGATCCAGGCGTCTGTCAGCTTCCGGTACAGCCTCCGAACGTAGTCGGGCTCGCTGGCAAAGGTCATCATCCAATGGTCGAATCCGCCCTGCCCGAGTCCATGGAACAATTCGTACGGCGGTCCCAGGACCGCAATGATGGCCTTGTCGGTCGTTGACTCGAGGCGCGCCGCCTCGCGCGCCGCGTGCGCCAACTCGAAATCCGTCAGACGCGGCGCCTCCCAGGCATCGAGATCCGGATGCAACGCGCCGGGGTTCTTTTCGAGCCGATCGAAGTAGAATCCACCGGCCGGCATCTCCCCCACGGCAACGCCCTCTCTCCAAATCGTCAGCTCCCCCCCGGGCCCGCGGCGCGGATTGAACCCGCCGGGGACTTCAGCCTCGAATCCGTCCGGGAAGGTGAATCGTTTCCAGTCTTCATTCGAGATGCCGAACGCCACCGAGCGCCGATGCAACCCCACGCAGTCGTTGCCGAGCCGATCTCCCACGACCGGATCGATCTCGGCCAGCATCTGGAACAGGTCGAAGACGCGGACCGGGCGGTCGAGCCCGATTCCGAGGTGGCGTTTCAGCCGGGCAGAGGCGACCGCGGCCATCCCGCTCTGGCGCGTCCCGCCAACATCAATCGGGACACGATCGGTCGGCTCGTGATGAATGGCAGCCCGGATGCGTTCACGCGAGGTCATGCGGGCTAGATCCTCAGGAACAGCTTCCGGCGATACATCCAGTACAGGATCAACCAGAGCGCCAGCAGGGTGGCCGCGCCGTGCAGCAAAGGCTCGTAGGGCGCCCCGAGAAATCTGAAGGCATCCTGACCCAGGTGGGTCTTGAGGTTCTGCGCAATGAAATGGTCGAACAGGTGGGCCATGCAGTAGGCGGCGATCGAGTTCATGCCGATCACCACAAGCGGGAACGCCCAGGCCTTGCGCTGCCACAGATCAATCACCAGGTAGAAAGCCGCCAGCAGCAGCAAACACCACCCGCCGCTGTAGATCGTCCAACTGGGCGTCCAGATGCGTTTCACCACGGGACAAACCCCGGTCGCCCCCAGCAGCCAGCCCGCTCCCAGCCCAACCGCGCCCGCGATCGCCAGCCACCGCACCTTCTGCCATGGGGTGCGCGCGCTGCGCACCACACCCCCCGCGATCAGCCCGAGAATCATCGTGCCCAGAGTCGGGATGAAACTGAGCGTGGCGTAACCGCCGCCGTTGTGGGTGAATGGATGTTCGCGCGGAAACAGGTTGAGGAACCAGGTGTCGAAAGCCCAGGCCAGGTTGCTGTTCTTGTTCCAGTGGGCGGCAAAGCCGCTCATCAGGTGCGGCCAATCCTTCGCGACGCCAACCCGCGCATAATCGAAGTCGGCGGGCGGCAGCGGATACAGGGCAAACGCCGCCCAATAGCCGACCAGCACAATCCCCAGCCCCACCCACTGGTCGCGGACCGGACGGAACCCCAGGACAAAGAGCGCGAAGTAGCCCAGGCCAATCTGTGTGAGCGTGTCTTCGAAGGTCCAGTTGGTCTGGCCGCTCGAGGTCGAACGCAGAAACACGCCGAGCAGGATCAGCACAAGCGCGCGCCAGAGGGCGTGGCCGTGCATTCGCCCGCGGGACTCGCCCCGCGCCATTCGGCTGGCAATCGAGAATGGCAGGGCCACCCCGACCATGAAGGAGAAGGAAGGCTGAATGAGATCGTGCAACGAGCAGCCGATCCACGCGACGTGCGACTGATGATGGCAGAGGAAACCCCAGAACAGGCTGTCCGGAATCGCCTGCGCGACCTGGCAGAGGCGCAGCACCTCGGCCATCATGAGGAACATCACGAAACCCCGGTACGCATCGAGCGACGTCAGCCGGGGAGATGGCGTCGCGGTGATCGTAGATGTCATGGACAGCCGTCTTTAGAAAGGCCGCGGCCCCGCGCGCAACCGCCCGGCCGGGGTGCCCAACGGAGGTCGGGTTTCCTGGACGGCCTTGGGCGCCGTCTGCTCCACCAACTGCTCGAGGTAGAGGCGCGCCCGCCTCGCCTCCGCGGTGACGCTCGCCACATCACCCGAGGCCAGACACTCGATCACCAGCGGTCCCTGCTTGAACCCGCCCTTGCGAAGTCGCGCCAGCACTTTCGGGAAATCCACCACGCCGGTCCCGGGTGTGACCATCACCTCCTTGGGAGGCCGAAAATCTTTGACGCTCATGCCGATAACCAGGCCGTCGACATAACCGGCCTCCTTCACCGGATCGAGAGCGCCGTCCGAGTAATAAAGGATATTGCCCGGATCATACCAGAGCCGGAAGCTCCGGTGCCCCACCTTCTTGATGATCCGGCGGCACTGGCGCCCGGTCGCGTTCTGACCTCCATGGGGCTTGATCGTCAGGCGCACCTTCTTCTCAGCGGCATAATCGCAGCAGTCGGCAATCGCCTTGTAGTAAGGCTCGTACTGCTCTTGCTCGGACGTGCCTCCCAACAGAAGGTCGCCCGAATCGCACGTGACGCAATGATCGATCAGGCGTTGCAGCGCCTGGACGCTCGTCTCGTGCGAGGGCCCGAGCCGGAAGTCGCCGTACACCGAGGCGGTCTTGAGTCCGCGCTGCGCCACCTCCCGGCCAATTCGAGCGGCCTCGTCCGGCGAGGTCTCCGCGTTGATCATGACCCACGACTTGCCTTTGGCCGTCATGATGCCCGCGTACTTGAAACCGGCCTCGGCAATCGCATCGAGCGCGACCCGGTAGTCGTGCTGATCCCAAGGCCGCGTGTAACAGCCAATCTGCCAGCCGCCCGAGGCGGATTCGCCAGACGCGAGTGGCAGGGCCGAACCGGCGGCAAGGACCGTGGCGTGCTTCAGGAAGGACCGCCGATTGATCAGCACGGACTGGTTCATTGCTTCAGCGTGAACCCAAGTCACGAGAAAAGGCAATCGCGTTTTCAGACGCCGATGTCCCGATGTTTGTCGTCCCATACGACGCGAATGTCGGGGTGCAGATCCTCGGTTTGAAAGCCGCTTCATCCGGGGTTCCCATGACGCCGGAGTGGCACCGCCGTCAACGCCCGGGGGGCGCAGTGCATCCGTAAGTTGTCGGTGGGAATCGAGTTTGCGCCGCGTGCGGGCACTCGGCCTGCACCAGGAGCCTCGATCCGTTTTAGGCCCGGCGCCCTCACCGGGCGACAGAACACCGACAACAATCCGATGCACCGCCACGCACTTTTCGCTTTGAGTCGGGCGGCTTTTCCGATTAGCGTCGTCCCATCATTCTTGTATGAAAAAAGGATCTTCGGTTACAGCCCGTCGCGTTTCTCTGATTGCCAATGGCGATCTCCGCCTCTCAGCCAACCAAACCTGCTGGGCCGAGCAGGCCAAAATGGAAGCGGCATTGAGCGCCGCCATCCGAGCCGAGGGATGGCGAGTCGTCCGCGCCCACCCGTACGACTCGGTCAAGAAACACGGTTTCATCGATTCCCAGAAGATGGGGATCGAGGTCTTCCGCGGAATCGACCCGGAGATGCCGTTGGTGGTTGCCGAGAGCGTCTGGCAGTACAGCCAGCACGTCCTCCCGGGGCTTTCCACGCATCGCGCCCCAATCCTGACCGTCGCCAACTGGAGCGGCACGTTCCCGGGCCTGGTCGGCCTCCTCAATCTCAACGCTTCGCTGACGAAAATGGGCGTCCGCTACAGCACGATCTGGAGCGAGAAATTCACCGATCCTTTCTTCCGGAACGGCCTGCGGCAATGGCTGGCCGACGGGGTCGTCACCCACGACCAGAGCCACGTCCGCGACCTGGCCCTGCTCAAGCTGCCCGCGGCCGACGAACAACTCGGACGCGCCTTTGCCCGCCGGTTGAGAACGGACAAGGCAATTCTCGGCGTCTTCGACGAAGGCTGCATGGGCATGCACAACGCCATCATCCCGGACGAACTCCTCAACCCGACCGGGCTGTTCAAGGAACGTCTGAGCCAATCCGCCCTCTACGCGGCCATGCTACAGGTCCCGGACGCCGAGGCGCGCGGTGTGCTCGATTGGCTGTTGAAGAAGGGCATGCAGTTCGCCTGGGGCACGGATGAAGCCACCGAACTGACGGAGGCCCAGACCCTGCTTCAATGCAAGATGTACGTGGCCGCGGTGCGTCTCGCGGCCGAATACGGCTGCGCGGCCATCGGCATTCAATACCAGCAGGGCCTCAAGGATCTCGCGCCCGCCAGCGACCTCGTCGAGGGATTGCTCAACAACGTCAGCCGTCCCCCGGTGCGCTGCGCGCGCACAGGCCGCGTGCTCTTCGAGGGCGAGGCGGTGCCGCACTTCAACGAAGTGGACGAATGCGCCGGCCTCGATGGCCTGGTCACCTACCGCCTCTGGCGGGAATTGGGCTTTGCGCCCGAAAACACCCTGCACGACGTCCGCTGGGGAGCGCCCTATCGGGGCAACGGCGTCCATGGCTATGTCTGGGTCCTCCTGATCTCCGGCGCTGTCCCACCCGCGCACTTCGCCGGCGGATGGAAGGGGGCCCGAAGCGAGCGCCAGCCCCCCATGTTCTTCCGCCTCGGCGGCGGGACGGTCAAGGGCGTTTCGAAACCGGGCTGGGTGGTCTGGAGCCGCGTGTTCATCATGGACGGCAAACTCCATGCCGACCTCGGGGTTGCCGAGTCCGTCGCCTTGCCCGCCAGGGAGACCGAACGCCGCTGGCGCCTGACCAACCCGGAGTGGCCGATCATGCACGCGGTGCTGCACGGCATCAGCCGGGATCAGATGATGGCGCGCCACAAGTCCAATCACATCCAGGTGGTGTACGCGCCGAACATCAAGCAGGCCCATCGTGCCTGCCGGATCAAGGCGGCGGCCCTAGCCGAATTGGGCCTCCAAGTCCACCTCTGCGGCGATGTCGCCCTCGCCTGAAGCGGCTCTGAAAAGCGTAGCGCCCCGAGCCGACCTCGAAGACTGCCTTGCCTGCCTCCTGACGCAAGTACTTCACACCGGGCGCTTCGGCGGCGGGTCGTCCGCCTTCCGTCACGTCCGCGACTGCTTGCGCCGGGACGTACACCGTGGCGCGGCAGTTCCCGGGCACAGTGATCTCGAGGTCAAACCGTCCGTCGCTCAGTCTCCAGGCGCTGCGAACTTCGCCGCTGATCGAGTGGTAGGCCGCCTTCACCCAGGTGAGGCCCGTCTCCCCTGGCACGATCTCGGGCCGTATCACAACCTTCCGAAACGCCGGGCCGTCGGTGTCGATGCCGGCGGCCTGGGTGAAGAGCCATTCGCTCACGCAGCCCAGCCAGTAATGATTGAACGAGTTCATGCCCGGATCCTGGAAGCCCTTGTCCGGACGCCACCCATCCCACCGCTCCCACATCGTGGTCGAGCCCCAGATCACCTGCTGCAACCATGACGGGTAGGTCTTGTTCAGCACCAGCTTGTAGGCCAGTGCCGGCTGCCCGGCCTTTTGCAGCGCGGCCAGAACGAACGGTGTTCCCAGAAAGCCGGTCGCCAGGTGGTCGTCTTCTCTCCGAATCGACGCCACGAACTGCGCGGCAACCTTGGCCTTCAGATCCCCGGGCACAAGATCCAAACCGAACGCCAAGGCATAGAAAGTCTGTCCGGTCTCGTTCTTCGCATCGAGGATTCGGCCGTCGGGTTTGATAAACCGCGTCGCGAACACGCCCCGGATGACCTCCGCCAGTTTTCGGAAACGCGCCGCGTCGTCCGCCTTGCCCAGGACATCGGCAATGCCGATCATCAGGTGCGCGGCGTAGTAGTAGTAAGCCGTGCCAATCACCTCGGAATGCTGGGGCCCGGTCAACCGCAGCCAATCGCCATAGGCGCCCGTGCCGCGCACCAGGCCCTGGCTCGTTTGGGCGAGGTAATCCATGTGGCGGACCAGTGCCGGGTAATGCTCGCCCAGAACCCGCGCGTCTCCGTACATCTCGTACATGCGCCAGACGCAGACCGGGCCGGCATCGGACCACCCGGTGTTGCCGTAGCCGACGATGCTGACATGCGGAGCCACATCGCCAAAGGCGCCATCGGCCCGCTGCGCGTCCTGGCACAGATCGACGAGCCACTTCGTGTAGAAACCCGGCGCGTCCAGGTTGAAACACGCGGTCTTCATGAACACCTGGGCGTCCCCGGTCCAACCAGCCCGCTCGTCGCGCTGCGGACAGTCGGTGGGCACATCGAGGAAATTGCCTTTCTGCCCCCAAATCGAGTTCAGCACGAGCTTGTTCACCAGCGGTTCCGAACACTCGAATGTCCCAGCCAGCGGAAGATCGGAATACACCACCACGCCCGTCACATCGCCCGCCTCGGGCCGGTAGTTCAAGCCCGTCACCTCGACGTATTGAAACCCGTGGAAGGTGAACGGCGGCTCATGGAAACGCGCGTCCCCGCCTTCGAGATAGTAGGTGTCGGTCGCCTTCGCAGCCCGCAGGTTCACCGTGTAGAGCGTGCCGTCCGGATTCAACATCTCGGCATGCCGGACAACCACTTTCTGGCCGGCGTCCCCTTTGGCTCGGAGGCGCACCCAACCCACCATGTTCTGGCCGAGATCGAACACGTACACGCCCGGCTTGGGTTCGGTCATCGTGCGGGCGGGCAATTCCTCCATGCGCCGGATCGGCGCGCCCGGATGCGCCTCGAGATTGGCCCGCACACCGGCATCCACAATCACCCCCTGCCAGGACGCGTCGGCGTAGCCGGGCGCATCCCAACCGGGCATCTCGCGGCGCGCATCGTAGACCGAACCCATCAACAAATCGTTCTCGCGAATGGGGCCCGTGGTCGCTTTCCACGTCTCGTCAGTCCCCAACACCTCCTTGGAACCGTCGGCATACTCGATCTGCATCTGCGCAATCAGGCGCGTCTTGTCACCGTAATAATGCCGCTTGCCCGAAAAGGCCAGGTAGCCCGCATACCAGCCATCGCCCAGCATCGCGCCGATGGCGTTCTCGCCCTCGCGGAGAAGCCCGGTCACGTCGTACCCGAAATAGTGCACGCGCTTCGAATAGTCCGTCCATCCCGGCGACAGCGCATCCGTATCGACCGCCCGGCCGTTGAGCCGCAGTTCGTAAACGCCCAATGCCGATGCGTACAGCGTCGCGCGCCGCACCGGCTTGCGCACTTGAAACGCCTTCCGAAAGAACGGCGCCGGTTCCATGCGAACCTCGTCGAGCGCGATCTTGCCCCAGGGCTGGTCGCCGAACTTCGCCACCACGCTCGCCGGTTTCCAGGCACCCGCATCGAAGTCCGCCCAACTCCAGCGCTCGGGAGCCTCAGAAGCCGTCTGCCAGGAAGTGTCGACAGGCACGATCATCGGTTCACCATCCGCGAACGCCACAACCAGGCGCCCGATGACACCCGCGGGTGTGGGATTCTCGCCGCCGTTGGCGGCCTGGATTCCCAGCGCGTTGGCCCCCGGCTGCAAACGCCCTGTGACCTCGACCCGGACAAGCGTCTTCCACGTCGCGCCCTGCCCCGATGGGTGACCGTTGATGAACAGTTGAAAACCATCGTCAGCCGTCAGCAGGAAAAAGGCCTCCTTCAGCGCTCGATCCGCAGGGAGCTGGATCACCTTGCGGAAATGCATCTTGCCGGCCGGTTGGTTGCCAGCGCGCGCGCCGCTCCCCCATACCCAGCTCTGCCCATCCACCCGCAGTAACCCCTTCGTGGCTGCGCTCGCCGCGTCGCCCGCCTCCGGCGGCGCCTCGTACCCAATCCAACGCGCCTTCCAATCCGACGCCTTCAACAATCCCATCCCCCACCATGCCGGCTGGCTGTCGACCGACACCCGCCCCTCCTGATCCCAGATCCGCACTTTCCAATAACACGCCTGGCCCGATTCGAGTGGCTTGCCCTCGTACACGACGTGCGCCTGTCGATCGGAGCTGACCTTCCCGCTGTCCCACAGGTCGGCCTCGTCCCTGGCAAGCAGGACCGCATCGCTCGCGACCAGGACCCGGTACGCCGATTGCGCAACGCCACGGTCGTCTCCCCCCGACTGGACCACCCAACTCAGGCGCGGTTGCGCGACGTCGATCGCCACGGGGTTGTGGTGATACTCGCACCTCAGATCGGTGGCAAGTGGAGGCGATCCGGCCCCGAAGACCGAAGCGGCCAAAACAGCCCCGAGCGTGATGGCGAGTCTCGTGCAGTGAAAACAGGAATGAGAGTCCATAGGCTATTGCGCTTTTGCGTGCCCACACCATGCCCACGCGAAGAGCACCATTTCAAGGGGAAACAAACCCGCGGCGGGCGCATACGCGTCAGCCTTAGGCCGCCTGTGATTCGGACCTCGCTTAGGTTGACGCATATGCGCGCCTGCGGGAACGGCCCTCCGACCTTGGGCTGCGGCTCTGCCGTGGCTCCAAAACAACGGGCCGCCCGAAACAGGCAGGCGCAGGACAACCCCCAGCCCTCTCCGTGAGTTGCACCTCCTCACAAACAGCCACCCTGACCGCCCGCGAACGCAGTGTCCGCCCCGAGAATCAGCGTGTAGGTGCTTCTGACCCCTGAGGCGCGCGACTACCGGCGACGCCGCGCGGGCATGGCCATCAAAACGCCCCCCAAACCAAGCAGCACTAAAGCCGTCGGCTCGGGAATCACCTCGACGCGGACATTGTCGATGAGACCGAACTGCAAGTCGACCGAGTTGGCATCGCCCGAGGCTGTCGCGTTAATGTCGAACTGGCTGAACACCAACTCGCCGCCGCCAAGCGTCATCCCGGTGGCGTCGACCGTTGCAATGAGAGTGCCGTCGATCGACCATGTCACGGTGTCGCCAATCTTCTCAATCGTCACATCGCGCCATGCGAATCCCAGCGCGCCCACCGCGGTGGCCAACGTTTGCCCCGGGTAAAGGCCGAGCTGCGCCGCCGGCGCCGACTCCCCACCAAAACCCGCGTAGTACGGATTGGAATTGTTGCGAGGACTGCCGGTTGTGCCCGCCGCGTACACGCCGCTCGCGTCCTGGTAGCTGCTCTGTGCCGTGGGTGAATAGACGCGGTAGTCGGCCGAACTCCCGCCATCGCCCGAGGCGCCAAACAACAGGCTGTCAATGGCCCCGCCCGCCACCTGGACTGAACTGCCGGCCGTGCCGAACCCTCCGGCGGTGATCTGCGTCGAACCGCTGCCCCCGACATCGAGCGGACCGTTGAAATTGATCCACATGTCGTACTTGACTCGATAGTCGCCCGCCAGTCCAAGTCCGATCGTCGACGCACTGACACCTCCAGGGAAGGCGCCGTCCGTGCCAAAGATGTTCGCCTGCATCCGCAAACCCCAAGTGCTTCCGCCGGCTGAATTCGGCGCCGACGGAATCCCAACGCTCGAATAGTCGAAGTAAACGTTCGCCGCCTGGGCGCCCCCGGACGTCGTCAGCACAGACCAGTTCGCCGTCGAGTCGACATCGAAGCTGTCTTGCCACAGGGTCTGGGCCTGGATCTCGAATGCGGTGCCGATGCACGCGCCAGCGATCACCGCCGACACAATAGAACGCGGGGTCTTCATGGTAATCTTGGTTGTCCTGAAGGCCGTTATAGAGCGACGTCCAACTCAGGCAAGCCAAATCTCGATTCGAATTTCAATGCGAGTTTCAGTGCGGGGCCTGCAACATCGATCCCTGTCCCGCTGTGTAGGCCGGGTCCCCCGCCCCGGCGCCTGCACCGTTGGCTGTCTTCGCGCCGCGTGGGGGCACGCGGCCAATACGGGTCAAGCTAAGCGGGAACGAGGTGGGAGCGCAGGCCCTGGGGTCAGCGAATGAATCGGATGGGGGCTAGGGGATCACGACTTCGAGCCACTGCTC
>JAKLFY010000058.1 GCA_022710935.1 Verrucomicrobiota bacterium
CCGTCGCTGCGCCTCCAGGAAAGTCCTGGCCGCCTCCTGGTTCATGTAGAAACGGTCGTTCCCGGCCCGGACGAACACGCCGCGCGAGACCATCTGGTCGAAGATCCACGAGCGGCGCATGTCCACACCCTCGAAGGGAATGGCCCTGTCGGGGCAGGTTGCGCCTTGCTCCGCGAACCTGCGGATGAACTTCTTGCGGCGGAGGATGATGACGGCAGCGCTCATGGTTGTGTGTGACGCTCTTGGGAGAAGATGGGCGTTCATGTCGGCCCCTGAGGCTTCACGGGATCGAGCAGCACGATCAGCAGTGTCGCCAGGGGTCCCAGGAACAGGGACACGAGCCACCAGGCCAAACCGCTGCGGCCTTTGCCCTGGGCCAGCCCGGCATTGATCAGCGCCAAGGTGAACCAGCCCACCGCATACTCGGTCGTGCCGGCCCCCATTTGAATTGCAGCCAGTGTCATCGCATCATTTGTGTGTTCTGACGCCGTTCACGGCAAGCCCGCGTCAGCCCATCCAGAAGCCCTTCCGATGAGAGACGCCCAACACCTTGCGGCAGTCCGTGCAGTAGTAAACGAACCGCACCCCCAGTGTAGATTCCACTCGCCGCGCGGCCATCTCCCGGATTTCCTTCCCGCAGTGCGGGCAGAGTGGTTCGTTGGGAAAATCCTCGCGGATTCGGATTCTCGCGTTTGTCACACCGGAGTTTCGCGTTACGCCGATCAGTCATCCACTACAACGGGAGGGAATTGTTGGAACCGGCACCCGGTTTGCGTTCAAGACTGTCAGCCGCAAACTGGCTGGACGCAGCGCAGCAGAAGTTCACGCGCAATGTGATTACAGGCACTTGGAGACGCTGAAGCGCAATCACACCGCCGGGGTAGCGCAACTCCAGGTCCGGTGGCCTGGCCCGGACCAGGGGAAACCCGATGAAAAACGATACCCAACGGCGCCAAGGAGGTGGTGGTCAAAACCCGCGCGGGCCGGTGGGGCAGCCGGCTCGGGGGGGCAAGGCAAGCCGGGATTTGAAGCGCACCCCCCGAGTCGGCTGCGGCCCGCGCCTCATCGTCCATGTCAGACAGTGACTGTTGGATGGACATTCCGGCTGGTATGGACACCAGTCGCATCTCTGAGTCGTGTAGCGTCGAGCAAAGCAGAGCCGCGAACATGATCAACGGCTTGTTCCCAGCGGCTCGTTGTCACCGTGTTTTGTCACCCGGCACCGGGTCGTGGTGCAATCAGAGTGCAGTTGGGTCCGAGGCCCCGCGGCGATCAAGTCGGTGCGAAACGGGGTATTGTCGCCTCCAGTCCGACCGGGGGCCATTAGGGCAGAACCACGAGCAACGAATCCGGAGACCGTTGCTCCGCAGATTCGTTTGGTCTCGCGCATAGAGTCCTTGCATACGGAAGGCGAAACAGCTCGTTCGGTTTGCCACCTTAAGCGCGACTGTTGGGATTGAAGGCTGGTCACGGGGCAGTGGAACAGCGCGTCGCAAAGCGTGCGACGAGAGTCAGAGAAGAACGTTCGGGAGCCGTGGCGGCCGGAGTTCGATGCCGCAGGACAAACAGCTTCGAGGTGTCAATCTAGGCGATGTGCTGGAAAAGCGTCGGCTGGATCAGGCGCTCAATGCGAAGGAGTTCGCAGTGCTGGCGGGTGTCTCCTACTCGACCGCACGCGAGTGGTTTCGGCTACCCGACTTCCCGGTATTCCGCGGCATTGTCTTCTGGTGCGACTTCGTCGAGTGGCGACGGACTCAAATCAGACTGAACAGATCGGTGGCTAACTCGCTGACATCGACAACGGACGGCAACGGCGAATCAACCGGTGAAGGCGGGTTGGTGTTGCCCGCAAGAGCTGCTCGAATCCTCGCGGATTCGGTTTGAGGGACTTTGGTTCTGAGCCGACGGCGGTGCAGGGGGGCGGTTCAACGGCGAATCACGGCACCAGGAGGGATTTCATTTTCGAGGCAGGGTTTACTGCACTTCTACTGCACTCCAGCGTAAGTCCTTGATAATCAATGGAGCGGGTGAAGGGAATCGAACCCTCGCTTCAGGCTTGGGAAGCCCGCGTTCTACCATTGAACCACACCCGCTCTTAAACGAATCGCGGTCTCATTTACCACTCCGATGGCCGGCTCGCAAGTCCAAATTCGGGACAGTCCGAATTCGTGCGCCCAATCATCGGCTTCTCCCGGATTGCTCACTACCTGGAAGATGACTGCATGCTTGCTTCTCTTGAGAACTCCGGCTTCGCGGTGGGAAAAGTGGTGAGAAATGCAGGTTCGCTGTTTGAGAACGACTGGCATTCACCACGAAGACACGACAGAACACCGACAGCAGCCAGATGAACGGCACAGGTGGTCGGCGCCGGACTGCGCTGGCCGTGACAGTCGGTTATGGCAGGTAACTCTCACCCATGAGGTACCGGTCGCATTCGCGCGCGGCGCCGCGGCCTTCGTTGAAGGCCCACACGACGAGGCTTTGCCCGCGGCGACAGTCGCCCGCGGCGAACACGCCTTTGACGCTGGTGGCGTAGCTCCCGTGCTGGGCGTTGACATTGCCGCGCGCGTCGCGTTCGACCTTGAGCTGTTCGAGCACGGCCGGTTCGGGTCCGAGGAAACCCATGGCCAGCAGCACGAGTTGCGCGGGGCGGACCTGTTCGGTGCCCGGGACCTCGCGGGGTGCGAGGCGGCCATTGGCGTCCGTGACCCACTCGATCCGGACGGTTTCGACCTCCTGGGCCTGGCCGTCGGAATCGCTCCGGATGCGCTTGACGGTGGTGAGGTAAACGCGGGGGTCGGCGCCGAAGAGCGCGGCCGCCTCTTCCTGGCCGTAGTCGACGCGGAGAACCTTGGGCCATTGCGGCCACGGGTTGTCCGGCGGACGCTCGGCGGGCGGGCGGGGGAGAATCTCGATCTGCGTGACACTGCGGCATCCCTGGCGGATTGCGGTTCCCACGCAATCGGTGCCCGTATCGCCGCCGCCGACGACGATGACGTCCTTGCCGGCGGCGGATACGGCGGGGCCGCCGGGCTGGGGATCGAGCAGGTGTCGTGTGCTGGCGACGAGGAATTCCATGGCGAAATGAACCCCTCTCGAGTTGCGGCCTTCGACCGGCAGGTTGCGGGGTTGGGTGGCGCCCGTGCAGAGGACGACGGCGTCGTGATCGATCAGGAGACGCTGGGCCGGGTACTCCCTGCCGACCTCGGTGCTGGTGATGAACAGGACCCCTTCCTGGGCCAGCAGATCGACGCGCCGCTGGACCAGCCGCTTGTCGAGCTTCATGTTCGGGATCCCGTACATGAGCAGTCCGCCAATTCGGTTGTCGCGTTCGAACACGGAGACCGTGTGGCCAGCGCGGTTGAGCTGGGCCGCGGCGCAGAGGCCGGCGGGCCCGGACCCGACCACCGCGACCTTCTTGCCGGTGCGGACGGCCGGTGGTTGAGGGTTGATCCAGCCCTGCTCCCAGCCGCGGTCGACGATCGTGCGCTCGATTTCCTTGATCGTGACTGGTGCGGCGACCAGGCCGGCATTGCACGCTCCCTCGCAGGGCGCCGGACAGACGCGTCCGGTGAATTCCGGGAAGTTGTTGGTGCGGTGGAGCCGTTCGAGGGCATCGCGCCAGAGTCCGCGGTAGACGAGGTCGTTCCATTCCGGGATCAGGTTGTTGATCGGGCAACCGGAGGCCATGCCGGCGAGCAGGATGCCGGTGTGACAGAAGGGCGTGCCGCAGTCCATGCAGCGCGCGGCCTGTTCCTGGAGGCGGGTGTCGTCGTGGGGGTGGTGGAACTCGTTCCAATCCCCGATGCGCTCGAGCGGCGGCCGGTCGATGGGCAGCGCGCGTCGATAATCGAGAAAGCCGGTGGGTTTGCTCATGGTGGTGCTCTGTGTCGTTCAGCCGCCGCCGACGCGCGCGGTGTCGCGGGCGTTGGCCTCGAACGCGGCCATCCAGGCCTCGTCGCCGCTGAGGCCCGCCGCGGTGACGCGCTTCATGGCCTGGAGGACGCGTTTGTAATCGCGCGGCATGACCTTGACGAACCGAGGCAGGTAATCGTCCCACAGGACCAGGATCTTGAGGGCGCGCCGGCTGCGGGTGTGATCGGCGTGGCGCTGGATCAACTGCTTGAGCTGGGCGACCTCCTCGGTGTCGTCCAGCGGTTCGAGGTCGACCATCTGCCGGTTCACGCGCGCCGGGAACTCGCCGGTCTCGTCCAGCACGTAGGCGACCCCGCCCGACATGCCGGCGGCGAAGTTGCGTCCGGTCGACCCGAGCACGACGACGCGTCCGCCGGTCATGTATTCGCATCCGTGATCGCCCACGGCGGCGACCACGGCGTCGACGCCGCTGTTGCGGACGCAGAAGCGTTCGCCGGCCATGCCGTCGATGAAGGCCTCGCCGCTGGTGGCGCCGTAGAGGGCGACGTTGCCGATGATCATGTTGTCTTCGGGCAGGAATGTGGAACCCGCGGGTGGGAAGACGACCACACGTCCCCCGGAGAGGCCTTTCCCCAGGTAATCATTCGCGTCGCCTTCGAGCAGGAACGTCATGCCCCGCGGGATGAACGCGCCGAAGCTCTGTCCGGCCGATCCTTTGAAATGGATGCGGATGGTGTCATCGGGCAGGCCCGCGGGACCGTAGCGGCGGGTGATTTCGCTGCCGGTGAGCGTGCCGACGACGCGGTGGACGTTGCGGATGGGGACCTCGGCGCGCACCCGTTCTTTCCGTTCGAGGGCTGGCCGGCAGAGTGTTTCGAGGACAGTTTTATCGAGCGATTTGTCGAGGCCGTGGTCCTGGGCGACCTGGCAGTGCTGGGCCGCCTGCGGATCGGCCTCAGGCCGATAAAGCACCTCGTAGAGATCGAGTCCCTTGGCTTTCCAGTGATCGACCGCCTTCTCGGGATCGAGCATGTCCGAGCGTCCGACCATGGCGTCGAGAGTGCGGAAGCCGAGTCGGGCCATCCATTCCCGCACTTCGAGGGCGATGAAGCGCATGAAGTGGATGACGTGCTCGGGCTTGCCGGTGAAGTTGCGGCGGAGGCGGGGGTCCTGGGTGGCGACGCCGACGGGGCAGGTGTTCAGGTGGCAGACGCGCATCATAATGCACCCCATGCTGACCAGCGGCGCGGTCGCGAAGCCGAACTCCTCGGCCCCGAGCAGGGCCGCCACCACGACGTCGCGTCCGGTCTTCAACTGCCCGTCGGCCTCGACCACGATGCGGCTGCGCAGGTTGTTGAGGACGAGCGTCTGGTGGGTTTCGGCGAGGCCGAGTTCCCACGGCAGGCCCGCGTGCTTGATGCTTGTTAGCGGCGCGGCCCCCGTGCCGCCGTCGTGTCCGCTGATCAGGACGACATCGGCATGGGCCTTGGCCAGGCCGGCGGCGACGGTGCCGACGCCGATCTCGGCGACGAGTTTGACGCTGATGCGGGCGTGCTCGTTGGCGTTTTTCAGGTCGTGGATCAGCTCGGCGAGGTCCTCGATCGAATAGATGTCGTGATGCGGCGGCGGGGAAATGAGGCCGACGCCCGGCGTGGCATGGCGCACCTTCGCGATCCACGGATAGACCTTGGCGCCGGGCAACTGGCCGCCTTCGCCCGGCTTGGCGCCCTGGGCCATCTTGATCTGCAATTCGCGGGCGTTGACCAGGTAGTGGCTCGTGACGCCGAAGCGACCGGACGCCACCTGTTTGATGGCGGAGTTTTTCGAGTCGCCGTTGGGCAGCGGCTGGTAGCGGGCCGGGTCTTCGCCGCCTTCGCCAGTGTTGCTCCTGCCGCCGATGCGGTTCATGGCGATTGCGAGGGTCTCGTGCGCTTCCTGGCTGATCGAGCCGTAGCTCATCGCGCCCGATTTGAAGCGTTTCATGATGCTCTCGACCGGCTCGACCTCATCGATCGGGACGGGTTCGCCCGGCTTGAATTCGAGCAGGCTGCGCAGGGTGCAGCGTTCGCGCGACTGGCCGTCCACCAGGGCGGAGTAGCGCTTGAAGGTGGCGTAGTCGCCGCTCCGCACCGCTTGCTGGAGCGTGTGGATCGTCTGCGGATTGAACAGGTGGAACTCGCCGTCCTGGCGCCATTGGTACTGTCCGCCGGTATCGAGGGCGTGGGTGTGGACCTCGCGGCTCGGGAACGCGCGGCGATGGCGCAGCAGGACCTCCTCCGCGATCTCCGCCAGGCCGATGCCCTCGATGCGCGAGGGGGTCCAGGTGAAGTACTTGTCGATGACGCGGCGATTGAGGCCGACCGCCTCGAAGATCTGGGCGCCGCGGTAGCTTTGAACCGTCGAAATCCCCATCTTCGAGATGACTTTCACGACGCCTTTGACGGCGGCCTTGACGTAGTTCTTGCAGGCGGTTTTGTGGTCGACGTCCTTCAAGAGCCCCTGGCGGATCATGTCGTCGAGCGTCTCGAAGGCCAGGCATGGGTTGATCGCCCCGCAGCCGTATCCGATCAGAAGCGCGAAGTGATGCACCTCGCGCGGCTCGCCCGATTCGAGCACCAGGCCCACCCGGGTGCGGGCGCCCGTGCGGATGAGGTGGTGATGCAGGCCCGACACGGCCAGGAGCGCCGGGATCGGTGCGTTCTCCTCGTCCAGGCCGCGGTCGGACAGGATGAGGATGTTCACGCCGTCCGCCACCGCGCGATCCGCTTTCGCGTAGAGGGCATCCATCGCCTTCTCGAGCCCGAGCCGTCCCTCCTCGGGCTGGAACAGAATCGGCAGCGTGATGGACCGGAAGTCGCCCTGGGCGATGTGGCGCAGCTTGGCCAGTTCCTCGTTTGTGAGGATCGGGGTTTTGAGCCGGATGAGGTGGCAGCTCTCCGGGAGGGGATCGAGCAGGTTGCGCTCGGAGCCGATGGTTGTTTCGGACGAGGTCACGATCTCCTCGCGGATGCAGTCAATGGGCGGGTTGGTGACCTGGGCGAAGAGCTGTTTGAAATAGTTGTAGAGGAGATGGGGCTGGTTCGAGAGCACGGCCAGCGGGGCGTCGTTGCCCATCGAGCCGATTGCCTCGACGCCGCTCGAGGCCATGGGGGCCAGCACGGTCCGCAGATCCTCGTACGTGTACCCGAAAGCCCGCTGCCGGGTCAGCACGGTGGCATGGTCGAACTCGGGCAGGTGCGGGGGCTCGGGCAGGCGGGCCAAATCGACCAGGTGTTGGTCGAGCCATTGTCTGTACGGGCGTGCGGACGCCACCGTGTGCTTGATCTCGTCGTCGGAGATCATGCGCCCCTCCTCGGTGTCGATGAGCAGCATGCGTCCGGGCTGAAGGCGCCCCTTGCGGAGGACGCGATGGGAGGGGATGTCGAGGACGCCGACCTCGGACGCCATGACCACGAGGTCGTCCTTGGTGACGTAATAGCGGGCGGGGCGCAGGCCGTTGCGATCGAGGACGGCGCCGATGCGGGCGCCGTCGGTGAACACGATCGAGGCGGGGCCGTCCCACGGTTCGAGCAGGCAGCTATGATACTCGTAGAACGCCTTCTTCTCGTCGTTCATGCTCTCGTGATTGGTCCACGGCTCCGGGATCATCATCATCATGGCGTGCGGGAGCGAGCGTCCGGCCAACACCAGCCATTCAAGGCAGTTGTCGAACATGGAGGAATCGCTTCCGTTTGTGTTGATGATGGGGAGGACGTCGCGGATATCGGCGCCGAAAAGCCCGGATTGGAACATGGCCTCGCGCGCATGCATCCAGTTGATGTTGCCGCGGAGGGTGTTGATCTCGCCGTTGTGGGCGATGTAGCGGTAAGGATGGCCCCGCTCCCAACTGGGGAATGTGTTTGTGCTGAAGCGCGAGTGAACCAGGGCGAGCGCGCTCTCGATGGCCGGGTCATTGAGGTCGGGGTAGTATTGGGGCAACTGGTCTGTGCTGAGCATGCCCTTGTAGACGACCGTCTTGTGGGAGAGGCTCGGCATGTACCAATAATGGCTCCCTTTCAAACCCGAGTTGCGAATCTCGCGCACCGCCCGCTTGCGGATCACGAACAGCTTTCGCTCGAAGGCCATGTCGTCGGCCAGATTGGGATTGCGGCGGATGAAGACCTGGCTCACGAATGGTTCTGAGGCCTTCGCCGTGGCGCCGATCATCGAGTTGTCGGTCGGCACGGCGCGCCACCCGAGAGCTTCCTGGCCCTCCTGGGCCACAATCACCTCGAAGAGCCGCTGGCATCCGCGTCGTTGCGCCGGATCCCGGGGCAGAAACACCATGCCCACCCCGTACTTGCCCGGCCCCGGGAGGGTGACTCCGGCATCCGCGGCCGCCCGTTCGAGGAACTGGTGGGGCGTCTGCAGCAGAATGCCCGCGCCGTCCCCGGTATTGGCCTCGGAGCCGCAGGCCCCGCGGTGGTTCAGATTCAGGAGAACCTGAAGGGCGTCGCGGATCGTCTGGTGCGACTTCCGTCCCTTGATGTCGGCCACGAATCCGACGCCACAGGACTCGTGTTCGAAGGCGGGATCGTAGAGGCCCTGGCGGCCGGGCGCCCGGGTCCTGAGGTGCGGGGCATCGTTCAACCGTGCTTTTAGCTTGCTCATCGCGTGCTTGGTCATCCACGTCCGGGCGCCTTCGCCCGGACGCAAACCGTGAGACTATTTGTCAACGGGCCGACTTGCGCAACTGGGCGCATGCACAATTTCCGGCGCGGTTTTGCCACAGCCCAGACACCCGAGCAGATCACGCGCAGCCTTCGAAATGTCGAGGCTCAAGGTTCAGGCGCGCGCCCTCGATGTGAGTTTGCCCAGGGCGGCGATCTTCTTCTCGACCGCGCGGACGGTCGGGTTGTCGTCGCGGTGATAGGTGTAGCCGTCGATCTCGCCGTCGGCGATCTGGCGCAGCACCTCGAAGTCGAGGTACTCGTAGTTGACCGCGTTCACGATGGGCGTGACCATCGGGCGGTTGCCGCAGGGGTCAGCGGGTCGGCGGGATGTTGGCGGGCGTAATGGGGGCGCGAGGGTCTTCGTGTTCTGGCCATAGGAGTCTTGAAAAGTCGCGATCGTCACCTTCGGATCATCTCTCTCACGCCAGGCAGTTGACCTTGTTTCGGGCGGGCGCGCAAGCCCGGGGAGGGGGAAGGCGTGGGGAAACGGCGTGGCGGTGCGCAGCAATTCTCAGTTTGACAACGTTCAGAGCGCCGGGTCCGGGGCCCCGGCACCCGTGCTGTTCCCGATGTCATGATTCGCGCCGCGTGGGGGCACGCGGCCTACAACATCGATGTCTGTCGCCTTGTAGGCCGGGTGCCCTCACCCGGCATCATGGCCGTGCACCCAGAATGAGAACTCCAGGGCGGCGCGCGCTTTGGCTTGACAGAGGGGCCGACAAAGTGTTTCTACGCATAGAAACAGAGTGGACAGGATCGCCGACATCGCCGCCGTCCTCGCGCGCATGCGCGAGCCGCGGAGTGTCGAGCGCCTTCTCCGGGAAATTTTAACCGCGAGCGAGGCGGAGAAACTGTCGCTCCGTTGGGACATCGTCCGGTTTTTGTCCGAGGGCGAAAGCCAGCGGGCGATCGCCCAGAGGTTGGGAGTCAGCCTGTGCAAGATCACACGCGGCGCCCGAGAGTTGAGAAAGGGTGGATCCACCCTGAAGCGGGTGTTTGCCCGACAGTCCGGGGGATCCCCTCGACCATGACACGAACAAGCCTATGCAGACCAATGTGTTCCTGAACGCAGAAGACATGCCGCGGCAATGGTACAATCTTGCCGCAGATCTCCCATCCCCGCTGCAGCCGCCGCTGGGACCGGGGGGAATCCCGATCAAGCCCGAGATGCTCGCGCCGGTGTTTCCGATGAACATCATCGAGCAGGAGATGAGCACGGAGCGCTGGATTGACATCCCGGAGGGGATTCTGGAGATGCTCTGGAAATGGCGTCCGTCCCCGCTGCGCCGGGCCGCTGCGCTCGAGAAGGCGCTGGGCACGCCGGCCAGGATCTTTTACAAGGACGAGAGCGTTTCGCCGCCGGGCAGCCACAAGCCGAACACGGCCGTTGCGCAGGCTTGGTACAACAAGCAGTTCGGCATCAAGCGGATCACCACCGAGACCGGGGCGGGGCAGTGGGGGAGCGCCCTGGCGTTTGCGTGTTCCCTGCTGGGCCTCGAATGCAAGGTCTTCATGGTCCGGATCAGTTTCGACCAAAAGCCGTTCCGCAAGCTGATGATGGCGACGTGGGGAGCCAACTGCGTGGCGAGTCCGTCGACCGAGACGAATGCCGGGCGCGAGATCCTGGCCAAGCATCCTGACACCCCCGGTTCGCTCGGCATCGCCATCAGCGAGGCGGTCGAGGCGGCCGTGACGGACAGGACGGGCTCGACGAGGTACTCGCTGGGGAGCGTGTTGAACCACGTGATGCTCCATCAGACGATCATCGGGTTGGAGGCCAAGAAACAACTGGCGAAGATCGGCATCGACAAGGTCGATTCCGTCATCGCGTGCGCCGGCGGCGGATCCAACTTCGCCGGGATCGCGTTTCCGTTCGTCAACGACAAGATCAACGGGGCCGAGATCGACATCATCCCGGTCGAGCCGACATCGTGTCCCACCATGACCCGGGGGCCGTTCGTTTACGACCATGGCGATGCGGCCAAGATGACGCCGCTTCTGCCCATGCATTCGCTGGGACATGACTTCATCCCGCCGCCGATTCACGCGGGCGGCCTGCGGTATCACGGCATCGCACCTCTGGTGAGCCAGACCATCGTCGAGGGGCTTGTCACACCTCGAGCCATCGACCAGATCGAGTGCTACGAGGCGGCTGTGCTCTTCGCGCGGGTCGAGGGGATCATCCCCGCGCCGGAGACCAGTCACGCCATCGCGGCTGCGATCCAGGAGGCGAAGAAGGCAAAGGAAGAGGGCAAGGAGAAGGTCATCCTCTTCAACTTCTCGGGGCATGGCCTGATGGACCTGACGGGATATGACAGGTTCTTCCAGGGCAAGCTCACCAACTACGCGCTGCCGGCCAGCGAGATGGGGAATGCGATCAAGGAACTCAACGGGTTGCCGCGGCCTAAGGTCGTTCGCACCGGCAGGTGGTGAGCGGGCCGGGTGCGGTTGTTGTAAGCCCTCCGGTGGCTCTTTGTGAGAGCTGGCGGAGGTTCCGCGCTCGAATGCGGGACCTCCGTCGGTCCTCGATGGCTCCATGACGCTTCCGGCAGATCCCAACTCGGAGAAGTACTGCCCGCGGCTCGGCCATGCCGTGACGCTTGCCTACTGTGTCCGCGAGGGGATCGACCGTCCGTGCAGGCTTGTTTTCCGGTGCTGGGAAGGCAGCCTGCCAATTCGCGAGCGCCTTCTCACCCTGTACAAGGAATCGGAGATCGAAGGGATCGACGCGCCGGCCTCGAAGCTGTCGACGATCCTTGACATTATCGCGCGGGCGCAGCGCACTTCCGAGGGGCCGGGTGCCGGCTCCGGAACATAACCTATGATGCTGAGGAACTGGAATGGTTGTTTGGCGGGCTGCCTGCTGGCTGCCGGCGCATTGGCTCAGGCCCCCGCGGCCTCGCGCGACGCGGCCCACTACAAGGAGTTCAACCTGCTCGAGCGCGAGATCCAGGAGGAGGATGCCAGGGACAGGGCACGCGCGGAGCGGAAGGGTGTGGCGTTCAAGCCGTCCGAGCGCAAGCCGGAGAAGCGGCTCACTCTGGACTTGACCCGGCTCGAGCGGCCTCGGGCGAAGGAGGAGTTCGCTTTGCTGGGGCACTTGCCGCCGAAGCGGCAATGGTGGACGGGGAACTGCTGGTGTTTTGCGGCGACCTCCCTGATGGAATCGGAGGTGCTGCGCCAGAGCGGTCGGGAAATCAAGCTCTCGGAGATGCACACCGTCTACTGGGAGTTTGTGGAGAAGGCGCGCGAGTTCGTGCGGACCAAGGGCGCGAGCCTGTTCGATGAGGGGTCGGAGTCCGAAGCGCTTCTTCTGCGCTGGAAACAGTACGGGGCGGTTCCCGAGTCGGCCTACACCGGTCTGCCTGGCGGGACCGCCGTGTTCGATCAGGGGCCGATGATGGAGGAGGCTCTCGGGTATCTGAACATGGTCAGGGAGGGGGGCCACTGGGACGAGTCGATCGTCACGGGCCACATCCGGACGATCCTCGACCGGCATCTGGGGGCACCGCCGGCCACGGTGAAAGTGGATGGGAAGGATCTCACGCCGCGGGAGTACGTGCGGGACGTGCTGCGGATCAACGTGGAGGATTACGTCGAATTCATGTCGACACTCGAAGCCCCGTTCTGGACCAAGGCCGAGTTCAAGGTGCCGGACAACTATTGGCACAGCACCGAGTACCACAACGTGCCGCTGGAAGACTGGTACGCGGGTTTGCGGCAGGCGATCGAGGCGGGCTACTCGGTGGCGGTCGGCGGCGACACCTCGGAGGTGGGCTACGATGCGAGCGAGGATGTGGGGATTGTGCCGACGTTCGACATTCCCGGCGGATACATCGACCAGGCGGCGCGCGAATTTCGCTTCGCCAACAAGACCACGGGGGACGATCATGGCGTGCACCTGGTCGGATACAAACGCATGGGGGACCGCGATTGGTACCTGGCAAAGGACTCCGGTCGCGGCGGACAGCGAGGCGTGCCCGGCTACTACTTCTACCGGGACGATTACGTGCGGCTCAAGATGCTCACGTTCCTGGTCCACAAGGACGGCGTGCGCGGTCTCTTGGCTCGATTTGCCGAGAAGGCAGCCGCGGATCCCGCCGCGAAGTCGGCCCGGAATGAGGTTTCCGGGTCAACCGGTCGCAGGGGCAGGGGAGGCGGAGCCCGAACCTGAACGGCATTGGCATGCGTTGGCAGCCCATCACCCTCGCCGCCGCGCTGCTGGGCGCGGTGGGCCTGAACCACGCATCCGAGCGTCCGAACGTTGTCTGGATCACCAGCGAGGACAACAGCCCGTATCTTGGCTGCTACGGGGATCGGCTGGCTCAGACGCCGCATTTGGACCGTCTTGCCGCCCAGGGTGTGCGCTATCGCAACGCGTTCGCCAACGCCCCCGTCTGCTCCGCCGCGCGCACAACGCTCATCACGGGCATGTACGCCTCGTCGCTGGGCGCACACAACCACCGCAGCAGCGTGGCAATCCCGAATCGGTTCGGGCTTTACCCGGAGCACCTGCGCCGGGCGGGCTACTACTGTTCCAACAACGCGAAGACGGACTACAACCTCGAAGGCAGACCCCGACCGTGGGACGCGAGCAGCAATCGGGCGCACTACCGCGATCGCGCCCCGGGTCAGCCCTTCTTCGCCGTGTTCAACCTCACAACCAGCCACGAGAGCCAGGTCGCGCCCCGGCCAGGCAAGACGGCCTTCCGCGTTCCGCCGGAGAACGTCCCGCTGCCACCGTATCATCCCGACACGGCGGAGATTCGGCGGGACTGGGCGAATTACTACGATCAGATGACCCTGATGGACGCGCAGGCGGGCGGGGTGCTGGCCGAGTTGGAGCAATCCGGCCTCGACGCCGATACGATCGTCTTTTACTACAGCGATCACGGCGGCGCCCTCCCGCGCGGCAAGCGCAACATCCACGATTCCGGCACTCGAGTGCCGTTGATCATTCGATTCCCGGAGAAATGGCGGCACCTGGCGCCGGCCGGGCCGGGCCAATGGGTCGACGATCCGGTGAGCTTCGTCGATCTTCCCGCGACCGTCATGAGTCTGTGCGGGGTGGGCATTCCCTCGAATTACCAGGGCAGGCCGTTCCTCGGGGATCGGACGATGCCGCCCCGCGAGCACGTCTTTTTGTTCCGAGGCCGGATGGACGAGCGATACGATACGGTGCGCGCCGTGCGGGACAGGGGATTTCGCTACGTGCGCAATTACTCGCCGCATCGTCCCTGGGGTCAGCATTACAGCTATCCGTTCGAGGTTCAGCCGAGCATGCGCGCATGGCATGCGGAGTTCGTCGCCGGGCGCTGCAACGAGATCCAGTCCGCCTACTGGCAGCCCAAGCCGTCCGAGGAGTTCTACGAACTGGCCGGCGATCCGTTCGAGCTGCGCAACCGCATCGGGGAGCCGGGCCATGCCGGGCGGATTGCCGAACTGCGGGCGGCGTTGAGGGCGGAGATCCTTGCCACGCGCGACACGGGCTTTATCCCCGAGGGGATGTTCGCGAAGCTCGCGGGGTCGGGGACTGTGTACGACTATGCGCAGAGCGCCGCTTACCCGCTGGACCGCGTGCTCGATCTGGCCGACAAGGCCTCGGACGGCGACCCTGTTCACCTGGCGGCTCTGGGCGCCGCGCTCGACGATCCGCATCCGGTCATTCGTTACTGGGCGGCGACCGGGTGTCTCATCCTGCGGGGCAAGGCGGCATCCGAGAAGACGAAGCTGCGGGCGCTCCTGGGTGATGCGTGGGCGGATGTCCGGGTCGTTGCCGCGGAGGCGATTGCTCATCTTGGCGAGCCGGAGGCCGCGGTCGAGGCGCTGGGGGCGGTGCTCGAGACCGGCACCCTGCATGAGGCTCTCGCCGCGCAGAATGCAATCGATTACCTGTGGCAGGGCGGGCTCGTGACTCTCGCTCGGGCGCACGATCTGGTGCGCGCCTCGAAGCATGGGGAGCCCGGTGACCGCATCCCGCGCCATTTGGGGAGCCAAGAGTGAAACGTGCCTTCTCCGAGAACCGGCGTCCCGTAGCCGCGGACGTGAGTCCGCGCCATCTCGCTCCGTCGAGGGCAAGAATCAGCGCCGACTCACGTCGGCGGCTACAAACCGATTCACGGTCTCCGTGCGTTTTAAGAAAGAAACTTCACTCTCGATGAACCTCGGATTGGAAAGCGGCGCTGAAGCGCACGCACTCCAGACGCTGGCGCGCCTTCGTGGGCGGCTTCGAGCCTCGCGAAGCGCTCCGAAGCGCCGGCTTGCAGCGGGCTTGACGCACAGAGGTGCCGCAGCGGTTCATGGTCCCCATGTGAACTAGCCAATTGAGTGAAAGTGGTTCTCATGCGCACTGCATTCCTGCTCGTCCCCTCCGCGATTCTCTGGGTTGGCGGTTTTTCCGCTGGCGCCGCCGCTGCGAAGGCGAACATCATTCTGATCACGGCGGACGATCTGGGCTACGGCGATCTCGGCTGCTACGGGGCCCCCGCCATCCGCACGCCGCATCTGGACCGGATGGCGGCGGAGGGATTGCGCTTTACGGCCGCGATCCGTCGGAGAAGCGCAATGTCGCCAAGGACCAGGCCGACGTGCTCGCGCAGATTCAGAAGGTGGTGCAGGCGCATCAGGACGGCGTCGTGCCCGGGCGTCCGCAGCTCCAGCAGTTTCGAGGCTCTCACGGGAGTTGCCCCATTTGCCGCTTGTGGGCGAGCCGGGCCGGGCTTAGGATCGAGGGCACACCGAAACAAAGAAACCGATTGAGGCTTATGAAGAAACCAATGTGCTGGGGAATCGCGCGTCCGTTGTGCTGGCTGGCTCTGGGCGTGCTCTGCGGCGTTTCTCTTTGGGCGCAGGCGCCGCGCGGGGCTGGGCCTTACGGCGAGTGGCTCGTGAAAGCCGAGTTCAACGGGCGGCAGATGGAATCGATCCTCACCTTTGCGCGGAACCCTCAGGGCGCGCTGACGGGTCAGTGGATCAGTTTGTGGGGTCTGAACGATCTCGAGGACGTGCGGTTCGAGGATGGGCAGCTCACCTTCAAGCAGGTGGTGCGTCTGCCCAACGACGAAACCATGACCTCGCAATTCAAGGGCGCCATCGCCAATCGGCAACTGACCGGCACCGTGTCGAGTGATCGCGGCGAGTACAGCCTGACCGGCGAGCGCCGCCCGCGCATGTCGCGCGCCGTGGGCGATTGGGACATGACGGTCAAGATGGGCGAGCGCGAGTATACCGGAAAACTGATCATCCGGCCCGGCCCGGACAACACGCTCAAGGCGGAGTGGAAGAGCGAACGGGGCGAGACGACGATTGCGGACGTCGCGCTCGAGCGGAACACCCTTCGGTTCAAGCGGACAACCAAGATGCAGGACCGCGAGTGGTCCGCCACGTTCGAGGGAACTCTGCAGCGCGACACGCTGACGGGCACTTTCACATCCGAGCGCGGCGAGGCGGCGGCTGAAGGCAAGCGGGTGGGAGCCGCCCTGGTTGGCGATTGGATTCTCGAACTGACCACCGACCGCGGCACGCGCAAGCAACGGCTGCGGGTTCATCCGGATTTCACCGGCCTCTACGGTGCGGCGGCGCTCGAGAAGATACGGTTCGAGGGCGATCAGGTCGGATTCGACATGGTCCGGCAGTTTGGCGACCGCACCTTCGAGATGAAGTTCGCGGGTAAGCTGGCGGGATCGAAACTCGAGGGCGAGCTGAGTTCCGAGCGCGGCAGCACCAAAGTGGCCGGCACGAAGGTTGTGCGGGCGATGGGCGCGCGCGAGACCCGGTAAAGTCCGGCGGCGTCGGCGCTCAGCCGCACAGCAGTCATCCTGCGAGGTCTGACCGTCTCCTGTGCACGGGCGGGTCGTCCTATGCGGGCGAGAGCCATTTACGGCGGCGCGCCAGGCCCTCGAGCGAGTTCTTGATCCTGACCATTTGCTCCGCTTGCTCACGACGCAATTGTCCGCGCAGCGGGGCGGACTGCGGTCCGCTCCAATGCCGGCGCAACGCGGTCATGGTCAAGGCGAGGTTCTGGCGGTCCCCCGTGGTTTCCTGGGCGGCAATCAAGGCGGCGAGCAGGGCGTCGCGGGCCTGGCGCTTGCGGCGGAGGCCGAGTTCGCGCAGGTAACGCCACCAGCGCAGTGTCCGGCGGAACTCGTGCTGGTCGGCCGCTCTCAGCCCAGAAAAGCGAGGCAGCGCGTCGCGCGCGGCCGCTTCATAGCGGCGTTTGAGCTTGCGCGCGCGCCTGGCCAGGCTGGCTGGGGCAGTGTCGGCGTCCGCGATCTTGCCCATTGCGTTGAGCAGGCCCGGGGGCGGCGGCCGAAGCCGGTGGCGGCTGGTGCGCCAGAGCTGATCGCGGGCCTGTTGGCACGCCTCGGACGCTGCCGAACTGTTCTGTTCCTTCCGCAGCCATTCGATCGCGACATCGAGATCGCGAACGGGACTGGTGAGCTTCGAGATTTCATGAGCCCACGCGCGGAAGGAGGCGGCGACATGCGGATCGAGCAGGGGCCGACCGACGCGCACAAACAGGCGCAATCGCCGCAATGTGACCCGCAACTCATGGATTTGCTCGGCGTCCCCCCGCCGTCGACATTGACGAATCAAAGTGCGCAATCCCGAGAGCAGGCGCTGCCGGCCTCGCAGCCAGTGTCGGAAAAGGCTCCTGGGCTTCATGACCATCGACAGGACTGTGGCGCGTCGGGCGGCACTGGCGCAAACGGGGGGCGAGACGCGGTGCGGGGGCCGCCTGGAGACACGAGTGGCTTGTTCACGATGAGCTTCGGCCGGGCGTCCATGCCGGCCGCCTGATCCGGTTGTTGGATAAGCCAACCGGGCGATCTTACCCGCCGATGAAGGGCGGGCAACACCGCGTGTGTCACATTTGTGTGACGGCGCTCGAGAGCCGCGCCATGCTGGGGCGCATCATGCGCAGCGCGGCCAAGCCGCAACCGAGGCGATGGAACCTTCGCAAGTGCCTGGCTCCGGCAGTCTTCCCGGTCGCCGCGCCGCGATGGCGCTGACGCGCAGGAAATGGTGTGAGGAGAACAAGAACTCAGCCGCAGAAATCGCTCGCAGCCTGCGAGCAATCTCAACGATTGCAGTGCGGAGATGCCGACGTGTCACGAGGACGGGCGGGGCGGGCTTAGCGGCCCGTTGTGTCGGCGGTTTCCAGCGCGGCATTGATCATGAGTGTCTCGCTGACGTTTTCGAGTGTGAGAAGGCCGACGATGCGTCCGCCGGACATCACGGGGAGCGTGGCGCACTGGAGGCTGTGCATGGACTCGACGGCCCGTTTGAGGAAGGCGGCTTCATCGACCGTGGCGCATTGGCGGCACATGACTTCGGTTACAGGCGCGTGGCGGCGGCCTTCGGAAAGCGCCTTGACGAGGTCGTTGCGGCGGAGCATGCCGACCGGCAGTCCGTTTTCGAGCACCGGGAAGTCCTGTTGGGATCCGGCAAGCAGCTCGGTCACGGCGGTGTCGAGCGTGTCCTGCGTCGAAAGCGCACGGAAACGAGTCATCATTCCGTCTCGGACCCGGAGGCCGTCGAGTGCCGACTGCATCTCGACCGCGCTGGCTTCGGCCTGGGCGCCCAGAAACACGAAGATGGCGATGAAGACCAGGAACGGATTGTAGAAGAAGCCGAGGATGCCGAAGAGGATCGCCATGGCCTGGCCGATATTGGCGGCGATGGTCGTGGCGCGGCGTCGTCCGAGGCGCATCGCCAGCAAGGCGCGCAGGACACGCCCTCCGTCCATCGGAAACGCCGGCAGCATATTGAACAGGACGAGGAAGATGTTGACCACCAGCAAGCGTTCGAGCAATGAACCGTCGGTCACGGTGAGTTCGTGGACCGGTTCGAAGGCGCGCGCGAGCCAAAGCCAGCCGAACAGAACGGCGGCGATCGCCACGTTCACCGCGGGTCCGGCCACAGCGACCCAGAACTCCTGCATCGGTTTCTCGGGCATCCTCTCGAGGCGGGCGACGCCGCCGATCGGCAGCAGCGTGATGTCCTGAGTCCGGACGCCAAAGCGGCGGGCCATCAGCGCGTGTCCGAATTCGTGCAGAAGCACGCAGCCGAAAAGGACCAGGAAGAACCCGACACCGGCGATCGCCGCCTCGATGCGCTGCGTGTTGCGCCAATGAATGTACGCCAGGAAGCCGAGCAGCAGCAGGAACGTGAAGTGAACGAAGACGTCAATCCCGAACAGTCTCCCGACTTTGATGGACCATTTCATCGCGTTTCGCTTCGCGTCCGCCCGCTCGACTATCCGAGAAACTCCCATTGGATGCCGACGCGCTTGAGCGCGTAGCCCAGCTCCTTCGAGTAATCGCCATAGCCGGTCATCCAGTGAAAACCGGGCATGCGCTGGGCCAGGTGCAGGCTGTCGCACTTGAAACGGATGTCAATCTGATCGCGGCAGATCGCCAGGAAGGGGCTGTCGACGATGTCGCCCAGCAGACCCACCCAGCGGTCGGCTTTGAAGCCGGGCAGAATGTTCGTCGTCACCTGGCCTTTGCGCATCTCGACTTTCGGCGCCGCGCCGTAGTCGGACTCGAAATGCGTCATGATCCGCGCCGGTTCGATGGTCCGGCCATCCATTTTGCGGGGGCCGGTGCAGTGGGCCAGGGTGATCAGGCCCTCGTGGGGATAGGTGGGGTCGTTGAGGAAGACCGGGTGGCCGGAGATGTTGCTCAACAGGATGCCCGACGGAACGACGACGAAATCCGATTCGCAGAAGGCCATGTAGCCGTCGTCGTTGAGGGTGCTGAGCGTCAGGCATGCGGTGGTTTCAGACATCGGCATGATGGTGCCCATGCACTCGTTGATCGTGATTGCCCGGCAGTCCGCCTGCTTCATGATCGCCCGAAAGATGTGATCCAGCAGCATCGCGTTCTCCACGAACTTGAGATCGGTCTCGAGGGTCGTGCCTGGCAGCTTCAAATAGGCCTCGGCTCGCTTCTGCGCCAGATCCAGGGCGGCGTGGTCCGCCCGCGCCGCCTTGATCATCTCCGCCAGGTCCGGGTACGACACCGCCTGGATGTCCAGTTTGAAACGTTCTTTCGCCAGTTCGGGCGCCCTGGGGTGGGCCCAACCGCTGGCGCCGCCGATGGCGACGATCCGGCTGCTCATCGTATTCCTCAGTCCGCACAGCGCCCGCAGTCTCCAGAGCACCTCGCCCAGGTTGTCCACAACCACATCCTGTTCGTCGAAGTTCTTCGTGACGCGTTCGTCCGAGTGGTTCCGCAACTGGATGGGGCTGACGATTTCGTACCACAGCGAGACCGGGCCGGACTTGTGTCGCACGAAGTAGATGACGTCCTTGCCCTGGTCGCGGAACTGCTGGAACACGTGCGACGGTCCGCCCGCCGCGTACAGCAGGACTGTGTCCGCGCCGGCGAGATCCGCCACCCCTTCCAACTGTTTCGGATCGCGAATGGCCGTGACAGGCAGAAACTCGACGGGGAAGTCGGCGTTCGCCCGCAGCGTGTTCAACTCTTCAAGGATGCGGGCCGTCTCGGCCTTGGCGTCCTCCTCGGTCTGGATGCCGCCCCAGGGCCGCCAACTGGTCTTGGGCGCCCGCTGGGGCGTCGCGTACGTCAACACAGGTTTGACGCGCAGCGGCTTCCGGGCAGGCGGAACAGGCAGGGTGCCATCTGTTCCCGCCACATCAGCCCGCGGGGCCCAGGCAAAGGCCATGCTGCCCACCGCGACGCCGCTGATGCCGCCCAGAAAACTGCGGCGCGAAATGCCCGCGCCACCTTCAGGGGCATGCGCGTGCGGACAACAATGGGCGTGGCAGTGGGGGGTATGATCGTGTTCTGACATAGTGAATTCCTCCTGACAAGAGACACCTCGGACCATGCGATTGAATGGCAGGGTGGCTGATGGTCACGGCCAACTGCTTATCGGATGGACGACCGGTCGGCAACAGAAAAGCGAAGCACAGCAAAACGAAGCACCCTCTCCCCGGCGGCGAGAAGAGGGTGCCGTGCAGCGGGCTGCCGGACAGTCAGCAGACGCTAGAGTTTAACCCGATAGAACTTGGCGGCGCCGCTGGTGGGCACGGCGAGGTAAGGGGCCTTGGCGCCGGCGACCGGCGTGTACGGACCCTGGACGGCCTCCGCCGATTCGAGGGTTCCGGCCTGCCAGATCAGCGAGATTCCGGCCTCGGTCCTGCCGAGCGTGAGCGTCACGGGTCCTGCGCTGTCGAAGCTCAGGCCTTTCTGGCCGACTGTGTAGATGGCCTGGGCCTCGTATGTGGAGAGCGCGCGGCGCCACACGCCCACATCGTCGATCTGGAACGTGCCGTCCTCGCCGTAGGTCCCGCTGGCCTGGCCGATGTTGACCGGTGTGCCGGTGGTGACGTTCCACGTGCCGGCGAGCGATCGGACGTCCTTGAGCACGCCATCGATGTAGGTGGTTGCATCGCCCTGGCGGTCGAAGGCCACGACGATACTGTGCCACTGATTGTCATTGAGGACGGAACCGGTTCCGCCCTGGTATCCGACGCCGGGCCACGCGGCCGGGGCGTCGGCGTCGTTCAATCCCCACCAGAGGCCCGGTTCGTTGTAGGCCGGACAGATGGTGAAGCCGGCGCCGCCCATCGAGTTCTGCGTGTTCGAGATGAAGGGCAGATCGCCGGGGAGCCCCGAATACTTGACCCACAGCGAGACCGAGAAGTCGACGTCGGCTCCGAATGCGAGGTCGGCGGGCGTGTCGAGTGTGACGTAGTTGTAGACGCCCTCGGCGGTGATCGTGTTGTACTCGAGGGCCTGGCCGAGCTTGCCGGGCACAAAGACGGGTTCCCCCATCTTCGTCCCGTGATTGCCCCGTCCCGATCCGTCCTGGTAGTCGCCGTCGAACTTGAGATGCAGCACCAGGCCGTCGGCGAGGTTGATGAACTCAGGAGGCGGCATCACGCCCAGCGTCGCGGGCGAACTGGTCACGGAGCGCCCGGCGTTCGACACCTTGACGGTGTAGGTCCCGCCGTCGGCATAAGACGCAGCGGCCAGCACGTAGCTGCTTCGGACCGCGCCCGGGATGTCGGCTCCGTCCTTCTGCCACTGGAAAGTCAGGGGGACGCTGCCGGTCGCCTGCACGCTCAGGGTGTAGGGCGCGCCGACTTGGATGATGTCGGATTTGGGCTGCGAGACGATCGTGGCGGGGACCGGGCCGGCGTACGCGCCAGTCCTTCCCGCGGTGTTGAGCGAGGCGATCTCCGCTTCGGTGAGTGGGCGGTCGTAGATGACCACATCGTCGATCATGCCGTTAAAGAAGCGTCCGGAGCCGCTGTCGGTGGCGAATCGCAGCGTGCCGTTGAACTCCTCGACCCCATGGGTCACTGTGTTGATGTTGTAGTAGAGTCCGGTGCCGTCATCGAGGTAGACCGTGGCCTGGGCCGGCTCGACCACCAGCGCCACAAAGTTCCATACACCGTCAAGCGGGTACATGCCTGATTGGAAGTTGTATGTGTTCGCGGCGTCGTTCCAGTGGTATCCGAGCTGGCCCCCCGTTTGGTAGTCCAGTCCGGCGACCGTGTTGCCGCCGCGCGAGAACACAATCCCGTCGTAATCTTCCTGTGCTCCGTTTGGCTTGATCCAGGCCACGATCGTGATGGTGGCCTTGTTCAGGTTGAGCGGGGTGAGGACTTCGACCATGCCCGAGTTGTTAAACGAGTAGGCCTTGTTCTGGGCGTCGAATCCCTGGAAGTCGGGCGGGACCGGGCCGGCTCCATTGATCGTGGCACCGCTGCGGACCATGCCGTCGCGGCCGCCCCAGTAATCGTAGGCGACCGTTCCGCTGGTTTCATCCAGGCGCCAGTATCCGACGGGCCCGAGGTCAGTCGCTGTGGCGGCCAGCTTGCTCGGGCTGAGGATTGCCAGGGTCGCCGAGGCGTCAAACGCGCCATAGGGGTTGGTGATTACCACGGTGTACGTGCCGGCGTCGGCTGGTGTCAGGTCTTTCATGACAAGGACCGGGCCGGTGGCGCCCGGGATTGGCGCATCGTTGTGTTTCCACTGGTAGGTGAACGGGTGGCTACCAGTGGCCGCCACCTGGAAGGTGACGGTGCCGTTGACAAAGCGCACGGCGGATTGAGGCGTTTGAGTGATGATCGGCGGGCTGGTCTGGACGGTGAGTGAGAGCGCCTCGCTGATCAACTCGCGTCCCCCGGCCGTGGCGACGAGGTCGTAATTGCCCGAATCCGCGAGCTGGGCGTTGGCGATCACCAGCGTCGCGCCCGTCTGACCGGCCAGGTTCTGGCCGTCTTTGCGCCACTGGTAGGTGATGGGCGCCGAACCCGCCACGCTGGTCGTGAAGGTGACACTCATGCCTTCATAGACCGGGTCGGCCGGGGCACGGGTGATCGAGAGGACGCCCGGGAGCGCGGCGTCGAATAACGACTTGACCTGATCGTACGACAACGCCTTGTCGAACATGGCGAACTCGTCCAGGGCACCGCGATAGATGCGTGTTGTTTGGTAGTTGTCCCAGCCCAATTCGAGGGTGGTGCCGCTGAAATCGTGCGGCGTGTGCGCGTACAGGTTGGTGGCTGCGATGAGACCGGCCGCCGTGCCCATGTACATCACGGCCTGCTCCGGCTCGACGGTCACGGCGAAGAACGTCCAGGCTTGATCAGGCGGGACGAAGGCGGCAGGGCTGAAGTTGTAGGCCTCACCATGGTCCTCCCAGTTGTAGCAGAGACCCAGTCCGTTATCGATGAAGCCCAAGCCGGTCGCCTTGACCTGCGGCTCGGACACCTTGCGGTTGTGCATGATGCCTGCCCGAGTCGGCTGCGTCCCGTCACGTTTGAGCCAGCAAAGCATCGTCACCGTGTCCGTATTGATCGGCAGACCGGGGATGGTGACCGACCCGCTGGTGCCATTGAAACCGGTCGACTTGTTGTCCTCGCTGAAACCGGCGACGGACGGCATGCTCGGGCCGCGGAGCCCGGGCGTGGTCCCGATCTGGTAGATTCCGTTGGCGGCGGCGCCGAGCGTGCCGGAATTGACCGCGATCAGCGGCTCATACGGAGGCTCGTCGAGGCGCAGATAAACCGCCGGCCCGGAGCTCCTGACGACAGTTTCGTAGGGCTGCGGAGGGGTGGCCGCCCTGCCGGCCTGGTAATGGGCCAGGACATCGGCGTCGCTCAGGGCTTTCGTGTAGTAGGCGACTTCGTCCATCTGCCCGCCCCAGCCGTAGTCCCCGGCCACACCGTCGGCCCGCCCGCCAAAGGTCATTGGGACATCGGTGCGGTTGGCGTTGGGTGTGAACGTGCCGTCCACGGGCGTGGTGGCCGCGAGCGCTCCGTCGACGTAGAGCTTGATTGCTCCCGCTCCATCGTAGACTCCAACCACGTGATACCAATGGTCAACGTCGATTGCCATGTCGACCGCCGCGAGGCTGTTCCCGCCTGTTCCCGTGTGATAGATCCGGAAGAACCAGCCGTTGCCGTCGCCCAGGCCCGGTCCGCCCTGGTAAAACAGCCATCCGTATCGGGGCGTCGTGTTGAAATCCACGGATGACGCCGGGCAGGCGATCGCCGAGGTAATCGCCGGTTTCGCCCAGAACTCGACCGAGAATGCGCCCGCGGTGTTGAGGTCGGCTTGCCAGGGGATGCGCACCCGCGCCGATCCGCCCCATCCGCCGTTCGCGTTCGGGATCACGGCGCATCGGCCGGCGGGATCGCTCGGGATGGCCCCGGGCTGGGTCCGGGTCACGTTGATGTAACGGCCGTTGCCCGCGGCTCCAAACGAGCCGACATTGGCCGCGTAAATCTCGGGCGGCATCGGGTCGGCCTCGTTGAAACGCCAGTAGCCGACTGGGGCATGGGAGAGGACTTCTGAGGCGAAGTCGGCTTTCACGGGTGTCGCGGCGGCCCACGCGGTCAGCGCGACCGCGGCCACCAGCGGGATTCGGAAGTGTCTTGGTGGTTTCATAGTGTCTGTTGCAGTCTCGTTTACTGTTCACGGCCTGAGGCGTTTCCCCTCTCTCTGTCGGGGCGCGCCTTTCGGACTCGTTTCCTGCCCTTGCGCAGGCACCGGGAACCGAGGGTGCCACTTGCGAGGGCTTGACGGACCGGAGAGTAGTCGAGCTGAACCCGTCTGACAAGCCGAAGCTGCCCAATGGAGAACACCCGTGCTCTTTGACTTGCCGCGTGCTCCGGCCCGGCGGCAAACTCGACCTGTCAACAGCCAGGCTCACGATCCAGACATATGAAATCACCATCGAGTGCGCTCTTGAGTCTGCTGGTCCTCGCGGCAGCCGTTGCTCAGAAGGCATCTGCCCAGGCGGACAAGCAGCCTGCGGACCGTGCGGCCCCGCGCCCCTTTGTCTTCTGCTGCGCGCCGGACAACGATTTGTACAGGGTTATGTCCGCCTGTGGCGCGCCTTGTTCAAGACACGACAGTGGGACGGAAGCCGTGCGCGCGGCGCCGGAAGGCGCCGGAGTGCTGATTCTGGCCGATGGCTATCCGGAGCGGGCGACGGAGATCGAGCAGTCGGTGTTTGACGAAGCGGATCGAAAGCGCCTCCGGCTCTACATCGAATTTCCCGCCTGGCTGCCAGACACCGATGTCGGGCCGCCGAAGGGCACTGCGAAGGAGCGGGGGGTGGTCACCTCGACCATCTTCGGCGAAGGCCTGCCGCCGCTTAGCATCCTCACGATCAGCGGCTGCCGATATATTCCGATTGGGGCCGGTTCGGGAGAGGGTGGGGGATCGGGGCGTGCGGATCGGAATGCGACACGAGTATCGGCCCATCTCGTTCTGGCGAAGGTGGCGGGGGTGGACAGGGCGGTGTTCGGGCTCGATGAGACGCCGTCGGTGCCGGTGCTTTTCGATCATCATCGCGGCAACGTGCTGGTGGCCGCAACCAAGCTCAGCCATTTCGTCTCGGGCCGGTACATGCCGACGCAGGCCTGGCGCATCATCTGGCAGACGATCCTCGGCAGGCTTCAGGCTGGCGGGCCGGCGATTGACCTGGCCTGGATCCCAACGGTTCGGCCCAGCTTCGGGCCGGCGGATGCGCTGCCGCCGAATGCCGAGCGCGAAGCTTTGGGGCGCGCCGCGGATTGGATTGCGCGCAGTCGAGCCCTTCGCCACAGGGACTGGCCGCGCGAGGTGCTCGATCGGTCGCTGACCTACAACACCGTCCGGGACATGCCGCTGGCGGATTGGCCCGCGGGCGACGGTTCATTCGGAGTTCTGGAGGGTTACAGTTCGACCATCCGCGCGGATGGGAGCCAACCGATGCGCTACGCGGTTCGCAATGACTGCTCGACCGAGGTGGCCATGCTGCTTGCCTGCGACGCCGCAGTCGGCCAACGGCCGGCTCAGGCGCGGATCGCGCGCAATCTTCTCGAATATGTGCTCACGGCTTCAGGGCTCGCCGGCGGACCGCGGGCTGATCCCGAGAGCCCGTCCTTCGGATTGATCGGGTGGGCGCTTGATCATCCCGGATCGTACTGGGGCGACGACAATGCGCGGGGGCTGTTGGCGATTGGGGCGGCGTCCGCCCTGCTGGGGGAGTCGGGTTGGAACGAGGCCGTGGCGCGCTGCATTCTGGCGAATTTCCGCACGACAGGGCCGTACGGATTTCGTCCGTCGTGCGTCGACGAAAGCGGGCTGCGGGCCAAAGGCTGGCGGGCCTACTGGAACGACCGGCACGTGCACTATTCGCCGCACTTCCAGTCCTGGATCTGGGCGTGTTATCTGTGGGCCTATCAACAGACGCAGTTCGAGCCGCTGCTGGCGCGCAGCCGTACGGGCATCGAGATGCTCATGAGCGCCTATCCCGCCCAGTGGGATTGGTGTTTGCGGAGCGGCACGCTCGAACGGTCGCGTCTGCTCCTGCCGCTGGCCTGGCTGGTCCGCGTCCGGGACACGCCGGAGCACCGGCGGTGGCTGCGGCAGATCGCCGAGGATCTTGTCGCCATGCAGGATGCCTCGGGCGGCATCCGCGAGGTGATCAGCGACGGCGGACACGGCGTCGCGTCAAACGCCGCGTATGGCACGGGGGAAACGAGCCTGATCCAGAACACCGGCGATCCGGTGTGCGATCTGCTCTACTCGTGCAACTTCGCGCTGATCGGGTTGCACGAGGCCGCCGCTGCGACCGGCGATCCATTCTACGCACACGCGGAGGACAAACTGACGCGGTTCGCGTGCCGAATCCAGATCCGCTCCGACCGGGAGGCACACCCGGAGTTGGATGGGGCCTGGTATCGGGCTTTCAATTCCGAGCGATGGGAATACTGGGCCAGCAATGCCGACTGGGAATGGGGCCCGTGGTGCACGGAGACCGGGTGGGGCCAGCCCTGGATCGCCGCAACGCTGGCCCTGCGCGATCGGCGGACGTCGCTTTGGGACCTGGTCCAGAAGGTTGATCTGAAGAAACACATCGAGCGCCTGCGCCCTGGGATGCTGGCGGATTCGAGCCCCTAGGCGGCATGTTTCACACCCCGCCTGTGCACAGGGCGGTCAGACTTCGCGAGAGGACCGCGATGCGGGCTAGAAAAGCAAAACCGCGCCGGGTCCGAGGTGCAAAGAGGTGCGACACACTGTTCCGATGGCAGGACGCCTTGAGGATCGGCTGAAGGCTCCTGGTTCCCTTTCCGGGCGCTGTGGGCGTGTTCAAAGATCGTTCGGAGTCATGGGGCCGCGCCAGACGCTCCCGCCGAAGGTGGCGAGCCGAATCCGCGTTGGATCCGTCGGATCGAATTCGACGCGCTGGATATTCGAGAAGGGCAGGTCGTCGAAGGCCTTCCACGTCGCTCCGTGGTCCCGTGAGAGCCACAACCCCGGACCCGGCGCGCCTTCGGTCAGGGTCATGTAGATCCAGCCTTCGTGCTGGGGATGAAAGCAGCCTCCGAAGGTCTGCGGACCCCGCCGCCCGATCCGGCGCCAGGTCGTGCCTCCATCCCCGGTCATGTAAAGACCGCCCGACCTGTCCCCACGACCGGCATCGCACGCGCCGAGGAGGATGCGGCGGCTGTCAGCCGGATGCACCGAGAAGTCCTTCACGTAGAGCAGCGGTTGCGAACGGTTGATCTTCTCCCAGGTGTCGGCCCCGTCGCGCAACCGATACAAGCCCACCCCCTCGCTCATCAGTGGCGCGCCGGGGGTGGGCCGTTTGGCGCACACACCGGCGAACAGCGTGCCGTCGGCATGCAGGATGAGGCGATGCACACGCATGTTGTCGGGATGCCCCAGACCGCTGCTTTTGGGCGTCCAGGAGCGACCGTTATCCGCGGACTGGAACACGCCGGCGTCGAACACACCGGCGTAGAGCGTCCGCGCGCCGCGGGGGCTCCGCGGATCCAGCACCAGGGAAGTCACCGGCTTGGCCGGGATGCCCCGGGCTTCGGGCTTCCAGGATCGGCCGAAGTCGTGAGAGACGCAGACGCCGCCGGGGTGCTGGTGGCCGTGGCGCCCGGAGATGATGTTGTCATTGGGGATGTCGTGCACGTCCGAGAATGCGCCCCAGATGGTGCCGGGGGTCTCCGGATCGAACGCCAGTTCATAGCACGTGTTCCGCCAGGGCGCCCAGGTCTTCTGGTTCCACCATAGCCAGGTCTTGCCGGCGTCCAGCGACCGGGAGAGCCCGATGTCGGTGTAGGCGATGTAGTGGCGATCGGGCTCGTGGGGATCAACGTAGTAATGCCAGGTGGTGGTGACAACCAGGCCGTTGCAGACCCATGAGGTCTCGGGACCGGGCCCTTCGTCTCCCGCGGGCCGCGTGCTGCCCACAAACCAGGACGCGCCGCCGTCGTGCGTGATGTGCGGCTCGTTGCGGACGAGAATCAGGCGGTCGGGATCGGCATTGCAGATGGCGACTCCAAAAGGCGTTTCCCCGCCCTTGTAGCACTGCCCGGTGGACGCTGTGACGTAGTCATGGGCGACATTGAACTGCGCAAACCGCGGGTCCTGGAAGTAGGTGGCGCGCCAGGTCTCGCCGCCGTCGTCGCTTCGATAGACCGTGTCGTGGTGGGGTGGATGAAAGCCCGTGGCGGTGTTCAGCGCATAGACAGTCCGCGGGCGCGCGTCCGTCGTCAGCAGATTGTTGTATTGGGCAATCGGGCCATAGGCCCATTGGTCGGCCGGGGTCGTTTCCGTGTTGAGTCCCGGCCCCATTGCCTGTGTCCAGGTTTCTCCACGATCGGCTGATCGGTAGATCCCTCCCTGAAAGGACCCGTCCACCTCCTTGCTGCGGATCGCGCAATAGAGGATCGACACGCCGGCGACCGGATCGGAACCGCCGGCAAAGGCCTGGATGTCTTTCCAGGGCAGGCCCTGCGTGCATTGCTTCCATGTCCCACCTGCGTCGTCGGAACGCCAGATGCCTTCGTTCGTCGCCACAAACACGGTGTTCCCCTGTCGTATGCGATCGAAGTGGAAGCCTATGACCCGCCCGGCAGGGCCCGCGCAAACCTGCCAATCGACGCCCCCGTTCCGCGACCGCGCACAGCCGCCGCGCCCCAACCCAACCATCAGCATGTCCGGGTTATTCGGATTGATCGCGATTTCGCCGACCGGGGAGTCGCCCAGGTCCCCCAAAGGCTCGAACGTTCGTCCCCGATCATGGCTGACACGGAGCTGCGCGTCTGATGCGGCGAACAGAGTCTCCGCGCGTGTGGGGTGGAAGGCCGGGCGACAGCGCGTGTTGCCGCGGAGTTGGGCGTGATGGATCATCCGCCAGTTGCGTCCGCCGTCCTCCGAAATATAGGCGGCGCTCATGTCGCAATTGAGCATCATCAAGTCGTGGTCGGCGGGCGACATGGCTGGTGTGAACATGCCTCCTCCGCCGGACAATCCCACGGGCTCCCACGACCCGGAAAAAACAGGCGCCGCCGCCACCGCGACAGCCCAGGCGAAGCATCCCATCATGAGAGACGCCAGTCCCACCGAGGGCGGGCGGATACTCCGCATCGAACGAGTCCAGAGGTTCATAATCGAGTCCTCTCGCGCCAGGAGGCGAATGTCGAGGCGAGTGTGGTCTGTCCGGCGCCGTTGGGCAAGAGCGTCCGGGGACCTTGTCCGGAAGGTTGACTTGACGGCACACATCGAGCGCCTGCGCCCGCGGAGGCTCTCGGACTCGAATCCCCGAGCGCCCTGGAACCTCAGAATCGAACGTGAGCTTCGGAGGCGTCAGGATCGGATCTGAGGCGCCGGAACGCGGCATGAACGACGCACTCGTTGTGGACGAGGGCGGCGCCGACGACGGCACGGCCGCAATACCGGCAACCGGTTCCGTACCCGACGGAGGGATACACCCTCTCCGAGCAGCGCCGCACATCGTCCAGGAATTCGCGGGCGGCGGCAGCAGACCGCGCGAGGTCCACGGGGCGGCGGGGCGCATGGGCCAGGGCGTCGATGACGTAGCTCCTCACCAGCTTGGGATGGACCTTCGCGTAGGCATCGGCGTGGCTCAGGATATCCAGTCCCGCAACCTCGTCGCCCACCACGACGAGCAGCCCGGTTTGCCGCGCGCCCGGAACGAAGGCCCGGTTGCATGCCGCCAGGTCGGATGCGCGCGACTTGAACACGTCGTGCAGGGCATGTGTCGGGGGATCGACGCAACTGACAGGGATTCGCGTGTCGGCGAGTTCTCGGAGGAGAATGGTCGCCTTGAGAACACGGTTCTGCCTGGCGCCGACGAGTTCCTCGCCATCGAGCAGAAGTACGGGGCGGTGGCTGCGATTGCTGACTTTAAGATCCGGAACCGATCCCGTCTCCGAAACCTCCGTCACAATCAGGCTTCGCTCGAGACGAGCCTCATCAAGGGTGAGAAACGGCGCCGGACCCGCGTCCGGCCCGCGCAGCGGAAAGACAACGAAGTGGCGGTAGATTTGGGCTTCGGTCAAGACGAGGCCCGACAGGCAGATCGAGGTCGCGGTGTTCATATGCATTCTCAATGTCTCGATCTCGATTCTACCCCGGAGGGTCTGACATCCATTGACACCCCCCATTGGAAAAATGACGCGCTTGGTTTTGGGTTGGAAGTGTGAGGACCGAAGCCCAAACTCCCCCTATGAAATCGCTTCGTCCGACCCGGCTGGGACTGGTGCTTGCCTGGACCACGGTGAGCGTGGTCGTGGCCGCCCAGAACGATCAGACGCCAACCGCCCACACGCTCGTGGCGGCACAACAGACGCTGGACGATCCGGACTGGAAAGCCGTCGCCGATGCACTGGCGACGAAGCATCGCGGACGTGTGCTGTCGTTCACCAACTCGGTCTTCGAGACACTGCCTGCGCTGCGGGCCCACTTCCCGCGGTACGTCTGTTTTGTCGCCCCTCCCGAGACCGTCACCCGACAGCTCGTCATCGATGTCCACCGCCTGGCGCGCCGAGTTGATGACGATCCGTACAGCGACTTCTTCTGGGGCATCCTGACGGGCTATGACGCGGCCAATGCCCTGCGCATTGCCCGGCAGCACGAGCCTTTGACCATCCGCAGGGTCGCGTCCGGAACCGAGCTGCCGATGGACATGGTCGATGAGGGAGTCTGGTACTGTGAGCTGAACAAAAACAAGATGGTTCGAAAGGAACCGGGCAAGGCGGCCGTCGAACTTCAGGGTCCGGACGACACCACCGAGACGCTGGTGAAGTCGCTCAGCGAGTATCAGGCCGACCTGTTTGTGACCTCGGGCCACGCCACGGAACGCGACTGGCAGATCGGGTTCAGGTATCGAAACGGCTTCTTCAAGCACGCCGATGGCGTGCTCGTTGGCCACGACACGCAGGGCAACACGTTCCCCATCCGCTCGCCGAATCCGAAGGTGTACCTGCCGGTCGGCAACTGTCTCATGGGGCACATCGACCGGCGCGATTGCATGGCGACGGCCTGGCTGAACAGCGCCGGCGTCTGCCAGATGTTGGGTTACATCCAGCCGACGTGGTACGGCTACATGGGGTGGGGGGTGCTGGACTATTTCGTCGAGCAACCGGGCCGCTACACGCTCACCGAGGCGTTCTTCGCCAATCACCACGCCCTGGTCCACCGCCTCGCCACGTTCTTTCCCGAATTGGCTGGGGCGGATACGGACGCAGCCGGACGCGCGTCGGTTCCGATCGAAGTCAACGAGAAGGCGAAGGCGGCCGGGCTCACGCGCAATGACGCGCGCGGGCTGGTGTTCGACCGCGATCTGGTTGCGTTCTACGGCGATCCCGGATGGGCGGCGCGCATGGCCGACCGCCCGAAGGCCTTCGATCAGAGTCTCAGCCCGCAGGGCGGCACCTATGTGTTCGAAGTCACGCCCCGGCGCGGCTCGGGCAGCTTCGATGCCGTCAACCGAAACGGTTCGCAGCGGGGCGGGCGCCCGTTCGTGGCCTACCTGCCGCACCGCATCCGCAACGCGCAGGTCATCGAGGACGCAGACCTCGATCCGGTCATCACGGACGATTTCATCCTGGTGCCGAACCCGCGCGTGTGTGATCCGGCGAAGGCGTATCGGGTCGTGTTCAGGGCGGAGCGGATCACGGATGGCGGATGACGTCCTCGGCAAAGGCCCCGCATCTCAGCCGGCCGAAAATCTCACCCACGGACCGTCAGGAATGCCGCGACCGCCCCACGGGTGAGATTTCCGGGTTAGGTGGACGCGCATGCGCGATCGCGGGATCGGCCCCCGAGACGGGCCGGTTCATGGGCAGAGCTGCGGATGCAAACGGAAGCCGCTCCGGTGACCCGGAGCGGCTTTGAATCGTGCGGTCAGGAACTCGTCGGGCTCCTGAGCAGAGCCTGGAAGGCTACTTCCTGCTCTTCTTGGCCGTCTTCTTGGCGGACGTCTTGGCGCCGGCGGCCTGTTTCTCGGCGATCGCAGCCTGGGCGGCGGCGAGGCGGGCGACAGGGACGCGGAACGGCGAGCAACTGACATAAGTCAGGCCGGCCTTGTGACAGAACTTGACCGAGTCGGGATCGCCGCCGTGTTCGCCGCAGATTCCGAGCTTGATTTCGGGGCGTGTCGAGCGGCCCTTTTCGACTGCGATCTTGACCAGTTGGCCGACGCCGGTCTGGTCGATCGAGGCGAACGGATTCTTCTTCACGATTTCGGCTTCCGTGTAGGGCCCGAGGAAGCTCGCCGAGTCGTCGCGGCTCATGCCCAGGCAGGTCTGGGTGAGGTCGTTGGTGCCGAAGCTGAAGAATTCGGCGGTCTGGGCGATCTCGTCGGCGGTGAGTGCGCCGCGGGGGATTTCGATCATGGTGCCGACGCTGTAATTGAGCCGCACCTTCTGCTCGGCCATGACTTCCTTGGCGACGCGGTGGACGACTTCGGCCTGGAGATCGAGCTCGCGCTTGAAGCCGACGAGCGGGATCATGACTTCCGGTTTCACTTTGACGCCCGATTTCTGGACCTCGGCGGCCGCCTCGAAGACGGCGCGGGCCTGCATCTCGGAGATCTCGGGATAGACGATGCCCAGGCGGCAGCCGCGGAACCCGAGCATCGGGTTGAACTCATGGAGTTCCCGCACGCGCTGCCTGATCTTCTCGACCGGCACGCCCATTTCGTCGGCGACCTCCTGCTGCCCTTTCGGGTTGTCGTCGTGGGGCAGGAACTCGTGCAGCGGCGGATCGAGGAACCGGATTGTGGCCGGGAAGCCCTTGAGGGCTTTGAAGATGCCGACGAAGTCCTCCTTCTGGTAGGGGAGGAGTTTGGCGAGCGCCTCTTTGCGGTCCGCCGCATTGTCCGCGAGGATCATCTCGCGCATCGCCTTGATGCGGTCGCCCTCGAAGAACATGTGCTCGGTGCGCGTGAGGCCGATGCCCGTGGCGCCGAAGGCGATGGCGTTCTCGGTCTGCTCCGGCGTGTCGGCGTTGGTGCGGACCTGCATGCGGGTGGCCTTGGCGCACCAGTCCATCAGCGTCTTGAACATCGCGTAGGTCTCGCTTTTCTTCGGATCGAGCGTCTTGCCGACGAGCACCTGGACGATTTCAGACGGGGCGGTCGGGATTTGTCCGCCATACACGTTCCCGGCCGTTCCGTTGATCGAGAGGTAGTCGCCTTCGGTGAAGGTCTGTCCGCCCGCGGTGACGGTCTTGGCGTTGTAGTCGATCTGCAGAGCGGCGGCGCCGCAGACGCAGACCTTGCCCATCTGGCGGGCCACCAGGGCCGCGTGCGAACTCACACCGCCCTTGGCGGTCAGGATGCCCTCGGACGCAATCATGCCGCGCAGGTCTTCGGGCGAGGTCTCGTTGCGCACCAGCAGCACCTTCTCCCCCTTGGCCGCGGCGGCATCGGCGCGGTCGGCATTCAGGTAGAGCTTGCCGCTCGCGGCGCCGGGGCCGGCGGGCAGGCCGGTGGCGATGACTTTGGCCGCCTTCTCCGCCTTCGCGTCGAAGATCGGGGCCAGGAGCTGATCGAGCTGGTCGGCCGGGTTGCGCAGCACGGCCGTTTCCCAGGTGATGAGCTTCTCCTTGACCATGTCCATCGAGAACTTCAGCGCGGCCATGGCGGTGCGCTTGCCGTTGCGCGTCTGAAGCATGAAGACCTTGCCGTCCTGAATCGTGAACTCGAAGTCCTGCACATCCTTGAAATGCTTCTCGAGCGTCGTGCGGATGTTATCGAGTTCCTTGTACGCGGCGGGCATCTCCTTCGCCAACTGCGCCACAGGCTCGGGCGTCCGCACGCCGGCCACGACGTCCTCGCCCTGGGCGTTGATCAGGAACTCGCCGTAGAATTCCTTCGCGCCGTTGGCCGGGTTGCGCGTGAACGCCACACCCGACCCGGAGGTGTCGCCGGTGTTGCCGTACACCATGGCCTGCACGTTGACGGCGGTGCCCCATTCGGTGGGGATGTTGTACTTGCGGCGGTAGACGATCGCCCGGTCGTTCATCCAGGATCCGAACACGGCCCCGATCGAGCCCTCGAGTTGCTTCCACGGGTCTTGGGGGAACTCCTTGCCGCCGGTGCGGTCCTTGATCAGGACCTGGAAACGCTTCACCAGTTCCTTGAGATCCTCCACCGTCAGCCGGGTGTCCTCGATGTCCTGCTGATAACGCTCATGCTTGAGCTCGTGAATCACCACTTCGAACGGCTCGTGGTCCTCGTTGGGACGCTTCTGCACACCCATCACGACGTCGCCGTACATCTGCACAAAGCGGCGGTAACAATCCCAGGCGAACCGCTCGTTCTTTGTGGCGTTGACCAGGGCGACCACCGTCCGGTCATTCAAACCCAGATTGAGAATCGTATCCATCATGCCCGGCATCGAATCCCGCGCGCCGGAGCGGACGGAAACCAGGAGCGGCATGGCTGTCTGATCGTTGAACTTGGTCCCCATGATCTTCTCGATGAACCCAATGCCGTTCTTGACCTGGGCCTGGAGTTCCTTGGGGTACGTCCGCTTGTTCGCGTAGTAGTACGTGCAAACTTCGGTCGTGATGGTGAATCCGGGAGGCACCGGCAAGCCGATGCGGGACATCTCTGCGAGATTGGCGCCCTTGCCGCCCAAGAGCGGTTTCATGGACCCGTCGCCGTCGGCCTTTTTGTTGCCGAACAGATAGACGTATTTCTGCGATTTCAGTGCTTTTGCCATAAGTTGTTCTTTGTCGTTTACTCAGTTTCGCTGGTTTATTGATCGCGAAGGTGGCCGTGACGCTAACAAAGGAAAGGGGCGTGTCAACGGCGCTTTTGACGCAGGCTGCGCCCTGGACTGCCCGCCCCCCTGCGCGCCCTCGGCCTCTGCAAGCCCCTCGATGGCCGCCGACGTGAGAGCCTCCCGGAGCCGGGTGCAAACAAAGCTTCTCGCCGCGGGGCGGATCTGCTCAAATGCATCCCATGCAATACGGCCTGACAATTCGTTCGGAAGGCGTGCTGGACCTGGTCTCACTGGGCGCTCTTGTGCATCGACTCGATCCGGGCATCATCCCGTTTCGAAAGGCGACCGAGTGCCAGATTCACGTGAGCGGCGGAGAGTTCAACGTGGCGGCGAACCTGGCCGACTGCTTCCGGCTAAAGACCGGGATTGTGACGGCGATGGTCGATTATCCCATCGGCGATCTGATCGCCGAGCGGGTGAAGGCGATGGGTGTTCGTTCGTTCTACAGAGGATTCCCCCATGACGGCGTGCAGGGGCCGAACATGGCGGCGGTCTACAGCGACCGCGGCTGGGGGGTGCGCGCGCCCGTGGTTTTCTACAACCGCTGCAACGAGGCCGCGGCGCGCCTCAAACCCGGCGACTTCGATTGGAACAGCATCTTCGCCGGCGGCGCGCGGTGGTTCCACAGCGGCGGGATCTTCGCGGCCCTGTCCGAAACGACGGCCGAGCTGATCATCGAGGGCATGCAGGCGGCGAAGGCGGCGGGCGCCGTGGTGTCATTCGACCTCAATTTCCGCGAGAAGCTCTGGAAGATCTCGGGCGGCAAGGAGCGCGCGGTCGCCGTCCTGCGGCGCATTGTGAGGAATGTGGACGTGCTGATCGGCAACGAAGAGGATCTCCAGAAGGGCCTGGATATTCCCGGACCCGAGGTGGCCGCCAAGTCGAAGCTCGATCCGAGCGCGTTCTTCGACATGATCGGACGCGTGCTCGAGCAGCAGCCGCAGGTCAAGGTCGTCGCCACCACGCTGCGCGAGGTCTGCTCGACCAACCGCCACATCTGGGGCGCCGTGGCCTGGATCAACGGACAACACCATGTCTCGCCCACATGCCAGCTCGACGTGCTGGACCGGGTCGGCGGCGGCGACGGCTTCGCCGCCGGGTTCATCTACGGCCTGCTGTCGGGGGAATCCCCCGCGAACGCCGTGAAGCTCGGCTGGGCCCACGGCGCGCTCCTCACGACCTTCCCCGGCGATACCACGATGGCCACGCTCGAACAGGTCCGCGCGTTCGCTTCCGGGGGGTCCGCGCGCATCCAGCGCTAGCGCGCATTTCTCACCAACTTCTGAAGAATATGGAGCCGATGTCATCGAAAGGTTCACTCATGCGCGCTAGCAGAGCAAAACCGCGCCGGGATAGAGGGAGGAGCGCAGGCGACGGAGTGTTGGCTCGCCACTGCGTTTGCCTCCACGACCAGATACTCATTTCCCCCTGTCCCGGCGCGGTTTTGCCACAGCCCGGATTTGAGATGACTCCTTCAAGTGGTGAGAAATCGGTATCGCCCGCATCTTTCATGGAGTGTTGAACACCGCGAAGCGGAGAACTCCCCAACGCGCACACATCCGGACTCGACCTCATCATGCTGCCTTGAGTGATGCCTAGCGAATTCGCCATCGGGCTCGGACTCCTGTTCATGGCCACCCTGGTCTGGCCAAGGCACGGCCTGGCGGCCCGGTGGCGCCAGGCGCAGGAACTGGCCCGGCGCACGCGTCGCGAGGACGCTCTCAAGCACATTCTCAAGTGCGAAGCCAATGGACGCGTCGCAACGCTCGACAGCATCGCCGGGGTCCTCCAGATCACAACCAGCGCCGCCGCGCGTCTCCTCGAGGAGTTGGAGGCGGGCGCGCTCCTGACTTTCGAAGGCGGGCGCCTCCGTCTGCGGTCGGCCGGACGCGAGCTCGGACTGCACATCGTGCGGGCGCATCGTCTCTGGGAAAGCTACCTGGCGGAACAGACCGGCGTGGCGGAAGGCGAATGGCATCATCGGGCGGAACGGCAGGAGCACCTTCTGACCCCTCAGGAGGCGGACGCGCTCGCGGCGCGCCTGGGCCATCCGACGCGCGACCCGCACGGCGATGCCATCCCGAAAGCGAACGGGTCGTTGGAAGGCGAGCAGGGGCGCACGCTCAACAGCGTCGATCCCGACACCCCGGCCGTGATCACGCACATCGAGGACGAGCCGGACACAGTCTATCGCCAGTTGATGGCGACAGGCCTGCGCCCCGGCATGCGGGCCTTTGTCATCGACAAATCGCCCACGCGCATCCGGTTCTGGGCCGATGGCAACGAGCATGTCCTGGCCCCCGTGCTGGCCGAGAATGTCTCGATCGATCTGTTGCCCGACTTCCGGACGGAAGAGTTGATCGAGGAGGAGTTCCTCTCGGGCCTCCAACCGGGCGTGCCGGCCCGGGTCATCGGACTCTCGCCCGCCTGCCGCGGCCCCGAGCGGCGGCGCCTCCTCGACCTCGGCTTCGTTCCAGGGACCCGCGTCGAGGTCGAGATGGTCAGCCCCGGCGGCGATCCGACCGCCTATCGCGTGCGCGGGACGGTCGTGGCCCTGCGGCGCGAGCAGGCCAACCTCATCCGCGTGAGTTCGCGCGACGTTCCGGACCGATGAGCGACTCCGTTCCGCATTCGACACCCCGCCCGCTGGCCCCTTCGGGCGAGGGTTGCGCCGCGTGCCCTGCGCGGCGGGCCGCGCAGCTCAGGAAACTCGGCATCGCCCCGGATCGCTGGGATTACGTCGTGGCGCTGGCGGGCAATCCCAACACCGGCAAGAGCACGGTCTTCAACGCCCTGACCGGCCTGCGCCAGCACACCGGCAACTGGCCTGGCAAGACAGTGGCCCGTGCCGAGGGCGGTTACGAATACGGCGCGAAGCGCTTCAAGCTGGTGGACCTGCCCGGCACGTACTCGCTTCTCTCGACCAGTCTGGATGAACAGATCGCCCGCGATTTCATCCTGTTCGGCCAACCCGACGTCACTGTCATCGTGGCCGACGCGACCCGGCTCGAACGCAATCTCAATCTCGCGCTGCAAGTCCTCGAGATCACGGACCGGGCGGTCGTTTGCCTGAATCTCATCGACGAGGCGAAGCGCCACGGTTTCAGCGTGGACGACCGGCAACTGGCGCGCGATCTGGGGGTGCCGGTCGTCGCTGCCTCCGCCCGGTACGGCAGAGGTCTCCCCGAGTTGATCGAGGCCATCCGCAGCGTGGCTTCCGGCGAAGTCCGGTGCCGCCCCAAACGACTCGAGACCGAACCGGACGCGCTCAAGCCCGCGCTGGCCGAGTTGATGGCTCAACTCGCGGCGGCCTACCCCGATCTGCCCAATCCGCGCTGGGTCGCCGTGCGGCTCCTGGGCGGTGACGACTCGATCGTCGCGGCCCTCAAGAGCGGGCGCCTGGCCGACCTCGGCCTGCCTGGGCGCGCCTCGGCGACGTCCTGAAACCGACGGCATGGACGCGAATCCATCATCCGCATCCGCGCAACGCCCGACAGCCGAGGCGATCCTGGCCACGGCCGAGCGATGGCGGCAACACCTTGCCGGCGACGTCCACGAACAGGTCGTCGAGGGCCTCTACCGCCAGGCCGCCCGCGTCGCGGACCGCGCGGTGTCTCGTCCGGGCCGGGCCGCCAGGCCGACCATCGACCGCACCATCGACCGCCTGGTGACGAGTCGGGTCTGGGGGTTCCCCATCATGCTTCTCCTGTTCGGCGCCATGTTCTGGCTCACGATTTCCGGCGCGAACGTCCCGTCCACCCTGCTGGCTTCCCTGTTGGTCGACACCGGGCACCCCGCTCTCAAGGGCCTGTTCAACAACCTGGGCGCGCCCGGGTGGCTCACCGGCCTGGTGGTGGACGGGATGTACCTGGCAACTGCCTGGGTGGTGAGCGTCATGCTCCCGCCCATGGCGATCTTCTTCCCGCTCCTGACATTGCTCGAGGACTTCGGCTACCTGCCTCGGATCGCGTTCAATCTCGACCGCCTGTTCAAGCAGGCCGGCGCCCACGGCAAGCAGGCCATGACCACCATGATGGGATTTGGCTGCAACGCCGCCGGCGTCGTGGCCGCACGCATCATCGACAGCCCGCGCGAACGCCTGCTGGCCATCCTCACCAACAACTTCGCGCTCTGCAACGGACGCTGGCCCACCCAGTTCCTGATCGCCACCGTCTTCGTCGGCACGCTGGCGCCCGCCCCGCTGGCCAGCCTCGTCTCCTCAGCCGCCGTCACCAGCGTGGCCCTCCTCGGCGTGTTCATGACCCTCGCGGTCGGCTGGGCGCTTTCGCGGACGGTCTTGCGCGGAGAGGTCAGCACGTTCAGCCTCGAACTGCCTCCGTACCGCCCGCCCCGCGTCTGGCAGGCGCTCTACACCTCGCTGATCGACCGGACGCTGTTCGTCTTGTGGCGCGCGGTGGTCTTCGCGTTGCCGGCCGGCGCAGTCATTTGGCTCAGCGCCAATATCCACGTGGGCGGCGAAAGCCTCGCCGTTCACTGTGTCCGCTTCTTCGATCCGATCGGGCTCCTGATCGGGCTCAATGGTGTGATCCTCTTCGCCTATATCATCGCCATCCCCGCCAATGAAATCGTCATCCCGACCATCCTGATGCTGACCGTCATGTCGACCGGCAGCCAGGGGATCGGCGAAGGCGCCGGCGTCCTGTTCGAACTCGATTCCAGCCAGGCCATACGCCAGTTGCTGACCGCCGGCGGCTGGACGGCCCTCACCGGCGTGAACCTGATGCTCTTCAGCCTGCTCCACAACCCGTGCAGCACGACGCTCTACACGATCTACAAGGAAACCGGCAGCGGCAAATGGACGCTCGTGGCCGCCGCCTTGCCGCTCGCGCTCGGATTCGCCGTCACATTCCTCGTCGCCACCCTCTGGCGCATGGCCTAACGACAATGGGGTCGCATCTAAATAGTTGATTCCGCTGAAAAAGCTCCTCACGGTTTTCTAGGCTTGGGCTTGGCGGCGGGGGCGGCCAAGCGGTGCAGGCGCAAG